>NZ_AUKW01000004.1:0-555404 GCF_000424965.1 Streptomyces sp. TAA204
AGGCGTACGCGGATGGGGCCGGTGCCGTAGCGGATGGCGTTGGTGATCAGTTCGCTGAGGATCAGTTCGGTGACGAAGCCGACGTCCTCCAGTCCCCATTCCTCCAGCTTCCGTGTGACGTCGGCCCGTACGCCCGCCACGGCCGCGGGGTCGGAGGCCACGTCCCACTCGGCGACCTGAGCCGGCTCCAGCTTCCGTGTGCGGGCGACGATCAGCGCGATGTCGTCGCCCTGCCGCGCGGGAAGCATCGCCTCCAGCACGGCCCGGCAGGTCGAGCGGGGAGAGGGTTCGGCACCGGCCAGCGCGTCCCTGAGCTGTGTGAGCCCCACATCGATGTCCTGGCCACGGCGCTCGACGAGCCCGTCCGTGTAGAGCACCAGACGGCTGCCTTCGGGTATCTGCAACTCCGCTGTCTCGAAGGGCAGTCCGCCTATGCCGAGAGGCAGACCGGCCGGCAGCTCGGGGAATTCGACCGTCCCGTCGGGGCTGACGAGGGCGGGGACGGGGTGTCCGGCCCTGGCCATCGCGCAGCTGCCGGAGGAGGGGTCGTATATCGCGTAGAGGCACGTCGCGCCAGTGATGGCGGCGTTGTCGCCCGCGTCGATCCCGTCCTGGTCCATGCGGGCGACCAACTCGTCGAGGTGTCCGAGGAGTTCCTCGGGCGGCAGGTCGAGTGCGGAGAAGTTGTGGACCGCCGTGCGCAGACGTCCCATGGTCGCGGCGGCGTGCAGGCCGTGACCGACGACGTCGCCGACGACGAGCGCGACGCGCGCGCCCGGCAGCGGGATGACGTCGAACCAGTCGCCGCCCACGCCCGCTTTCGCGGGCAGGTAGCGGGAGGCGACCTCGACGGCGCTCTGAGCGGGCAGCGCGCGGGGGAGCAGGCTGCGCTGCAGCGTGACGGCCATCTCGTGCTCGCGCGTGTAGCGGCGGGCGTTGTCGATGCAGACCGCGGCGCGGGCCGCCAGTTCGGAGGCGAGGGAGAGGTCCTCCTCCTCGAAGGGCTCGGGCTTCTCGGAGCGCCAGAAGTTGACGACGCCGAGCAGTGCGCCGCGGGCGCGCAGCGGAGCGGCGATGAGCGAGTGGATGCCGTACTCCAGTACGCGCGGGGCGCGTTCGGCGTCCTGGGCCCGCCATCCGGGGGAGGCGTCCAGGTGCGGTTCGACGACGGCCTGTCCGCTGCCGAAGCCCCTGGCCTGCGGTGAGGACGGGACGAATCTGATCTCTTCCCCGACGGGGTAGAGGGGATGGTCGTCCCGGATTCCGTTGACAGCCGTGCGGCGCATCTTCATGTTGTCGACGGCGGCGCCGGGCCCGTCCCCGCGCGGTACGGGGTCGGCCAGGTCGACAGTGACGAAGTCGGCGAACCGGGGCACGGCCACCTGGGCCAGCTCTTCGGCGGTGCGGGTGACGTCCAGGGTGGTGCCGATGTTGCCGCTGGCGTCGTAGAGCAGCCGGAGGCGTCTGCGTGTGACGTCGACCCGGTCGGAGAGATGGCGCAGCTCGGTGGAGTCCCGGAACGTCGCGACCCAGCCCGGCGGGCCTCCGTTGCGGTCGGTGGAGCGGCTGTTGACGGCGAGCAGCCGGTCGCCGGCCGGCAGCACCTCGTCGGTGGCGACGCGTCCCGAGGCCAGCAGCTCCGCCGTACGGGTCTCCAGGCCCAGTTCGGTGACCTGGCGTCCCTGCGCGTCGGCGGGGAGGCCGAGCAGGCGGGTCGCCTCGTCGTTGGCCAGCAGCAGGCGGCCGCTGCCGCTGACGATGACCACGCCCTCGTGGACGGCGTGCAGGACGGCGTCGTGGTGCTCGTACATCCGGGTCATCTCCGGTGCACCCAGGCCGTGGGTCTGCCTGCGCAGTCTCCTGCTCACCAGCGCCGTCCCACCCGTGGCGAGGCCCAGCGCCACGGCCGCGGCACCGAGGAGGATGGGCAGCTGCCGGTCGACGACGCCGCTGACCGTGTCGACCTTGATCCCCGCCGAGACGAGGCCCGCGACGGAGCCGTCGGCACGCTCGACGGGCACCACGGCCTGCTCGATGCGGCCGATCGTTCCGTCGACCGTCTCGGTGTGCACCCCGCCCTTCCGGGCGGGGGCGATGGTCCCGACGAACTTCTTCCCGATCCGGTTCCTGATGGGGTGCGTGAAGCGCACACCGTCCGTGTTCATCACGACGACGAAGTCGACGCCCGAGTCTTTCCGGGCGGCCTCGGCACGCGGCTGGAGGACCGCTGTCGGATGGGGCGAGCTCAACGCCCTCAGCACCCCCGGCGAGTTCGCGAAGGTCTCGGCGACGGCCAGCGACTGGTCACGCGCGGCCTGAGAGCCGTCGCGCCGCACCTGCAGTACGAGGGCGGCCACCGCGGAGAGGACGACCAGCAGGACGACGACGGCCTGGAGCACGAAGACCTGACCCGCGACGCTCCCCCCACTGAGCACGGACCGCATGCGCCGCCCCGGCGGCCTCTGCCGGGTCTCACGCTCGGCCCTCTCCTTCTCGTCGCGGTGGCTACGCGGGCGCCGATCAGCTGAATACGTGGCAGACAGGGCCCGGAGTCGTCTCAGCGGTCCGGCCATGGGCAATGTCTACACTGCTCGCTTTGCTCAGTCGAATGGCGGTACAGGAACATATGAGTCCGTGCACGGCTCTTGACCGGCCGGCCCTGTCTGTGCCGTCCGCGCGGACTGCCGCCCCCGTGGCCCGCCGGCGCGGACGCACGGCGGCGTCCGGGAGTCCGCGTGCGGGAGCGGCGCCGCCCGCGGGTCTCAGCGCGCCGCCGTCCAGGAGTGGGCGACGTCGATCACCAGGCGGTCGCCGAGTGAGAGGACGCGGAACGGCAACCGGGCCCGGACTCCGAGGCCGAGCTGGGTGGTTCCCTCGTAGCTCGCGCCGAAGCGGGCGTCGCGGAACGTCCTGTACCCGGTGAGGTCGACGCCGGGAAGCGGCTTGCCGCCCTTGCCGGCGTAGGTGGGTTCGTAGGTCTCCGGGTCGTAGCTCGGCGCCGTTGCCACGACCTCCAGGATCGCTCCGCCGCCGATCCCGATGAGGCTGCCGGAGCCGTCCTGGCGGAACTCGTCGACGTAGCGGACCTGATAGCCGACGGAGTCCGCGGGCAGGTCGCCGCTGATGTCGAGCACCATCCGGTCGAAGCACTCGTGGCGGCCCGTCCGGACGTCCGTCAGCGGGCGGTTGCCTGTGTCGGAGCTGGACCTGGGAAGACTTCCCCAGGTGACGCCGCAGCTCGCCGCCTTGGCGCTCCCGGCCGGCGTGACGGCTCCCGGGGAGCCTTGGGTGCCGGTCGGGGCAGCCGTGCTCACCGACGCGGTGGCCAGCAGTCCGGCGCTCGTGAGGACGGCGACGGCAAGCAGCCTGATGTTCCGCATGAAGGCCCCCTTGGTGGCGCATTTCCCTGTGCGAGAGGTCAGACACACAGGATAGGGACATAGTTGTACGGAACGGCCTTGATTCCCCGGAACGGTACGGAACGGCCCCCCATGCCTTCCCCGGTCACTTCCCCGGTCACTTCCGGGGGGCACCCCGGTGGCCCGTTCCACGCGTGATCGGACAACTCTGGGCGAGACGGGGTTCCCCGTGGGAGCGGCGTACGTACCCTGCTCGGGAGGTCCCCACGAGGAAACCGGCCGTTGACCGGGCGAGGTTGTTCCGGGTCTTCAACCACGCACGCCTCACGAGGAGT
The DNA here is from genome assembly GCF_000424965.1 of Streptomyces sp. TAA204. NCBI lineage: Bacteria > Bacillati > Actinomycetota > Actinomycetes > Kitasatosporales > Streptomycetaceae > Streptomyces > Streptomyces sp. TAA204. The sequence continues at coordinate 3,695 of NZ_AUKW01000004.1, forward strand.
TCGGCAGCCGACGGACGACCACCGGAGGGCGGGCGGTTGCCGCGGGCTCCATGACCGGCTCCGCACAGAGGGGGGAGAGACGTGGGTGGTCCGAGACCGTGGCCGTTCGTCGGACGCGCGCGGGAGATCACTCAGTTCGACGAGGCGCTGGCGAGCGAACACTGGCAGGCGTTCATCGTCGAGGGGCCCCAGGGTGCCGGCAAGTCGCAGCTCGCCCACGTCTGCCGGCGCAGGGCGGTCCACCGCGGTCACGGCACTGGCAAGGCGGTCGCCGTCTCACAGGCCCACTCCCCGCTGGCCTCCCTCGCCCACCTGCTCCCGGCGGGGACGGGCGTGGAGGACGCGGTGGACCTCTTCCGCCGGACCCGTGCGGCGATCACGGACAAGTGCGCGGCGGGGGCGGAGGGAAAACGGTTCGTCCTCGTGGCCGACGATCTCGACGGACTCGACGAGTCCTCCGCCTCACTGATCGGCCAGCTCCTGGAAGCCGGGGCGCTGTTCCTGGTGGGCACGGTGAGTTCGCTGCACCGCCTCAAGCCCGTCGCGTACTCGCTGCAGGCGAGCGGGACGGCCCTGCGGGCCGGCCTGGAGGGGCTGGGCGAACCGCAGGTGGCCGAGGCCGTGCACCGCGCGCTCGGCGGTGCGGTGGAGCCGCGGACCGTCTCCATCCTGCACCGGCTCAGCGGCGGAAACCCGCTCTACCTCCGTGAGTTCGTCCTCGGCTCCCTGGCCGGCGGCGGCCTCGTCGACGACGGGGAGTCCTGGACCCTGATCGGCGACGTGAACTCCACCCCGCTCCTGTCGGAGCTGCTGGAGAGGCAACTGGCCGGCGTCGCCCCGGAGTCCCGAAGGACGCTCAAGCGGATCGCGCTGTGCCAGCCCGTGGAGGCCGCCAGCCTCCCCGGCGGCGCGATGGACGAACTCGAACTGCGCGGATTCATCAGGGCTGCCAGGGACGGCCGCAGAGAATCGGTGTCCCTGGCGCACCCGGCGCACGAGAGAGTGCTCAGGGCGGGCATTCCGTCCTCGGAGCGGCGCCGCATCCTCAACGAGGAAGCGGCTCTGGTCAAAGCCAGGGGCGCCAAGAGGTTCACGGACAAGATACGGATCGCCTCCTGGCAGCTCGCCGCCACGGGATCGGCGGACCCCGACATGCTCCTGCGGGCCGCGACGCTGGCACGGCGCACGTCGAACTTCCGGCAGGTGCGCGAGCTTTCGAAGGCCGCGTGCCGGGACAGCGAGGAACTCCTCCCCCGTGTGCTGCTCGCCGAGTCGCTCTACGAACTCGGCGACCTCGACTCCGCCCGGGACGTCTTCGAGGAGGCGGCCGCGAAGGCGTCGAACGAACTGGAGCGGCTGATCGTCGCACTGGGCAGGTCCAGGCTGCTGGCATGGGGGTTCATCGACGCCGGCAAGGCCCTGGCCGTCAGCGCCGAAGCGATGCGGGAGATGCGCGACCCGAAGTACCGGGCCGCGCTCACGGCGACGCGCGGCGCGATCCTCATGGCGTTCGGAAGGCCGAGGGAGGCCCTCGACGCGGTACGCGGAGTCCGCTTCGAGGACAACTGCGAGGCCAGCCTCTTCGGAAAGGGCCCCCGGGCCGCCGCGCTGATCGCCACCGGCCGGGCGAGGCACGGTCTGCGGCTGGCACGCGAGGCGTACGAGGAACGCCTCGGCCAGGAGGACTCCGTCACCGTCCCCCACCCCGTGCAGTACCTCAACGCCGTGATGTTCGGGCTGGAGGAAGGGGGGCGGCTCGACGAGGCCTACCGGACGGGCGAGATGGGCTGGGAAGCGGCCCTGGCCGACGACGCCCCCGGAGCCGAGGCGTGGATCGCGGCGGCGCTCGCCCGTTGCGCCCTGCTGCGCGGCCGTCCGGTACAGGCACGGCGCTGGGCGTCCCAGGCGGTCTCGGTGGCGTCGCGGAACTCCCTCGTCGGCACACTGCACATGGCGCTGGCACGCAAGGCCGAGGCCGCCGCCCTGATGAAGGACGTCACGACGGCGTCGAAGGCGGTCGCCGAGTGCTCGGACCTGCCGCACTGGGGCGCCTTCCGTTCCGAACTCCCCCTGGGCCGGGCGTGGTCGCACGCGGCGCAGGGCAATCTGCAGGACGCCCGTGCCGTGTTGTGGGAGGCGGTGGCCGGGGCGCGGGAAGCGGGACACCTGGCGAGCGAGGCCCGGCTGCTGACCGACATCGCCCGGCTCGGGGACGCCAAGGGTGTCGTCGACAGGCTCCTGGAGGTCTCCAGGTCCACGGACAGCGAACTGACGGCGGCCCACTCCTCCTACGTCGCCGCTCTCGTCGAGGGCGACCCGGCGATGCTTCAGGCCGCCGCCCGCACGCTGGAGAGGACCGGCTCGTCACTGGTCGCCGCCGAAGCCGCCGCGTCGGCCTGCATGCACTGGTCACGCCGAGGCGAGCAGCGGCAGGCCACGGCCGCCGAGAACCTCTCCTTCTCCCTCCAGCGCCACTGCGAAGGGGCCTCCACACCGGGGCTCTCGGTGCTGGGCGTCGCCAAGCACCTCACCACCCGGGAGGCGGAGATAGCCGGGCTGGTGTGCTCCGGGCTCACCAACGCCGAAGTGGCCGACGCGGTCACGATCTCCAAGCGTACGGTCGACAACCACCTCCAGAACATCTACAGGAAGCTGGGGGTGCGCAACCGGCGGGCGCTCAAGGCGGAGTACCTGAGGGAGGACTTCGCCTGATCCCGCGGGCTGCCTCAGTCGTCCGTGGGCGTCGGCTTCGCCGGGGTCCGGCGGCGGCACGGGACGACGACGCCGGCACCCGTACCGGCGTCGTTCACCGGCTGGTGCACCGGCTGGTTCACCGGCTGGTTCACCGGCTGGTTCGACGAGAGCGTTCAACGCCCGTGCCCGCCGACCGTGTTCAGCGGCTGTCGGCGAGGCGTGCCGCCTCCGCCGAGGAGAGAGGCCGGCGGAAGGCCCGTACGTCGTCGATGACGCCCTCGAATCCCCGGATGAACTGGTCGCCCGCCAGCGCACGGCCGACGGCGAAGTCCCCGCCGGCCTCCCACTCGCCGTCGCGGTCGGTCGTGTCCTCCAGTTCGCCGTCGACGTACAGCCGGATCTCGTCGTCGGGGTCGTCGTAGACGGCGGTCAGGTGCGTCCACACGCCCGCCCGGGGCTCGGACCGTGATGCGGCCTCGTCGGCGTCCGAGTCCTCGTCGTCCTCCTTGTGCACGCGCATCTCCCAGTCGTCCTCCTCGGGGTCGTACTGGAGCTGGAACCCGCTGACGTCGGTGCCGTCCTGGGAGACCACCGTCTGGAACTCGTCCTTGTTGTCCATCTTCGCCCTGGCCGAGACGGTGAAGCTGCTGTCCGTGTCGACCACGGCGCCGTCCGCGGCCACGGACTGCTGCCCGGAGAACTGCACCGCTCCCGACTTCAGGACCCGCGGAAGGGGATCGCCGACGAGCTCTCCTTCCCTGCCGTTCTTCGAAGTGTCCCTGGCCACCCCGTCCTTGACGTCGTCGAAGACCCACTCGAGAGCCGCGCCTCGGACAGGGGGCGCGGAAGTGCCCGGGGGCCGGGAGGGACTGGGCCTCGCCGTGACGGTCGAGGTGGCGGTCGCCGTCTTCGTGGCCGTCGACGGCGACGGCGTGGGCGGTGACGGAGCCGGGGGAACCTTGCCCGGCGGCGCCGACTCGTTGCTCTGCGGCGACCCCGGGCCGACCGCCCCGGCGTACACGAACGCGGCCGCCAGCGAGCACAGGCCGAGGAACGCCACGGTCTGCGTGATACGCCTGACCCGCAGCCTGCGGCCGGTCGCCCTGCCCCCGGCGAAGCCCAGCCCGACGAGAACCCTCCGGCGCAGCCCGTCGCCGCCCCCGGCACCGCGCGGTCCGTGCGATCCCGGCAGGAGCGCCGTCGCGCCCGCGGCGCCGGCCGGGCTGCCGTGCCGGGCTCCCTCGTCGGCCCGCTCGTCCTCGCCTGCGCCGGCGAGGACGTCCGCCGGGCGCCGGCCCGACGCCGCGTACTCCTCGCCTCCCCACGGCAGCAGCGCCTCGGCCAGCAGCGTTCCGCAGTCGGCGTGCATGCGGCCGAGATCCGAGATGGCACGGGTGCAGTGGGGGCACTCCTCCAGGTGCGGGACGATGTCGGCCGCCGTGTCGACGGACTTGCTGTCCACGTAGGCGAGCATCATCCGGTGGAAGCGCGCGCACTCCCCGTCCTGCGTCCCGTCCTGGTGCATCTGGACGTAGGCGTTGTAGAGCTCCCTGCGCGCACGCCTGCTGAGCAGCGGCACGTCCTCCGCGCCCTCGCCGAGGAGCAGCAGGATGCGGGAGCTGTCGTCCTGCTCGACGGCGTCGTGCCACAGCACCGTCTGGCTGGTGGGCGGGAGGGAGAGGAACGCCCGAGCCGTCAGCGAGTCGCTGTGGAAATAGGCCCCCGAGGGCCCGTCGCGGAACTCCGGCGGATGGTTCTCGGTCCAGATGGCCAGGTCGAAGTCGAGCGCGCTGCGCTGCCCCGTCCCGGACCAGTCGCCCGCGGTGCGCAGCAGGACGCTCAGCGCGTGGGGGCGTACGGCGCCCGCGGCGGAGTCCCGGCCCCGCAGCGCCCGCTCCCACGCCTGGGCGGCGAGGTCGTCGGCTGCCGAGGAACTGACGGCGCACGCCGACGCGAAGCCCCGTACGGCCTGGAAGTGGCGCTGTTCCAGCTCACGGAGCGCCGGCAGGGAAGCCTCACCCCCGTGGCGGACGAGCCGGAGCAGGTCGGTGTCGGGCAGTCGCGCAAGATCCATCCGTACGTTCAATCTCTCGTCGGTTCCAGACGTCTCCATCGCGGGACGAGTGCCGTCCTGCCGGCCCGGCACTGCCGCGCACTCGTGTCACCATCCTCAACCTCAACCGATGGCGGAAGGAATGGCATGAGCAATCTGTACCTACTACTCCGGCGTCAACACCCGTGAAGGGACGGGAAACTGGCAACCCGCGACCATTACGGGGGCTTTGCGGTCCCTTTGCCCCCGGTTGGCCCAGCCGCCGGGCGATCGGGCCGACTGCGCGCCGGGGGCGGGCCGTTCGGGCGGGGCCGGAACACACTCCGTGCCCAGGCCGCGCTTCCACCCCCACGATCCGCACGCCGCGTGAGTACGCCTGTGTCCGTGCGGCGCCGCGTTGGTGCGCCGCCGTCCGTGTCCGGCCGTCCGCACACCGCACCGGCGCCCATTACGGGGCGTATCGCTCGTGTCAGTAACGCCGTCCGCAGGTGACGGCGCAGAGGAGATGCGGGCCACCGGACGGCGGCGCATCGCCGTGGTTTCTCCAGGGCCCGTGCCGATCGGCACTCAGCTCCGTCGATAAGACGCCCCACGCGTCGGATTGGGACCCCGTGAGCAACCCCGACCCGCACTACCACCGCCCGCAGGGCGGTCCGCCGCCCGGACCCGGCTACGGGCAGGGCGGTCCGCCGCCCGGTCCGGACTACGGCCCTCCCGGCCCGGAGTACCCACCGCAGGGCCCTCCGCCGCGCCGTGAGCGCCGCCCCCGCGACGGCTCCGGATCGCAGCGGGCCGCCCTGATCATCCATACGGTCGCGGACATCGCCGCCGTGTTCCTGGGCCTGTGGATCCTGCTGTACCTGCTGGAGGCCAACCAGGGGAATCCGTTCGTGGAGTTCGTGAAGGGCGTGGCCGACTGGCTCGCGTGGTGGGCGCGGGACATCTTCACCATGGACAGCGAGGGCATGCGCGTGGTCCTCAACTACGGTCTGCCCGCCGCGATCTACCTGCTCATCGGTCACGGCGTCTCCGCGCGGGTACGCCGCCTCTGACCCGCCCCCGGCGGGCGGAGCCGCGCGGGGTGCGGCGACGACGGAGGAGGCGCCCGAAGCAGCGCACCCCTGCTCAAGGGCCCTGCAGGAGGACCCTTGAGCAGGGGTGCGGCTGTCCGCGCGCGGCGGTGGCACGACGGCTGCCGCGTCACTCCACGGTGGCCATGACACCATCGCCCGCGGCTACCCGGCGATCAGCACGAGCGCCGACCGTCCGCCGAGCCGGTAGGTGGAGCCGCCCTCCCCGACCGGGGTCTCCGTTCCCGGCTCGGCGACCTGGTCGTCTCCCTCTGCGTGCCCTCCGGTGTCGGTGACGCGGAGCCACTGCTTGCCCTCGCCCGCCGGGGGAAGCGTGAAGTCCACCGCCTCGGACCATCCGTTGTAGGCGACGTAGATGCCGTCGGCGGGATCGTCGAACTCGGTGCCGTCGATCCGCCAGGCGAGAGCGTGGTTGCCCGGATCGTTCCAGTAGCCCTCGTCGGGTGCGGCGCCGGCAGGGGTGAACCAGTCGAGCTGTGCCGTCCCGTTGCCGTTGGTGTCCTCGGCCGAGTAGAAGTCGGCGGGCCGCAGCGCCGGGTGCGCCTTGCGGAAGGCGAGCAGCCGCTGGGTGTAGGTGCGGAACGTCCCCTGGTCGGCGTCGGGTTCGTGGTCGAGCCAGTTGGCGGCGGAGTCGAGGTTGTAGGGGTTGTTGTTGCAGCGGACGCTGCGCAGGTTCTCGTCGCCGCCGGTCATCATCGGCGTACCGGCGGAGAGCATGAGGAACGCGAACGCGTTGCGGGCCGACTGCCGCTGGGCCGTGGCATCACCGTCGTGGTCCCAGGAGACGTTGTTGTCCGAGCCGCCGTCGGACGGACCGTACGGCCAGGGCTGGTCGTTGCGCTTCGCGTCGCAGGAGTAGAGGTCCTTCTGCGTGAACCCGTCGTGCGCGACGACGAAGTTGACGGAGCTGGACGGGCTGCGTCCGTCGTCCCCGTACAGGTCGGAGGAGCCGGCGAAGCGCGTGGCGAGCTGCCCCGGCGTCACGGGCTCCTCCCCCAGGCGGTTCTGGTCGGTGCGCAGGGTGTCGCGGTACTTGTCGTTCCACTCCGCCCAGCCGGGCGGGAAGTTGCCCACCTGATAGGTGCCCTCGCCGATCGCCCAGGGCTCGGCGATCCAGTCCGTACCGGTGCCTCCGGAGGCCGGCCGGGCCGGCATCTCGTCGGTGATGCGGCGCAGCGCGGTCTTCGGGTCGTCCGCGCTGTAGCGGAAGCAGCCGTGCTCGCAGGTGTTGCCGAGGACGGAGGCGAGGTCGTGCCGGAAGCCGTCGATGCCGAGGGTGTCCTTCCAGTAGGCCAGGGAGTCGACGATGAGGTTCTGGGCGACGGGGTTGTAGGTGTTGAAGTTGCCGCCGACTCCGGTGTTGTCCCAGGGCTCCTGGCGGTCGTCGGTCAGCGAGTAGTACGTCGGATTGTCCAGGCCGCGGTAGGAGTGGATGCTGTAGGTATTCTTGTCCGACTCCTCCCACGGGCCGCCCTCGCCCGTGTGGTTGTAGACCACGTCCGCGAAGACCTTGATACCGGCGTCGTGGTACGCCTTGACCATGGCGCGGAACTCGCGGGTGGGGCCTCCGGGTGAGTCGTCCGAGGCGTAACGGCGGTCGGGGGCGAAGAAGTTGTCCGTGACGTAGCCCCAGTAGTTGTCGTCCGCGGTGCTTTCCGGGTCGGCGTCGTTGGCGTCGTTCTGCGACTCCTGCATCGGCAGGAACTCCACTGCTGTCACGCCCAGTCCGGCCAGGTCCTCGGCCTTGGCCGCGGCGCCCCTGTACGTACCCCGCTGGTCGGCGGGGATGCTGCTGTCGTTCTTCGTCAGGCCCCGCAGGTGCACCTCGTAGACGATGTCGTCCTTGAGCGGGCGTTCCGGCTTCTTCCCTGTGCCGCCGTCACTGGGAGGGGTTCCGGGGAGGACGATGCCCTTGGGTGCCTGTGGTCCGCTGTCCTCGTTGCGGTGGGCGGGGCCCGAACCGTAGACGCCCTTGTCGGTCATCCCCGGCCGCAGCGGGTCGTGGCTGACCTCGCGGGCATAGGGGTCCAGGAGCAGCTTGTTGGGATTGAACCGGTTGCCCCGGGAGTCCACGTCCGAGACGAACCCGTGCCCGGAGCCCTTCTCCCAGGCCGGGTCCCAGGGCCAGTTGGGGCCCCAGGCGCGGTAGCCGTAGTAGAGGGTGCCCTCGATTCCGTACTCGGTGCGCAGATCGCCGGCGCTCACGGTGGCGGCCCAGTTGTCCGAGCCCGCCTCCTTCTCCAGCGGCAGGGAGCCCTTCTCCTCGGCACCGGCCGGGGTGTCGTAGAGCTCGACGGTCATCCTCGTCGCAGCGGAGGAGTGGACCCGGAAGGTGACGCCGGAGCCGGTGCTGTCGTAGTGGGCGCCCAGAGCAGGCTTCTCGGCGGCGGCGCGCGCGGGTCTGTCGGCCGGGGTGAAGCAGGCGAGCGCCGACAGCAGGACGGCGACCGCCGTCCAGCGGAGGCTGCGCAGAGGTGACACGGGACTCACTCCTCGCGGTGGGGGGCTGTGTACGCGGGTGCGGGAGAGGCACCGCTGCCGGGGCATGCCCGGCCGAACCCGCGCAGGGGGAAGGCGTATGCGGCGGCGCGACCGGTGACCGCCACGGCGGCGGACGGGGGCGGGCGGGGCGGTGCAGGCCGCCGCTGCCTACCGAGGGCATGGCGCTCGAGGGCTGGGCCGCTGGGCTCCGGCGGGCGGGCTCCCGGACCCCGGGCGGGGCTGTGCGCGGGCACGACGGCTCCTTCACGGTGCTCAGAAAGGAGGGCCGCACGCGCCGGCAGCCGCACTTCGATTCCCTTGTCCTGCTGGGAACTTGAGGGGAACGTAGCGGCCCGGCAGCCCTGTGTAAAGATCCTTCGCAAGATGCTGGAAGGTTTTGCAGCAGTGGCGGGCGACCGCCGTGGAATCCGGCGCAGGGCTACCCCGCGCGGCTGCGCGCGCCGGCCTTCGCCGGCAAGGAGGCGTTGGGCGGTGGGGCGAGAGCCGACGCGGCGGGCGGGCGTACGGGCGGCGCGAAAGCGGCCGGACCTTCACCCGGCTCCGCTCCCGTGCCGCCCGCTTCGCCCCGCCCCTTTCAGCCCGCCCCTTTTCAGCCCGCGACGGGAAGGACCGTACGGGGCCGCACGTCCGCGAGACCCACGGCCACCTCCCGCCCGGTGTCCGCGTCGACGACGCTGACCCGCACCGCGGGCTCCCCGGCCGTGTCACGGCTGGCCGCGGCGTCCAGGGCGAAGACGACGGAGACCGGACGCGCCGGGCCCCCGCCGTCCTCGTGGACCCCGGAGTACAGCAGGACGCGCCAGCCCTCCTCCTCCCAGTGGTCCAGCAGCCCGGACCGGACGACGGGTGAAACCGCCTGCCAGGCCAGCGAGTTGTGCAGCAGCTCGACGCTCGCGGCGACCGGCACCCGTCCCGTTCCGCCCGGGGCGCCGGCCGACGTCCCGTTCAGGGGATGTCCGAGGAGACGCAGCCGCGTCCGGCGCAGGGGCAGCAGCCACCAGCGGTCGAGGTCCACGGAGAGCCCCGCCAGCAGAGCGGCGCCGGCGACCAGCACGGCCAGCGACGCCGCCGGCCGCTCCCCCGCCGTCACCCACCAGGCCGTACCCGCCGAGGCCGCGGCCGCGCCGCCCGCCGCCACCACCCCGGCACGCGCGAAGGCCCGCCAGGTGACCGGCGTCGACTCGTCCGCCGTGCAGCCGCAGGGCGACTCCGGCGCGACCGCCCGTGCACGGGCGAGGTAGAGCAGGAAGCCCACGCCCAGCAGCGCGGCAGCGGCTCCCGGCAGGGGACCGGCCGGGAGGGTCAGCAGCCCGGCCGCGACGAGGAGTTCGGCCAGCCCGGTGCCGCGCAGCACGAGCACGGCACGTTCGCTGCTGCGCAGCATGCGGGCCAGCGCGGTCCTGGGCGCCTGCGCAGCCGTACGGGCGCCGAAGAGCTTGACCGCGCCCGTCCAGCCGAGAAGGGCGGCGAGCAGTACGGGGGCGATGCCGGATGTCGTGGAGAGCATCTCCTTCCCCTCTCCTCAGTGTCCGACCGAGACGCGGACGATGTCGACGGAGTCGTCCGAGGGCCGCCACGCGCCGAGCACTTGGGCACTCTGCCCGATGCGCAGCCGGGAGAGGTCCGCTGTGGGGGCGCGCCCCGCGTACGAGGCGTTGGTGGTGTCCGGGACGACGTTGCCGACCAACTCGTGCCGTCCGTGGGAGAGATGGAGGCGCTGCTTCTCGATGCCGCGGATGGTGGTGTGCAGGTTCACGATGTTCACCCACACGGCGTCGGCGGCGACGGTGCCGTCGGGCATCCCGACACCCCGGGCGTACAGGCCGTCGCCGACCTCGATGACCTCGGCGGTGGTGGCGCGCACCTTCCACACGCTGGTCACGTTGGTCATCCGGACGCGGCTGCGGTCCCCGTAGGAGCCGGCGACCTCCAGGACGCTGCCGGTGATGCCCGTGATCCTGCCTTCCACGAAGGAGGACTTGCTGATCGCGGGATCGAGCGAGGGCTGCGGCGCGGCGAAGGCGGCGTCGGCGTCGAGGCCGCCGAGCGCGCTCGCGCCGACGATGGTGGCACCGCCGAGCGCGGCGCGTGTGAGGAGGCGGCGGCGGTCGATCCCACCGGTTCCGCCCGGTCCGACTGTGCTGTCGTCTTGTGCGGTCATGGCGTGTCCCCTCCTCACTCGTAGATGTAGACCGGCAGCTTGCCGGTGCTCAGGTCGCCGAGCACGGAGTACGCCGCGGGCGTGAGGTCCAGGACGCGGTTGACGCGGCAGGTGCCGTTGCAGCAGGCGGTCTCGCCGCACCATTCCTTCGTGCGCGGGCCGCAGTCGGTGATGGTGATGCAGACGGTCGCGCCCGAGCACTGGTGCTTGATGTTCATGACGGAGCCGCAGCCGCGTCTGGGGATGTTCTCGCCGCACAGGTCGGGCCGGGTGATGTCCCAGCACGCCTGTGAGGCGTTCGGCCAGGCGCCGTGATTGGCGCTGGACTGGCAGTTGCCGCAGGCGCCGCCGCCGGCGCCGCCGCAGGGGCCCCAGGCGTTTCCGCAGCAGAACCAACTTGTTTCCCCGGCCCAGAGGCTGGTCGATCCGCAAGCCATGGTGCTGTCCCTCTCTGTGAGGTCGTCAAGGACGGTTTGTCAAGGACATGACATGCACGCTGCCGAAGTGAGCCCCCTTTGCACGCGTGAGGGTGAGGACTCATGAGGCAGATGGTGGTGGCCGTACTGACGGAGCAACCCAACTATGGCCCGCTCTACGCGCGTTGGCCAGAGGCCGGCCGAGGAATCCGGGCAGCACCCGGCCGCGGTGCCACAGCGTCCGGCCCCGGCCGCTCCGGCACCGTCAGATCCGGTACCTCCGCAGCGCCGGCATGGTCAGCGCGAGAGCCGCCATCGCGACGATCACGAGCAGCCCGCCCGCCGTGACGGCCGTACGCGGGCCGACGAGTGAGCCCGCCGTACCGTGCAGGAGGTCGGCCACCCGGGGTCCGCCCGCCACCACGACGGTGAACACGCCCTGCATACGGCCGCGCATCTCGTCCGTGGCGACCGACTGGAGGATGGCACCGCGGAAGACCATGGAGACCATGTCGGCCACCCCGCCGACCGCCAGGAAGCCCGCCGCCCACCACAGGCCGGGACTCAGGCCGCAGCCGACGACCGCCGCTCCCCAGACGAGAACGGACAGGATGACCATCAGCCCGTGGCGGCGTACGCGCGAGAAGGTCCCCGAGAGCAGCCCGCCGGCCACCGCTCCGACCGGGATCGCGGCGAAGAGGAGCCCGAGGGCGAACCCCTCACCCCAGGACGCGTAGGTGGTGGAGGCGAGTTGGGGGAAGAGGGCCCTCGGCATACCGAAGACCATCGCCACGACGTCGGCGACGAAGGAGAGCAGCAGCACCTGGCGGGCGGCGATGTAGCGGAAGCCCGCGGCCACTTCGCGCGGGCCCGCCCTCCCCGCGCGCGGCCGCGCACCGGTACGTGCCGTGCCCGTACGTGCCGCCCCGGATGAACCGGTGCCGGACGAACCGGTGCCGGACGAACCGGCGGAGGGCGTCCCGCTCCCGGCCCCGCCTGCCAGCGGCGGCATGGCAGGCAGCCGCCAGACCGCCCACAGTGCCGCGCACAGAGCGAGCGCGTCGATCAGATACAGCTCCTCCAGCCCGATGACCGGGATGAGGGCGCCCGCCATCAGGGGACCGAGCACCATTCCGGTCGCGGAGACCGTCGTACCGAGCGCGTTGGCTGCCGGAAGCTCCGTGGCGGGGACGAGCCGGGCGATGGAGGCGCTGCGCGTCGGTGAGTTGACGCCGAAGAACGCCTGCTGGGCCGCGAGCAGCGCCATGAGCACGGCGACGGAGCCGGTGCCTGTCGCCGCCTGCACCCAGAACAGCAGCGACGTGACCGCGATGCCCGCGTTGGTGATCAGCAACAGCGTGCGCCTGTCCATGCTGTCGGCGATCGCGCCGCCCCACAGGGCGAAGAACACGAGCGGGACCAGGCCGGCGAAGCTGGCGTAACCGACCCACGCCGAGGAGCCGGTGATGTCGTAGACCTGCATCGGCACGGCCACCGCGGTGAGTTGGGATCCGACGGCGGTGACCGTGGTGGAGGCCCAGAGACGGCGGAAGGCGGGGCGGCGCAGCGGCCGGGTGTCCATGAGTATCCGGCGCCAGCCGGCCGGCGCCCGCGGCGCCTTCGGGGGTTCCTGCCGCTCGGCCGCCGTGGTGCTGTCGTCGGCGGGTTCGGCAGGGTGCACGACAACTCCAGTTCCCTGTACATCGGTTCGGGCGCGCCCAGTATCCCCCTTCCGCGGGCACGGTGACGCGTCCGTTCCCGCGGCCTGGCCGGGCGCGCAACGGGCCCGGAACGGGGCCTGGTTGACCGGGTGAAGCGCAAGTCGCCCTGCGTGACCGAAACGCTGCCTTCACTCCTTCTTCACGAGACCATTTCCGATCCGGCACGCATTGGTGTTCGAGCAGATGGAAGGCTTCGCACCGGCCGATCACCCTTCGGCCGGTGCCGTGCTGCGACCCCCACATTGCGCACGCGGCGCCGAATCCTCGGGGAGAGGACGTCAACGTGGAGATCACCCGTACCGCCGCCCGCCGCAGAACTCTCGCGGCGCTGGCCGGCACCGCAGTGATAGCCGTCGGTGTGCAGATACCCGCGTCCGCCGGCACGCCCACAGGCCAGGAGACCCCCCGCGCGGCCGGCTCGGCCGCCGCGAACGCCGGTTTCAGCGAGGCCGCCGACGAGGAGTACTACAAGGACGCCGAAGGCAAGACCGGCGAGGAACTCAAGACCGCCCTGAACACCATCATCAGCACCGGCGTCACCACGCTCTCCTACGACGAGGTCTGGGACGCGCTGAAGGAGACCGACCAGGACCCGGCGAACGCCGGCAACGTCATCCTGCTCTACTCGGGCGAGTCCGACTCCGCGGACAACAACGGCGGGGACACGGGCAACTGGAACCGCGAGCACGTATGGGCCAAGTCGCACGGCGACTTCGGCACCTCCAACGGCCCCGGCACCGACGTCCACCATCTGCGCCCGACCAACGTGCAGGTCAACAGCAGCCGGGGCAACAAGGACTTCGACGCGGGCGGCGAGGAGGTCGAGGGCGCGCCGGGCAACTTCACCGACGACGACTCCTGGGAGCCGCGTGACGAGGTCAAGGGCGACGTCGCCCGCATGATCCTCTACATGGACGTCCGGTACGAGGGCAACGACGACTTCCCCGACCTGGAAGCCAACGACGAGGTCGACAACGGCTCCGCGCCCAACCACGGACGGCTGTCGGTCCTCAAGCAGTGGAACGAGGAGGACCCGCCGGACGACTTCGAGAAGAACCGCAACCAGGTCATCTTCGACAACGTCCAGAAGAACCGGAACCCGTTCATCGACCACCCCGAATGGGTCGGCGAGATCTACAAGTAGACGGGCCCCGCGGCCGTTACGCGGACACTTCGCACGAGAGCACGGTGCCCTCGCCCCCGGAAGGGGACGAGGGCACCGCCGCTGTCCGGCCGGTTCAGTACTTCTTCGGCCGGTAGGCGTCGTACTCGTCGCTGCCCACGCCGTAGCTGAGCTTGCGGTGGTCGGTGCCGTGTCCGCCGCGCTGCTCGTAGGCCCAGTACGAATTCTTCGCGGAGCTGGTCCACTTCTGGAAGATCACCACGTGACGGGTGGTGTTGCTCCCGTTCGGGTCGATGATCAGGTCGCCCTTCTTCAGCGACGCCATCTTGATCTTCTTCGAGTACGTGGAGGAGGCCAGGCCCACGGTGTTCGTGCCCGGCTTGCTCAGCTTGAGCGCCATGGCGACGTAGCCGGAGCAGTCGGTGCGGTATCCGCCGAAGGTCTTGCTCTGGCTGTAGGGCACCTGGTGTCCGTCCACGGCCGTCAGCCAGGTCTTGGCACGGTTGATGACCGTGTCACGGCTGATGGCCTGTGCGTCCACGTCACGGCTGACGGACTTCTTGGCCTTCGTCTCCTCCGCCGTTCCGCCCGCCATCGCGGAGGGTGCCAGCGGGGCCAGCACCGCCACGCCCGCGGCTATCGGCAGAATCGTGCGCGTCATTCGCTTCATGTGTTCCCCGTGAATTGTGGAATTTTCCCTTTCGGGCTGACAGTCGAGCCGTCCGCCGGGCCGTTCCCAGGGGCACGTACGGACCGTGCGGGTGTTTCTCTTTTCCCGCGTCGCCCAACGGCCGGGAACGCTAGAGCCTTTGATGTGAACACGTCAAGACATGCCGGAGTGGAATCCCCGCGTCACCGGTGTCACCGATGACGGATGCCGGACGCGAATTCACACCGAAGCCTCCGCCGCGTCCCGGAAACCGGAATCGCGCCGGGCCCCGCCGCCCTCAGGTGCGGGGAGTCGTGCGACGGCGCAGCGCCCGGACCACCAGCCCCAGGAGGGTGGCGTTCACGAGCGCGGCGACGGCGACCGCAAGGAGGAACAGCAGGGCACCGAGCTGGGCCGATCCGAGCGAGTCCAGCCCCGCCGACAGCAGCGGCAGCACCGCGAGGCTCGTGGGCAGGGTGGCAGCCAGGGGCCACACACCGGCGAACGACGCGTCCGCGCCGCCGGCGACCGTTGTCTCCAGCGCCGTCCAGATCAGCAGGCCCGCGCACACCGCCAGGTAGCAGCGGGAGGGCCAGTTGTCCGTGGCGGCCGAGAGGATTCGCTTACCACTGTGATCTCGCATGTCACTTCCGGATGTTGTGGGGGGCCGTAGGCCATGCGTGTCCGGCCGATCCTCCTCCCGGGCACGGGGGGCGGCATGAGTACGTGTACTCAGATGACGCCCGGCACGGAAGCCGCCCGGACGGCAGGGCGAGCCCTCACCGGCGCCGGTGAGGGGGTCCGCTCACCGGCGCGCCCGCGCCGCCGCGACCGCCTCGTCACACGTGGCGTGCAGATTGAGGACGCCCGAGATGCCCGTGACCGCGAACAGCCGCTCGACCACCGGATGCAGCGGCCCCGCCAACTGCATCGACGTACGGGTGTGGGTGCGCAGCAGCAGATTGAGCACCGAGGAATCGGCGAACGTCACCCCGGAGAGGTCGACGACCAGCGCACCCGGATTCTGCGCCAGGGCGGCGTCCCGCACCGGCACGATCTCCTGGACCTTGCTCAGATCCAGTTCGCCGGAGAGCGTCAGCACCTCCACGCCGTCCTGACGCCGCCTCCCGACAGCGGGTGCGGGACCGTCCGCCTGCTGCTCGGTCCGCCTCGGCGCGGGCTCACCCGCGGCATCGTCACCGGTCGTCACAGCTTCATACCCTGTCACACGGCAGAGCCCACCGAGCTCACGCGACAGGCGCGCCCGCGTGCTCGGGATGCATCCACCGTGCCCGCATGGTCTTGCCGCTCGCCGTGGTCAGCACTTCGAGCGAATCGGCGCACTCCTCCGCGATCCGCAGACCCCAGCCGCCGCTGCCGTCGAGCCCTCCGGGGCGCCAACGGGGCGGAAGGGGGTCGGTGTCGGTGACCTCCAGCTGAACGCGGTGCTCCTCGACCGCGACGCGCAGGCGCCACCTTCCGCGGGCGTGGCGCTGCGCGTTGGTCACCAGTTCGGAGACCACCAGCAGCACTCCGGCCAGATCCACCCATGAGGACCTGCGCACCAAGTGCTCCTCGACCGCCCTTCTCACCTGCCCGATGTCGGAGCACCGCGAGTCCACTCGGAGCACTTGCTGCTCCCCGTCGCCTGTCGCCGTACCGCTTCGCGCCGTAGGCACAGGCATCACCTCCAGTTGCCGGCTCAGCAGACCGTCGTGTCGACGAGCCGCCCTCGGATCCCGTGCTCCCCCTCGGTCAGCAGCGCCTGTGGCGCTGCCGGGTGCGCCATCAACACCATTGCTTCTCCTCGGTCTCGAATGCGTCCAGGACGCGGTTCCCCGTCCGCCTGCCCGGCCACGCCCACGGCATGCGGAACTGCCGCCGAGAGGATGCGCATTACGCCCGATACGGACACGAAACGGTCAACGTGCTGAACGCGGGGGCGTGTTCGGCGGGATGCGGGGTACACGATGGACTCGACGTGTTCGACTGAGGAGAAGGGCAGGTCCAAGCGATGACAGCCGCCACGCCGTCCGTCGAGACAGTGGAGAGTGCCGGAAGCGCCGCTCCTTCCGTCCCCGGGGGACGGACAGCCGAGGGGGCACCGGAGGGGCTGCCGCCCGTCGAGGCGCCGGAGAAGGTCGCTCCCGAGGACGCGCGGCAGCTTTCGAAGTCTCTCTTCGACCGGCTCGCGGTCCTGGAGGAAGGCACGCACGAATACCAGTACGTGCGTAATACGCTCATCGAGATCAACCTCACGCTCGTACGGTATGCGGCGCGCCGCTTCCGTTCCCGCGGGGACGACATGGAAGACATCGTGCAGGTCGGCACGATCGGTCTCATCAAGGCGATCGACCGTTTCGACCTCTCGCGCGAGGTGGAATTCACCACCTTCGCCATTCCCTATGTCGTCGGTGAGATCAAGCGTTTCTTCCGTGACACCACTTGGGACGTCCGCGTTCCGCGCCGCCTCCAGGAAATGCGCATGGACCTGGCGCGGGCGAACGACAAACTCACCTCACGCCTGGGCCGCTCCCCCCGCGTCAGCGAACTTGCCGAACACCTCGGGGTGAGCGAGGAGGAGATCGTCGAGGGACAGGTCGCGGCCAACGGTTACAACTCCTCCTCGCTCGACGCCACCGTCAACGACGAGGAGGGCGAGGCGTCCCTGGCGGACGTGCTGGGCCAGTGCGACGAGGCGATGGATCTGGTCGAGGACTTCCACGCGCTCAAGCCCCTGCTGGCTCAGCTCTCCGAGCGGGACCGCAAGATCATCGAGATGCGCTTCGGCGACGAGATGACGCAGGCGCAGATCGGTGAGCACCTCGGGCTCTCCCAGATGCACGTCTCGCGGCTGCTCAGCCGCAGCCTCGCCGGGCTGCGCGCCGGGATGCTCGCCGCCGGCTAGCACGGCCGCCCCCTGCCCCGGGTGGAACACCGCGGACGCGGGCCCCGTGACATCGTGATGTCACGGGGCCCGCGTCCGCTTCTCCGCCGGGGGCGGCTCAGCGCTTGAAGGCGTCCTTGGCCTTCTCCTTGGCCTGCTTCGCGTCGCCCTTCGACTGCTCGGCGCGGCCCTCCGCCTCGAGCTCCTCGTCGCCGAGCGCCCGTCCGGCGGTCTCCTTGACCTTCCCCCTGACCTGATCGCCCTTGGCTTCGTTCTTCTTCTCAGCACTCACGACAAGCCTCTCCACGATCTTGATTCCTGTGCGCGGCCCGGGTACCCCTCGCCCCCTGCCGAAAACGTCGCCGGCGGCCGTCCCCGACTCCCGGGCAGGGCCTCACCTCCGCAGCGGACAACTCGTCAACAGCTCGGCGGAGGAGGCGTCTTGGGGCCTGGGCACCGTACGGCTGGGCGGGGGCCTGAGGCCGTGGTCCAGCCAGTCCTCCAGAGCGGTGAAGGCCGCGCGGTGACAGGGGGTCAACGGCCGGAGACGGTCCGGGTAGACGTCGGCGAGCGAGTCGACGTGGTTGCCGTCCTCGATGCGGTAGTAGCGGAAGAGCCCGCCGCGGGAGGCCCCGCGCACCATACGGGCGTAGACGTCGGAGACCTCGCTGACGGGCAGCAGGGTGTCGCGGGTGCCGTGCAGGGTGATCAGCGGCTTGCCGATCCTGCCGGTCAGGCCGATCCTCGCCACGGCGCGGTGCACCCCGGCGGGACGGGAGGCGTAGTCGTAGTCGGCGTCGCAGGGCGGGCCGCCCGGTGTGCCCGGCGCGCAGAACGGCGTGCCCGCCTCGGTGGCGCCGTCGAAGGACGGGTCGCTCTCCTCGCGGTAGATCCGCTGGGTGAGGTCCCAGTAGTTCTCGTAGAAGTACGGCCAGAGGAACTCGGTGCCGCGCGGGAACCCGGCGGCGTGCATCGCCGCCCGCGCCTTCCCGGCGCCCGGCCCGCCCTCGGCGTAGGCGGGATAGTGGCGCAGGGCGCGCGGCAGGAACGTCAGCAGGTTGGGCCCCTCGCCCCCTTCCCGCCACAGCGTGCCCTCCCAGTCCACACCGCCGTCGTACAGCTCCGGGTGGTTCTCCAGCTGCCAGCGCACGAGATAGCCGCCGTTGGACATCCCTGTGGCCAGGGTGCGGGTGAGCGGGCGCCGGTAGTGGCGTTCGACGGTCTGGCGGGCGGCGCGCGTGAGCTGGGTGACCCGCTCGTTCCACTCTGCGACGGCGTCGACGGGTTCGTCGCCGTCGCGGTGGAACGCCGCGCCCGTGTTGCCCTTGTCGGTGGAGGCGAACGCGTAACCCCGTGCGACCGCCCAGTCGCCGATGGCGCGGTCGTTGGCGTACTGCTCGCGGTTGCCCGGCGAACCGGCCACGACCAGGCCGCCGTTCCAGCGGGCGGGCAGCCGCATGACGAACTGGGAGTCGTGCTTCCAGCCGTGGTTGGTGTTGGTGGCGGAGGTGTCGGGGAAGTACCCGTCGATCTGAACGCCCGGCACTCCGCGCGGAGTCGGCAGCTTCTCCGGTGTCAGCCCCGCCCAGTCGGCGGGATCGGTGTGCCCGCTCGCCACGGTGCCCGCGGTGGTCAACTCTCGCAGGCAGGCGGCCTGTTGGTGTTCCGCCCCGGGTACGCGCGGGAGGCCGGTGCGGGCGCACCCCGGCTCCGCCGGCTGCTGGGCCGCCGCCCCGCCGGGCGCGGGGACGGCCAGCAGCGCCACGGTGAGGGCGGCGAGTGTGAGAAGGCGGTACGGGCGGTGGGCGGCGGCACTGCTGGCCCGTGTCATCAGGGAGCCTCCATGGGCGTGATGAGGGGTGGCGTCGGTGCGTGCCCGGCAACGCGGGCGTGCGGGGTCGTGCGGGATGTGCGGACAGGCGCACGACCGCGCTCGGTGCGGGTGCGTCGTCGGTGCGTGCCGGAGCCCCCGCAGATTACGAGCGCCCCGTGCGCCGGCCACACGTCCCCGTCCGACACCATCGCGGGGCCGCCCATGGTGGCGGCAGACATGGTCCGCGCGCCCCGTGCCGTGTTCTGCGTCCCGTGCCTGTGCCGTGTTCTGCGTCCCGCCGTGGCAGGGGTGAAGGCGGGAGCCCGGCGACGCACCCCTCGCGCGCCCCGGTGACGGGACGCGCGAGGAGGGAGGGAGAGACCCGGTGAGCGGCGCCGGGCGGTGTGGGTACTAGACCGTGATCGGCGCCCGCGCGGAGGAGTCGTGGGCGCGTGCGACCTCTGCCTCGACCTCGCGGTGCAGACGCTCGCAGGTGCGGCTGATGAGCCGGGAGACGTGCATCTGGGAGATGCCGAGCTGCTCGGCGATGCTGCTCTGCGTCATGTCGCAGAAGAACCGCAGGTAGAGGATGTAGCGCTCACGCTCGGGAAGGTTGCGCAACTGCGGCTTGACGGCCTCGCGGTAGGTTACGCGGTCGAAGCCTGGCTCGGTGGCTCCGAGGGTGTCCAGGAGGGAGTAGCCCTCCTCGTTCTTGGACAGTTCGGCATCCAGCGAGAGGGCGCTGTAGCTCTCCAGCGCCTCCATGCCGACGACGACGTCCTCCTGGCTCAGTCCGCTGTGCTCGGCGATCTGGGCCACCGTCGGCGAGCGGTCGTCGAGAGTGACGCCGAGTTCACGGCTGCTGGCCCGTACCCGGTTGCGCAGCTCCTGCACCCGGCGGGGCACGTGCAGGTCCCACATGTAGTCGCGGAAGTGCCGCTTGATCTCGCCCACGATCGTGGGCACGGCGAAACTCTCGAAGGCGCAGCCCCGCGCGGGGTCGTAACGGGCGACGGCCTTGACCAGGCCGAGCGCCGCGACCTGCTGGAGGTCCTCGAGATTCTCGCCGCGGTTGCGGAAGCGCTGGGCGAGACGGTCGGCCATCGGCATCCAGGCGCGGACCACCTCCTGCCGCAGCTCCTCCTTCTCCGGCCCGTCGGGAAGGGAGGTGATGCGCTCGAAGTGGGCCGCGGTCTCGGGTGCATCGTCATGCGGATGGCGTGCGTGCTTCGCACGGAAACGAACGGCTGACATGACCTGCTGCCTCCCGGTGCACGGTGATCTACGGGTAGCGCATCACCACGGGAAATGGACACGGCGATCAGGCGCGGCAGCGCCGACCGCCCTCCCGCAGCTGTGCCTGCTGGCCGAAGCACAAGGTGCTCAAAAACACCCAAAGGGTAACGACACCGTTCGTTACCCCCAATCACCTTCAAACTACGTCGCGGACGGGTCTCGTGCCACACGTGGAAGCCCCGGCACGCCACTGCGTGCCGGGGCTTCGGGCCGGAAGGGGAAGAGACCTGCCCGACCGGCTGTCCGGCCGCTCACCGCAGAGGGCCGGCCGGGGTGGCGGGGCCGGGACGTACGGCCCCCGGGAGTCAGCTCTGCGTTTCCTCCCGCTCTCCCTGAGCGATGGCCTCCTCCACCTCGGCGGTGCGCTCGGCCTCCTCGGCGGCGAAGCGTTCCGCGTCGAGCTTCTCGGCGATCTCCTCGTCCTGCGCCATCAGCAGATCGAGGTTCTGGTCGCCCATCTCGAACACGCCCATGTCCACGTACGCCCGCTGCAGCCGCTCGCCCCACAGCCCGATGTCACGGACGCAGGGCACGATGCGGCTGAAGAGGAGCTTCCGGAAGAGCTGCAGGAACTCCGACTGCTCACTGAAGGTCTCGGCCTCGGCGCGCGGGACTCCGAAGTTCTCCAGCACCTCGACGCCCTTGAGGCGGTCCCGCATGAGGTAGCAGCCCTCGATGACGAAATCCTCGCGCTCGCGCAGCTCCGCCTCGGTCAGCTGCTTGTAGTAGTCCCGCAGCGCCATGCGGCCGAAGGCGACGTGCCGCGCCTCGTCCTGCATGACATAGGCGAGGATCTGCTTGGGCAGCGGCTTGTTCGTGGTGTCGCGGATCATCCCGAAGGCGGCGAGGGCCAGCCCCTCGATCAGCACCTGCATCCCGAGGTAGGGCATGTCCCAGCGGGAGTCGCGGAGGGTGTCGCCCAGCAGGGACTGCAGGTTGTCGTTGATCGGGTAGACCATCCCGATCTTCTCGTGCAGGAAGCGGCCGTAGATCTCGGCGTGCCGGGCCTCGTCCATGGTCTGGGTCGCGGAGTAGAACTTCGCGTCCAGGTCCGGGACGGACTCCACGATCCTCGCGGCGCAGACCATGGCGCCCTGCTCGCCGTGCAGGAACTGGCTGAACTGCCAGGACGCGTAGTGCTGCCGCAGCTCGGCGCGTTCGGCGGCGCCCATCTTGTCCCAGTAGGACGTGCCGTGGAGGGACATGGCCTCGTCCGGGGTGCCCAGCGGGTCCATCGGATCGACCTCGAGGTCCCAGTCGATGCGCCGCTGACCGTCCCACTGCTTGTCCTTGCCCTTCTGGTAGAGGGCGAGCAGACGGTCGCGTCCGTCGTCGTACTCCCAGCTGAAACGGGCCGCGCCCGAGGCCGGGACCTGCCACTGCCCGGCTCCTGGATCGTGGGCGTAGAGGTCGTGCGTGGACATGGACGCCTCCTGACTCCGGGCCGGGTGCCGGTAGTCGGCAGGCTCACACGCCGGTTACCGCCGGGTCAACATGGGCCACGCGAAGTGCGCGCAGGGGATTGACGTCCTTGCTGACAAGCAGTCTCATAAACGGGAAGGCCGTACGTACCATCGGTAACCGTGTGGAGAGGTGCCCCAGCATGACGACCACCACCGACAACTCCCCCGGCGGGAAACCGGGGGACGAGATGCTCCGGGACGCCCTCGGCCGGCTCAAGGACAGGGAGCAGGTCGCCGAACGCCTGCTGGAGTCCTCCAAGAAGCACTCGTTCGACCCGGACACCGAACTGGACTGGGACGCCCCCTTCGAGGACGGCAAGTGGTTCTGGCCGCCGGAGCTCGTCTCGCTCTACGACACCCCTCTGTGGAAGCGGATGTCACAGGAGCAGCGCCTGGACCTGGCCCGCCACGAGGCCGCCTCGCTGGCGTCGCTGGGCATCTGGTTCGAGGTGATCCTCATGCAGCTCCTGGTGCGGCACATCTACGACAAGCCGCTCACCAGCAGCCATGTGAGGTACGCGCTGACGGAGATCGAGGACGAGTGCCGGCACTCCAAGATGTTCGCCCGCCTGATCACAAAGGGCGGCGCCCCCGCGTACCCGGTCTCCCGGCTGCACCACAACCTCGCCCGGCTGCTCAAGACCGTCTCCACCACCCCCGGTTCGTTCACCGCGACCCTCCTCGGCGAGGAGATCCTCGACTGGATGCAGCGGCTGACCTTCCCGGACGAGCGCATCCAGCCACTGGTACGCGGCGTCACGCGCATCCATGTCGTCGAGGAGGCCCGGCACGTGCGGTACGCGCGTGAGGAGCTGCGGCGTCAGATGGTCAGCTGCCCGCGCTGGGAGGCCGGGCTCACCCGCGTCAGCTCCGGCGAGGCGGCCCGCGTCTTCTCCGTCTCCTTCGTCAACCCGGAGGTCTACACGAACGTCGGCCTCGACAAGCGGGAGGCCGTGGCTCAGGTCAGGGCCAGCGGCCACCGGCGCGAGGTGATGCAGACCGGCGCCCGCAGGCTGACCGACTTCCTGGACGAGATCGGCGTCCTGCGGGGCGTCGGCCGGAAAATGTGGGTCTCCTCCGGACTCCTCGCCCGGTGAGGCGGTGATCCGGTGGGCCCCGGTGCCCGCCGTGCGGGCGCGGTGCGGCGGTTACGCTCGGAGGATGAGCAGCAGCGGCGCCGCCCCGGCCTATCGGAGACTCACCGTGGACCAGCGGCGGACGCAGCTGATCACAGCGGCTCTCGGCCTCTTCGCGCACCGTCCGCCCGAGGACGTCTCCCCCGACGACGTCGCGGCCGCCGCCGGAGTGTCACGTCCGCTGGTCTACCGGTACTTCCCCGGCGGCAAGCAGCAGCTCTACGAGGCGGCGCTGCGCAGTGCCGCGGACGAGTTGGAGCTGTGCTTCGCGGAGGAGCAGACCGGGCCGCTCACCAGGCGGCTCTCCCGCGCCCTCGACCGTTACCTCGCCTTCGTCGACGGGCACGACGCGGGTTTCATGGCCCTCCTCCAGGGCGGCAGCGTGGTGCAGACCTCCCGTACGCACGCGATCGTGGACGAGGTACGGCGCGCCGCCGCCGACCAGGTCCTCTTCCATCTCGGCTTCCGCCCCGAGGGCCGGCAGGCGGGCGCGCGACTGCGCATGACGGTCAGCACGTGGATCACCGCGGTCGAGGCGGCCTCGCTGATCTGGCTGGACGAGGACAAGCAGCCGCCCGTCGCGGAACTGCGCGACTGGCTCCTCGACCACTTCGTCGCGCTGCTGACGGTCACGGCCACACGCGACGCGGAGACGGCCGGCATCGTGCGGCGTGCGCTGGACACCGAGGAGCGGGACGGTCCGGCCGGCGAGCTGGCCCGGCGCATGCTGCCGCTGGTCTCGGACAAGGCGCATCTGCTGTGAGGTCCCGCACGAGCGCGCTGTTCCCGCTCCACGGACCCGCCCCGCGGAGTTGAACTTAAAGAGCGCTTGAAGCTCACGTAGCATGACTCCATGCCCACACAACTGTCCTGGCAGGCGAAGGAAGCGACCGTCGGCGAACTCGCCGAGCGCGCCGGGGTCGCCACCTCGGCGCTGCGTTTCTACGAGCGCGAGGGCCTCATCCACAGCCGTCGCACCTCGGGCAACCAGCGCCGCTACAGCCGCGACACCCTCCGCCGCGTCGCCTTCATCCGCGCATCGCAGCGCCTGGGCATACCCCTCGCCGCCATCCGCGAGGCGCTCGCCCTGCTGCCCGACAACCGCACCCCCACCCGGGAGGACTGGGCCCGGGTCTCGGAGGGCTGGCGTGCCGACCTCAATCAGCGCATCAAGCTCATGACGCAGCTTCGCGACCACCTCACCGAGTGCATCGGCTGCGGCTGCCTCTCCCTGGACCACTGCGCACTGGCCAACCCCTGCGACACACTCGGCGAACAGGGCCCCGGCCCGCGCTCGTTGGCCGGCTGCGAGCAGACCGGGTGCGGGGAGGAGAGCTGAATGCGCAGCGAGGAGACGGTCTTCCTCGGCGGCCCCATGGACGGCCGCGTCCTTCCGGTGGCCGTGGGGATGAACGGACGCCCGCCCCGTACGTACGAGATACCCGTGCCCTGCCCGGAGACCGGCAACACCACCGTGCACGTCTACCGGCTGGAGCCGGCGGCACACACCCGGCGGCTCGGACTGCCGCGCGGCTGGCGCTACGTACACGAACCCGAAGGGCGCCCGCGCGGAAAGCCGCGCTGGCCGTGGAGCCGCGCGGAGCCCCTGCGCGATCCGTGACGATTCACGGCACCCATGTGAAGTTTGCGAAGAAGTGCGGCGGTTCTGCTGGCGCCGTCCCCTTGCGCACCCTGTGCGCCCTATTCTGCTCCGCGTGACCCAAGGGACGGCCGGACTCCGCAGCTCAGATCCCCAGCAGCTGGGTCCGTACCGCCTGCACGGGGTGCTGGGCAACGGCCGCATGGGCACCGTCTACCTCGGGCGCGGGGCACCGCACCGCGGCGCACGCAAGCAGCTCGTCGCCGTGCGGGCGCTGCGGCCGGAGCTGATCCGCGACCGCCCGCTGCGCGCGCGGCTGCGGCAGGAGATGCAGACCGTCGCCAACAGCGTGCACAGTCCCTACGTCGCGGGGGCCGCGGGCTGCGAACTGGACGGCACACGGCCCTGGATCGCCCACGCCTTCGTGCCCGGCTCGTCGCTGGAGACCCTCGTCGCGCAGTACGGGCCGCTGCCCGAGACCGGCGTGCGCGCGCTGGGAGGCGCACTCGCACGTGCGCTGGTCGCCCTGCACTCGGTGGGGATGTCCCACCGCGATCTGGGCGCGCACAACGTGCTGCTCGCCGCGGACTCGCCGCGCGCCGTCGACTACGGGCTGGCCCTGGGCCGTATGAGCGGACCCGGCACCGACGAGGCCGCGGACGACGTCTTCGACGTGGGCGCGGCGCTGGTCCTCGCCGCCAGCGCCCACCGGCCCTTCGCCGCGAACATGCTGCCCATGGCGCGCGAGGACCCGGACCTGTCGGGCGTGCCGGACGCCCTGTGCCCGGCCCTTTTCGCCTGCCTGCACAAGACACCGGACGCCCGGCCCTCCCCCAAGGTCCTCGTCGACGCGCTGGACCTGGCAGGCATGGCCGAGGAGCATGCGAGTCACTGGCTTCCCGACGCCTACCTCAAGGACGCGGAGCAGGTGGCACACGCTGCCCGCGGCCTGTCGGGCAGGCGCCTCTTCGGGCGGTGACCGTCGCCTCTTCGGACGGCGACCGCTCCCGGCTCCCTTTCCAGCGGCACGGAGTGCCGCCGGAAGTGCCGCGGAACCGGGCGGGAGTGCCACCGCAGACCGCCTCCCGCTGCCGCCGCACGGGCGACGCACGCTCACCCTTCGGGTGACGGAGACGGACCCCGCGCCCGCCGTCCTCACCGGTAACAGCACCCGCCGTGCACGATCGCTGCGGTACCGAGTCAGATCGGAGGCGATCCCGTGTCACACCTGCCCGCACTGCGTTCCGTCGGCGCCGGGGCTCTGGCCTCGGTGACCGTCGCCGCGCTCGCCTTCCAGTCCCCGGCGGCGGCCGCGGACCCCGGCGGCAGGTCCGTCAGCGAACTGCTGCGCGACCTCCAGGTCCTCTACACCCGGACCGAGGCCGCCTCCGAGGCGTACAGGACGACGGCCAAGAAGCTGTCCCGGCAGCGCGAGCGCACACAGGACGCACAGGAGGCGCTGGCGTCCGTACGTTCCGCGCTGGCCGAGAGCCGCAGGGAGGCCGGCCGGGTCGCCCGTCAGCAGTACCGCCGCGGCGACATCGGCCTCCCTCCGCTCGCACAGCTCATGCTGACGCGTGACCCGCAGGGCGCACTGGACGGACTGCACGTGGTCGAACGGACCGCCGGGCGGCAGGCGCTGACCGTCCGGCGGCTGGTCGCCGGCGAATCCAGACAGCGGCAGCTCGCCGGCCGCGCCCGTAAGGCACTCGCCGAACAGCAGAAGCTGACGGAGCAGCAGAGGCGGCAGCGGGACGAGGTACGCACCCGGCTCCGGGGGGTGGAGAAGATCCTGGCGTCGCTCTCGGGCGAGCGTCTGGAGCGGATGCGCGGCATCGGAGCGGCACAACAGGGGGGCGCACCGCACACCTTGACGGCGGCGAGCAGCAAGTCCGGCAAACCGGGAAGATCGAAGGCGCGCCGCCTGCCGTCGTCCGCGGGGGCCCGGGCGGTGACGTACGCGCTGCGGCAGCTCGGCAAGCCCTACCGGTACGGGGCGGCCGGGCCGCGCGCCTTCGACTGCTCCGGGCTGACCTCGACGGCCTGGCGCAAGGCGGGCCGGAAGATTCCGCGCACCAGCCAGGGCCAGTGGAAGAAACTGCGGCACGTCCCCATGAACAAGCTGCGCCCCGGTGACCTCGTCGTCTACTACCGCTCCGCCTCGCACGTCGCGCTGTACGCGGGCCTCGGCAAGATCGTGCACGCGCCCCGTCCCGGCAGTGCGGTCAAGCTGGCATCCGTGCGCTCCATCCGGCAGGTGCGGGGCGCCGTTCGGCCGGACGCCGGGAAGCGCGCCCTGCGCCATTACACGCTGCCGAAGCGTCTGCTGTGAGACCCGGCCGCGGCGACGCCGCGGTTCTCGGGCGGTACTTCCCAGCCGCGGGCGGGTCCCCTTCCCCGCCCGCTCCCCGTCCGGTCACGGACCGGACGGATGAGGTGACGGCCGCCGCTCCGGGCAGTGCCCGGACGCGGCGGCCGTCCTCATCGGCGGGGTGACGCGGCGGCGTGCCGCGGCGGGGTGACACGGCGGGGCACGCGTCCGGGCAGTGCGCGGCCGTGCCTGCCGGCCTGTCAGCCTCCGGCGACCTCGCCGAGGTACGCCTCGGCCTTCTCCGGCTCGTAGAGGTACTCCTCGAAGTCGGACGGGTCGTTGAACCCGTTCGCGAAGCGGTCGGCGACCGGCTGGAACTGGCCGGCCGCGCCGATCACGTTGAGGACGTGCTCGGGCGGCGGGGCGAGCATCGCGTTCGTCCACTTGGTGGTGTGCCGTACCTCGGACCAGAAGCGGTCGAAGGTCTGCTGCATCCACTCCTCGTCGAAGGGCTCCTCGCCCCGCTCCAGGATGGACGCGAGATAGGCGGCGGCGCACTTGGAGGCCGAGTTCGATCCCTGCCCGGTGATGGGGTCGTTGGCGACGACGACGTCCGCGACGCCGAGCACCGCACCACCGCTGGGCAGCCTTCCGACGGGCTTGCGGACGGTCGGCGCGTACCGCCCGGAGAGCGTGCCGCCCGCGTCCGTCAGCTCCACCTTCGTGGCCCGCGCGTACTCCCAGGGCGTGAAGGACTCCATCAGCTCCAGGGTCCTGGCCAGGTGCTCGCCGGGGTCCTTGATCCCCTGGAAGACATCCAGGGGACCGCCCGGGATGCCCTCCCAGAAGAGGATGTCGCAGCGCCCCGACGTGGTCAGGCACGGCATGACGAAGAGTTCACCGACGCCCGGCACCAGATTGCAGCGCACGGCCTCGGTGTCCGGGTGCTCGGGGCGCGGGCCGAGTCCGGTGACGTAGCTGACGGCCAGGGCGCGCTGCGGAGCGTCGTAGGGCGAGCGCTCGGCGTCCCGGCCGAACATCGAGACCAGCTCGCCCTTGCCCGCCGCGACCAGGACGAGGTCGTACT
Organism: Streptomyces sp. TAA204; assembly: GCF_000424965.1. NCBI lineage: Bacteria > Bacillati > Actinomycetota > Actinomycetes > Kitasatosporales > Streptomycetaceae > Streptomyces > Streptomyces sp. TAA204. The sequence goes on from NZ_AUKW01000004.1 coordinate 31,698, forward strand.
TGCGGGCGAAGAAGTCCAGGTCGGAGACCGCCGCGCCGTGGATCACCAGCTGGCCGCCCCGCTGGGCGAAGGTCTCCATCCAGCCGGCCATCTTCACGCGCTGGTCGACGGACTGGGCGTAACCGTTCAGCTTCCCCAGCCAGTTGATGGCCCGCTGCGTCTCACCGGGCCCCTGGACGGACTCGGGGTCGGCCACGGAGACGCCCAGACCCTCGACCTTCGGGGCCTGGCTCTCCCAGAAGTTGGCCTGGATGTCGCGCTCGTGCTGGAGCGCCGTGTGGAACTGCATCTGGGTCGACATCACCCGGCCGCCGCGTATCTCCTCCGCTGTGCGGTTCGACATCACGGTGACCTCGTAGCCTTCCGACTGCAGGCCGAGCGCGAGCTGGAGACCGGCCTGGCCGGCTCCGACAATGAGTATCTTCCGCATGGCGGGGCTCTCTTCTCCGTCGTACGTGCGTGCAGTTGGGCGCCCGCTCACGCGGGCGTGACGTCCAGGGCGTGACCGACCAGTTCGAGAAGCGACTTCACGACCGTGGGCCTCTCGCGGGCGTCCATGATCACGACCGGTACCTGTTGCGGGACCGAAAGAGCCTCTCGCACGTCGTCCGCGGCGTACGCGGTGGTCCCCTCGAAGTGGTTGACCGCTACGACGTAGGGAAATCCGCAGCTCTCGAAGTAGTCCAGGGCCGGGAAGCAGTCCTCCAGCCGCCGCGTGTCCGCCATGACGACGGCCCCGATCGCGCCGCGCACGAGGTCGTCCCACATGAACCAGAAGCGCTGCTGGCCCGGTGTGCCGAAGAGATAGAGCACGAGGTCGTCCTCGAGCGTGATCCGCCCGAAGTCCATGGCGACCGTGGTGGTGGTCTTCTCCGGCGTCGAGGCGAGGTCGTCCGTCGCCTCGCTGGCCTGCGTCATCAGCGCCTCGGTCGTCAGCGGCTCGATCTCCGAGACCGAGGCGACCAGAGTCGTCTTGCCGACACCGAAGCCGCCGGCGACCACGATCTTGGTGGATATGGGGGCACGGGTGAGGTCCTCCTGCCAGTGCTGTATCCCGGGAGCGTCGTTCGCGCTCCGCGCCCCTTCCACGACCGACTCAGAGCCTGCGAAGTCCACCCAGCACCCTTTCCAGCAGCGCACGGTCGGGACGGTCGCTGCCGTGCCCGGTGCCGTGAACGCGCACCCGTCCTTGATCGGCGAGGTCGCTGAGCAGAACGCGGACCACGCCCAGCGGCATGTTCAACAGTGCGGCGATCTCCGCCACCGACCGCATGCGGCGGCAGAGTTCGACGATGGCCCGCATCTCCGGCATCACCCGGTCACGCAGCCCGCCCGAGGTCAGCTCCGGGCGTTCTTCGGGGGCCTCGATGGCGGCGACGATCGTCTCGACCAGCAGCACATGGCCGAAACGTGTACGTCCCCCGGTGAGCGTATAGGGGCGTACGCGCCTGGACTTGCCGGTCTCGCCGCGTCGTGACGGCAAGGGGGGCGGGGAGGAAGCAGCAGGTGTCACTGGTCCAGCTCCATCGACGTGCGCAGTTCGGTGCGGAGTTCGGGTGTCAGGACGTGGCCGGCACGGCCCACGAACAGCGCCATGTGGTACGCGATGACGCTCATGTCGCAGTCCGGCGTGGCATGCACACCGAGCAGCGAGCCGTCGCTGATCGACATCACGAAGAGGGAACCCTCGTCCATGGCGATCATCGTCTGCCGGATCTCGCCGCCGTCCATCAGCTTCGCGGCGCCGAGCGTCAGGGAGCCCAGACCCGAGACGATGGTGGCCAGGTCGGCGCTCGATCCTCTCGGCCCGCCCCGCTTGCCCTCGCCGCGGGCGGGTGGTCTCCCGCTTCCGCCGGTGTCTGTCGTCCGTCCGGACTCGCCGCCGCTGTCCTCGCCGGACCCGGTGGAAGGCGTTCCGGCGATCGCCTGACCCTCCAGCTCCGGGTCGGAGGAGAGAAGCAGCAGCCCGTCGGAGGAGACGACGGCGACGGACAGGATGCCCGGCACCTCGTCGACAAGGTTGTCCAGCAGGAAGCGCAGATTGCGCGCCTGTTTACTGCCGGTCGTGCGCGTGGTGGACGCGTTCACGTACGAGCCTCCTCGGCGGTGCCACCGTCTGACTGCGCCCCCGATTGATCAGTCCCGTTCCCATCAGCGCCCGCCTCGGCCTCCGCGTCACGGCGCCCGTGCTGGGCGCCCCGCTGGAAACCGCCCAGCCTGCGCCGCAGCTCCTCGGCGTTGGCGCCCTGTCTGCGCGGCTCCACGGGGCCGCTCTGGGCGGCCACCTGCTGGGGTGTCCGCTTCGGCAGCCCCTTGTCGGTCACTCTGGGCCGCGGGGGCGCTTCCGGCGTCGCCGGCTCCGGCTCCGGCTCCGCGGCTGGCGGTTCCCCGGCTGACGGCTCCGCGGCGTGCGGGGCTGCCTGCGGCCGGGGAGCGGGGGGCACGTCCGTACCGGCGTCCGGTGCGTACATACCGGAGTGCGGGGCGTCCGTACCGGCGCCCGGCCGTGCCCCCTGGTCGCCGAAGGCGTCGGCGGGGGCCCGTCCGTGCTGCTCGGGTACGGGGCTCTGGGCGGCGGGCGCCGGCCCGGTCCCGGTGCCCGAGTCCTTGATCGCCTGTTCGGCGGCGGCGACCAGCGGATCGTCCGCGCCGCCCCCGGGTGCCGTGGCCGGGGCGTCCTGCTGCCCGGCGGCGGGGGCCCCGGCCTCCGTGCCGCTGTGGATGCCGGGCACCCGACGGCGCGGCAGAGCGTTGGAGTTGGCCTCCGCGACCGTCCCCGGGAACGCGGGCACTCCCCGGTTCGCGCCGCGCACACCTTCGTCCGACGGGGCGGACACCGGTGCCGGACGCGACGGCAGCAGCGCGCTGGGCACCGCGACGACAGCCGCGACACCGCCCTGCTTGCGCTCGCGCAGCTCCACCCGGAGCCCGTGCCGGGACGCCAGCCGTGCGACCACGTACAGCCCCATGCCCAGGCCGGCTTCCGCCGTCCGCTCCCGCGGCTGCGGGTCGCCCGAGGCGGACATCTCCGGCGGCTCGTTCCCGTCGGGCACGCTCAGCCGGGAGTTGAGCGCGGAGAGCCGCCTGCCGGTGACGCCTATCCCCTCGTCCTCGACGGAGAGCATGATCTCGCCGCTCTCCAGGAGCCACCCGGAGAGCTGCACCTGGGCCTCCGGCGGGGAGAAGGTGGCAGCGTTGTCGAGCAGTTCGGCGACGAGATGGCTCAGGTCGTCCGCGGCGTGGCCCGAGACCTGCACGTGCGGCGGCAGCGTGCCCAGCTCGACCCGGTCGTAGCGTTCGATCTCACTGATCGCGGCACGCAGGACGTCCAGCAGCGGTACCGGACCGGAGTGGTGGGAGGTGACGTGCTCGGCTCCGGCGAGCAGCACAAGGTTCTCGCTGTAGCGCCGCATCCGGGTCGCGAGGTGGTCGAGCTTGAAGAGCGTGGAGAGCCGGCCGGGGTCGCTCTCCTGGTCCTCCAGGTTCTCGATGACGCCGAGCTGTCGCTCGACGAGCCCCAGCGTGCGCAGGGCCAGGTTGACGAACGTGCCGTGCACGGCCCCGGAGAGGGATTCCAGACGCTCCTTGAGCGTGGTGTACTCGGCGCGCAGCCGGTCGCGTTCGGCGGTCAGCGTGTCCTTGGAGCGCACGAGGTAGGTGTTGTCCGCCTCGGCCTCGCCCGCCCGCTCCTGGACGGTCACGACGGTCTCGCGCAGCTTGTTCAGCGACCGCACGACGTCCGCGAACTCGTCGTTCCTTCCGCGGTAGGCCACCGGCTTCTCACCCACGGGGTCCTCGGCCAGCCTGCGCGAGCCGCGGGTGAGCACCGACAGCGGACGCGCCATCGAACGCGCCGTGTGCACGCTGACGCCGACCGCGGCCAGCAGGCACACGGCGAGGAGCGCGACGCCCGTCTCCAGCGCCGTCACGTCGTCGTCGCGCAGCTGCTCCATCCTCCGCAACTGCTCGGCGGCGAAGGACGACTGGACACCCCGCATGCTGTCGATGCGCGCGGAGAGCGCCGCGTCGATGCGCTCGCCGTCGAGGGCGCGGTCGCTCGCCGTCAGGTACGGCCGGTCGGTGAGCCGCTCCAGGTAGCGCTCGGCGAGTGTGACGTCGGCGCCGGTGACCGTGTTGGCGTACGAATCGCGGACGGAGGTGGGCGCCTCGTCGCCGAAGTCCTCGAGTGCGGCCTGCTCGCGTACGTTCGCGCGCTGGGCCTCGGCGGTCATTCCGGGCTGTGCGCCGTCACCCGCGAGGGCCCCGCGCAGCAGGCCGCGTACGGCGGAGGCGCGCTCGACCGCCTGTCCGAGGTCGGGCAGGGCGTGTGCCGCTCCCGCGCCCCCGGAGGAGCCGGACGTCTCCTGGGCGCGGGCGGGCAGCGAACGGGCCACGCCGACGCCGACGTCCTGGAGCGTTCTGATCGTCGCGGTGTAGGCCTCGTGGATGTCCTGGGCGGTGCTGCCGCCTGCCTGCGCCTGCTGGCGGACACGGGGAAGCTTGTCGAGGGCCTGCCGCACCCGCTCGGGTGCGCCCTGTCTGATCTCGGTGACCTGGCGGTCGACGCGGGTGCGCTGCTCCTCCGTGACGCCGGCCCCGTCGCGGCTGGTGCGTCCCGCGGCGACGTACTCCACCATGCCGTCGCGCTCGTCGGCGAGGGCGTGGGTGAGGGAGATGGAGCGCTTGTCGAGTTCCGCGCGGTCGACCAGGCGCTGCGACTCCCTGAGGTCCCCGGAGGCGTCCAGCACGGCGGGCGCGCCGGCGCCGAGGACGGCGAGGGAGCAGAGCGCGACGCTGGCCAGGAGGCGGTTGCGTACCCGTGCCCGGCGGCCGGCGGGGGCTTGGCCCGGCCCGGGAGCTGCCGCCCGGTCCGCCGTCGGTGTCCGGGACCGTCCCGGTCCTGCCGGTTTCCGCAGTAGCTTCGTCCGCACCCGTGCTCGCAATCTCGTCGGGGCCTGCCCCAGGTCCGGCCCGGTTGGAGCAGTGCAACCTTGTGTTGCAGGAGTGGGCTCCGCCGCGCGTCCGCGCCGCACTCACGCCCCTTGTACGCCGTCCGACCCTTCCAGTACGGATGAGAGGCGGGCGACGGTCTCCTGCCGGGCCACCCGAAGGAGTGAACCGTACTCCGGAGTTGACGAACAACTCCGTCACGCGCAGTCCAACCGCCCTGACCCGGGGACCGGTTGGAAAAACCGGGGCGGTTTGGCAGGATGCGCGCTCGCATACTTACGGACGCACCCATTCCGGTCAACTCCGCCCCGGCCGCGCGCCTGACCTGCTGGAGTCCCCGCGCACGACGGCTCTTGACAGGGCCCCGGACGTGCCCTCCTCCCCGCTCACGCTGCGGCAGACTGGCGCCATGCGCATCGAGATGACCTGCGAGCCCGGTGACCCCCGGCGCCCCGGCGAGGACTACGCCTCGGCGGCCCTGCCCGCCTCCGGGGAGGGCGGCGCGCTGGTGGTCCTGGACGGCGTGACGCCGCCGCGCGAGGACGTCGGATGTGCGCACGGCGTGCCGTGGTTCACGGCACGGCTGGGCGGCGCGATGCTCGAACTGTCGGCCTCCCGGCGGGATCTGACGCTGCCGGGATGTCTTTCGGCGGCCATCTCTCGTACCGCCGACGCACATGGTTCAATCTGTGACCTTTCTCACAGGCGGACTCCCCAGGCGACCGTCGTGGCCGCACGCTGGGACGACGAGCAGGTGGAGCATCTGGTGCTCTCCGACTCGGTGCTGCTGGTGGAGCGCGCCGACGCCACCGTCACGCCCGCGCTCGACCCCCGGCTCGACGAACTCCCGCCGCATGTCCGCGGCTTGCGCGACCGCGTGCGCGCCCTCCCCGAGGGCGGACCCGAACGGGCCGCCGCGAGGGCCGAGTACACGGAGGCCGTCGAGGCGCTGCGCAACGCCGCCGACGGCACGGGCTTCCACACGGCGGCGGCCGACCCCGCCGTCGCCTCCCTCGCCGTGACCGGCACCGAACGGCGCGCGGACGTACGCACGTTGCTCGCGCTCACCGACGGGGCGGCCCGCTGGACGCAGACCTTCCGGCTCGGTGACTGGGCGGGGCTGACCGCCCTCGCGCGGAAGGAGGGCACGGCGGCGCTGGTGGCGCGCGTACGGGAGGCGGAGCGTGCCGACCCGCGGGGCGCCGCGCACCCCCGCGGGAAGCGCCACGACGACGCGGCTGCCGTCCTCGTGGCGTTCGGCTGAACGCCGGGGCCTCAACCCTCCTCGTCCGCCAGGTCGTTGAGCTGGTGCAGCAGCCGCGCCAGCTCCGCGACCTCGGCACGGTCCCAGGCGGCCAGCTTGCGCACGTACTCCGCGCGGCGCGCCTCGCGCACGAGCGCGAAGCGGTCGCGCCCCTGCGGGGTGAGGTGCACGAGTGAGGCACGGCCGTCGGCCGGGTCGGGGGAACGGGTGATCAGGCCCAGGTTCTCCAGCGTGCGCAGCTGACGGCTGATGGTCGCCTTGCCGACGCCGAAGAAGGCGGCGAGGTCGGTGGCGCGCTGCGGTCCGCCGTCCTCCAGACGGACGAACAGACCGTAGGCGGCGGGCTCCAGTTCGGGGTGCACCTCGCGGGCAAGCTCGCCCGAGAACGCCCGGGCCCGTCGCATGAAGACCGTCAATTCCCTTTCCAGGTCAAGTAGTTCGGGTGCGTACTTCCGCATGGACTCGTCCACGTATGCGCCCTCTCCCAGCTTTCCGTGCAGAAAGTTCCCCACCACTGCCGGAGATCGTCCCAGCTCCGGCAGTATTTCGCAGGTATGGACCACCGGCGGCGAGTGGCCCGTCTTCCGCACCCCTGTCTACGCGCGTACAGTCAAATTGACATGCCCACACCAGTGGCAGGTCGCCTCACCCCCACCGACCGATTCGGAGGCAGCAATGCCCGCTCACGGATCCGGCACGGCCCGCCGCAGACGCGGAATCCTCTCTGCGGCCGGGATGTTCATCTCGGCACTCGCCCTGCTCGTCACCGCACCCGGTGTGGCGAGCGCGGCAGCACAGGACGAGACACCGATCAAGCCCGGCGAGGCGTCCATGGGGGTGGGCGTACGCATGCACGAGGGCGGTGACCCCACCGACGGCACCCGGCCCGAGAGCCTGACCGCCGGCGTGGAGGGTGTCGACGTCAGCAGTCACCAGGGCAACGTCGCCTGGCCGACCCTCTGGAACAGCGGCGTGAAGTTCGCGTACGTGAAAGCCACCGAGGGCACCTCGTACAAGAACCCCTACTTCACCCAGCAGTACAACGGCTCCTACAACGTCGGCATGATCCGCGGCGCCTACCACTTCGCACTCCCGGGCAACTCCAGCGGCGCCGCGCAGGCCAACTACTTCGCCGACAACGGCGGCGGCTGGAGCGGAGACGGCAAGACGCTGCCCGGCGTGCTGGACATCGAGTACAACCCCTACGGCGCCACCTGCTACGGGCTGAGCCAGAGCGCCATGGTCAACTGGATCAGGGACTTCACCAGCACATACAAGGCCCGCACCGGCCGCGACGCGGTGATCTACACGACGACCGACTGGTGGACCACCTGCACCGGCAACAACGGCGGCTTCGGCAGCACCAACCCGCTGTGGATCGCGCGCTACGCCTCCTCGCCCGGCGCGCTCCCCGCCGGATGGGGCTTCCACACCTTCTGGCAGTACACCTCGACCGGACCGACGGTCGGCGACCACAACCTCTTCAACGGCTCGATGGACCGGCTGAGGGCCCTCGCCAACGGATAGGGCCTCGCCGGCGAACGACGTGACCGCGCGACGCACCGTGCCGTCCGGGGGACGGCACGGTGCGTCGCGGCGGCTCCGCCCGGGAGGGGCGCCCGGTGGCGGTCAGACCGCCACCGGGAACTCCCGTCCCCCGCCGTCCACCCGGCCGGACTCGGCGGGCGTCAGCGCCAGTTCGAGCACCTGGCGCACGTCGGCCAGGGGATGCACCTCCAGGCCCTCCAGCACCTCCTCGGGCACGTCGTCGAGGTCGGGCTCGTTCCGCTTGGGGATGATCACCGTGCTGACACCGGCCCGGTGAGCCGCGAGCAGCTTCTGCTTCACGCCGCCGACGGGCAGCACCCGTCCGGTCAGCGACACCTCGCCGGTCATCGCCACATCCGTACGGACCTGACGCCCGCTCAGCAGCGAGGCCAGCGCGGTGGTCATGGTGACGCCCGCGCTGGGACCGTCCTTGGGCACGGCACCCGCCGGCACGTGAAGGTGGATGCCGCGCTCCTTGAGATCACCGACCGGCAGCTCCAGTTCGGCACCGCGCGAGCGCAGGTACGACAGCGCGATGTGCGCCGACTCCTTCATCACGTCCCCGAGCTGCCCGGTCAGCGTCAGCCCTGAGGCACCCGTCTCCGGGTCGGCCAGCGACGCCTCCACGAAGAGCACGTCCCCGCCCGCGCCCGTGACCGCCAGACCGGTCGCGACCCCCGGCACGGAGGTGCGCCGCTCCGCCGGGTCCTGTGCGGACTCGGGAGTGTGGTGCGGCCGGCCGATCAGACCACGCAGCTCGTCGGGCCCCACGGCGACGGGGAGTTCACGCTCGCCCAGTTCGTGCCGCGCCGCGACCTTGCGCAGCACCCGGGAGACCGCGCGCTCCAGATTCCGCACGCCCGCCTCCCGCGTGTACTCGCCCGCGAGCCTGCGCAGCGCGCCGTCCTCGATGCGCACCTCCTCGGCGCCCAGACCCGTGCGCTCCAGCTGCCGGGGCAGCAGGTGGTCACGGGCGATGGTGATCTTCTCGTCCTCGGTGTAGCCGTCGAGCTGCACGACCTCCATCCGGTCCAGCAGCGCCTCGGGGATCGCCTCCCGCACGTTCGCGGTGGCGAGGAAGACCACGTCCGACAGGTCGAGTTCGACCTCCAGGTAGTGATCGCGGAAGGTGTGGTTCTGCGCCGGGTCGAGGACCTCCAGCAGCGCCGCCGAGGGATCGCCGCGGAAGTCGGAGCCGAGCTTGTCGACCTCGTCCAGCAGCACGACGGGGTTCATGGAACCCGCCTCCTTCACCGCCCGTACGATCCGTCCGGGCAGCGCGCCGACGTACGTACGCCGGTGCCCGCGGATCTCGGCCTCGTCGCGGACGCCGCCGAGCGCCACGCGGACGAACTCACGTCCCATGGCGCGTGCGACGGACTGCCCGAGCGAGGTCTTCCCGACCCCGGGCGGACCCGTCAGCGCGAGCACCGCGCCTCCGCGCCGCCCGCCCACGACGCCGAGACCCCGCTCCTCGCGCCGCTTGCGCACCGCCAGGTACTCGGTGATGCGTTCCTTGACGTCCTGCAGACCCGCGTGGTCCTCGTCCAGGACGGTCTGGGCGCCGCCGATGTCGTAGGCGTCCTCGGTCCGCTCGTTCCAGGGCAGCTCCAGGACGGTGTCGAGCCAGGTGCGGATCCAGCTTCCCTCGGGCGACTGGTCCGAGGAGCGCTCCAGCTTCTCGACCTCCTTCAGGGCGGCCTTGTGCACGTGCTCGGGCAGACCGGCCGCCTCGACGCGGGCACGGTAGTCCTCGCCCTCGTCCTCGGGGTCTCCGTTCAGCTCGGCCAGCTCCTTGCGCACGGCCTCGAGCTGGCGGCGGAGCAGGAACTCGCGCTGCTGCTTGTCGACGCCCTCCTGGACGTCCTTCGCGATCGACTCGGCCACGTCCTGCTCGGCCAGGTGCTCGCGCAGTGACGCGACGGCGAAGCGCAGCCGCTCCAGCGGGTCGGACGTCCGCAGCAGGGTGAGCTTCTGGTCGGTCGAGAGGAAGGGGGAGTAGCCGGCGTTGTCGGCGAGCTGGCCGACGTCGTCGATCTGCTGGAGGCGGTCCACGACCTGCCACGCGCCCCGCTTGCGGAGCCAGGCCGCCGCCAGCGCCTTGTACTCGGTCATCAGCTCCTCCGCCTCGGCGGGGGCGGCGGTGCCGGTGCCGGCGCCGTGCTCGTCGAGCCCGGTGCCCTCGATCCACAGGGCCGCGCCCGGTCCGGTCGTACCGGAGCCGACCCGGACCCGCTGACGGCCGCGGATCAGCGCACCGGGGTCGCCGTCGGCCAGCCGTCCGACCTGCTCGACACGGCCGACCACGCCGATGTCCGCGTATGTGCCCCCGACGCGCGGCACCAGCAGCACGAGGGGCTTGTCCCCTTCCGGGGCCGCTGCCTGGGCGGCTTCCACCGCCGCCCGCACCTCGCTGTCGGACAGGTCCATCGGCACCACCATTCCCGGCAGCACGACGTCGTCGTCGAGGGGCAGTACGGGCAGGGTGAGCTGTGTGGACTTCGGTGCCATGATCTCTCCCTAAGCAGGCAAGTTGAGCTATGACCACTCAATGCGCGCCCGCCCGTGGTTGTTCCCCCCGCTTCGCGCTGTTCGCCAGGAGCGATCGTCCGCACCGGCCGTCCACGGGCCGAGCGGGCCGCCCCCGGCACGGGCGGCGGCACGGCAGGATGGCCGCATGCCGCAGGAGACCAGCCCCTCACCCGCCGACGCCCGGAACGCCGGCCCGGCAACACCGCCCGTCGTCCTCGACCGCCAAGAAGGACCGCACGGCGAAGTGGTGCTGCGGCGGCACGGGGAGCTGCTGCAGATCATCGCCAACGGCACCTTCCTCATGGACACCTCCGACGGCCGCTCCGAACGGCTGCTGGTACGCGCGGCACTGGACGAGCTGCGCCGCACACGGCCCCACCTCGACGCCCCCCGCCTCCTCATCGGCGGACTCGGCGTCGGCTTCTCCCTCGCCGCGGCCGCCGCCGAGCCGGAATGGGGCCGCATCACCGTGGCCGAGCGCGAGGACGCGGTCATCGGCTGGCACCGCGAGGGCGGGCCTCTCTCCCCCTGGTCGGCACAGGCGCTGCGCGACACCCGTACCGCGGTCGTGCACACGGACCTCGTGGCGTACGTGCGGGACGGCGACGGCCCGGCCTTCGACGCCCTGTGCCTGGACATCGACAACGGCCCCGCCTGGACGGTCACCGACGACAACAGCTCCCTCTACTCCCCCTCCGGACTCGCCGCCTGCGCCGGCCGGCTGAAACCCGGCGGCGTACTCGCGGTCTGGTCCGCCCAAGCCTCCCCGACATTCGAGGACGCATTGCGGCATGCCGGATTCGACCGGGTTCGGACAGAAGAGATCCCCGTCGCCCGAGGCGTCCCCGACGTGGTCCACTTCGCAACCAAACCGGCATAGCCGCAGCCGACAACGGGCCCTTACCCTGCTGCAAGCACGCACACAAACAGGCCACGGGGCCAAGCAGGGGCGGGGTCAATGGACCAGAAGAACATCACACCAGCACAGGGCAGCAACGCCGCCGCGGCGACCACCCCGGGCGCTCAGCGCCGAATCCTGGTCGTGGAGGACGATCCCACGATCGTGGACGCGATCGCGATGCGGCTGCGCGCCGAGGGTTTCCAGGTGCAGACGGCGGGCGACGGGCCCGCCGCCGTCGACACGGCCGAGGCCTGGCAGCCGGATCTGATCGTGCTCGACGTGATGCTGCCGGGTTTCGACGGACTGGAGGTCTGCCGCAGGGTCCAGACGCAGCGGCCGGTCCCCGTCCTGATGCTGACTGCCCGCGACGACGAGACCGACATGCTGGTCGGACTCGGTGTCGGCGCGGACGACTACATGACCAAGCCGTTCTCCATGCGCGAGGTCGCCGCACGGGTGCACGTACTGCTGCGCCGCGTGGAGCGCGCGACACTCGCCGCGCACACGCCGCGCAGCGGGATACTCCGCCTCGGCGAGCTGGAGATCGACCACGCGCAGCGCCGCGTCCGGGTCACCGGTGAGGACGTGCATCTCACCCCCACCGAGTTCGACCTGCTCGTCTGCCTCGCGCACTCGCCGCGGGCAGTTCTCTCCCGCGAACAGTTGCTCGCCGAGGTGTGGGACTGGGCCGACGCCTCCGGGACGCGGACCGTCGACAGTCACATCAAGGCGCTGCGCCGCAAGATCGGCGCCGAGCGCATCCGTACGGTGCACGGCGTGGGCTACGCCCTGGAGACGCCCGGCTCCTCGAACGCCGCGGGCTCCTCCGACGGGCCGGCGTCCGCCTCCGCGTCCGCAGCGGCCGGCGGGCCATCGGCGGCCGGCGACGACTTCTGACGGCGGCGGACAGACGTGACAGAGGTGCCCGACACGCCCTCCGCGGCTGCCCCGCACACCCCTCGTACGGTCCGTGCCGTGCGCGCGGCACCACGCGCCACACGGGCGTTCCTGGGGCGCGTGCTGCGGGGCCTGCTCCGCCTGAACCGGTTTCTGCGCCGCCGCTGGGAACCGGTCTGGGTGAGCTGGATCGACCGGCTGTGGGAGGGGCTGCGTCCGCTCGATCCCTACCGTTCGGTCAAGGCCGCCCTGGGCGCGCTCGTCATCGTCTCCGTCGTGATCACGACCCTGCTCGCGCTCTTCGCGGTCAACTCCGCGACGGAGCTGCGGGTGATCACCATCATCTCGATCATCGCCTCGCTGCTGATCACCCAGTTCGTGGCCCAGTCGCTCACCGCGCCGCTGGACGAGATGACGGACGCGGCCAGAGCCATGGCCCACGGCGACTACTCGCGGCGCGTACGCGGTGACAGACGGGACGAGTTCGGCGAGCTGGCGGAGACCTTCAACCGCATGGCCGCCGACCTGGAGGCCGTCGACCGGCACCGCAAGGAGCTGGTCGCGAACGTCTCGCACGAGCTGCGCACCCCGATCGCGGCACTGCGCGCGGTTCTGGAGAACGTGGTGGACGGCGTCTCGGACGCCGACCCCGAGACGATGCGCACCGCGCTCCAGCAGACCGACCGGCTGGGCAGGCTGGTGGCGCACCTGCTCGACCTCTCCCGTCTCGACAACGGAGTCGTGCCGCTGCACGCCCGCCGCTTCGAAGTGTGGCCGTACCTTGCGGGCGTCCTCAAAGAGGCGAACATGAGCAAGGGCCAGGGCCACTCCCGTACGGACGTCCATCTGCATCTCGACGTCTCCCCGCCCGAACTGACGGCCTACGCCGACGCCGAACGTCTGCACCAGGTCGTCGCCAACCTCATCGACAACGCGGTCAAGCACAGCCCGCCGCACGGACGCGTCACGGTGCGGGCCCGCCCCGGCACGGGCGAGGAGAGCCTGGAGGTGGAGGTGCTCGACGAGGGGCCCGGCATCCCCGAGTCCGAGCGCGCCCTCGCCTTCGAGCGCTTCAACCGCACGAAGAGCGCCGACGCGCCCTCGCAGCGCAGCGCGGGCGGCGGAGGCGGCGACGGCGGCACGGGCCTGGGACTGGCGATCGCCCGCTGGGCGGTCGATCTGCACGGCGGCTGGATCAGGGTGGCCGAGTCCCCACGGGGCTGCCGCATCCAGGTCACTCTTCCGGGCCTGGAGAAGCCGGTGGCCTGACCTACGCTCGAAGGGGACGCGGCCCGCGGCGGGGATGGCAGCGGACAAGAGCGCGTCGGCGGGCGCCGGAACCGTCACGGGTCTGTGCACGGGCAAACTCTGGTTGTTTCCCGCCAGATCTTGCGACGAAACCGGTCTCTCGATGTGACTTGCACGACGACAAGCCCGGCCGGACTGCAAGGTGGGCCGATAGGGGCGTAGCCTTTGTTTCCGCTGTCCACCATCTAAGGAACGCGGAAGAGGGCGGTTGCCGCCGTGTCGTCACAGTCCCCCAACAGCTCGAGCGTCTCGACCCAGCAGGACGGTCAGGGAAGTGATCCCGCCGCCGTGTTCGGGCCAAACGAGTGGCTCGTCGACGAGATCTACCAGCAGTACCTCCAGGACCCGAACTCGGTAGACCGAGCCTGGTGGGACTTCTTCGCCGATTACAAGCCGGGCTCCGAGGCCGTGGGTGCCGTGAGCGCTCCGACGGCGGACTCAGCCGCCTCTCCCAGTGCCGCAGCAGGCACTGCGGGCGTGGCGGCCGGTCCCGCGCAGGCCGCTCCGGCCCCCGCTCAGCCCGAGACGGGGTCCGGCCAGGGCTCCGCCGGGAACGCCGCCGCGACGGGCACCACCGCCGGGGCGGCCGCCCCGGCCGGGCCCGCCGGGCAGGCACCGGCCAAGTCGCCGGCCAAGGCTGCGGGGAAGTCCGCCGCTCCCGCCGAGCCCGCCGCGAAGCCCGCGGCCAAGCAGGCGCCGGCCAAGGCCGCGCCCGCGAAGGGCGGTGGCGAGGAGTCCGCGGCGGAGCAGCCCCAGGGCCCGGAGTACGTGGCGATGCGCGGCCCGTCCGCGGCCGTCGCCAAGAACATGAACGCCTCGCTGGAGCTGCCGACGGCGACTTCGGTGCGTGCCGTCCCGGTCAAGCTGCTCTTCGACAACCGCATCGTCATCAACAACCACCTCAAGCGCGCCCGTGGCGGCAAGGTGTCCTTCACGCACCTCATCGGCTACGCCATGGTGCAGGCGCTGAAGGCGATGCCGTCGATGAACCACTCCTTCACGGAGAAGGACGGCAAGCCGACGCTGGTCAAGCCCGACCACGTCAACCTCGGTCTGGCCATCGACCTGGTGAAGCCCAACGGCGACCGCCAGCTCGTCGTCGCCGCCATCAAGAAGGCGGAGACGCTCACCTTCTTCGAGTTCTGGCAGGCATACGAGGACATCGTCCGCCGTGCCCGCAACAACAAGCTGACGATGGAGGACTTCTCCGGCGTCACCTGCTCGCTCACCAACCCCGGCGGCATCGGCACCGTGCACTCCGTGCCGCGGCTGATGCCCGGCCAGGGCCTGATCCTGGGCGTGGGCGCGATGGAGTACCCGGCGGAGTTCCAGGGCACCTCGCAGGACACCCTCAACCGGCTCGGCGTCTCCAAGGTGATGACGCTGACCAGCACGTACGACCACAGGGTGATCCAGGGCGCGGCCTCCGGCGAGTTCCTGCGCATCGTCAGCCGGCTGCTGCTCGGCGACGACGGCTTCTACGACGAGATCTTCAAGGCGCTGCGCATCCCGTACGAGCCGGTGCGCTGGAACCAGGACATCGACGCCTCCCACGACGACGACGTCACCAAGGCCGCCCGCGTCTTCGACCTGATCCACTCCTACCGGGTGCGCGGCCACATCATGGCCGACACCGACCCGCTGGAGTACAAGCAGCGCAAGCACCCCGACCTGGACATCACCCAGCACGGGCTCACTCTGTGGGACCTGGAGCGGGAGTTCGCGGTCGGCGGCTTCGCCAACAAGTCGATGATGCAGCTGCGCGACATCCTCGGCGTCCTGCGTGACTCGTACTGCCGCACGACCGGCATCGAGTACATGCACATCCAGGACCCCAAGGAGCGCAAGTGGATCCAGGACCGGGTCGAGCGTTCGCACTCCAAGCCGGAGCGTGACGAGCAGCTGCGCATCCTGCGCCGGCTGAACGCCGCGGAGGCGTTCGAGACGTTCCTGCAGACCAAGTACGTGGGCCAGAAGCGGTTCTCGCTGGAGGGCGGCGAGTCCGTCATCCCCATGCTGGACGCCGTGCTCGACGCCGCGGCCGAGTCGCGGCTGGACGAGTGCGTGATCGGCATGGCGCACCGCGGCCGGCTGAACGTGCTGGCGAACATCGTCGGCAAGTCCTACGCGCAGATCTTCCGCGAGTTCGAGGGCAACCTCGACCCGAAGTCGATGCACGGCTCCGGCGACGTGAAGTACCACCTGGGCGCCGAGGGCACCTTCACCGGTCTGGACGGCGAGCAGATCAAGGTCTCGCTCACGGCCAACCCCTCCCACCTCGAAGCGGTCGACCCGATCGTCGAGGGCGTCGCCCGGGCCAAGCAGGACATCATCGGCAAGGGCGGTACGGACTTCACCGTCCTGCCCGTCCAGCTCCACGGTGACGCCGCCTTCGCCGGGCAGGGCGTGGTGGCCGAGACGCTCAACATGTCGCAGCTTCGCGGCTACCGCACCGGCGGCACGGTGCACATCATCGTCAACAACCAGGTCGGCTTCACCGCGGCGCCCGAGTCGGCGCGCTCGTCGATGTACTCCACCGACGTGGCCCGGATGATCGAGGCCCCGATCTTCCATGTGAACGGTGACGACCCGGAGGCCGTGGTCCGCGTGGCGCGGCTGGCCTTCGAGTACCGCCAGGCGTTCAACAAGGACGTGGTCATCGACCTCATCTGCTACCGCCGCCGCGGGCACAACGAGACCGACAACCCGCAGTTCACCCAGCCGCTGATGTACAACCTGGTCGACAAGAAGCGCTCGGTGCGCAAGCTGTACACCGAGTCGCTGATCGGCCGCGGCGACATCACGCTGGAGGAGGCCGAGCAGGCGCTCCAGGACTTCCAGGGGCAGCTGGAGAAGGTCTTCACGGAGGTGCGGGACGCGGCCAACGCACCCGCACCGGCCGAAGTCCCGCAGCCCGAGGCGGAGTTCCCGGTGCACGTCGAGACCGGCGTGACCCAGGAGGTCGTCAAGCGCATCGCCGAGTCGCAGGTGAACATCCCCGACCACGTCACCGTCCACCCGCGGCTGCTTCCGCAGCTCCAGCGGCGCGCGGCGATGATCGAGGACGACACCATCGACTGGGGCATGGGCGAGACCCTGGCCATCGGCTCGCTGCTGATGGAGGGCACTCCGGTCCGCCTCGCCGGGCAGGACTCCCGGCGCGGCACCTTCGGCCAGCGCCACGCGGTGCTGCTGGACCAGAACTCCGGCAACGACTACACGCCGCTGCTCTACCTCTCCGACGAGCAGGCCCGCTACAACGTCTACGACTCGCTCCTGAGCGAGTACGCGGCGATGGGCTTCGAGTACGGCTACTCGCTGGCCCGTCCCGAGGCGCTGGTGATGTGGGAGGCGCAGTTCGGCGACTTCGTCAACGGCGCGCAGACGGTGGTGGACGAGTTCATCACCTCGGCGGAGCAGAAGTGGAACCAGACCTCGGGCGTCACACTGCTGCTGCCGCACGGCTACGAGGGCCAGGGCCCGGACCACTCCTCGGCCCGCATCGAGCGGTTCCTCCAGCTGTGCGCGCAGAACAGCATGACGGTCGCCATGCCGACCCTCCCGTCGAACTACTTCCACCTGCTGCGCTGGCAGGTCCACAACCCGCACCACAAGCCGCTGGTCGTCTTCACCCCGAAGTCGATGCTCCGGCTGAAGGCCGCGGCCTCGAAGTCGTCGGAGTTCACCGAGGGCGGGTTCCGTGCGGTCATCGGTGACGACTCGGTGGACCCGGCCGACGTCCGCAAGGTCGTCTTCTGCTCGGGCAAGGTCTACTACGACCTGGACGCCGAGCGGCAGAAGCGGGGGCTGAGCGACACCGCGATCATCCGGCTGGAGCGGCTCTACCCGCTGCCCGGCAAGGAGATCCAGGCGGAGATGGCGAAGTACAGCGGTGCGTCGAAGTTCCTGTGGGCCCAGGAGGAGCCGGCCAACCAGGGGGCGTGGCCGTTCATCGCGCTCAATCTGGTCGACCACCTGGACCTGATCATCGGCTCCGACCCGGTCCCCAACGCGGACCGGCTGCGCCGGGTCTCCCGTCCGTCGTCCTCGTCGCCCGCTGTCGGTTCCGGCAAGCGGCACCAGGAGGAGCAGCAGAATCTGATCCAGGAGGTCTTCGACCTGTGACGCTGTGAAAGCCGCGGAGCCTCGGACCCCCGACGCTCCGCGGCTTCGGGCCGGGGCCCCGTCGCCACCCGCGATCAGCGGGGGGCGGAGGGGCCCTCGTCGTTCCCGTTCCCTCTCCGGCCGGGGCGGAGCCGGTCGGCCCCCGGGGCCGGAGGAATGGCGTTCCACGTCCCCTGTCGGCTTATTCATGTGATTAGTCCGACGGGCTGAGATCGGAGTGCGTGAGGGTCGAGTCGGCGCCCCCGCAGTATCGGGAGCCAGCGCGGAGGAATAGTCCGATTAATTCCCCTGCCAAGGGGAGAATCGAGATTGGAGAGAAGATGCGCTCATCCGTCAGGGTCTCCGCCCTCGCCCTCATGGCCGCCGCGATGCTCGGTGCCTCCGCGACCTCCGCCGCCGCCTACGGCGGCGAGTCGGGCGCCCCGCAGGTGAACTTCTGCGGCAACACCGCGCAGATCGCGGAGCAGGAGGCCGAGGACCAGAGCCTCGCGGCCGGCCTCGAGCAGGAGAACGACGGTCACCACCCGACGTTCTGCCAGACCGGCGTCGGCAACACGATCAACAACATCAACCCCGACATCAAGGTCCACATCGAGGTGCCGGAGACCGGCGAGGGCGTCAACGGCGTCGACAACGGTGTGAGCGGCGAAAAGGGCGGCAAGAACGCGGCCTGACCCACCACTCCCGTGACTCTCCCCCGCCTCGCGGCGGGATGCTCCGCGGCCCGCGCGGGCGTCCCCTGCTGCGCGGCCCCTCCCGCAGCGAGCCGGTCAGGGAACCACGGGGTCTGAGGGGAGAGACGCGCCCGCCTCCCGTCCGGGGGCGCGTCTCTCCCCTCTTCCTTGTGCCCGCCCGGGAGACCGGCCGCCCCTCACCCCCGCGCTTCCGGCTGCCTCCGGCCGGCGAGGAGGGGGGAGGTGCGCCCGCATATCGTGGGACCGCAACATCCACCGTCCCCGGGAGCCCTCCTTGTACTTCACCGACCGCGGCATCGAAGAGCTGAGCAGCCGGCGCGGCGAGGAAGAGGTCACCTTCGAGTGGCTGGCCGAGCAGCTCCGCACCTTCGTGGACCTCAACCCGGACTTCGAGGTGCCTGTCGAGCGGCTCGCCACATGGCTGGCGCGGCTCGACGACGAGGAGGAGGACGAGGACTGACCGGGGCCGGGCCCCGCCCCTCAGCAGGGCGCAGCCAGGCCGACCGCCGCCTGCGCCCCTGGTCCTGGTCCTGGTCCTGGCTCTGGCTCTGGCTCTGGCTCTGGCTCCGGCTCCGGCTCCGGCTCCAGGACACGGTGTTCCCGGCCGTCACCGCACGCCGTCACCGCGCACGGTCTCCCCTCGCCGTGCTCCCGTACTCCCCCGCGCGCAGCGCGAGCGCGACGAGGGCGGCGTCCTCGGGCCGTCGTATGTCGCGGCCCGTCAGCTGCAGGAAGCGTGTGAAGCGCTGCTGGACGGTGTTGCGGTGGCAGTAGAGCGTCTCCGCGGTCTCCGCGATGGAACCACTGCCGGCCAGGTGCACCCGTACGGTGTGCAGCAGCCGCTCGACCTCGGCGGCGGGCGCCCCGTTCGAGGTGAGTCCGCCGAGGACGTCCTGCGCCAGATGTCCGGCGAAGTAGTCCGCGCGGTGCACCAGCACGTCCAGCCAGGCGTCTGCCAGTCGCAGCGGGCCGGCCGCCGCCTCCGGGAGCGCCCGAACGGTGGCGGTGGCCAGTTCGACCGCGCGTGGCACCTCGGCGAGACCGTCCGCGACGGGTGAGACCCCGCACGGCACCCCCTCCAGACGTTCGAGGACGCCTTCCTCGCCGACACGCCCCTCCAACTGCACCACCAGCAGCGACGCTGAGGAGACGGTCTGCCCCTGCAGCGTGGCCCCGGCCGCGCGCAGCTCGCCCGCCGCACTGTGCAGACCGCTGCCCGGACCGGGAAGCGCCGCAGCGCACAGGAAGGGGGCGGTGGTCCGGAACCCCAGGGCCAGACCCACGTCGCGCACCACGGTCGGGTTGTGGCCCCCGGTCTCCAGGAGCCTGTCGAACCACAGGCGACGCTCGTCCTCGCGCTGCCTGCCCATCTCCAGCACCGTGCGCTGGTAGGCGGTCATGATGCCGGTGACGTGCGCCTCGACGGCCTCCCACACGTGGTAGGCGGAGGCGACGAGCAGCACCTTGTCCTCGTCGTCCGCCCTGGCCACGAGCGCGGCCCAGACCACACGGAAGTCCAGCCGGGCGGCTGCCAGGAGCGAGTCGAGGGGGACTCCCTGGCGGGCACGCCGCTCCCCGATCCGCTCGGAGACCCCCGCGAGTTCCGCGGGCACGGGCAGTTCGGCAACGGTGCGCAGCAGCAGCTCGAACGCCTGGAGGGCGGTCTCGCGGAAGTCCTCGTCCGGTACGGAGTCCGCGTACTCGGCGCGCAGCGGGCGTACGGTCTCCAGCCAGTCGGCGAGCAGGCTGTCGACGCCCTTGAGGCACTCCACGGCGAGTTCGGCGGCGCGCGGAGCCGGTGGCGGCAGGGCAGGCAGAGTGTGCATCTGCACAATACTGGCCGCTCAGCCCGCGATACTTCAACGTTGGCCATCCTCTCGACGCGCGCGATGCTGGGGCGATTGCCCATGCCCCCCGATCCGCCGGTCGACCCCGGAGGCCCCGACAGTGCATCTGACTCCTCGCGAGAACGAGCGGCTCCAGTTGTTCACGGCAGCCGAACTCGCCCGCCGCCGCCTCGGCCGCGGGCGGCGTCTCAACGCTCCCGAGGCCGTCGCCCTCGTCTGCGACGAGGTGCTGGAGGCCGCGTGGGACGGGCTGAGCATGGACGAGGTGATCTCCGTGGGACGCTCCGTCCTCACCGAGGACGAGGTGCTGGAGGGGGTCTCCGCGATGGTGCCGACCGTCCAGGTGGAGGCGCTCTTCCCGAGCGGCACGGCTCTGGTCGCCGTCGACGCGCCGATCGCTCCTTCCCGCAGGGGCGACGGCACGGACGGCACTGACGGCACTGACGGCGGTCACGGTGCGCGGCACGCGCCGGGAGCTGTCCGTACGGCACCGGAGCCCGTGCGCATCAACGAAGGCAGGCCGCGGACACGGATGACGCTGCTCAACACCGGCGACCGCGCCGTCTACCTCTCCTCGCACTACCCGCTCGCCGAGGCCAACGCGGCGCTGGACTTCGACCGGGAGGCGGCAGCGGGCATGCGGCTGGACATCCCCGCCGGTACGGCGCTGGTCTTCGAGCCGGGCGTCCCGCGTGAGGTGGAGCTGGTCCGGGCCCGCCACGAAGGTGCCGGTCGCGACGGTGCCGGTCACGGAGGCGCCGGACACGGGAGCGAACACGTGAGCGGCACCGCCGAGAAGGAGAACCGCCCATGACGTCCCCCGGCCACCGCGAGATCGACCGCCGCACGTACAACGCGCTCTACGGCCCCACCACCGGCGACCGGATACGGCTGGCCGACACCGACCTGTGGGTGGAGGTCGAGAGTGACGACGGCACGCCCGGTGACGAACTGCTCGGCGGCTGCGGCAAGACCGTACGCGACGGGCTGCTCGCCTCCCCACGCTCGGACCGTGATTCAGCGCTGGACATGGTCATCACCAACGTCGTGCTGCTGGACGCCCGTTCGGGCGTGCGCAAGACGGACATCGGCGTCAAGGACGGCCGTGTCGTCGCGGTCGGCGGCGTCGGCAACCCGGACCTGATGCCCGTCGACTTCGCCGTCGACTCGCACACGTCGATGGTGCCGGGAGAGGGGCTGCTGGCCACACCGGGCATCGTCGACAGCCATGTGCACCTCTCCTCGCCGGAGATCGCACCCGCCGCGCTGGCCTCCGGAGTGACCACAGTCGTGGGCATGGGCCTGGGCGGAATGTGGGAGATCGGCTGCAACCCTGCCAACAACCTGCACACGCTGATGAGTTCCTGGCGCGGCACACCGCTGAACGTGGCGTTCCTCGCGCGAGGCTCCTCCAGCTCCCGCACCCTGCTGGACGAGATCGTGCTCTCGGGAGCGGGGGGCTTCAAGATCCACGAGGACTTCGGCGCCACCCCTCGCATCGTCGACACCTGTCTGGAGGCGGCCGAACACGCCGACCTCCCGGTGGCGCTGCACACCGACTCCATGAACGAGTCCGGATATCTTCGCGACACCGTCGGCGCGACGCGCGGGCGGACCGTGCACGCGTACCACGTGGAGGGCGGCGGCGGTCACCCCGACCTGCTGGAGATCCTCTCCGAGGCGAACATCCTCCCCTCCTCCACCACACCGACGGTCCCCTACACCGTCAACACGGTCGAAGAGCTGTTCCCGATGACCATGACCGTCCACCGGCAGAACCACCACATCGACAGCGACGTGGAGATCTCCAAAGGACGCATACGCTCCCACGCCATCGCCGCCGAGAACTCCCTGCACGACCTCGGCGCCATCAGCATCGTCAACTCCGACTCCATGGGCATGGGCCGGATCGCCGAGACCGTCCGCCGCACCTGGCAGCTCGCTCACGTTCAGGCCCTGCGCTGCGGGGAGGGCGGCGTGGAACACCCCGCGAACGCAAGGGTGTTGCGCTACCTCGCCAAGATCACGCTCAATCCGGCGGTCGCGCACGGGATCTCCCACGAGGTCGGCAGCGTACGTCCCGGACAGCTCGCCGACATCGTCCTGTGGCACCCGGCGTGGTTCGGCACCAAGCCCGAACTGGTCATCAAGAGCGGCTTCGTGGCCTGGGGCAACACCGGTTCCGGCTCCGGGTCCACCCGCCTCACCCAGCCCCGCAACTACCGCCCCTACTTCGGCGCGCTGGGCGACGCGGCCTCACGGCTCGCCCGGGTCTTCGTCGGCGCGGAGACGCTGGCGGACACGGCCGCCCGCAACGCCCTTCCCGGCGGGCTGCGTTACGCCCCCGTCAAGGACAGCCGCGGACTCAGCCGCGCCGACATGCTGCACAACACCGCGACGCCGCGGGTCGAAGTGCCCCGCGAGGCCGGGCCCGTGCTCGTCGACGGCGCCCCCACGGCGACGGAGGCCGCCACCGGACTTCCGCTGGCGCAGCTGCACCATCTGGCCTGAACGCGCGGGTCCCGGAAGGGCCGCAGAGAACCGGCAGACCCGGAGAGCCGGAGAGACCCCGGCGCAGGAGAAGGGAGGAGGAACGGGCGTATGAGGCTCGACCTGATCGTGCGGAACGCACGTATCCACACCATGGACGAGGACCGTCCCGCGGCCCGGACCATGGGCGTCCTGCACGGACGCGTCGCCGGACTCGACGAGGAGGTCGACGGCCTGGACGCGGACCGGGTCCTGGACGCCGGCGGCGCCACCGTCGTGCCGGGCTTCAACGACGCGCACTGCCACACCACTTGGTACGGACTCACCCTCTCCCAGCTCGACCTGTCCGCAGCCCGCTCGCTGGAGGAGGTCTACGACTCCGTCGCCCGCTGCGCGCGGACACTCCCGGAGGAGGCGTGGGTGGTCGGAGCCGGACTCGACCATCACAAGGCCGGCGGCACGCCGCCGCACCGCGACGCGCTCGACCGCGCGGCGGGCGGACGGCCGGTGTGGCTCAAGCACACCTCCGGACACGCCTGCTACGTCAACACACCCGTGCTGGAGCGCGCCGGTGTCCTCGCCGAAGGCTTCGCAGCGCCCGCCGGCGGCGTGGTGGTACGGGACGCGGACGGGCGCCCCAACGGGCTGCTCGAAGAGACCGCGCAGCAACTGGTGCAGCGGCAGGTGCTGCCGTACTCGTCCGAGACCGTCGCCGACGCGGTGCACGCGGCGACCCGCCGGTACCTCGCCGAGGGCATCACCAGTTTCACCGAGGCCGGTATCGGCGGCGGCTGGATCGGCCAGACGCCGGTCGAACTCGCCGCCTATCAACTCGCCCTGGACACCGACCGGTTGCACGCCCGCGCCCAGCTCATGATCGCCTCCGACGTCCTGCACCCGCTCCAGGCGCACCCCGGCGACGGCATCACCGCGGGGCTCGACCTGGGGCTGCGCACCGGCTTCGGGGACGACCGGCTCTCCGTCGGACCGGTGAAGATCTTCCTCGACGGCTCGCTCCTCGGCCGTACGGCGGCCGTCACCCGCCCCTTCTGCGGCTGCGCGAACGGCACGGCCGACAGCGCCGGGCCGGAGGGAAGCACGGGCACCGACGGGAGCACGGGCACCGGCTACTTCCAGCAGGACCCCGAGGCCATGGCCTCGCTCGTCGTCGCCGCACACCGCGCCGGCTGGAGCGTCGCCGCGCACGCCATCGGTGACAGGGCCGTCGACCTCGCCCTCGACATCTACGAACGCGCCCAGCGAGAGCACCCCCGCAAGGGCGTGGCGCACCGGATCGAACACGCCGGGATGGTCCGCCCGGACCAGCTCACGCGCTTCGCCGAACTGGGCGTCGTTCCGGTGCCGCAGCACAACTTCCTTCCCGCCTTCGGTGCCGCGATGGCCGCCAACCTCGGCCCCGACCGCAAGAGCTGGACGTACCGCATGCGCTCGTTCCTGGAGGCGGGCCTGACCGTCCCGGGCTCCTCCGACCGGCCCGTCGCCCCCGGTGCCCCGCTCCCCGCGATCGAGGCGATGGTGCGGCGGCTGACCGACACGGGGGCGCCGTTCGAACCGGACGAACGAGTGTCCGCACACAGCGCGTTGCGTGCCTGGACCGTGGGATCAGCCCGCGCGACGGGCTCCGCAGCACGTAAGGGCCGTCTGATGACAGGACAGTTGGCCGACTTCGCCGTACTCGACGCCGACCCCCTGGGCGTCGAGGCGGACCGCATCGGCGCCATCGGCGTCCTGGCGACCGCGGTCGGCGGAGACGCCGCCCACGATCCGCACGGGCTGGTGACGCACCCATGAACAGCGCGGCGGGGACTCCCCACTCGTCCGGCGGCACTTCCCGTGCCGCGGGCGCTTCCCCCCACGCACCGGCAGGCCCCGCACATCCCGCATCCCCCGACTCCGTGTGCACCGCGCGAGCGGTCGCCGTCCCCGAGGAGACCGAGTGAGCCACGAAAACCCACCGCCGGGCGACAGCCAGGAAGTGTCCAAGTCCGGCCCTGTGACGACGATTCGCCCGGCCGACATCAAACGGCTGCTCTCGGCCGCCTTCATCGGCACGGCGCTGGAGTGGTACGACTACTTCCTCTACGGGACCGCCGCCGCCCTCGTCTTCAACAAGCTCTTCTTCCCCGACCTGGACCCGGCCGTCGGCACCATCGCCTCCTTCATCACCTTCGCGGTCGGCTTCGTCGCCCGTCCCATCGGTGCCGCCGTCTTCGGACACATCGGCGACAGGTACGGGCGCAAGACGGCGCTCATCATGACCGTCGTGCTGATGGGCGTCGCCACCGGCTGCATCGGGCTGCTGCCCGCCTACGACAGCATCGGCATCTGGGCGCCGGCGCTGCTGGCCACGCTGAGGTTCCTGCAGGGCATCTCGGTGGGAGGCGAGTGGAGCGGCGCGATGCTGCTGACGCTGGAGCACACCCCCAAGGAGAAGCACGGCAGTTACTCCGCCGTTCCCCAACTGGGCTCCCCCGTCGGCACATTGCTCTCCAGCGGCGCCTTCGCCATGGTGGGGATGCTCGACGACGACGCGTTCTACTCCTGGGGCTGGCGGATACCGTTCCTCTTCGCGTTCGTACTGCTGCTCGTCGCCCTCTACATGCGGCTGCGCATCGAGGAATCGCCCGTCTTCAAGGCCATGATGGCCGACAGCGAGAAGAACGGGCCGCCGCCCGCACCGCTGGTCGAGGCGTTCCGCCGTACCTGGGGCCGCATCCTCATCGGTGTCGCCGCGGCCTTCCTCGGCATCGGCGGCTTCTTCCTGATGACCACGTTCATCATCTCCTACGGCACCGAACAGCTCGGTGTGGACAAGTCGGTGATGCTCAACGCCACCCTCGTCGGGTCCGTCGTCGAGATCGGCGTGCTCGTCGTCGCCGGGAGGATCGCCAACAGGGCAGGGCCGTGGAAGGTGTGCGCCGTGGGCAGCGTCATCTCCCTGCTCGTGGCCTTCCCCGCCTTCTGGCTGGTGGACACCGGCCAGACGGGGCTCGTCATCCTCGGTGTCTCGCTCGGCATCGGCGCCATCTCCATCCCCTACGCGCCGATCGGCGCCGTCGTCTCCGGGATGTTCCCCGAAAGCTTCCGCTACAGCGCCGTGGCGATGTCCTACAACCTGGCGGGTGTGCTGGCCGGGTTCGTGCCGCTGGTGGCCGCGTCGCTGCTCGGCCTGTCCGACGGCGCGTCGTGGAGCTCGTCGCTGCTGCTCGTCTTCATCGCGGCCTGCTCGGCGGTCGGTTCGTTCCTCGCGGGCCCGCAGCTGCGGCGCCGCCTGGGCCACGACCCCAGCAAGGAGCACGAGTCCTCCAAGGCGATCGCATGACGGCGGAGTCCATCGAGCGCACCGGCGGACGGATTCTCGTCGACCAGCTCGCGGCACACGGTGTCGAGACCGTTTTCGGCGTGCCGGGCGAGAGCTATCTCGACGTGCTCGACGCCCTGCACGACGCTCCCGTACGGATGGTCGTCTGCCGTCACGAGGGCGGCGCCGGCTACATGGCGGAGGCGTCCGCCAAGCTCACGGGCCGCCCGGGTGTCTGCTTCACCACCCGCGGCCCGGGCGCCGCCAACGCCCTCGTGGCGCTGCACACCGCGCACCAGGACGCCACACCGCTGGTGCTCTTCGTCGGCCTGGTGCCGCGCGGCCACACCGGCCGCGAGGCGTTCCAGGAACTCGACCTGCGCGGCACCTTCGGGGCCACGGCCAAGCTCGTCGAGACCGTCGAGGACGCCTCCCGCATACCGGAGTTCACCGCGCGCGCCTTCGCCGTCGCCGCCTCGGGGCTGCCCGGCCCCGTCGTACTCGGCCTGCCCGAGGACATGCTCACCGACACGGCGCGGGTCGCGGACGCGACGCCGCTGCCCGTGCCCGGGGGAGGCGTCTCCGGCGGTCAGCTCCGCGAACTGGAGGAGCTGCTGGAGGAGGCGCGGCAGCCGCTGGTGCTCCTCGGCGGGACGCGCTGGACGGACACCGCGCGTGCGGACGTACGGGCCTGGGCCGAGTCCTGGTCGCTGCCGCTGGCGGTCGACTTCCGCTGCCAGGATCTGGTGGCGGAGGAGTGCGAGGTCTTCGCCGGGAGCCTGGGCTACGGACGCTCGGACGCGCTCGCCCGGCGCCTGGACGGCGCCGACCTGCTGATCTGCGTCGGCGCCGTCCCGGGAGACGTGGCCACGGACGGGTACACGCTCCTCGAACCGCGGGAGGGGCACGGCCGGGACGGCCGCCGGGTGGTGCACGTACTGCCGCAGTCCCAGCCGCCCGGCGCGGCCCACCGCGCGGACCTCGCGCTGCTGGCCTCACCTGCGGCGTTCGGTGAGGCGGTACGAGAGCTGAAGCCGGCGGAGCCGGTCCGCTGGAGCGAGGTGACCCGGGCCGACCGGGCCGCGCACCTGGACTTCCGCGAACCGCTCCACGACGACGAACCCCTCGACCTGGGCGAGGTGTTCGCCACCGTCGACGCCGCTCTGGACCCCGACGCCGTGGTCACCTTCGGCGCGGGGAACTACGCGCTGTGGGCCCAGCGCTTCATCGGCTACCGCGAAGGGATGCGTCAACTCGCCCCCCGCAGCGGCTCGATGGGCTACGGCCTGCCCGCCGGCGTCGCCGCGTCACTGCTGGAGCCCGCACGCCAGGTCGTCACATTCGCGGGCGACGGCTGCTTCCTGATGAACGGCCAGGAACTGGCGACCGCCACCGCGGAGGGCGGAGCGCCACTGATCCTGGTCGTCGACAACGGCACGTACGGCACCATCCGCAAGCATCAGGAGATGCACTACCCGGGCCGCGTCAGCGGCACCGACCTGATCAATCCCGACTTCGCCGCGTACGCACGGGCCTTCGGCGCCCACGGCGAAACGGTCACCACCACCGGGGAGTTCGGCCCGGCGCTGGAGCGCTGCGTGGCGAGCTGCCGCGGGGGCAGAGCGGCACTGATCGCACTGCGCCCCGCCGAGGGGCGCCTGGCGCCGGGCACCACGGTGGAGTCACTGCGTGAGGAGGCCCGAGGTGTCTGAAGACCTGGTACTGCGGAACGTCATCGACGGCGTGAGCGTCCCGCACACCGCCCGTATGGAACTCACGGACCCCGCCACGGGCGAGGTCTACGGCACCGCGCCGCGCTCCACGGCCGCCGAGGTGGACACCGCGGTGGCGGTGGCGCGACGTGCCTTCGGCTCCTGGCGCCGCAGCACCCCCGCCGACCGTCAGGCAGCGCTGCTGCGGCTCGCCGACCTGGTGGCGGAGAACGCCGGGGAACTGCTGGCGGCAGAGGTACGTGCCACCGGAAAGCCCCCGGAGGTCACCAGGACTCTCGAAATCGACCGGGGCGCCGACCAGTTGCGCTTCTTCGCGGGTGCGGCCCGTGTCCTGGACGGCGTCGCGGCCACGGAGTACGCCGAGGGGCACACCTCCTACGTCCGCCGGGAGCCCGTGGGCGTGGTCGCCCAGGTGACCCCGTGGAACTACCCGTTCATGATGGCGGTCTGGAAGCTGGCACCGGCGCTGGCGGCCGGCAACACCGTCGTGCTGAAGCCGTCCGACACCACGCCCGTCTCGACGGTGATGCTCGGTGAACTCGCCGCCCGCGCGTTCCCGCCCGGCGTGGTCAACGTCGTGTGCGGCGACCGGGAGACGGGCAGGGCGCTGGCCGGGCACGAGGACGTGGACATGGTGGCCATCACGGGCAGCACACGGGCGGGCTCCGAAGTGATGACCTCGGCCGCCCCGCGGGTGACGAACGTGCACCTAGAACTGGGCGGCAAGGCACCGGCACTCGTCTTCGGCGACGTCGACCCGGAACGAACCGCCCGCGCACTCGCCGACGCGGCGTTCTTCAACGCCGGACAGGACTGCACGGCCGTCACCCGGGTGCTGGTCGAACGTGCCGCCTACGAACCGCTGTTGACGGCGCTGGTGCGGGCCGCTAGTGAGACGCCCCTCGGAGCGCCCTCGGAGAGCGCCTTCCTCGGCCCGCTCAACAGCGCGGCACACCTGGACCGGGTGGCCGCCGTCGTCGGCGAACTGCCCCCGCACGCCGTACTGGAGACGGGCGGCCGGCAGGCGGACCGTCCCGGCTTCTTCTTCCCGCCCACGGTGATCTCCGGAGTGCGGCAGGACGACGCCGTGGTCCAGCGGGAGATCTTCGGCCCGGTGGTGACGGTCCAGCCCTTCGACACCGAGGACGAGGCGCTGGAGATGGCCTGCGGCGTCGACTTCGGCCTCGCCTCCAGCGTGTGGACGTCGGACCTGGGGCGGGCGATGCGGCTGAGCTCGGCACTGGACTTCGGCAGCGTGTGGCTCAACTGCCACCAGGTGATCCTCGCGGAACTGCCGCACGGCGGATACAAGCAGTCGGGCATGGGACGCGACCTGAGCCGCTACGGCTTCGAGGACTACACCCGCGTCAAACATGTCATGGCGGCGCACGCGGCGCCCTGAGCGGAAGCCGGGCCCTGACCGGAAGCCGGGACGGGCGCCGGCGCCGTCGGTGAACGGGCGCCGGCGCCCGTCCTGCGGCCGCCCGTCCTCTCGCGACCGATCGCGACGGACCGCGCGGACGGTCTTGCTTGCCTCTCTCCCAGACACGACATATCGTGTTCCTCAGCGGACGCGATATGTCGTCGCACGTCTACCCGGGAGGCCGCCGTGCCCGCCGAACACTCGTGGCAGATCTCCGAGGCACAGAACCTCGACTTCGACGACCCCGTCGAGACCCTCCACGTCCACGTGGTCAACGGCACGGTCAACGTCGTCGGCACCGCCGAACCCGGCGCCCGCGTCGAGATCAGCGAGGTGCAGGGCCCTCCGCTGGTGGTCACGCATGAGGGCGCTTCCCTGGTCGTCGCCTACGAGGACGTGCCCTGGAAGGGCTTCCTGCAGTGGCTGGACCGCAAGGACTGGAACCGGCACGCCGTCGTCTCGGTGTCCGTGCCCGCACATGTGCGCCTCTCGGTGGGTGCCGTCGGGGCGAACGCCTTCGTCTCGGGCGTCACCGGACGCACGGACGTCCGCGGGATCAGCGGCGACACGACCCTCGTCGGACTGACGGGCCGGGTACAGGCGGACACCGTCTCCGGCAGCATCGAGACACAGGGTCTGACGGGCAGGCTCAGCTTCAGCTCCGTCTCCGGCGACCTGACCGTCATCGACGGCGGCGGCTCGGCGGTCAAGGCCGACTCGGTGAACGGCGACATGGTCCTCGACCTCGGCGGACGGGACGACGGCATCGACGCGGCCGACATCGCACTGGGCACGGTCTCGGGGTCCATCGCCGTCCGGCTCTCCTGCCCCGTGCACGCCAAGGTCGAGGCCAACAGCGCCGGCGGCGCCGTGAGCAGCGCCTTCGAGGAGCTGAGAGCGGAAGGCACGTGGGGTGGGAAGAAGGTGAGCGGCGTGCTGGGCACCGGCAGGGGCCAGGTCAAGGCCAGCAGCGTCTCCGGCTCCATCGCGCTGCTGCGCCGCCCCTCCGCACCGCTCGACGACGACGCCCCCCTCCTCAGCAAGGACGTATGACATGCCTCCCGTCTTCGGCCACGGCCGTCTCCGCCTCTATCTGCTCAAGCTGCTCGACGAGGCGCCCCGGCACGGCTACGAGGTGATCCGGCTGCTGGAGGAGCGCTTCCAGGGCATGTACGCGCCGTCCGCCGGCACCGTCTACCCGCGCCTGGCCAAGCTGGAGGCCGAGGGCCTGGTCAGCCACTCAACCGAGGCGGGCGGCCGCAAGGTCTACTCGATCACCGACGCGGGACGCGCCGAACTCTCCGAACGCCGGGCCGAACTGGCCGAGTTGGAGGCCGAGATCTCCGCCTCGCTGGCGGCGCTCGCCACCGACATCCGGGACGAGGTCAGCGGTTCCGCGAGCGATCTTCGGCACGAGATCCGGGAGCAGGCCGAACGCGCCCGCAGGGAGGGCAACGGCGCGCGGACCGCGAGCGGCGGCGAGAAGGAGTCGTGGCAGCAGGCGAAGGAGGAGATGAGGCGGGCCAAGGAGGAGTGGAAGGAGCAGGCCCGCCGCGCGAAGCGGGAGACGCAGCAGGCCAAACGCCGGGCGAAGGAGGCGGAGGCGCGGGCGGCGGCCGTCGAGGAGGTGCAGCGCATCGCACGCCAGGTGCAGGACCAGGTCTCCTCGCGCGCCAAGTCGGGCGACTGGCCGGGCGCGGTGCGCGAGGGGATGTCCCAACTGGCGCGCGAAATGGGCAACCTGGGCCGGATCACCTCGTACACGACGCCGTGGTTTCCGCACGCGGGAGGGGAGCAGGGCCAAGAACAGGCCACGGGCCAGGAACCGCCGCGTCCCGACTGGGCGGAGGAGAACGGCACTTCGGGCGAGGACCCCGCCCGGGACCTGGAGAGACTGCTGGACCACTTCCGTGACGACGTACGGGACGCCGCCCGCGACCACGGCGTCAGTGAGGCCCAGCTGCGCCAGGCGCGGCGTCATCTGTCCACCGCGGCGGCGCACTTGGTGGCGGTGCTGCGGAACCCGGACGCCGGCACGGAGCGCGGGAAGGAGCCCGGAAAGGAACCCGGGAGCTGAACCGGGACTCGGCGGAGGCGCCGGCGGCCTCAGAACTCGCCGGTGTCCAGCTCGAACCCCAGCGGCTCGGGCAGTTCGATCCTCTTGGAGAGCTTCGCCTCCGCGCTCCGCGTGTACGTGCCGCCGGACGGCTCGGAGTGCACGACGACCTCGCCGGCCTCACGGTCGATCAGCAGATAGCAGGGGATTCCCGCCGACGCGTAGCCCCGCAGCTTCGCTCCCCGGTCCTGGCGTCCGGTGGAGGGGGAAGTCACCTCCCCGACGAGCAGAACGGGAGCAGGGTCGTGATACTCCGCCACATCGCCGAAACTGCCCTTCGGCGCGATGACGAGGTCCGGTACGACCTTGCCCGTGGGCGAGGCATCGGCGACGTACAGGCCCAGGCCGGTATAGCGTCCGAGTTCCTTCCGGTGGTCACGGACCTGACCCGATACCTCGGACACGATCTCCTCGTGCTCGCCGTTGGCCGGAGGCACCACGTGGATCTCTCCCTCGATCAACTCCACGCGCCATCCCTCGGGGGCTGCCGCGCTCAACGCGTCGAAGGCGTTCTCGACCGACGACGCCATGCTGTCGTCGGCCACCACATCGGACTCACGCTCGGGGGCTGCCATGGGCACGTGGACCTCCTTCGTCACGGAGCGACATTTCCAGAGTAGCCGCGCGGGCGCGACCGTGACCTTCGGTAGTCATCCCATCGCGGGATCAGTGACGTTTCCGCACCTCACGGAGCGGCCGCGTGTGCTGCTGCCGGTGCCCGGCCGGACGAGCGCCGCGCGGAGGCCGGCCGGGACCGAGCCGTTCACCGTCCACACCGCACGGCGCGCGCCGCCGTCCCCGCCGGACCGAACCACCCGGCCTGAGGAGCCGCTCAGACCGTGAGCACGACCTTGCCGAACAGGTCGCCCTCCGCCATCTTCACGAAGCCCTCCCGCGCCCGGTCCAGCGGGAGCGTGGAGTCGATGACGGGCCGTACGCCCTTGGCGGCGCAGAAGCTCAGCAGCGACGCCAGCTCCTCCTTGCTGCCCATGGTGGAGCCGACGACCTTCAGTTCCAGGAAGAAGATCCGGTTGAGTTCGGTCGCGGGCGGGTTCGGGCCGCTGGTGGCACCCGAGATGACGACGGTGCCGCCCGGCTTGAGGGACTTCAGGGAGTGCGACCAGGTGGCCGCGCCGACCGTCTCCAGCACGGCGTCGACGCGCTGCGGCAGCCGTGCGCCGCTCTCCACGGCGGCCTCGGCGCCGAGCTCGACCGCGCGCTTGCGCTTGTCCTCGTGGCGGCTGGTGGCGAACACCCGCAGTCCGGCCGCGGCGCCCAGCACGATCGCGGCGGTCGCGACACCGCCGCCGGCGCCCTGGACGAGGACGCTGTCGCCGGGCCGTACGCCCGCGTTGGTGAAGAGCATGCGGTAGGCGGTCAGCCATGCCGTCGGCAGGCAGGCGGCCTCCTCGAAGCTCAGCTCCTGCGGCTTGGGCAGCACGTTCCACCGGGGGACGGCGACCCGTTCGGCGAAGGTGCCCTGGTACTTCTCGGTGAGGATGCTGGGCCTCTCGCCCGGCCCGACCCCGTGGCCGGTGGCGCCGATGACGGAGTGGAGGACGACCTCGTTGCCGTCGGCGTCCACGCCCGCGGCGTCGCAGCCCAGGGTCATCGGGAGCGATTCCTCGCCGAGACCGATGCCCCGCAGTGACCACAGGTCGTGGTGGTTGAGCGACGCCGCCTTGACGTCGACTGTCGTCCAGCCGTCCGGAACCGCCGGTTCCGGACGGTCGCCCAACTCCAGTCCTTCGAGCGGCTGGTCCTTGTCGATGCGCGCGGCGTATGCAGCAAACATGATCGCACCGTACTCCCCCGGGCTTCGCCGGTGGTACCCCCATGGGCCGGTGACCAGCCCTCCCGCTCCGCGAAGCGACCGATTCACCTGAGAGCGGGTTTGAGATCTGCGGTACCGGTAGCGGGGTGACTCGTTGAGCAGTGCATGGGTACTGCTGGGGAGGGTTCCCGTCGGACCTGACGGATGAACAGTGGGCGTTGATCGAGGGGTTGCTGCCGCCGCCGCGGACGGGCCGGAAGGGCGGACGGCGGGAGAAGCATCCGCGACGCAGCATCGTGAACGCGATCTTGTACCTGGCGCGGACCGGCTGCCAGTGGCGATACCTGCCCAAGGACTTCCCACCGTGGGAGACGGTGTACTGGTACTTCACCTGGTGGCATGACGAGGGCACGGTCGAGAAGATCCACGACGCCCTGCGCGGGAAAGTCCGTGAGGCCGACGGACGGAAGGCCGAGCCGACGGCGGGGCTCGTCGACTCTCCATCGGTGCGGGTCGCCGACTCCGTCCCGAGGGAGACCAGCGGCTTCGACGCGGGCAAGAGAACCAAGGGGCGCAAGCGGTTCATCGTCACCGACACCCTCGGTCTTCTCCTGGCGGTGCACGTCGTCGCAGCCGGCGTCCAAGACCGTGACGGCGCTCGGCGCCCACTGCTGTGGATCCGCCTGGATCACCCCTCGGTGGAGACGGTCTGGGCGGACCAGGGCTTCGCCGGCCGGCTCGTGGGCTGGGCCGATGAGGTCCTCGACCGCACCATCGACATCGTGCGGAAGCTGCCTGGCCGGCGGGGTTTCCAGGTGCATCCCAGGCGCTGGGCCGTGGAGCGCACGTTCGGCTGGATCACCGTGCGCCGCCGCCTGGCTTGCGACCACGAGCGAGATCCGCGCCATTCCGAGACCATGATCCGCTGGGCGATGACCGACGTCATACTGCATCGGCTCACCCGCAGCGGACCGGCCACCCGCCGGCCCCGACGACCTCTACACCGCAGCACCTGAGGAGATCTCAAACGCGCTCTCAGAGAGCCCTCTACGTGCTCGACCCGGGCCCGGCGCCCGAGTCTCACACCACCCTGTATGCGACAAGGAATTTCGGACCCCCTAAAACCAGTTGACGTCGATATATGTCCACGCTAAGATTCGACCTCCCTGAAATTCAGGAACTCATATTGAACGGGGGAACTTTGAAGTCCTTGCTGACCGCCAAGGCCCTTGCAACGGGCATCGCCGCAGTGGCCCTGACTTTTGCGATGACAACTCCGGCGCATGCTGCGACAACCAAATTCTGCAACGTCAACTGGGGTCAACCGGGAGCCGGCTGCTTCTACTCAACGGGCGACAAATTCAAGGTACAGGACTATGTGTCCGACGGGCGCCGAGTCGTACTGAAATGGAAGCTCATCAACGGCCCACGCGAGGGCCGCCATGGTGAGTGCCATGACAAGAACGGTTCCGGCAACGGCTGGACCTGGTGCAACTACAACTTCCCTGAAGGCAGCAACTGCGCCCTAACTTTCGTCACCGTGGCGAGGAATGGGACCGATTCGGGCAGCGACATCCCTGGGGGGAACGGCGGGCAGATAACCGCCTATGTCTCCGGCCTCGGATAGAGGAATAACGAATGCGAGAACTTCGTCACCGTGACGAAGTGCTCGCATTCTTCTGCCGATCTGCGAATGAATCAGGCCCCAGCGCGGGCGATCGCCCCGCCCGCCTCGCTAGAGCACCTTGGAGAGGAAGGACTTCGTCCGCTCGTGCTGCGGGTTGCTCAGCACGTCCCGCGGATGCCCGGTCTCCACCACGACACCGTCGTCCATGAAGACCAGCGAGTCGCCGACCTCCCGGGCGAACCCCATCTCGTGCGTGACGACGACCATCGTCATCCCGTCCCGGGCCAGGTCCCTCATCACGTCCAGCACTTCACCGACCAGTTCGGGGTCGAGCGCCGAGGTCGGCTCGTCGAAGAGCATCAGCTTCGGCTCCATCGCCAGCGCGCGGGCGATGGCCACCCGCTGCTGCTGCCCGCCGGAGAGCTGGGAGGGGTAGCCGGCGTTCTTGTCACCCAGCCCCACGCGCTCCAGCAACGCACGCGCACGCTCCTGCGCCTTGGCCTTGCTCTCGCCCTTGACCTGCACGGGTGCCTCGGCCACGTTCTCCAGGGCCGTCATGTGCGGGAAGAGGTTGAAGCGCTGGAAGACCATGCCGATGTCGCGGCGCTGGGCGGCCACTTCGCGGTCGCGCAGCTCGTAGAGCTTGTTGCCCTGCTGGCGGTAGCCGACGAGGGTGCCGTCCACGTACAGCCGCCCGGCGTTGATCTTCTCCAGGTGGTTGATGCACCGCAGGAACGTCGACTTCCCGGAGCCGGACGGCCCGACGATGCAGAACACCTCCTGCGGGGCCACCTCCAGGTCGATGCCCTTGAGGACCTCCACCGGGCCGAAGGACTTGTGTACGGCCTCCGCCTTCACCATCGCGTTCATGCGCCCGCCCCTCCGGCTCCCGAGCCCGCTCCCGTACCACGCCTGAAGGTGAACACCAGCTGCCGCGCCCGCTGCCACGGCGTCGCCGGAAGCTGCCGGGACGAGCCGCGGGCGTAGTGCCGCTCCAGATAGAACTGCCCGATACTGAAGAGCGTTGTGATGACCAGGAACCACAGGGTCGCGACCAAGAGCATCTCAACGACCGCGCCCGCATTGTTGCCAATGTTCCTGGCCTTGCGCAGCGTTTCCTCGAACAGGACCACCTCACACAGCGCGGAGGTCTTGAGCAGGTTGATGAACTCGTTGCCGCTGGGCGGCACGATCACCCGCATCGCCTGGGGCAGCACTATTCGTCGCATGTTCTGCCCACTGGTCATGCCGAGCGCCTGGGAAGCCTCGGTCTGCCCCTCGTCGACGGACTGGATGCCCGCGCGGCAGATCTCCGCCATGTAGGCGGCCTCGTTGAGGCCGAGTCCGAGCAGCGCCGCCATGAACGGTGTCATGACGTCGGTCATCTCGTCCTTGTAGATCGGACCGAGATTGAGAACCGGGAAGATCAGCGCCAGGTTGAACCACAGCAGCAGCTGCACATACACGGGCGTGCCGCGGAAGAACCAGATGTAGCCCCAGGCCACCGAGGAGGTGACCGGGTTCTTCGACATCCGCATCACGGCGAGGACGATGCCGAGCACCAGGCCCATCAGCATCGAAAGCACGCTGACCACAAGGGTGTTCTTGACGCCCTCCATGATCTGGTCGTCGAAGAAGAAGTCACCGACCGAGGCCCACGACAGGTCCGCCACGGCGAACGCGTTGAAGAGGAGGGCCAGCAGTGCGACCACGACAACGGCGGAGACGTAGCGGCCGTAGTGCCGCACGGGTATCGCCTTGATCGCCTCGGGTGCCGTGCCGGTCGGTGGTGGCGCGTCGGCGGGCGCCTTGTCGAGGGGAGCGGTCATGGGGGTTTGCCTTTCAGCGTCCGTACAACGTCGGTTCGGTGGCCGCGACCGGCTCAGGAACCGCTGTTGATCTTCGCTTCGGAAACCCCGCCGTCCTCGACGCCCCACTTCTTGAGCGCCTTCTCGTACGAGCCGTCCTCGATGATCTTCGTCAGGGCCTTCTTCAGCGCGCCGCTCAGCTTGTCGTTGCCCTTGGCGACGGCCATGCCGTAGGGCGCCGACTCCATCTGCTCGCCGACGACCTCGAAGTCGTCACCGCTCTTCGCGGCGTTGGCCGCGACGGGGAAGTCGGAGATGTCGGCGACGACACCGCCGGCCTTCAGCCGCACCCGCGCCTGGTCGTCGTTGTCGAAGGGCTCGACGGAGATGGGGCGCTTGCGGTCCTTCTTGCACTCGTCGATCTGCTTCTTGAGGATCTCGTGCGAGGTGGTGCCGCGCTGGGTGGCGACCTTCTTCCCGCACAGCTGCTCGACCGACTCGATCTTCTCCGGGTTGCCCTTCTTGACGAGGATCGAGGAACCGGCCGTGAGGTAGTCGACGAAGTCGACGCCCTTGCCGACCTTCTTGCCCTGGTCGTCCAGACCCTCCTGGCGGTCCTTGGTGTCCGTCATCGACGACATGATCATGTCGAAGCGACCGGTCTGCATGGAGGTGATCAGGCCGTCGAAGGTGCCGTTGGTGAACTCGAAGCGCACGCCGAGCTGCTTGCCCATCGCGTCGGCGAGGTCGGGGTCGAGACCGACGATGTCCGCGCCGTCCTTGAACTCCATGGGCTTGTACGCGGCGTCCGTGCCGACCTTGATGACGCCCTCGTCCTGGATCTTCTTCGGCAGCTCGTCGAAGAGGGGGGCTTCACTGTCCTGCTTGCCCGACCCGCCCTCGGCGGAGCCCGTCTGGTCCCCGCAACCGGTCAGCAGCAGGGCGCCGGTGACCACGACGGCCAGGGGGGCGGCTGCCCGTATGCGCCTGGTACGCGCTGCGGCCTGTCGTCGGATGCTGCGTGCGGTCATTGCGGGTCCTCCTGCGGATGAGGGGCGGCCGGCCGGGCACACACCTTCGGGTGTCGCGACCCCGTGGGGAGCGGCTGATGGATGCAGAAATCCTGCCATCCGTTCGAGCGCTTACAGACGACTGGTGAGTCAAAATCGGATAACGGAGCCCGCAATCCGAATACAGGGCGGTCACGCATCGCGTACCGGACGTCGCTTTCCGTCGGGAAGAGACCTTCGGCACAGCGCGCCGCCCCGGCTCCGCGTGAAATCCGTGCGCCGCCGGGCGGTTGCGGTGGAGAACCAGCGGACGCGCGGACGCTTTCCGGCCGTTCTGTCGGCCGATGTCCGGTTTCTCTTCCCCGGGGTCCGGGAAGCGGGTCGTAACCGGAGGGCGTTGTCCGGTACAAAGGTCGATTACACCCCTCACCCGGGGACCAGGGCGCGTGTGCGGCGCGCCCGGCGTCTGCACCTCTCCCGCCGGACCGACGGGCCGGAGGGACCCACACCTGGGCGCGGCGGCCTGCGGCCGTCCGGACAGCGGACGCGGTTGCCCGCCCGTTCCTCAACCAGGGGACGGCCACCCTCACACAGATTCGACAAAGGGGTTCGACAAAGTGGCAGCGGAGATCGTCAATCCGAAGGAAGGCCTGGACGGGGACGTCATCGACCCGGCATTCGCCCTGCACCGCGGCGGCAAGATGGCCGTGCAGGCGACCGTTCCGGTGCGCAACGCCGAGGAACTCTCCCTCGCCTACACGCCGGGCGTCGCCAAGGTCTGCAGCGCCATCGCGGCCCAGCCGGAACTCGTCGACGACTACACCTGGAAGTCCCAGGTCGTGGCGGTCGTCACCGACGGCAGCGCCGTCCTGGGGCTGGGCGACATCGGCCCGGAGGCGTCCCTCCCGGTGATGGAGGGCAAGTCCATCCTCTTCAAGCAGTTCGGGGGCGTGGACGCGTTCCCGGTCGCGCTCGAGTGCCGCGAGACCGACGAGATCGTGGAGACGGTCGCCCGCATGGCACCGTCCTTCGGCGGCGTCAACCTTGAGGACATCGCGGCACCCCGCTGCTTCGAGATCGAGGCCAGGCTCAAGGAGCGGCTGGACGTCCCGGTCTTCCACGACGACCAGCACGGCACCGCCATCGTCACGCTCGCCGCGCTGCGCAACGCCGCCCGTCTGACGGGACGGCCGCTCGGCGACCTGCGTACGGTCGTCTCCGGCGCGGGAGCGGCGGGAGTGGCCATCGCCAGGATCCTCGTGGAGGCGGGCATCGGTG
Organism: Streptomyces sp. TAA204; assembly: GCF_000424965.1. Lineage (NCBI taxonomy): Bacteria > Bacillati > Actinomycetota > Actinomycetes > Kitasatosporales > Streptomycetaceae > Streptomyces > Streptomyces sp. TAA204. Next base: position 70,346 of record NZ_AUKW01000004.1, read on the forward strand.
ATGTGGTCGTCTGCGACCGCAAGGGCGTGGTCTCCTCCGACCGCACCGACCTGACCGCCGTCAAGCGGGAGTTGGCCGGCTTCACCAACAAGGCCGGGCGCACCGGTTCCCTGGAGTCGGCCATGGCCGGCGCGGACGTCTTCATCGGTGTCAGCGGCGGTACGGTCCCGGAGGACGCCGTGGCCACCCTGGCGGAGGACTCCTTCGTCTTCGCCATGGCCAACCCCGACCCGGAGATCCACCCGGACGTGGCCCGCAAGTACGCGGCTGTCGTGGCGACGGGCCGCAGCGACTACCCGAACCAGATCAACAACGTGCTCGCCTTCCCCGGTGTCTTCGCGGGGGCGCTGCAGGTGCGCGCGACCGACATCACCGAGGGCATGAAGCTCGCGGCGGCGGAAGCGCTGGCGGCCGTCGTCTCGGACGAACTGAGCGCGGAATGCGTCATCCCCTCGCCGTTCGACGAGCGGGTGGCTCCGGCGGTGACGGCGGCGGTCGCCGCCGCCGCACGCGCGGAGGGCATCGCCCGCCGCTGATCCTCCGGCTGAGAGGGGCGTCGACGCCGCGTGGAGGAACACCGGAGCCGGCGGCCCGCGCGGCGGGGAAGTTCGAGGGCGGTACGGGCCGGCCGGGCCCGTACCGCCCTCACCCGTGTCCGGGCCCGTGCCCGGGCCGGCTCAGCGCAGTCCGAGCACCAGCGCGTCCTCGGGCGAGCACCACACCGGCCGTGCCTCGGCGAAGCCGGCGGCGCGCAGGATTTCCGCGTGCCGCTGGGGGGACTGCGTCTCGCCGTCCGCGTGATCGCCGTCGGCGGGGTTGCCGAAGATGCGGAAGCGCTCGGCGACGACGTCCGCCAGGGCGGGCTCCTGGGCCATCGCCTTCCACCAGCCGGTCCAGTCCTGCGATCCGGCTGCCTTCTCGCGCTCGCGGCGGGCCTTGTCGAAGGCGTGCACGGTCTCGTTGATGCGCGGGGTGGAGGCGTCGGGCATGTGGTCGGCGTTCATGAAGACGCCGCCCTCGCGCAGTACGCCGGCGAGTTGTCCGTACAGGGCGCTCAGTTGAGCGGTACTCAGCCAGTGCAGTGCGGTGGCGGTCAGCACGGCGTCGTAGGAACGGTGCGGCAGCCGGCTCACCCAGCCGGGGTCGACGATGTCGGCGGTGACGAACTCGACGCGGCTGTCGGAGGCGAAGTGACCGCGGGCGAGGGTGAGAAGCGCGGGGTCGAGGTCGACTCCCGTGGAGTGTGCGGCGGGGAAGCGCCGCAGCAGCCGGTCGGAGATACTGCCCGTGCCGCAGGCGAGGTCGAGCACCCTGGGGGTGGAGCCGGCGAACGCCCCGACCATGTCGAGCATGACCCGGAACCGCTCCTCGCGGTCGGGGAGGTACCACTCCTGCTGACGGTCCCAACTGTCCTGCCACGCCTGCCAGTCCACCTGACGGGCGGCCGCGTCCGCGTACGTCGTCACGAACCCTCCTAGGTGTAATACCCTCTACCGCAGCACAACCATTACCTTCCGATGCCGACGATAGAGCAGTCTCGTAAGGATCACAAGTGGAACTCAACTATTACTCCGACATGGCGGTGCGCCTGGTCAACACCGAGCAGCCGGAGCGCGGCGAGGACTCCCTGACGTCGGTCGAATCCGTACGGGAGCTGTGCGGCGCCAGCCGGCAGATGGCACGGCGCGCCTCCGAGTCGGACGTGTCGCGGCTGAGAGGCGTACGGACGAGGCTGCGGGCCGTCTTCAGCGCGGCCTCCGAGGGCGACGAGACGCGCGCGGTCGACCTGCTCAACTCACTGCTGATGGAGTTCCCGACCAGCCCCCAGATCAGCGGCCACGGCGAACTCGACCAGGACGGACGCCCCCGCTGGCACATGCACCTCGCCGAGCACCCCGTCACCGCCGCGGCGGGCTACGCGGCGACCGCCTGCATGGGCCTCGCCTTCCACCTCACCGACCTCGGCGTCGAACGGCTCGGCATCTGCCAGGCCGCCCCCTGCAGCAGGGCGTACCTGGACACCTCCACCAACCGCTCCCGCCGCTACTGCTCCGACCGCTGCGCCACCCGCGCCAACGTGGCCGCCTACCGCGCCCGCAAGCGCCTGGAGGGCGAAGAGGCCGCGGACGGCCGTGCCCCGGGCCGTGATCCGGGCCGCGACCAGGGACGCAGCCCCGGCCGCAGGGCCGCCAGCGCCCGCAGCCCGCGCTCCGCCACCAGCGGACGCGCCGCCGAAAGCGCCCAGCGCGCCACGGGCAGGAAGGAGCGCTGAACCCCGCGCGGTGGGCGCAGCCGCAGCCACGCGCGGGCGACCACCAGCTCGTCGGGGACCGCTCCGAACTCCCGGCTGTCATTGCGCACCCGCGGATTGTCACCGACGACCCACCAGCCACCCGAACGGCGCTCCACCGCCCTCTTCACGATGAGCAGGTCGTGCTGGAAGGGATGCCGGAGCACCACGACGGCCCCGGGGCGCACGCCGGTGCCGTATGTCAGCACCAGGGTGTCGCCCGGCCGCAGCGTCGGCTGCATGGAGGGGTTGTGGACCTCGGCGAGCCCGATGCGTTTGAGCAGGCCCGCCTCGCCGCCGCTCCCCCGCATCCCGTGCCCTCCTGCTCCGTCTGCTCCTCCTGCTCCGCCTCCCTCGGCTGCCTCGGCTGCTTCCCGCGCCCGCTCAGGCATCTGTGCGACTCACCTCGTCCCGATACGTCCCGTCCCGCCCTGCCCCGCCGGCGGCCGGTCCGGCGGGTTCTCCTCTTACCCCGACACTGGACTTTTGTCCTAAGCCCACGGGGGCACACGCGAAAAGGCCTCCCCCACGGAGTAATCTCACAGGTGAGAAGACGATCACGAGGAAGGACGGCTTTATGCTTTCCCGTCTGTTCGCCCCCAAGGTGCAGGTCAGCGCTCACTGCGACCTCCCCTGCGGTGTCTACGACCCTGCCCAGGCCCGCATCGAGGCGGAGTCGGTCAAGGCCATCCAGGAGAAGTACCAGTCCAACGACGACCCGCACTACCGCGCCCGCGCCACCACCATCAAGGAGGAGCGGGCCGAACTCGCCAAGCACCACGTCTCGGTGCTGTGGAGCGACTACTTCAAGCCCCCGCACTTCGAGAAGTACCCGGAGCTGCACCAGCTGGTCAACGAGACCCTCAAGTCGCTGTCGACGGCCAAGGGCTCGACCGACCCGGCCACGGGGCAGAAGGCGCTGGACCACATCGCCCAGATCGACAAGATCTTCTGGGAGACCAAGAGGGGCTGAGCAATCCTCAAGCCCTATGACCTGCGGTTTTCTTGACCGCCAGGTCCACATGTCCGCACCCGGTCCGCAGGGCGCTCACCACGGCGTCCGTGACGGACCGGGTGCGGTCCTCGTGCCAGGACCGCCCGTCCTGCGCGGTGCGGGCGCCGGGACTCAACTGCCGCCGCCGTCAGGCTCGTCAGGACCTCATGGCATGGCGCACGCTGCCGGGCTCGCGCTGCTTCCCGGACTTCCCGGCCGGTCCCGTCAGAAGGCGAGGATGACGAGAGTGACGGCGTAGATGCCGATGAGGAGGGCGCCGTCGAAGCCCAGTCGGAGCCATCCTCGCTTCTGACGCACCAGGAGGCCGCCGAGTACCACGGTGGTCATGACGAGGGCGGCGCTGGTGAGGAACAGCTCGTCCGGGGCCGCCGCGTGGAACAGCGAGCCCTCCCGGTAGGCGATGTCGCCGATGGCGAGGTTGAGCACGTCGAGTGAGTTGCCGCCGATGATCGCGGCGATGGCGAGGGTGATCGCGCCGCGGCGGACGGCGGCGACGGCGGTGACCGCCTCGGGCAGGGCGTTGATGACGCCCATGATTCCGGCACCGACGAGTCCGGCCTTGAGGTTCGTGCTCGCGAGAATCCCCTCGGCGGCACGGGTGACCGCCCACCCGCCGATGACGACCACGCCCGCGATCCCGAGGAACTCACTCCACAGCCTGGAGTTGGCGCGCTCGGTGTGCTTGCCCCGTTCCTGCGGCACGTCGGTGACCGTCTCCCTCGTACGCACGGCCCGCCACATGGGATCGGAGCTGGTGTGGATGAGGCGCAGCCCGCCGACGTAGAACAGGACGAGGACCCCCGAGGCGGGGTGGATGCCCGCGACCGTGACGTCGGGGCTGAAGGACGCCATGAGAGCCAGGCCGAGCAGTCCCGTGAGGAGGCATCCGAAGAGGAGGTTCTGCATGGAGGCCGAGGCATGTTCGAGGTTGGCCCGCCGGTGGAACGCGTCGGCGGCGACGACGGCGAGGGTTTGTGCCGCGATGCCGCCGACGGCATTGCCGTAGGCGAGTTCCGGTTGGGCGTCGGCCGCGCTGACGGCGGTCATGACGATGCCTGAGAGCGAGGTGATGAGCCCGAAGAGAACCGCTCCGAACAGCGCCTCGCCCCAGCCCGTACGGTCGGCCAGGACGTCCCCCAGCCCTGCCAGCCGGACGCTGCAGACGACGGTGAGCGCACCGGCCAGAACGACGCCTGCGACGCTCCAGCCCAGTGGCCACTGCCCGCTGAGCAGTTCGACCATGGTTCTCCTCTCCCGGTCGGGGGCCCGGCGCGGTCCGTTCCCGGGGTGTGTCCCACGCTGTGCTTGCCGCACACGTGGACAGGGCCCAGTGCGCATGTACGGGACGGCAGGTGGCTCACATCCGCCGCTGCGGGGGGCCCGGCCGTGCGGGCCGGCTCAGCCGTTCAGCGGGTGCCGTGAGCGGCGTGGAGGTCCGGCGCGGGCCTCCTCGCGAGCACCGCGGCGCCCCGGGCCGGCCGGCGGCCCGCGACGGCGGGCGTCCGGCCGGCGGCTGACCTCCGGCTCAGGTCACTGGCCGGTCTGCGCCTGAAGGAGCCGGCCCACGAGGTCGTCCAGGCTGACGAGCCCGGCCAGGCTCCCGTCCGCGTCCCGGACGACCGCGAGTGAGGCCCTGTGACGCCGCAGTTGCTCGACGGCGTGCGCGACGGTGTCGCCCGGTGACACCTCCGGTACGTTCCGCGCCAGCCGCCGGGCGCTCGTGGACGTACCGCGGGAGCGGGCGACGAGCGCGTCGCGGGCGTGGACGGAGCCGACGACGGTCCCGTCCTCCTCCCGTACGAGCAGACGCGTCCGGTCACTGGCGTCCGCGGCGGCCAGCACGGCCGCGGCGTCCGCCCCGGCGGGTACGGAGGCGATCCGCCCGGCCGGCACGCGCAGCTCCCCTACCGGCGTCTGCGGCTCGGTCAGCGAGCGGGTCAGCAGCCCCGAGTCCGTCTCACTGATCAGCCCCAGCCGCTGGGACTCCGCGATCAGGTGCGTGAGCTGCTCACGGTTGTGCACGGACGCCAGCTCTTCGCGTGGCACGACCCCGCACATCCGGACGAGCGCGTTGCTCACCCGATTCAGCACCCGGATCAGCGGCCACAGCAGCCGGATGAGGCCGCGGAAGGGCGGGCTCAGCAGCATCGCCGAACGCTCCGGGTGGGCGATGGCCCAGGACTTGGGAGCCATCTCACCGAGAACCATGTGCAGGAAGACGACTACGGCCATCGCGACGGCGAAGGCGATGCCGTAGCTGAGGCCGGTGGGCAGGCCGAGGCTCACCAGAAGCGGGTCGAGCTGGTGGGAGATGGCGGGCTTGGAGATGCTTCCCAGGCCCAGCGTGCAGGCGGTGATGCCCAGTTGGGCACCGGCGAGCATCATCGAGAGCTCGCGCATGCCCGCGAGCGCGGAACGCGCTCCGCGCACCCCGTCGGCCGCCGCCCGCTCCATGCGGTGCCGCTTGGCGGCGACGAGGGCGAACTCGGCGGCCACGAAGAATCCGCTGCCGAGAAGCAGCAGCAGTGTGATGAAGCCGGCCGTCAGCGGGCTCATGCGTTCTCCTCCTCGGCCCGGGGGTGCTCCTCGGCGGAGCCGGGCAGACGCTCCAGACGGACGGCAGCGGGTACGTGGCGGTCGAGCGCGCGGACGTCCACGGCGCAGCGGTCACCGTCGGGCAGGGTGAGGGTGAGCCGGTCACCGACGGCGGGGAAGCGGCCCAGCCGGTCGATCAGCAGGCCGGCGACGGTCTCGTAGTCCTCCTCCTGGGGCAGCGGGATGCCCGTGGCCGCCTCGATCTCGTCCAGGCGGCGCCCCGCGTCGACGAGCCATCCGGCTCCGTCGGGGGACGCGAGCCGGATGATGCGGTCGGACTCGTCGGCGATGTCTCCGACCAGTTCCTCCGCGATGTCCTCGAAGGTGACGATCCCTGCCAGGCCCCCGTGTTCGTCCAGCACGGCGGCGAACTCCTCGCCGTGGTCGCGCATCTGCTCGACGGCGTCGGGCAGGGGCAGGGTCACCGGCAGCAGCAGCGGACGGCGGGCCAGTTCTCCGGCGGTGGCCCCGGGGAGCTGTCCGGCGGGCAGCCGCATCAGCTCGCGCACTCCGAGGACACCGGTGACGTCGTCGGGGCGCTCGCCCAGGACCGGGTAGTGCGAGTGGCCGTGCTCGCCGATGAGGTCCACGGCTTCGGGCGCCGGCGCGTCCGCGCGTATGTAGGCCACGTTCACACGGGAGACCATCACCTGCTCCAGGGTCCTCTCGGAGAACTCCAGTGCGTGATCGAGGAGTTGCGCGGTGTGCGGTGGCAACTGGCCGCTCTCGTGGGACTCGTCGATGAGATGGCCGAGCTCCTCCAGTGTCGCTCCGTGGTGCAGCTCCTCCACGGGCTCGATGCCCACCTTGCGCAGCAGGGAGTTGGCGGCGCTGTCGAAGACGCGCACGAGGGGACCGACGACTTTCAGGTAGGCGAGCGTCGAGGAGGCGAGCGACTTCGCGAGCCGCTCCGGCACGGCCAGCGCCAGGTTCTTGGGGGCCAGTTCGCCCAGCACCATCTGGATCACGGTGGCCAGTACGAAGGCGAGGGTGAGGGAGATCCCCGGTACCGCGGCCTGGGGGACACCGGCCGCGGTGAGGGCGGGGCCCAGCAGCGCGGCGACCGACGGCTCGGCGAGGAATCCCACGACCAGACCCGTGACCGTGATGCCCAGCTGGGCCCCGGAGAGCATGAAGGAGAGCCGCCCCAGCACCGTCACGGCACGAGCGGCCCGCTTGTCGCCGGCCTCCGCCTGACGGGCGAGAATCAGCCGGTCCGCTGCGACGTAGGCGAACTCCTGGGCCACGAAGTAACCCGTGCCGGCCGTCAGGACGAGCACTGCCAGAAGGCCGAGAACGGCGCTCATTCAGCACCACCGCGCAGGGTGCCGGGTGCGGCACGGAAGGGGTGGGCCGGGCGGGGACGGCGCCACGGCGGGTCCGTCATCCGGTGGGCGGGCAACGAGTGCTCCTCATCTGTGTGGGCTGCTGCGACGGGTGTGACCAGCACAGTTCCCGCACTCGCTCCTCCGGGCGGGCCGGGCGGGCTCTGCCTGAGTCCGTCCATGGCTGGATTTATCGCTGGATCAGGTGCCGTGGCAGGTGAGAGTGCCCCGTCCTGACGCTGCTTGCCTTACTCTGCTGAACCTACAGGACTGTAGAAGTTGCCTGCGGGGGCGGCCTGTGCCGCCGTCTCGCGCGGCTGCCACAGCCCTGCCGACGACCGGGAGGGGGCCGGGTGGCGAGTCCCGACAGGGACCACAGGCCCGCAGGGGGTTCAGGGGCTCCGGCGGCACGGTGCGCCGCCCCGGCGGGTGCCCGCAGCCGAAGCCCGGGGAGCACCCTCCCGTACACGGCACGCGACACACGACGTCACACGGAACGACTGAAGGAGTGGACGCCGCGATGGTGTTCAAGAAGCTGCTCGGGGCCATGGGAATCGGGGGACCGTCGGTGGACACGGTCCTGGAGGAGGGAGCGGTGGCGCCCGGCGGGCCGCTGTCCGGCCAGGTCCACATCGAAGGCGGCAGCTCGGATGCCGAGATCGAGCAGATCGACCTCGAACTCGTCGCCCGCGTGGAGGCCGAGAGCCACGGCGACGAGCACGAAGGCACCCTCGCCTTCGCACGCTTCACGGTGGGGGGCGGATTCCGGCTGGCCGAGGGCGAACGACGGAGCATCCCCTTCTCCGTCACGCTGCCGTGGGAGACGCCGGTGACGGAACTGCACCAGCAGCCGCTGGGCGTGGTGCTGGGCGTACGGACCGAACTGTCGGTCTCCGGCGCGAAGGGCAAAGGCGACCTGGACCCGCTGCGGGTGGGGCCGCTGCCCGTGCAGGAGGCCGTACTGGAGGCTCTCGGGCAGCTCGGGTACGCATTCCGCTCCGCCGACCTGGAGGCGGGCCACATCCACGGTACGGGCCAGCAGCTCCCCTTCTACCAGGAGATCGAGCTCACGCCGCCGCCCCAGTACGCCCACACGGTCAACGAGATCGAACTGACCTTCCTCGCGGGCCCCTCGGGCGTCGAGGTCGTACTGGAGGCCGACAAGCGCGGCGGGCTCTTCTCAGGCGGCCACGACGTCCTGAACCGCTTCGCGGTCGGCCATGAGGACGCCGGACGTACGGACCTGACGGCCGAGGTCGAGGGCTGGGTGCGTCAGCTCGTCGACCGTCACGGCGGCCACGGCCAGCACGCTCAGCACGGCGAGTGGGGTCACGGCAGCCCGTACGGCGGTGAGTTCGCCCACAAGGACGGCCACGGCGGACACGGGCACGGCGGCGGTCACCACGGCTCCTCGGGCCCCGGCATGGGCACCGCGGTCGCGGCGGGCGCCGCCGGACTGGCCGTCGGTGTCGCGGGCGGGTTCGTGGCCGCGGAGGTCGTCGACGAGATCGGTGACGCCTTCGAGGGCGACGAGGAGGAGGAAGGCTGAGCGGCGGAGCAGCGAACCTGCTAACTTCTACACGTCTGTAGAAGTTACGTCGCGGATGAAACCGCGCCCGGTCCGCCAGGGGCGGCCCGGGCCCCTCACTCATACGGAGTTCTCATGGCCCTTTGGGACCGCATCAAGGAATCCGCACAGACGATGCAGACTCAACTGGAGGCGAAGAAGAACGATTTGCAGAGCGGCGCCTTCCGCGACGCGAGCATGGCCATGTGCGCCCTGGTCGCCGCGGCGGACGGCACCATCGACCCGGCGGAGCGCACGCGCGTCGCCCAGCTGATCACCAGCAACGACGTCCTGCAGAACTTCGCCGCCGACGACCTGCGCCGGCGCTTCGAGGGTTACCTCGACAAGCTCACCTCCGACTTCGACTTCGGCAAGGTCGCCGTCCTGCAGGAGATCGCCAAGGTGAAGAAGAAGCCGACCGAGGCACGCGCCGTCGTACAGATCGGCATCGTCATCGGCGGCGCCGACGGCGACTTCGACGCCACGGAGCGCGCGATGGTCCGCGAGGCCTGCTTCGCCCTCGACCTGCCCGCCGCCGAGTTCGACCTCTGACCGGCTCACCGGCGTTTCACCGGGGCGCCGGCCGCCCCTCGCCACACACCTCAGTGCGAGCAGAAGGGACGCCTCATGTTCGGCATCAGCGAGCTGGCCATCCTCATCATCGTCGGCGTGCTCCTCTTCGGCGCGAAGAAGCTGCCGGAGCTGGCCCGTTCGGCGGGCAAATCCGCCCGCATCCTCAAGAGCGAGGCCAAGGCGATGAAGACGGAGGGCAAGCCGGACGGGACGCCCTCCTCGTCGTACACCGTTCATCCGGCCCCTGACCCGGCACCCCCGCCGGCCCCGCCCGCCCACGGCGCCACCGAGCCCCGGGGCGAGGCGGGCGGAGGGGCTCGGGACCAGCCCTGAGGCGCACGTGAGCACCCGCCGCGCGGTACGGCCGCCCCCGTGCCCCCGCGTACCCCGGCGGCGTACCGCGCGTCGGCTCCTGAGCGCCGCGCCGCACGCGTAACGTGACGGCCGACCACCCCGGAGCCGACCGTGAGGCTTACGCCGTGACGAGCCCGACGCCGGACTTCATGGACCGGATCAGGAGCAGGCTGCCGGCGCTGCGCCCGCGACGCCCCGAGGTGTCCCCGTACCTGCCGCCGGGCGGCCCCGTCCTCACCGCTGACTTCTCCTCGAAGAGGCAGTGGGTCGCGGGCCGTTCATGGGCCTATCCGGACGGGGGCCCCACCAATCCCGGCGACGGCAAACTCGACCACCTCGTGCCCGATCCCGCCTACAGCCGGACCGGGGTCTTCCGCGCCACTCCCCGGCCGGAGGGCACCTGGAGCGCCGGCCTGCTGACGACGGAGGGCAGCGACGAGGACTTCACCGTCCGCGCGGGCGACATCCTCGAAGCCGGGGTGGTGCTGCCCCGCGAGCCGGGGGCGTGGCCGGCGATCTGGACGTGGCGGGAGGGCGGCAACGAGATCGACGTCTTCGAGTACCACCCCGACAATCCCCACACGCTGGAGATGTCGAACCATGTGCGCGGCAGTGGGCACTACTGCACCGACCCTGCCGTCGCCCCGGGCTCCGGGATCGACGTGCGGGTGCGCTTCGGCGCGGAGTCCGTCGACTGGTGGATCAACGGAGCCCCCGTCTTCGCCGACGGCACCGGCGTGGGCGAGGACTGGTACGCGCACCTCGTGGTCAACCTCTCCGTGAGCGCGGGCGTCCATCACCCCGCGCCGGGCCCGGCCGTACGGTCGATCAGCTACGAGGTGCCGTACCTGCGCGTGCACCGGCCCTGAAGCAGCCCTCCCGGGGCCCCGGTCTGAGGGGTCCCGACCGTCGGGCCCCGGTCTGAGGCCCCGCTCCCGAGCCGGGACGACCTACCCGAAAGCCGCGCCCTGCGCCGCGCCAGGCCCTTCCGGCACCCCCTATGGGCGCCGGCCCCGTGAGGTATCCGTACCGGCGGCCCCGTCGTTGCGGCGGCGGGCGTCCGCTGCCGGGTCGCCGCGGAAGGCCCAGTTCATCCTCGGCTCCATGGAGAAGCGGAACGCCCGGCGCACCGGAGCCGTGCAGAAGACGGTGATCACCGCTGCCGCGATGGCCGTGACACCGATGGCGCCCAGGGGGGTGTGCACCCAGTCCGCCTCGTACCAGTCCCAGAAGCGGGAGCCCTTGGCGAAGAAGCCGTGCAGCAGGTAGCCGTAGAGCGTGCCGGCGCCCAGCGCGGTGAACCACATGTGGCGGCGCGGCACCCAGGCCAGGAAGCACGCGGTGAGCACCATCGAGCAGCCGAAGAGCGCGAACGTCATCACCACCCCTGCCCACCAGGCCACGCCCAACTCCTGGGCACTGGCGTAGTGGTAGAGCCATGCGGGGTTCATCCGCTCCACGGCCCAGTAGGCGAACGCGAGGCCGCACAGCGCCACCGGCACCGCCAGCAGACGCGCGGACCGGCTGCGTACGAGGTCGAAGTGCTCGGCCCTGAGCCGGAGCCCGATGACGAAGAACGGGAGGAACTGCAGGACGCGTTGCAGGTCCAGGTCGTCACCGATGTCGGGGGAGACCGAGGCGAGCACGGCGATGGCCAGCGCGAGGGGCACGGGCCGGCGAACGGCGTTCCACAGCGGCGTCGTCAGCCGCCAGATGAACAGCGCGATCAGGAACCAGGTCAGATACCACGGGTCGAGCAGGCTGATGGGGTAGCCCGGGTCGTCGCCCGCCCAGCGCTTGAAGAGGGTGTAGGCGACCTCGAAGAGCACGTACGGGACGGCGATCCCCGTCACCAGCCGCTTGAGCTGGTGCGGCTTGCCCGTGAAGCCCCGTGAGAAGTAGCCGGAGATCACCATGAACGCCGGCATGTGGAAGGTGTAGACGAAGACGTAGAGGGCTCCCGCGGCACGCGAGTCCGCCCTCAGCGGCTCCCACGCGTGACCCAGCGCCACGAGCACGATCGCCAGATACTTCGCGTTGTCGAAGAACGGATCACGCTGCTTCCCCTCCTGGACGCTCGTCGGGGCGGCTGCGGGTCTGCCCTTGGCGCTGTCCGGGACCTGGGGCTCCGGCGGAGGGTCCGCCGGGCGGGCGGCCGGCAGGGGTGCCCGCTGGTTCCGCGTGTACAGGTCGTGCGCCACAGCGCCTCCTTGCTGCCTCTCTGCGAGGGGGTCATGAGACGTGCCGCACGCTCCGCCCCGGAGCGGCGGGGAGTATCTACAGCACTGTAATAGATGAGCCGTGAACGGTCACGGACTCCGGGGAACAGCCGACAGACCGCCTCCGCAACGGAGTTGACCCCTCCCCGTACGTACGAACCGGACCGCGGCCCGGAGTCGTACGCACGGGCGGGCCGCCCGCATCAGATGTTCACGCCGAAGTCCTGGGCGATTCCCGCGAGTCCGGAGGCGTACCCCTGGCCGACCGCCCGGAACTTCCACTCCTGCCCGTGCCGGTAGAGCTCGCCGAAGACCATCGCGGTCTCGGTCGCCGCGTCCTCGGTCAGGTCGTAGCGGGCGAGTTCGGCGCCGCCGGCCTGGTTGACCACACGGATGAAGGCGTTGCGGATCTGGCCGAAGCTCTGCCCGCGCTGCTCCGCGTCGTGGATCGAGACCGGGAAGACGATCTTGCTGACCTGCGCCGGGACGCGCGCGAGGTCCACCTTCACGGCCTCGTCGTCCCCCTCCCCCTCACCGGTGAGGTTGTCGCCGGTGTGCTCGACCGACCCCTCGGGGCTGGTGAGGTTGTTGTAGAAGACGAAGTGCCCGTCGGAGAGGACCTGTCCGGCCTCGTCGCACAGCAGGGCACTGGCGTCCAGGTCGTAGTCGGCGCCCGTCGTCGTACGCACGTCCCAGCCCAGACCGACGAGGACCGCACTGAGCCCCGGGGCCTCCTTGCTCAGCGAGACGTTGCCGCCCTTGGCCAGCGAAACTCCCATGATCTCCTCCAGACTTCGACGTGCCGGAATCAAAAACTACATCACTGTAGAAGGGCAAATCACGGGGCTGCCCCCGTTCAGTACCATGGCCGCCTCTGCCGTGCGCGGCGAGCCAGGCTGGAGGGAGACGCCATTGAAGGGGCAGGACAACCTTCGTACCGGTCCGCGGGCCCCTCGCCGGGGCCAGGGCGAACTGGAGGCGCAGGTACTCACCGTGCTCCACACCGCCCCCGGCCCGGTGAGCGCGGCGTGGGTGCAGGAGCGGCTGGACGGCACTCTCGCCTACACCACCGTCGTGACGATCCTCACCCGGCTCCTCACCAAGGGTGCGGTCAGCCGTGAGCGGCAGGGTCGTTCCTTCGCCTGGCAGCCGTCGTGCGACGCCGCGGGGCTGGCCGCCCTGCGGATGCAGCGGGTCCTGGACAGCGAGGTGGACCGCGAGGCGGTCCTCACCAGCTTCGTGACCGCCCTCCCCCCGGACGACGAGAAGCTCCTGCGCGACCTGCTGGGCCACTACGCACAGGGGCCGGAGCACTGAGACATGGGCGTCTTCGTCTTCCTGCCGCTGGTTCTGCCGCTGACGGCATGGCCGATCGCCCGTCTCGCCGAGCGGCGTCTCCACCCGCGTTCCGCCGCCCGTCTGCTGACGGGGGTGGGTGTCGTCCTGGCCGTGTGCAGCACCCTGTGCCTTGCGCTGATCATGGTGGTGGGGACGGCCCAACTGCCCGGCAACCCGCTGCCCGACGGCTGGTCCGACCCCGAAGTACGGGCCGCCGTCCCCTACGACGAGGTCGTGGGCAAGGCCGCGATCCCGGCCCTCGCCCTCGTCGCCGTGGAGTGCTGCAGAACGGTGTGGCGTCACCTGCGGGTCCGGCGCCGGGCCGAACGCGCGCTGCAGGGGATGCCGCCGTCGCAGGTCGCGGTCCTCCCCGACGGGAGCGCCTACGCCTACGCCCTCCCCGGCAGGGGACAGGGCCGGATCGTGGTCTCCACCGCGATGCTGGCCTGTCTCGAACCCCGCGAGCGGGAAGCCCTCTTCGCCCACGAGCGCACCCATCTCGAGGCGGGCCACCACCGCTTCCTGCTGGCGGCCCAACTGGCGGCGCGGGCCAATCCGTTCCTCCACCCGCTGAAGACGGCCATCGCCTTCAGCGCGGAACGCTGGGCCGACGAGGACGCCGCGCACGCCGTGGGTGACCGCCGCCTCATGGCCCGTACGGTCGGCAAGGCAGCACTGGTCTCACGTCCCGCACCCGCCCGGACACTCGCCGGATTCGCGGCGCCCGGGCCCGTACCGCGCAGAGTGCAGGCCCTGCTGTGCCCGGCTCCCGACGCCCGCGTCTGGCCGCCCGGTCACACCGCCGTCGGCCTGGCCGTGTGGACGGCTGCCGCGGGTGCCACCGCATCCGCGCTGTCGTCGGCGAACGCCACCGTCGCGCTCTTCCTGGTCCTGCACGCCGCGACCCCGCTGTAGGAGCCCGCCGCCCTCACGTCCCCAGCCTTCACGTCCCCCGCCTTCACGCCGCGGCCCTCAGCCGCCACAGCGAGGTGACCTCGGCCGCACGGGCCGCGTGCAGCGGATCGGCCGGGTCGGCGGAGCGCGGATGGTGCGGACGGGTGTCCTCGCGTCCCGCCACGGTGAGCCCGGCCTCCCCGATCCAGCACAGCAACTCGGCGCGGGTGCGCAGTCGGAGGTGCTCGGCGAGGTCGGAGAGGATCAGCCAGCCCTCACCTCCGGGCGTGAGCCGTCCGGCAAGCCCGGTGAGGAAACCGCGCAGCATGCGGCTTCCCGGGTCGTAGACGGCGTGTTCGAGGGGCGAGGTCGGCTTGGCGGGCAGCCACGGCGGGTTGCAGACGACGAGGGAGGCGCGTTCGCCGCCGGGCGGGAAGAGGTCCGCGCGCAGGACCGTCACTCTTCCCGACGGGTCCAGCCGGCCGAGGTTCCCGCGTGCGCACTCCAGCGCGCGCGGGTCCTGGTCCGTCGCGACGACGCGCTCCACGCCCCGCCGGGCGAGCACCGCGCTGAGCACGCCGGTGCCGGTGCCGATGTCGAACGCCGTTCCCGCCGGGGGCAGTTCGGTACGGGCCACGAGGTCGACGTACTCGCCTCGCACGGGCGAGAAGACGCCGTAGGCCGGATGCACCCGCTCACCGCCCAGCGCCGGGACCGGCACACCTCTGTGCCGCCACTCGTGCGCACCGATCACACCGAGCAGTTCGCGCAGCGAGACGACGGAACGCTCCGCCACGGACGGCGGCGGCCCGTACGCCTCCGCGCACGCCTCCCCCACGTCCGGGGCACGGCGCAGCGGCACGGCGTAACCTCCCGGCCCAGGCCCGGAGTCGAGCGGCACCAGCAGCATGCCGAGCACTCTCGCGCGCCGGGACTGCGCCTGCCGGTTGAGATGGAAGCTCTCGCGCGGGTCCGCCCCGGCACGGGGCGGCTTCCTCTCGACGCGGCGGCGCAGCGCGGACAGCAACTGGCGCGCACCGTGGAAGTCGCCGTGCCAGAGCAGCGCGGTGCCCTCGCAGGCGAGCTTGTAGGCGGAGTCCGCCGTCATGCGGTCGTCCGCGACGCGTACGTGCCGCGGGGGCTTCATCCCGCTCTCCGAGCGCCACAGTGCCGACCGTTCACCCTCGTCCTCGGTCCAGCCGACCGACTGCCGCTCGTCCACCTGCCCAGCCTATGGCGCCCCGCGGGCGGGCGGCGTACGCACAGCACCCATGCTGGCGACGATGACCAGCGCTATGGCCACCAGCTCCAGCGGGCGCAGGCGCTGCTGGAGGACCAGGAAGCCCGCCAGCGCCGCCGCCACCGGCATCAGACTCATCAACAGCGCGAAGGTGGCCGCCGGCAGCCGGCGCAGCGCGAACAGCTCCAGGGTGTAGGGCACCCCCGAGGAGAGCACCGCCACCGCCGCGCCCAGCCCCAGCGTCACCGGGTCCAGCAGGGCGAGCCCCGCGTCGGCCACCCCGAGCGGCGCGCTGATCAGCGCAGCGGGCACCATGGCCAGGGCGAGCCCGTCGGCCTTGGGGAAACGGGCGCCCGTACGGGAGTTGAAGAGGATGTAGGCGACCCACATCGCGCCCGCCGCCAGCGCGAACCCTGCCCCCGCCGGGTCGATGCGGTCGAAGCCGCTGCTGCCCAGCAGGTACACCCCCACGAGCGCCAGCCCGGCCCACAGCAGACTCAGCGCCCGCCTCGAAGCGACGACGGAGAGGACCAGCGGGCCGAGCAGTTCGAGGGTGACGGCCGCGCCGAGCGGGATGCGGTCGATGGCCTGGTAGAAGAGCGTGTTCATCGTGCCCAGCGCGACGCCGAGACCGGCCACCGCGGCCCAGTCCGTACGGGAGTGCCCCCGCAGCCGTGGCCGGCACACGAGCAGCAGCAGCACCGCGGAGAAGATCAGCCGCAGGGCGACGACACCCAGCGCACCCGCGCGGGGGAAGAGCGTGGCGGCGACGGCCGAGCCGAACTGCAGCGACATGGCACTGCCGACGACCATGCCGACCGCGGCGGCCCTGCCGCCTCCCGCGTCACCGGACGTACGGGCGCCGGGCGCGGAGGCGGACGTACCGGCGGAGGCGGACGTACCGGCGGCGGCGGGCGCGGTGCTTTCCCCAGAGGTCATGAGCAACACGCTAGGACCACCGCGCCCGGCTGTGAAATGCCGCTTCGCCAGCGGCTATGCTCCCGACGCATGACCGCCGAGCTACGCCACCTGCGCGCCTTCCTGGCCATCGCGGAGGCGGACAGCGTGACCTCCGCCGCCGCGGTGCTGCGGATCAGCCAGCCCGCCCTCTCCCGTACGCTGCGCCAGCTCGAGGCGCACATGGGAGTACGGCTGGTCGACCGGACGACGCACCACCTCCGGCTGACGGCCGACGGCCACCGGTTCCGGGAGAAGGCGGCGAGGGCCCTTGCCGCCGTCGACGAGGCCCTCGATCCCGGCAGGCTGTGTCCCTGGCCGCTGCGGCTGGGCCATGCCTGGTCGGCGTTCGGCCGGTACACCACACCCCTGCTGCGGCGCTGGAAGGAGAGCTGTCCGCAGACACCGCTGGAGCTGCTGCGCGTCGACGACCGTACGGCGGGGCTGCTGAGCGGCAAGGTCGATGCCGCGCTCGTACGGGCGCCGATGATCCCCGAGGACGCGGAGGGCCTGCTCGGTGAGTGGCTGTGCAACGAGCCCCGCGTGGCGGCCGTCCCCGCGGAGAGCGAACTGGCCGAGCAGCCCGGTGCATTGACCCTGGCCGACCTCGCCCGCCATCCGGTCGCGCTGAACACGGTCTCCGGACTGACGACTCTGGACCTGTGGCCGGAGGAGATCCGCCCCGACCCGGCCTCGACCGTGGCCGTCGCCAACACCGACGACTGGCTCGGCGCCATCGCCGCGGGCAGCGCGGTGGGCACCTCCACGTCCGCCACCGCGGAGATGCACCCGCACCCGGGTGTCGTCTACCGGCCGCTCGACGGGGCGGACGAGGTGCCGCTGATGCTCATCTGGCGGGAGACACCCCCGGGTTCCGGAAGACCCGGGCACCCAGCCGTCCCCCAGCTGGTGGAACTCGCGCTCGGCGTACTGGCCGGGGACGCGCGGGGAACGGGCTGATCCCGGCATACGTTGAGCGACCGGGGACAGACGGAGAGTCCGGACACCCCGGGCACAGGCGACACGAGCAGCGGGAGGCACGAGCATGGCGGGATTCATCGACAGGGCCAAGGAACAGGCGCAGCGCGGACTGGCACAGGGCAAGGAGAAGGTGGAGGAGGTGCAGTCCCAGCGCACCGGCAACGATCTGCTGCGCAGGCTCGGCGCCGCCTACTACGCGGAGCAGCGCGGCAGCGGCTCACCCGCTCAGGTGCAGCAGGCGCTGGCAGCCGTGGAGCAGCACATCGCGCAGAACGGGGACGGTTTCCTCCGCAATCCCTGAGCGGTCGGCCGCCGGAGGCCGGCGCGCGCACCTCTCACCGCGCACCGGCTCGCCCGGTCCCCGGCCCGTACGCACGGGCCGGGGATCTCTGCCGTCCACCGCGGCCGGGGCCGGGAGACCCACGTCTCGCGGCCGGGGCCCGGGAGACCCACGCGTCCGACGCCTCGGGCTGACCCTCGGGGCCCGCCCGGACGGGACCTAACCGAAGCGCAGCCGGTACAGCATGAGCAGCGCCGCCGCCGTGTTCGCCGCGGGCACCTCGCCCTGTGCGATCAGTTCGGGCGTCTCCTTGAGCGGGACCCACTCCCTCTTGTCGGACTCGATGTCGTCCTCCGGGTGACCGACATGGGTGGCACCGTCCGACCAGTAGATGTGGTGCCGAGCGTCGATCAGCCCGTTGGCGGGCTCCACCGTCATCAGATGCCGCAGCGGTCCGGGCCGCCAGCCCGTCTCCTCCAGCATCTCGCGGGCGGCGGCCCCGGCCAGGTCCTCGCCGTCCTCCACGACTCCGGCAGCCAGCTCCCATCCCCAGCTGTCGGTGATGAAGCGGTGCCGCCAGAGCATCAGCACCTCGTTGCGCTCGTTGACTGCTGTGGCCATCGCCACCGGCCGCAGCCGGATCAGGTAGTGATCCAGATGCCGGCCGTCCGGGAGAAGCACGTCCGCGAGATTGACCCGTAGCCACTGGTTCTCATACACAGTGTTCTCACCCAGGTTCTGCCATCGCACGTGTGTGCCCCCTTCCTGACGGGGTTGGGGCACATCCCAGCACGCGGCGGCATCCCTCTGACAGAGGCGCCGCCCGGGCCTCTCCCCGTCAGAGAGGCACTCTCAGGGTCTCCTCGATCAGCCTGGCCGCGCGGTCGGCAGGTGTTCCGGGATGGCGGAGCAGATGCTCCCTCACCTGCCGCATGCGCTGCCGCAGCCGCCGCGACTCGATGCCCTGCGCGTTGTCGACCATCTGCACCGCCGTCCGCGCGGCGCGCTCGGCGGAGCCTCCGTGCAGCTCGATGTCCGTGAGCGTGGCCAAACGGTTCACCCGGCCCCGCACATGGGCGGGTTCCCGAGCCGCCTCCTCGGCGTACCGCTGTGCGGGGTCCAGCTCTCCCAGTACGAGCAGAGTCTCAGCCAATCGCACCTGCACCAGGCCCGGTTGTACGTAGCCGGTCTCCTCGGGTTCCTCCTCCGGACGGATGCGCGTCGAGCAGCTCTCGGCCTTGCGCATGCAGTCGTACGCACTGCGCCGGTCGCCGATCCGGGCGTAGGCCGTCGCCTGCATCGCGTGGAGGTCCGTCGCCAGGGCCGGTGTGGACTGCGGCCCCGGCGTGCGTAACACCGCCTCCGCGCAGGCTATGGCGCGTCTGTCGTCACCGAGGAAGAGCGCCTGATTGACCAGCAGCGCCACCACGTAACCGCCGAAGAGACGGTCGCCGGAGGCTTTTCCCAGGCGCAGGGCCTGGTGGAAGTAGCGCTGCGCCAGGCCCTGTTCGTCCGCGTCGTAGGCACATATGCCGCCGACCGCCGCCAGCGACCCCGCCGCACGGCACAGTTCGCGGCCGGTGCCGTCGCCGTAGCCGCCGCGGAGCAGCGGGGCGACCTCGCCGTTGAGGAATCCGACGACACGGGGGCGGGTCGCGACGCCGCCCGCGTTGCGGTACAGATGCTCGTAGTGTCCGCGTGCCGCGTGCAGCACCGAGACGTCCACCTCCGAGACCTCACGCGTCCCGTCGTGCGAGACGTCCGGGTCGTCGGGCGGGTTCTCCCACTCCCACACGGGCGCGACGGCCGCGGCACCCGTCAGCAGCGCCGGCCCCGGCGTGTCCGCGTGGAGCTGGTCGGCACGCCACGAGAGCGCCGCCCGCTCCACGAACCGGCCGAGTGCCGCCCTGTCCCCGGCGGCACACGCGGCGAACCCGCCGTCCCCCGCCCGGCCGGCATCCTGCACCGATGCCGGGGAGTGGGAACGCGGCGGAGCGGCCATGCCGATGTCGTCGAGAGTGAGCGTGCGCTTCAGCCGCCCGCCCAGGACCTCGCATATCAGCTCCGGGACCCTGCCGCGCGGGCGCTGCCCTTTGAGCCAGCGCGCCACGGACGTGTGATCGTAACGCAGAGTGACATCACTTCGAGCGCCGAGGTGATTGACCCTCATGGCGAGACCGGCCCGGGAGATTCCTGACTGGTCAAGCAGTACGTCCAGTTGACTGTTGGGCTCCATCACGCCCTCCGGTCGTCCAACCCTTGTTTCGCAGAGTAACGGACTTCCGTTCACACGGGGTGTGAAAAAGCCACCTGTGCGTGGGCACGGCACATGCTGCCGCAGAAGCGGAGGCTGCTGTTCGCTTGGAAGCACTCCGTCCGCGGCAGGGCGAACGGAGCACCACAAGGAGGGATTTCGACCATGAATGACCCGATCCTCATCCACTTCGAGCCGCGCCGGGCGGTCGGCAATGCTGTCCTCTGAACACCACCGCCGGCACCCCGCGCCGAACGGAACGCTGCGTTCACTTCTGGCCGAGACCGAGTGGACGCAGGAGGCACTCGCCCGCGCCGTCGGCCGGCTCGGTGCCGAGGCGGGGGTCCCGCTCAGCTACGACCGCACCTCCGTGGCCCGCTGGCTGCGCGGCAGCCGCCCCTCCCCGCGCGTACAGGGCTTCATCGCCGAAGCCCTCTCGCGGCGGCTGGGCCGCCCGGTCCGGGTGACTCAACTGGGCATGGGGGACGGGCGCAGCGGCGGGCCCGGCCCCCGCTCACCGCGGTACGGCGCGGGGAAGACGGAGAGCAGCGATGCCGTGCCGGGAGCGTACGACGGCCAGGAGACGGCACGCCCCGCGGACCAGCTCGCCGCGCTCACCTCCGCGGTGGTCGGCCCGCCCCGCGCGGACTCCCCGCCGCCCGCCCCCTACCGGCTCACGCTGCTGGCGCCGGCCGTCGCCGCCGCGCACGGCACCGGGGCGATGACCGCCGGCCGGTCGCGGGCGTCTCCCGGCGCAGGTACGGGCGACGCCCCCGGTCCGTCCGGCGGCACAGCAGCGGTGGCGCAGCGCTCGCGGCACACGCCCCGCACCGCCGCGGCAGACCCCTCGACTGCCGTCGGCGGCGACAGAACCGGCGAGGAGGCCCGCCTGAACGGGGGAAGCATCGGCGAGACCCCCACCGAGACTCCCGAGCCCCTCCGTCCCCGTCCGCCCCGGGCGCACTCCCCCACGCCCGCCCGGGGCGGACGGTCCTCCCGGCGCACCACCCCCGACGAAGTCGCCTCCGTACGCGAGCATGTGCGCTTCTTCGCCCAGCAGGCCGACCGGCACGGCGGCGGTCACATCCGCACGCCGCTCGCCGCCGCGCTCGCCGATCTGGTCCGCCGGCTGCGCACGGGGGGCGAAGGGCCGCACCATCCCCGGCTGGTGGCGGGAGCGGCGCGGCTGAGCTTCCTGCTGGCACGCGTCTACGCCGACGAACAGCGCCACGGGCTCGCCCAGCGCGCCTTCCTCACCGCGGCCGAACTCGCCGAGGAGGGTGAGGACCCCGAGGGCGTCGCACTCGTCCGCCGGGCGCTGAGCTCCCAGGCGCACCAACTGGGGCACCGGCGCCAGAGTCTCGCCCTCGCGGAGGCCGCCTGCGAGGCCGCGCCGGCAGGCGCACCGCCCTCGACCGTGGCCTTCCTTCACGCCGGGCTGGCCGTCGCGCGGGCGGCGGAGGGCGAACGCGGCAGCGCCCTGGCGGCGATCCGCCGCGCCGAGTACGAACTGGCCCGCTCACCGGCCGACTTGACGACCGGTCCGGAGAGCCCCGACGGGGAGCCCGTCGGCGCGTACCAGGACGCCGCGCTGCACTACCAGGCCGGCCAGGTGCGTGTTGCCCTGGGCGACAGGGACGGCGCCATCACGGAGTTGCGCTCCTCCCTGCGCTCCCGGCCGGAGGGCGAGCGGCGCTCGCGTGCGCTCAGCGAGGCGGAACTGGCCGAACTCCTGCTCTCCCGGGGGCGCGTGGAGGAAGCCTGCTCCACCTGGCAGGGCTTCCTGGAGGACGCGACGCTCGTGCGGTCCGGCCGTGCGCGCCGGGCACGCGACCGTATGCCGCGTCTGCTGCGCCCGTACGCGCAAGAGCGCTGCGTCCAGGCGCTGTCGGCCCGGGCGGGCATGACCCCGGGCCGTGAGCGGAGTAAGTCCCCGCCCAGCGGGCATCACCCACGAACACCACGAGAGCGCACAGGGAAGGTACGGGGCGAGATGGCCACACCCATCACAGCGAGCGCCTTCATCGCAGCCCTCGAGAAAGAGGGCGTGACGATCGAGGAGGTCCGCGACTGGCGCAACCACAACCGCAACCACACGGGGCCCTGGGGCCCTGTGCACGGCATCATGATCCACCACACGGTCACCAACGGCTCCAAGGAGACGGTCGACCTCGTCTACGACGGCCGCTCCGACCTGCCCGGACCCCTGTCGCACGGCGTCATCACCAAGGACGGCACGGTCCACCTCGTCGGACACGGCCGCGCGAACCACGCGGGGCTCGGTGACGACGACGTGCTGCGCGCGGTGATCGCCGAGGAGGAGCCCCCGGGCCCCAACGAGGTGAACACCGACGGCAACCGGTGCTTCTACGGCTTCGAGTGCGAGAACCTCGGCGACGGCGAGGACCCGTGGCCCGAGGAGCAGCGCGACGCGATCGAGCGGGCCGCCGCCGCGCTGTGCAGGCACCACGGATGGAACGAGCGCTCCGTGATCGGCCATCTGGAGTGGACGGACCAGAAGGTCGACCCGCGCGGATTCACGATGGACGAGATGCGCGAGCGCATCGCGGCACGCCTGAAGTAGCCGCACCCGGCATCACGGGAAGGGGCGGGCGGCGCGACAATGGAGAAGTGGAGACCAGCGCCCCCGCCCCGCCCCCGCACGGCGCCGACGGTGTGTCCGGTCAGTGCCGTGACAGCGTGGCGGGCGGTGAGACCGGTGACGCCGCGTCCGGCCTCCGCGGCGCGGACGCCCTTCTCGCGGCGGTGAGCCCCGCGCCACTGCTGCCCTCCCCTCTCCGGGAACTCGACGACGAGCGGTTCGCGCGGCACGGCGTACGGCTGCTGCTCAAGCGCGACGATCTGATCCATCCCGAGCTGCCGGGCAACAAATGGCGAAAACTCGCCCCTAATCTCCGCGCCGCGCTCACCGCCGGAGCCGGGACCGTGCTGACGTTCGGCGGCGCCCACTCCAACCATCTGCGCGCCACGGCCGCCGCCGGACGCATGCTCGGGCTCACCACGGCCGGCTTCGTACGCGGCGACGAACTGGCCGCACGCCCCCGCAACGCCTCACTCGCCCGCTGCGAAGCCGACGGCATGCGGCTGCACTTCGTCTCACGTGCGGACTACCGCCGCCGCGCCGAGCCGCACTTCCTCACCTCGCTGCTCGCCCGCTCCGGGTACGGGGACGCCGGCACGTTCCTCATACCGGAAGGAGGCAGCAACTCCCTTGCCGTACAGGGCTGCCTCGACCTCGGCCGCGAACTGCGAGGCCGTACCGACGTCGCCGCCGTCGCCTGCGGAACGGGCGGCACCCTGGCGGGCCTGGCCGCCGGACTCGCGCCCTCCCAGCGCGCCCTGGGCATCCCGGTGCTCCGCGGCGGCTTCCTCGGGTCCGACGTCCGCGGCCTGCAACGATCTGCGTTCGGGGAACTCCGGGGCAGCTGGTCGCTGGACGAGCGCTTCCACTTCGGCGGCTTCGCACGCGGGAGCCGGGAACTGGAGGAGTTCGCGGCGGACTTCGCCTCCCGGCACGGCCTGCCGCCGCTGGAGCGGACCTACGTCGCCAAGCTGCTCTTCGCCCTGACCGCGCTCGCCGCCGAGGGCGCCTTCGCGCCGGGCAGCACCGTGACGGCCGTCGTCACAGCAACCGGTCCGGGCGGTCCGGGCTAGCCTGACGGCATGATCAGAGCCGCCGTCCCGGCCGACGTTCCGGCCATCCACACGATGATCCGTGAACTGGCCGCGTACGAAAGAGCACCCGAGCAGGCCAGGGCGACGCACCGGCAGCTGCACGACGCCCTCTTCGGCGAACACCCGGCGGTCTTCGCGCTGATCGCCGAGGCGGCTACGGAGAGTGACCCGGTCGGTTTCGCTCTGTGGTTCAGGAATTTCTCGACCTGGACGGGCACTCACGGTGTGTATCTGGAGGACCTGTACGTCCGCCCTTCCGCACGCGGTGCGGGGCACGGCAGGGCACTGCTTTCAGCCCTTGCCGGAATCTGTGTCGAACGGGGTTATGAACGCTTCGAGTGGTGGGTATTGGACTGGAACGACCCCTCCATCGGTTTCTACAGATCACTCGGGGCCCGGCCGATGGAGGAGTGGACGGTCTTCCGCATGTCCGGAGAGCCGCTGCGGGCACTGGCAGAAGCCAACGCAGCGTAATCACTTCGGATTCGCGACCTCCGACCCCTAGCCACAGACAGTACCCATATGTTTACTATGGGTGACGCTCATGTGATGGGGCGCTGTGATCCATGCGGGCGACATCAGGTCTCGGATCGCGATAGCGTCACAGTCGAACCATCGACGGCGTCAGGCCGGTGGTTCTCCGTGGAGGAGATCCACAACTGCGCGGCGGAGTGCCGCATGCGCAGCAGCGAACGAGCCGAACCGGCTTGTGCCACTTTGGAGGTGAGGGTGTCCCAGATCGCAGGTGAGCCCGTGGGGCAGGACGGACAGGACTTCGTGGAAGTCCGGCTGCCCGCCGCGGGTGCCTATCTGTCGGTGCTGCGCACGGCCACTGCCGGACTCGCGGCCCGCTTGGACTTCACCCTCGACGAGATCGAGGATCTGCGGATCGCCGTGGACGAGGCGTGCGCGATCCTGCTGCAGCAGGCTGTGCCGGGCTCCGTGCTCAGCTGCGTCTTCCGGCTCGTCGGTGACTCCCTCCGTGTCACCGTCTCGGCCCCCACGACCGACGGCCGGGCCCCGGAGCGCGACACCTTCGCCTGGACGGTGCTCTCCGCCCTGGCCGGCGAGGTGGATTCGACGGTTTCCGACGACCGTACGGTCAGCATCAGCCTGCACAAGAAGCGCGGTGCGGGCCCCGGGGCGCCGTGACTGAGCACGAGGCACGGGAGCATTGGGCGGGCCGTACCGGTGCGGCGGCCGACCCGGTCGTGCCGGAGCAGGCCAGACCGCACCCCGCCGACCCCAGCAGTCAGCGACCGGACCAGGCAGAGCGGGCGGACGCGATGGACATGCAGCAGCACGAGACCCAGGAACACCACGGGTCCGCACAGCACGGCGGGCGCACGGCGCGGGCCGCTCAGTTCGCGCACTTCGACCCGCACGACCGCAGCGGGGCGCGTGCCATGTTCATCGCCCTGCGGAACCTCCCCGACAACTCTCCCGAGCGCGCCGAACTGCGCAACCACCTGGTGCGCATGCACCTGCCGCTCGTGGAGCACCTGGCCCGCCGCTTCCGCAACCGGGGCGAGCCGCTGGACGACCTCACCCAGGTCGCGACGATCGGTCTGATCAAATCCGTCGACCGCTTCGACCCGGAGCGCGGGGTGGAGTTCTCCACGTACGCCACCCCCACCGTCGTCGGCGAGATCAAACGGCACTTCCGCGACAAGGGCTGGGCCGTACGCGTCCCGCGCCGTCTGCAGGAGCTGCGCCTGTCCCTGACGTCGGCGACCGCTGAACTCTCCCAGCTGCACGGCCGGGCGCCGACCGTGCACGAACTGGCGCAGCGGCTGTCGATCTCGGAGGAGGAGGTGCTCGAAGGGCTCGAGTCGGCCAACGCCTACAGCACGCTCTCGCTCGACGTCCCCGACACCGACGACGAATCCCCGGCGGTCGCCGACACGTTGGGAGCGGAGGACGACGCCCTGGAAGGGGTGGAGTACCGCGAGTCCCTCAAGCCCCTCCTGGAGGAGCTGCCGCCGCGGGAGAAGAAGATCCTGCTGCTCCGCTTCTTCGGGAACATGACCCAGTCGCAGATCGCGCAGGAGGTCGGCATCTCGCAGATGCACGTCTCCCGGCTGCTGGCCCGCACGCTGGCCCAGCTGCGCGACAGGCTTCTGGTCGAGGAGTAGAGCCGCACCGCCAGCACCACGCCGCTCGCGCGCGTCCGCCCTTTGCCCGGGCGGGCGCGCGCGGGGCGTGTCAGGCGTCGCGCGGGCCGATGCCGAGCGCTTCAGTCGCGGTGGGATTGACCAGGCAGCCCAGTACGACGACCCCGGCCAGGGCGATGGCGATACCCATGGCGGTCCACACGCCGCCGTTCTGGGCCATCTGGTAGCCCGCCGGCAGCGCGATCAGCTGCACGAACATCGAGGGCCCCCGGCTCCACCGCCGCATCAGCCACAGGCCGCGGGCCGCGGCCAACGGCAGTACGGACAACGCCAGTACGGTCACCGCCATGGTGACCGCCTGCACCATGCCGTCAGGTTCGTCCGTCACCAGCATCACCAGCGACGCCACACCGAACGCGGCGACGATGAGTCCTTCTACCGTGGTCAGTGCGGCGGCCACGGTGAGCCGTCGCGGACGGCCGGAGGGGGCGGGGGTCTCGTTATCGGCTGACACAGGGGAAGCGTAGCTGTCCGCGCACGTCCCCCCTCCAAGGGCCGCAGGGCGGCCTGCTGCTGCCGCCGGTCATGGGTACGCTGCACTCCATGCGCGCACTCCTCGTCGTCAACCCCGTCGCCACGACCACCAGCGTGCGGACCCGCGAGGTCATCACGCACGCCCTCGCCAGCGACCTGAAGCTGGACGTGGTGACCACGGAGTCCCGCGGCCACGCCCGTGAGCTCGCCCGGCTGGCGTCGGAGAACGGCGAGACGGAACTGGTGATCGGACTCGGCGGCGACGGCACCGTCAACGAACTCGTCAACGGCCTGCTGCACCACGGCCCCGAACCGGACCGCCTGCCCCGCCTCGCCGTCGTCCCCGGCGGCTCCACGAACGTCTTCGCCCGCGCCCTCGGCCTGCCCAACGACGCCGTCGAGGCGACGGGTGTGCTGCTGGACGCGATCGAGACCGGCAGAGAACGCACGATCGGGCTCGGCCTCGCGTCGGGCGTGCCGGACACCGACGACGCGGGGGTGCGTCCGCGCTGGTTCACCTTCTGCGCCGGCTTCGGATTCGACGCGGGGGTCGTCGGCCGCGTCGAAGCGCAGAGAGAGCGGGGCAAGCGTTCGACCCATGCCCTGTATGTACGGCAGGTGATGCAGCAGTTCCTGAGGGAGAAGCACCGCAGCCGGGGCACGATCAGACTGGAGCGGGAGGGCGAACAGCCCGTCGAGGAACTGGTGCTGTCGATAGTCTGCAACACCGCCCCGTGGACCTATCTGGGCAACCGCCCCGTCTACGCCGCCCCCGGGGCGTCCTTCGACACCGCCCTCGACGTGCTCGGACTCTCCCGGCTGACCCCTCTCGCGGTGAGCCGCTACGGCACCCAGCTGCTCACTTCCAGCCCGCAGCGCGGGCCGCACGGCAGACACGCGGTGACCCTGCACGACGTAAGCGACTTCACCTTGCATTCCCAGGCTCCACTGCCGTTCCAGATGGACGGTGACCACCTGGGAGTGCGGACGAGCGTGAACTTCACAGGTGTACGCCGTGCACTGCGTGTGATTGCTTAAGTGGAACCCCCGAAAGTCCTTCCACTCGAACGTTTAGGCCAGGGTCCACCCCCTGGAAGTACGCCTGTGAGTGTTGCGGCGCCAAGGAATCCAAAAAAACTTGTCGGAAGGGGTTGTATCCGCCGCCGAGGTTTGCGAGTCTCTTCATGGCGATCGGGACGGCCCCTTCACGGAGGCCCCCAGACGCCCGAATCCTTCCTCTCATTCCAGCTGGGACCCGTATCACAATCGAACGGCGCCCCTTCCCTTGCGAGAGGATTCGTGAAAGCGTTCACATTCACAAGCACTCAGAAACCACGAGGAGAGGTAGCAGCCATGGACTGGCGTCACAACGCCGTTTGCCGCGAGGAAGACCCCGAGCTGTTCTTCCCCATCGGCAACACTGGTCCTGCGCTGCTGCAGATCGAGGAAGCGAAGGCTGTCTGCCGCCGCTGCCCCGTCATGGAGCAGTGCCTGCAGTGGGCGCTGGAGTCCGGTCAGGACTCCGGTGTCTGGGGTGGCCTCAGCGAGGACGAGCGCCGCGCGATGAAGCGCCGCGCGGCTCGCAACCGGGCGCGGAACAACGCCGCGACCGCCTGAGACTGACGCCCACACCCTGCCACTCGCTGCATCCCGAGCCGCAGCGCGCAGTGCCGCGACGCGCATCGCGTACATACAGACTTCGAGCCCCGGCTTCCGAGCCGGGGCTCGAAGTCTTGTGCAACATCCACACATGAGTGCCGGCGGGCGAGGGCGCACGCCGGTCAGCGCGCCGGTCGTCCTTCACGGCGCCCCCCGGCACTCCCCCGCGCCGTCTCAGTGATTCTCGCGCTTGTCCCGCTTCTCGGGCGCGACGGGAAGGTCGAAGACAACCCGGGTGCCACGCCCGGGCGCGGGGATCATGTCGAACTCACCGCCCAGTTCGCCCTCCACCAGAGTCCGTACGATCTGCAGACCCAGGTTGCCGGCGTGCTTGGCGTCGAAGTTCTCGGGCAGGCCACGCCCGTCGTCCTGGACGGAGACCAGCAGCCGCCCGGTCTCCTTGCCGGGTCCGGAGCTGCGTACCGCGCCGACCTCGATCGCGCCCTGCTCTCCCGGCCCGAACCCGTGCTCCAGGGCGTTCTGCAGCACCTCGGTGAGCACCATGGAGAGAGGGGTGGCCACCTCCGCCTCCAGCACGCCGAAGTGGCCCGTACGGTGGCCGGTCACACGGCCGGGTGAGATCTCCGCCACCATCGCCAGCACCCGGTCCGCGATCTCGTCGAACTCGACCCTCTCGTCCAGGGTCTGAGAGAGCGTCTCGTGCACGATCGCGATCGAACCGACGCGCCGCACGGCCTCGTTGAGCGCGTCACGGGCCCGGTCCGAGTCCATCCTCCGGGACTGCAGCCTCAGCAGCGCGGCCACCGTCTGGAGATTGTTCTTCACCCGGTGGTGGATCTCCCGGATGGTGGCGTCCTTCGTCATCAGTTCGCGTTCACGGCGGCGCAGCTCGGTGATGTCACGCAGCAGGATGAGCGAACCGATGCGCGTCCCCTTGGGTTTGAGCGGGATGGCCCGCAGCTGTACGACGCAGTCGTTGGCCTCGACCTCGGCGCCGCGCGGCGCCCAGCCGCTCGCCAGCTTCACCAGGGCCTCGTCCACCGGGGCGCGGGAGGGCGCCAGTTCGGCCGTGACCTGACCGAGGTGTACACCCACGATCTCGCTCGCCAGGCCGAGCCGGTGGTACGCGGAGAGAGCGTTCGGACTGGCGTACTGCACGACACCGTCGGCGTCCAGCCTGATCAGTCCGTCGCCGACGCGCGGGATGTGGTCGATGTCGAGCTGCTGGCCGGGGAAGGGGAAGGCGCCCGCCGCGATCATCTGGGCGAGGTCGGACGCGCTCTGCAGATACGTCAGTTCGAGCCGGCTCGGGGTGCGGACGGTGAGCAGGTTGGTGTTGCGCGCGATGACACCGAGGACCCGGCCCTCCCTGCGTACGGGGATCGACTCGACCCGTACGGGCACCTCCTCCCGCCACTCCGGATCTCCCTCGCGCACGATTCTGCCCTCGTCGTGCGCGGCGTCCAGGAGAGGGCGGCGGCCCCGCGGCACCAGATGGCCCACCATGTCGTCCTGGTGGGAGGTCGGGCCGGTGTTGGGACGCATCTGCGCCACTGACACATAGCGCGTGCCGTCCCTGGTGGGCACCCACAGCACGAGGTCGGCGAAGGAGAGGTCGGAGAGCAGCTGCCATTCGGAGATCAGCAGGTGCAGCCACTCCAGGTCGGAGTCCGAGAGGGCCGTGTGCTGGCGTACGAGGTCGTTCATGGAGGGCACACGGGCGAGCCTACCGGCGCCCGGCGGCGTGGCCGGGCGTCCGGGCGGGGCGGCCGGGCAGCGGGTGCTCCGCGAGGAACTTCGCCCACGGCATGGACAGGCAAGAGTGGTCTAGTCCACAATGGCCGGGTAAAGAAACGGTCTTCTGCTCTCCCCGCACAGGAGAGCAGAGAGAGACTCCGGCACTGTCTGCCCTGACCGGCCGGGGTCTCCGAGCTCCGGGCTGCGGTGCCGGGCGGGTTGAGGGTCCCGCCCCGGCGCCGCGGCCCGAAGTGTTTCCGGCGCGGGGGCCCGGGCCGGGGCCGGCGGCGGGGCGGGCGCCCCCGGCTCAGCGCGTCTCGGTCACCTTCGCCAGCGCACGGGGGGCGTCTGGGTCCTGACCACGGGCGATGGTGACCTCGTAGGCGAGCATCTGCAGCGGAATGATCTCCAGGATCGGCTGCAGCTCCTCCGGCAGCCCGTCCGTCGGCAGGGCGAATCCCGCGGAGGCCCGCTCGACCTCCGAACGGCTGCCGATGACGACGAGATCGGCGCCCCGGTCGCGGAGCCGGTCCAGTACGGGCTGCAGCGCCTCGCCGCCCTTGCCTTCCGTGACCACGGCGATGACCGGGGAGATGTTGTCGACCATGGCCAGGGGGCCGTGCAGCAGGTCCGCGCCCGAGTAGGACAGGGCGGGGATGTAGCTGGTCTCCATCAGCTTCAGCGCCGCCTCCTTCGCCGTCGGATAGCCGTAGCCGCGCGAGGTGAGGACCATCCGCTCCGCGAACCGGTAGCGCCCTGCGAGCGCCTTGATCTCCGGCTGACGTGCGAGGACGGACTCGGCGAGGTCCGGCAGGGCCTTGGCTCTCTCCACCCCGGGGCCGCCGCGCATGCCCTCCACGAAGAGGTAGAGCGCGAGCAGTTCCGCGGTGTAGGTCTTGGTCGCGGGCAGAGCCTGCTCGGATCCCGCGAGTACGTCGATGTGGAACTCGCTGACCTCCGCCAGCGGCGAGGCGGAGTTGTTGGTCACGGCGAGGGTGAGCGCACCGGCCTCCCGTGCGGCCCGCGTCGAGGCGACGAGGTCCGGGGAGCCGCCCGACTGGCTGACGGTGACGACCAGGCAGTCGGTGAGGTCGGGCCTGGCCCCGTACGCGGTGGTGGTGGACATGGACGTCAGCCCGCACGGCTTGCCCAGCAGGATCTCCAGCAGGTACTTCGCGTACAGCGCGGCGTTGTCGGACGTGCCGCGCGCGGTGAGCAGCACGAAGCGCGGGTTGCGGGCCGCGACCTGTTCGGC
The DNA here is from genome assembly GCF_000424965.1 of Streptomyces sp. TAA204. Classification (NCBI taxonomy): domain Bacteria; kingdom Bacillati; phylum Actinomycetota; class Actinomycetes; order Kitasatosporales; family Streptomycetaceae; genus Streptomyces; species Streptomyces sp. TAA204. The sequence goes on from NZ_AUKW01000004.1 coordinate 101,184, forward strand.
GGTCTCACGGATTCTCGGGGCGCCCTCCTCCAGGATGCGGCGCAGCACCTCCGGCTGTTCGGCCATCTCACGGGACATGACCCGTCCCCGTCCGTCGCCGGGAGAGCCCGTCGACGATGCCGGGGCGGGTGTCGAGGCGGGGGTCGAGCCGGGGATCGAGGCGGGCGTGGCGGACATGCTGTGTGCCTCCAGGTGACGTTCGGTGCTGCCGGACGGACGTGCGTACCGGGAGTTCAGCCGTCGGACCTCTTGCCGGCGATGACCTCCGCGGCGGCCCGTCCGCACACGCGGGCGGCGCCGTGGGTGGCGATGTGCAGGGAGCCGGAGGGCGGCGCCTGGGGCACTCCCATCTCGACCACGACCGTCTCCGGACGTGCCGCGAGCAGAGCACCCAGTGCGTCGGCCATCCAGCGGTGACGGTGGACGTCGCGCACCACGGCGACGATCCTACGGTCAGCCGCCGCACCGAGCACACCCGCGACCAGGCCGGATGTGCCGTCATCGCCGCTCTCCCCGTCCGTGCCGTCCGCGCCGTACGTGACGGTCCCGGTGCCGGGCAGCAGCTCCGACAGTTCGGCGGCCACGCCCCACGGTGTCTCGCTGCCCACCGCGATGTTCGCCGCGGGGGTGAAGGAGGCCACGAACGGCGGGGCAGTGAGCGGCTCGTAGGTCTCCCCGCCCGTGACGCGCAGAGCGCGGCGGGCCGCTTCGAGCCCGACGCCGGGGCCTCCCGCCCGGCCCTCGTCCGCGGCTGCCGCCGCAGCGCCGCGCTGCTCCCTGTTCCCGTTGCGCGCGGTGGCGTGCGCCCAGCCCGCGAGGGCGCGCACGCGCGCAGCGGCGTCGGCGAGGCGCTGCTCCGGCAGTTCACCGTCGAGCACCGCCCGTACCAGGGCGTCGCGCAGCCGCAGCACGGTCTCCTCGTCGGCCAGTCCCCCGCCGACGCACAGCGCGTCGGCGCCCGCGGCCACCGCGAGGACGCTGCCGCGCTCCAGGCCGTACGTTCCGGAGATGGCCTGCATCTCCATTCCGTCCGTGACGATCAGACCGGTGTGGCCGAGCCCGCCCTCCTCGCGCGGGGCGCGCAGCAGACCGGTGAGGGCTGCCGGACTGAGCGTGCCGGGGAGGGCGGCGTCGAGGGCGGGCAGCAGGATGTGCGCGCTCATCACGCCCATGCTTCCGGCCGCGACCGCAGCCTGGAACGGGACGAGTTCGCGCGCGTGCAGCGTGCTCATGTCGGCGTCGATACGCGGCAGGGAGTGGTGCGAGTCGACGGCTGTGTCGCCGTGCCCGGGGAAGTGCTTGACGCACGCGGCCACACCCGCCTGCTGGAGCCCCTCGACGTAGGCGACGGTGTGCCGTGCGACGAGCCGGGGGTCGTCGCCGAAGGAGCGGACCCCGATGACCGGGTTGTCGGGGTTGGAGTTGACGTCGGCGGACGGTGCCCAGTTCAGGTTGACGCCGCATTCGGCGAGGCGGCGGCCCAACTCGTGTGCCACGGCGCGGGTGAGGCCGGGGTCGTCGACGCGGCCCAGGGCGAGGTTGCCGGGGAAGGAGGAGCCCGTACGGGCCTCCAGGCGGGTCACGTCCCCGCCCTCCTCGTCGACAGCCACCAGCACTTCGGGCCGTACGCGGCGCAGCTCCGCGGTGAGAGCGGCGAGCTGCTCGGGCGAGGCGATGTTGCGGCCGAAGAGACCGACGGAGGTGAGGCCCTCCCCGAGCTGCCGCAGCAGCCAGTCCGGCGCGCTGGTGCCGGTGAAGCCGGGCTGCAGCACGGCGAGAGCGTCCCGGGTGAGGCTCCCGGTGTCGGTTGCGAGCGTGGTCATATGGCGCATTGTCCCTTCACTGTCGGCCCTTCGCTGGAGAGGGCGGGCGAGCGGAGTGCGGGCGCTATCCCTTCACGGCGCCGGCGGTGAGCCCGGCGACGGCCTTGCGCTGGAGGTAGAGGAAGAGCAGCAGGATCGGAAGGGCGAAGAGCGAGGCCGCGGCCATGGTCGCTCCCCAGTCGTCCCCGAAGGCGGTCTGGAAACGGGAGAGCCACAGGGGCAGGGTCTGGCTCTCCGCGTCCTTGTTCAGGATGAGCACCATCGGGAACTCGTTCCAGGCGGTGATGAATCCGAAGAGCGAGGTGGCCATGAGACCGGGCGCGAGCAGCGGGAAGATCACCTTGCGGAACGCCTGTGTACGGCCGCAGCCGTCCACCATCGCCGACTCCTCCAGCTCCTTGGGCACCGCGGCCACATAGCCGCGCAGTGTCAGGATCGTCAGCGGCAGCACCATCACCGTGTAGAACAGCGTGAGAGGGACGAGGCTGTTGAGCATGTCGGCGTCCCGCACCGTCATGTAGATCGCGATGACCATGACCTCCCAGGGGGCCATCTGCGCGATCATGAAGGTGAGGATGAGGCCCTTGCGGCCCCGGAAGCGCATCCGGGCCAGGGCGAATGCGGCGAAGAGCGCGATGAGCAGGGAGAGTCCGACCGCGACGAGCGTGACGGTGACCGAGTTGCGTACCAGCGACCAGAAGTGCTCCGCGCGCACCGCTGTCGCGAAGTGCTCCAGGGTGGGGCTGGAGGGGAACCACACCGGAGTCTCGGAGACGATGTCGCTGTCCGGCTTGAGCGCCGTGCTGAACATCCAGTAGACGGGGAAGACGAAGCCCGCGAAGAGCACGAGCGCCGTGGCGTCGGGCCAGATCGCCGTCCAGCGGCGCCGCCGCGGACGGCGGGTGAGTGCCCCCTTCACTGCTCGTCCTCCTCTTGTCTCAGCGCGAGGCGCAGGTAGTACGACATCAGCGCCAGCAGGATCAGGATGGTGAGCACGGAGATGGCCGCGCCCATGCCGTAGTGCTGGTTGCCGACGCCCTCGACGAAGGCGTAGACGGGAAGGGTCTCGGTGAGGCGGTTGGGGCCGCCCTCGTTGATCGCGAAGATGTGCGGGAACGCCTTGAAGATCCATATGACTTCGAGGAACGTCGTCACCAGCAGGAACGGCTTGAGGAAGGGCAGGGTTACCGTCGCGAAGCTCTGCCGGGCGTTCGCCCCGTCGAGCGCCGCCGCCTCGTACAGCTCGCGGGGGATGGTCGTGGTCGCCGCGTAGAGGTTGATCGCGACGAACGGGATCGACGTCCACACGATGAGCAGCGAGATGACGAAGAAGGTCGAAAGCTGCCCGCCCGTCCAGTTGAAGTCCGCCATGGAGTGGAAACCGACCGCGTCGAGCACCCAGTTGACGACGCCGAAGCGCTGGGCGAACAGCCATTGGTAGACCGTCGTCGCGGCGATGACGGGCATCGCCCAGGCCAGCACGAGACCGACGGAGAGCAGCAGGCGCATACGTGTGCCGAGCCTGGCGAGCAGCAGGCCGACCAGGGTGCCGCCCACCATGATCACGGTGACGTTGACGACGGTGAAGAGGACCGAGCGCAGGGTGACCCGCCAGAAGTCCTCATTGCCGAGGGTCTCGCGGTAGTTGTCCGTTCCGGTCCACTCGGTGACGTGCTGGATCAGCTGCGTCATGTTGAGGTTCTGGAACGACAAGAGGCCGTTCAGCACCAGTGGCCAGCCGAGGAAGACGGCGGTGACCGCGAGCGCGGGCAACAGCAGCAGATAGGGAAGTGACCGGCGGGAGCGCGTGGCGGGAGCGCCCGGCGGTTCACCGGCCGGACTCACCGCCGGGGGCGTGCCCCGTGCGGGAGGCGGCGCCTGCTGGGTCTGCACTGACATCTCTGCTCCGGCTCCCGGGGTCGAAGAGCGGCCTGTCCGTTCGTCCTCCCGGCCCGCCCGCGCCGCTGCGGTACGTACGGGCCGGGAGGAGGAGGGACGGTGAAGGGCCTGGGGGACGGTGGGCGGAAGGGCCCGGTACGGGCTGCCGGAGGGCGGGCAGTCGCACCGCCCCCTCCGGCGACGCGACTGCCCACACCCCGGCAGCCCGTACGCCGGCGCCTGCGGGCCGTCCGCGCTACTGCTTCTGCGAGAGCCGCTTGTTGATCTCGTCCTCGACGAGCTCGGCGGCCTCCGCGTGCGGCGTGCCCTTGAGTACGGCGGTCATGTAGGTCTTCACCGGGTTCGGCGGGTTCTCCACGGCGGCCCACTGGGGGATCAGCGGAGTCAGCCCGCCGCCCGCAACGGCGGGGGCCGCGGCCTCGGCGGCCTCGTTGCCCTTGAGCTTCTTGCGCAGGGAGTCCTTGTTGGGGATCACGCCGCCCTCCTGGGCGAGCGCTCCCTCGAACTTGTCGGAGAGGGCGATCTTGAGGAACTCCTCGGCGAGTTCCTGCTTCTCGCTGCCCGCCGCGACGGCCAGGTTGGAGCCGCCGAGGAAGACGCCCTCCGGCTTCTGCGCGCTCTCACCGGGGATGGTGAAGTAGCCGATGTCCTTCTCGATGTCCGGGTTGGCCTCCGCGGCGGTGGCCGCCTCCCAGCCCAGTCCGATGAACGCTCCGGTCCTGCCCTTGGCGAAGACCTCGGCCTGCTGCGGGGTCGCCTCGTCCTTGTCCTTGGGGGCCTTGGAGTACGAGGCGTACTCGGCGTAGAGCTTCATGGCCTCGCCGACCTTGGGGTCCGCGAGGTTGGAGACCCACTTGCCGCCCTTCTTCTTCACCAGGCCGGCGTCCTTGCCGATGAGGAGGCCGTCGAAGAAGTACCAGTTCTGGCCGGGCAGATAGAGCGGTTCGGCGTCGGTCTTCTTCTCGATCGTCTCCAGCGCGTCGAAGAACTCCTCGCGCGTCTCGGGTGTCTCCTCCAGGCCGGCGTCGGCCCAGATCTTCTTGTTGTAGATGACGGTGCGGTTGACCGTGTACCAGGGCGCGGCGTACTGCTTGCCGCCGTACACGGCCGACCGGTTGACCGACTCGGTCCAGTCCGCGCCGATGCTCTTCTTCAGGTCACCGAGGTCGGCGAGGCCGCCCGTCCTCGCGTACGCGGGGGTCTGGGTGTTGCCGATCTCGATGACGTCCGGAGGGTCGGACTCCGAGAGCGCGGTGGTGATCTTCTGCTGGATGCCGTTCCACTGCTGGACCTCCAGCTTCAGCTTGGCGCCCGTCTTCTTCTCGAAGGCCGCCCTGACGTCCTTCTCCCACTGCTCGGGCGTGGAGCCGTCCATCGCCCACAGCGTGAGCGTCTGCCCCTTGAAGCCGTCCGCACCGGAGTTCGTCCCACCGTCCGACCCGCAGCCCGCAACACCCGTCAGAAGTGCCGCGGTTACCGTCGCGGCCACGAGTCCTCGTTTCACAGCATCCTCCCCGATGGACCGGATGTGGTCTAATGGTTTAGACCAGTCAGCAGCTTGGCCTAGACCTATCGCAGGTGTCAACGGGGTCGCGAACCCACTCCTGCTTCCGTTATCGGAACGACATCTGGGCGGGAGAGCCCCCTGCACCCGCCTCCGTGCCACGATGTGAGCCGCGAAGCACAACCGGAGCCGAGCCTGCGAACCGGAACAACACCGCAAGGGCCCTCGGAACCGGCGCGCGGACCGGAGCCGGAGAAGGGGCACCCGGCACGGACCTCAGGGCAGAAGCCGGTGACGGCAGTACGACGACAGGCGGGAAGGCGAGCCATGAGCACGGACGGGGGCGCGGTCACAGCCGCGGCAGAGCCGGAGTCCGCGGGCGGCAACGGCGGCGCGCGGACCGCACGCGTGCCCAAGTACTACCGCCTCAAGCGCCACTTGCTGGAGATGACGGAGACCATGCCGCCCGGCACTCCCGTCCCGCCCGAGCGCGCTCTGGCCGGCGAGTTCGACACCTCACGGACGACCGTGCGCCAGGCCCTGCAGGAACTCGTCGTCGAGGGACGCCTGGAGCGCATCCAGGGCAAGGGCACCTTCGTCGCCAAGCCCAAGGTCTCCCAGGCACTGCAACTGACCTCCTACACCGAGGACATGCGCGCCCAGGGGCTCGAACCCACCTCGCAGCTGCTGGACATCGGCTACGTCACCGCAGACGACCGCCTCGCCGACGCCCTCGGCATCCCCGCGGGCGGCCGCGTCCTGCGCATCGAGCGGCTGCGGCTGGCCAGCGGCGAGCCCATGGCGATCGAGACGACGCACCTGTCCCAGCGGCGCTTCCCGGCCCTGCGCCGCAGCCTGGTGAAGTACACCTCGCTCTACACGGCCCTCGCCGAGGTCTACGACATACACCTCGCCGAGGCGGAGGAGACCATCGAGACCTCCCTGGCCACCCCGCGCGAGGCCGGACTGCTGGGCACGGACGTGGGACTGCCGATGCTGATGCTCTCCCGCCACTCGCTCGACACCGACGGCGAGCCCGTGGAGTGGGTCCGCTCCGTCTACCGCGGCGACCGCTACAAGTTCGTCGCCAACCTCCAGCGTCCCCACCGCGGACGCGGCGCCGACGGTGGCCGGGAAAGCCGTCCGGGAAGATGACGAGCCCTTAACTGCCGAACTCTGTCCGTGGCATGGCGTCGCCGGTGCCGGGTGGCTTACCGTCCTTGCCGTCGTGAAGCAACCCCGACGGGAGGGCGACCCCGGTGCGAACCGCCAGTCCACGCACGATCGTCATCTGGTCCGCTGTCGCGCTGGTCGGCGCGGTCGCCTGGTCGATACTCGCGCTCTCCAGAGGCGAGGAGATCTCGGCCGCCTGGATGGTGGCCGCGGCGCTCGGCTCGTACGCGATCGGCTACCGCTTCTATGCGCGCTTCATCACCAACCGCGTGCTCAAGGTCGACAAGACCCGCGCGACGCCCGCCGAGCGGCTGAACAACGGCATCGACTACCACCCCACCGACCGCCGTGTGCTGCTGGGCCACCACTTCGCCGCCATCGCGGGCGCGGGCCCGCTGGTGGGCCCGATCCTCGCCGCGCAGATGGGATATCTGCCCGGCACGATCTGGATCATCGTCGGCGTCATCTTCGCGGGCGCCGTGCAGGACATGGTGGTGCTCTTCTTCTCCATGCGGCGCGACGGCAAGTCGCTGGGCCAGATGGCGCGTGAGGAGATCGGACCGGTGGGCGGCGCGGCAGCGCTGATCGCCGTCTTCGTCATCATGATCATCCTGCTCGCCGTGCTGGCGCTCGTGGTCGTCAACGCCCTCGCCGAGTCGCCGTGGGGCACCTTCTCCATCGCCATGACCGTGCCCATCGCGCTGTTCATGGGCTTCTACCTGCGCGTGATCCGGCCCGGCCGGGTCAGCGAGGTGTCGCTGATCGGGATCGTCCTGCTGCTGTTCGCGATCGTCTCGGGAAGCTGGATCGCGGAGTCCTCGCTGGCGGACGCGTTCACGCTGGAGCCGGGCACGCTGGTCGTCTGGATGGTCGTCTACGGGTTCATCGCCTCGGTGCTGCCCGTATGGATGCTGCTCGCGCCGCGCGACTACCTGTCGACCTTCATGAAGATCGGCACGATCGCGCTGCTCGCGCTGGGCGTCGTCATCGCACTGCCGACCATGAAGATGGACGCGGTCACGGACTTCGCGGGGAGCGGCACCGGTCCGGTCTTCGCCGGTTCACTCTTCCCGTTCGTCTTCATCACCATCGCGTGCGGCGCGCTCTCCGGGTTCCACGCGCTGATCTCCTCGGGCACCACCCCGAAGATGATCCAGAAGGAGACGCAGATCCGGATGATCGGCTACGGCTCCATGCTGATGGAGTCGTTCGTCGCCGTGATGGCGATGGTCGCGGCGTGCATCATCGACCCCGGGCTGTACTTCGCGATGAACGCCCCCGCCGGCGTGATCGGCGACAGCGTGCAGTCGGCGTCGCAGGCGGTGGCCGACCTGGGCTACTCGATCTCGCCCGAAGCGCTCGCCTCCGCCGCCAAGGAGGTGGAGGAGCAGTCGCTGCTCTCCCGTACGGGCGGGGCACCCACCCTCGCGGTGGGCGTCTCGGAGATCTTCTCGCAGATCATCGGCGGCGCCGGAGCGAAAGCGTTCTGGTACCACTTCGCGATCATGTTCGAGGCCCTGTTCATCCTCACCGCCCTCGACGCGGGCACCCGCGTGGGCCGGTTCATGCTGCAGGACACCCTCGGCAACATCTACAAGCCCTTCCGCAACATCAGCTGGATTCCGGGTCTGTGGCTGTGCAGCGCCATCGTGGTCGCGCTGTGGGGCTACTTCCTGTGGGTCGGCGTCCACGAGCCGCTGGGCGGGATCAACCAGCTCTTCCCGCTGTTCGGCATCGCCAACCAGCTGCTCGCGGCCGTCGCGCTGGCGGTGGCGACCACGCTGCTGGTGAAGTCCGGCAAGCTGAAGTGGGCCTGGGTGACGGGCGTTCCACTCGTCTGGGACGCCGTGGTGACCCTCACGGCGAGCTGGCAGAAGGTCTTCTCCAGCGACCCGAAGGTGGGCTTCTTCCAGCAGCGCTCCGACTTCCAGGCGGCCATCGACAGGGGTGAGGTGCTCCCGCCGGCCAAGAGCATGAGCGACATGCAGACCATCGTGACCAACTCCACCGTGGACGGCGTGCTGGCCGCGCTCTTCGCCGTACTGGTGATCGTGGTGATCGCGGACGCCGGACGCACGTGCGTCAGGGCCCTGCGCGACCCGGCCTCCGCCACGCTGAACGAGACGCCGTACGAGGAGTCCAAGCTCGTCGCACCGGCCGGCCTCATCCCCGACAAGGAGGAGAAGGCCGAACTGGCGGCGGTGGGCGCGGGCGGTTCCGGCCCCGGGTCCGGGGAGACGGCGGGCGGCTCCGGGACGCGGGAGGAGCCGTGACCCGGCAACTGCTGCGCGGCGCACGCTGGGTCCGCTGGTACGTGCGCGAACTGACCGACGAGAGCGCCTACGACCGGTACGTGGAGCACCTGCGCAAGCACGACCCGGACGCGCGGGTACCCAGCCGGCGGGAGTTCGAGCGGCAGCGCACGGACGCCCGCGACAACGACCCCCGAGGAGGGTTCCGCTGCTGCTGACGTGTGCACCGCGGACGCGGGACGCAGACGCGGGAGGAGCCTCACGAGGAGCGCACGAGGAGCCGTCCGCCCCGAGGGGCGGGCGGCTCCTCCGCCGTTGTCGGTGGGATACGGCAGACTCCCGCACATGGACCTCACGATCAGACGCCCACGGCCCGACGAGCTGGAGACCGTCGGCGAGCTGACGGCACGTGCCTACCTCGAGGACGGCCTGCTGGACTTCGGCGAGAGAGACCCGTATCTGGAGCATCTGCGCGCCGCCCGCCACCGCGCCGAGCACGCCGAGATGTTCGTGGCGGCCGACGCCGGCTCGGACCTCGTGCTGGGCTCGGTTGCCTTCGCGTCGTACGGCGGGACGTACGCGGAGATCGCCCGGCCGGGAGAGGGCGAGTTCCGCATGCTGGCCGTCCGGCCCGGCAGCCGGGGAAGGGGAGTCGGCGAGGCCCTGGTGCGGACATGCGCGGAACGCGCGCGTGAACTCGGCCTGAGGCGGCTGGTGCTCTCCAGCCACCCGCGGATGCTGTCCGCCCACCGGCTCTACGGGCGGCTGGGGTTCGCGCGCACACCCGATCGGGACTGGCACCCGCTGCCGCTCCTCGCGCTGATCACCTTCGCTCTGGAGCTGTGAGACTTCACTCTCGTCCGGCACAAGATGTGGTGTCGTCTGTCGTTGGCCGCCACCAGATGTATGGTGGTGCTGGCTGCCATGCAGGGGAATCCGGTGCGAGTCCGGAACTGTCCCGCAACGGTGTGCGATGTGCTGTTCCCCGTGCCGGGAGCCGGACGTCGCAAGTCCGAGTGCCTGCCGGCGGCGTAGACGACGTCCGGGTCCCGAGGGATGGACCGGTGGACGCTGGAAGGTGTGCCGCCGCCCGCTGCGGCATGCCCGAACGCCCCGCCGTGTGCGCTCGCCCCGGGTCCCATCCGAGCGAGGGAGAGCACACCCCGTGACCATCGCATCCGCCGAAACCGCCACCCCGCGCGGTGACTTCGGCGCCCCTGACGCCTCCGGCGCATCCAGAGCCGCAGGAGGAACCACAGAGGCAGAAGGGGCCACCGGCGCCGCCGACGGCCCGCACACGGGCACGCAGCCCGCCACACAGCCCGCCGCGCCGGGCTCGCGGACTCTGCTGGACACCCTGACCGAGCTGTCCGCCGACCTGCCCGGCACCGACCCGGAGAGGGTCGCCTCCGCCGTGCTCCGCGGCCGTCAACAGGGCAGCAGCGAAGCCGAGTTGCGGGCGCTCGCGGCGGAGGAGGCGGCCGGGCTCATCGGGGAGGAGCCCGCCCACTCGCGGCTCGCCGCCCGTCTCCTCACGCTCGCCGTCCGGGAGGAGGCCCGCGGGCAGGGCGCCACCTCCTTCTCGGCGTCCGTCGCCACCGGCCACCGCGAGGGCCTGATCTCGGACGGTACGGCCGCGTTCGTACGGACGCACGCTGAGCGACTCGACGCCCTGGCGGAAGCGGCGACGGCCGAAGGGGCGGACGACCGCTTCGGATACTTCGGGCTGCGCACGGTCCACTCGCGCTACCTGCTTCGCCACCCCACGACCCGACGGGTGACCGAGACGCCGCAGCACTTCCTGCTGCGCGTGGCATGCGGACTGGCGGCGGACGGCTCGGACGCGGCCGTCGACGAGGTCGCCGAGCTGTACCGGCTGACCAGCTCTCTGGCCTACCTCCCCTCCTCCCCCACGCTCTTCAACTCCGGTACCCGGCACGCCCAGATGTCGTCCTGCTATCTGCTGGACTCGCCCCTGGACGAGCTGGACTCGATCTACCAGCGCTACCAGGAGGTCGCGCGGCTCTCCAAGCACGCCGGCGGCATCGGCCTGTCCTGGTCCCGCATCCGGGCGCGCGGTTCGCTGATCCGGGGGACCAACGGGCACTCGGGCGGCATCGTCCCGTTCCTGCGCACCCTGGACTCCTCGGTCGCGGCGGTGAACCAGGGCGGCCGGCGCAAGGGCGCGGCGTGCGTCTATCTGGAGACCTGGCACGCCGACGTCGAGGAGTTCCTGGAGCTGCGCGACAACACCGGTGAGGAAGCCCGGCGGACGCACAACCTCAACCTCGCGCACTGGGTTCCGGACGAGTTCATGCGCCGCGTGGAGGCCGACGGCGACTGGTCGCTCTTCTCTCCCTCACAGGTGCCGGAGCTGACCGACCTGTGGGGCGACGCGTTCGACGACGCCTACCGGCGGGCCGAGTCCGAGGGGCGCTTCGTCAAGCGGGTGCCGGCCCGGCAGCTCTATGCCCGCATGATGCGCACCCTGGCGCAGACCGGGAACGGCTGGATGACGTTCAAGGACACCGCCAACCGCACCGCCAACCAGACGGCCGAGCCCGGCAGCATCGTCCACTCCTCGAATCTGTGCACCGAGATCCTGGAGGTCACCGACGACTCGGAGACGGCGGTGTGCAACCTCGGCTCCGTCAACCTCGCGGCGCATCTGGGCGAGGACGGCGAGATGGACTGGGAGCGCCTGGACGCCACCGTCCGTACGGCCGTGACCTTCCTCGACAGGGTTGTGGACGTCAACTTCTACCCGACCGGGGCGGCCCGGCGTTCCAACTCCCGCTGGCGCCCCGTCGGTCTGGGCGTGATGGGGCTGCAGGACGTCCTCTTCCGCAGGCGCCTGCGCTTCGACTCGGACGCGGCACGGGAGCTGTCCGCACGCATCAGCGAACGCATCATGCTCGCGGCCTACGAGACCAGCGCCGAACTCGCCGAGCGGCACGGCCCGTTCGGCTCCTGGACTAAGACCCGTACGGCGCGCGGCGTGCTGCACCCCGACCACTATCCGCGGGCCGTTCATGCCTGGCCGGAGCGCTGGGCGGCGCTGCGTGCCCGCATCGCGCGGAGCGGCATGCGCAACTCGCTGCTGCTCGCCGTCGCACCGACGGCCACGATCGCGGCGATCGCGGGTGTGTACGAGTGCATCGAGCCGCAGGTCTCCAACCTCTTCAAGCGCGAGACGCTGAGCGGCGAGTTCCTCCAGGTGAACGCCTACCTGGTGGAGGATCTCAAACGGCTGGGGCTGTGGGACGAACGTGCGCGCGAGGCACTGCGTGAGACGTCCGGATCGGTGCAGGACCTGGAGTGGCTCCCCGACGAGATCCGCGGGCTCTACCGCACCGCCTGGGAGCTTCCGCAGCGCGCCCTGATCGACATGGCCGCGGCCCGCACGCCGTATCTCGACCAGAGCCAGTCCCTGAACCTGTTCATGGCGGCTCCCACGATCGGCAAGCTCTCCTCGATGTACGCCTACGCCTGGAAAAGCGGCATCAAGACCACCTACTACCTGCGTTCACGGCCTGCCACACGCATCGCCCGCGCCGCCGGCACCCCGGCCCCCGACCCCGCCCTCACACACGTCCTCACCGAAGCCGGCGGCGGCCCGGACGGCGCAGGGGACGGCGCGACGAACGGCGCGACCGCGCCGGTGACCGAGGCCGCCGCCTGCTCCCTGGAGAACCCCGAGACCTGCGAGGCATGCCAGTGATGACCAGCGCACGCACCGACACCACCGCCGCGGGGACCAGCACCGCCGGGAACCTGCTGGACCCCGGTTTCGAGCTGACCCTGCGCCCCATGCGCTATCCCGGCTTCTACGACCGCTACCGCGACGCCATCAAGAACACCTGGACCGTGGAGGAGGTCGACCTCCACTCCGACGTCGCCGACCTCGCGAAACTCACGCCCGGCGAGCAGCACATGATCAGCCGTCTCGTGGCCTTCTTCGCCACGGGTGACTCGATCGTGGCGAACAACCTCGTACTGTCGCTCTACAAGCACATCAACTCCCCCGAGGCGCGCCTGTATCTCTCGCGGCAGCTCTTCGAAGAGGCCGTGCACGTCCAGTTCTATCTGACGCTCCTGGACACCTATCTGCCCGACGTCGACGAACGCGCCGAGGCGTTCGCGGCGGTGGAGAACATCCCCTCCATCCGCGAGAAGGCGCAGTTCTGCTTCCGCTGGATGGACGCGCTGGAGGGCGGCGAGGGCGAGGGGAGAGTCGACCGGCTGGTCAGCATGGCCGACCGGCGGCGGTTCCTGCTCAATCTGATCTGCTTCGCCGCCTGCATCGAGGGGCTGTTCTTCTACGGCGCGTTCGCCTATGTCTACTGGTTCCGCTCCCGGGGCCTGCTGCACGGGCTGGCCACGGGCACCAACTGGGTCTTCCGCGACGAGTCGATGCACATGTCCTTCGCCTTCGACGTCGTGGACACCGTCCGCGAGGAGGAACCCGAACTCTTCGACACGGAGCTGGAGAAGGAGGTGACGGCGATGCTGGAGGAGGCCGTGGAGGCGGAGCTGCAGTTCGCCCGTGACCTGTGCGGCGACGGGATGCCGGGGATGAACACCGAGTCGATGCGGGAGTACCTGCGGGCCGTCGCCGACCAGCGGCTCGTCCGGCTGGGCTTCCCGGCCCGCTACGGCGCGCGCAACCCGTTCTCCTTCATGGAACTGCAGAACGTGCAGGAGCTGACGAACTTCTTCGAGCGGCGCGCCTCGGCCTATCAGGTCGCCGTGGAGGGGTCTGTCTCCTTCGACGACGACTTCTGAACGGGGTTCTCTCCGCACCGGCCCCGGACACGGAGGGGGGCCGCGCTGTCGGCGCGGCCCCCCTGGTCGTGCGTGCGGTCAGCCGGACGGGCCGGTCAGCAGCCGCCGCAGTTGTAGAACGTGACGTCCCAGTGGTTGCTCTCGTCGAAGTAGATGTTCCCCGACCCGGCCTCCCACTTGCTGCCGCCGATGGAGGTGAAGGTGTTCTTGATGTAGTTGCTCAGGCAGCTCGACATGGCGAAGTCGAGCTTGTAGCCGTTCCAGTGGCTGTACTGGCCGTCCGCGTGACCGGTCTCGGTGCCGCCCGTGACGGTCAGGGCACAGCCGCTGGCGCCCTTGAGCGTGATCGCGCCCTGGATCGAGGCCGAGTTGACCTGCTCCAGCGAGGTGCAGGTCGGGTTGTTGCGGTCGGAGCAGCCGCCGCTGGAGCGGATGCCGATACCGGCGTTGCTCAGCTGGCCCGCGGCCTGCGAGTGGCTCAGCTTGGCGAGGACGCCCGCTTCCTTCTTGACCGGCTCCGCGGTGTGGGCCTCCGCGGCGTAGGCGGTGGAGAAGACGGCGAGCGCCAGCGCCGACGAGCCGACCGCCGCGCGCAGCATGGTTCTCTTCATGGGGGGTGTGATCCTTCCTGGTGGGGGGTCCTCGTGGTCAGCGGTTCAGGTCAGATGCCGCAGGAGGGCGCGTCCCAGTACTGGCCGGAGCGGTGGTCGAGGTGCGTGTGGTCGTCGTGACCGGGATAGCCCGGGCCGAGGATGCCGTTGAACCCGCGGTTGCGTGCCTCCTGGGCGAGCGTGCACAGCGAGTGGGGGCTGACGCCCAGGTCGGCCGCGTCACCGTAGAGGTGGCGGCTCGATGGGGCCCCGCCCACGTCGTCGTTGCACGCCTGGGAGCGGAATCCGCTGGTGACCCGGATCGACTGGTCGCCGAGGGCGTGGCGCAGGGCCTCCAGCTTCCACATGGTGCGCAGGGCGTTGGACTTGGCCTCGGCCGCGCTGACGGCTCCACCGCTCCAGTCGGAGTTGCAGTTGTTCAGCTCCGCGAAGTCGAAGTGGGCGGGCGAGCAGTCGTCTTCCTGGAGTTCGTAGATCTTCTCGTACGTCGCCGCGTCGGCCACGCCGCTGGCGCTCAGTCCGTACGCCTGCTGGAACCGGGTGACGGCACCCTTGGTCGCGGGGCCGAACTGGCCGTCGACGGCCAGGACCTCGCCACTGGCCGGGTAGCCGGCGACCCGTACCTGGAGCTGGGTGACGTCGTCCCCGGAAGCGCCCTCGGAGAGGTCGCGGTTCCAGGTGTAGCAGCCGTCGGCGGCCGCTGCCGGGCCGGCGCTCGCGCTGGCGGCCGAACCCACCAGTACGGCTGCCGCGACCATGACAAGTGCGAGCACTGTCCTGACCGTACGTCGGGGCATGATGCCTCCATGGATGTGGGGGTGACACCAGAGCTTGTCGTGACATGGTGAGGGCGTCAACAACTGTCAGAAAATGCCAATGGACGAGGCCACTGAAGGGACATGACCACGCCCCGCGGCAACTCCTGAACCACGGCAGGGAGTTGAACTCGGCGTCTTCGCTGCCTGCGGGACATGCCGGGCGTGCGCCGGGTATCGGGCGGCAGACCGGGAGCGCCCCCGCACGAAGACACCCACGCCCGGTCTCAGCTGCCCGGCCTCAGCTGCCCGGTCTCGGCTGCCCGGTCTCGGCGCCGCTTTCCCCGGAAAACGGAACCGCCGCCCCACGCGATGCGCCGGGCGGCGGTTCCGCGGTGCGCGGGGAGCCCCGCGCACGGTCAGTCGTTCGGCACCGTCTCGTACCGGGGCGTGCCCTCCGCCATCTGCCGAAGGGCGTCCTTGCGCTCCCGCTTGGAGAGCCGGTCGATGTAGAGGTAGCCGTAGAGGTGGTCCGTCTCGTGCTGGAGGCAGCGGGCGAAGTAGCCCCTCCCCTCGACGGCGACGGGCTTGCCCTCGGCGTCCTGGCCGCGTACGACCGCGTAGTCGGGGCGCGCGAGGGACTCGTAGGCGCCGGGCACGGAGAGGCAGCCCTCGTTGGAGTCGTCCAGACTGCGGCGTTCGGCGGGGAGTTCGTCCAGCACCGGGTTGCACACGGCACCGACGTGCCGCACGCCCTCGTCGTCCGCGCAGTCGTACACGAAGACCTTCAGGTCGACGCCGATCTGGTTCGCCGCGAGCCCCACGCCCTCGGCGGCGTGCTGGCTGGCGAACATGTCGTCGATGAGAGAGGCCAGTTCGCCGTCGAACGCGGTGACGTCCTTGCACTCCTTGTGGAGCACCGGGTTGCCGACGACGGTGATGGGGCGGGCGGTTCCACGCTCGCGATGAGCGTTCTCACGTGCCTCACAGTCCCTGGTGTCGTCCACGAATCCCCCGGAGCCGCGCTCCCCGCCGATCTCCTGCTGCTGCGCCATTCCGCCGATTGCCTTCCTCGCCACCTGAGCCGTCGCCCTACAGCGTAGCCGTGCCGCCCGGACCTCCCGCAGCCTTGTCCCCCGCGACGGTGAGCAGCACGTCCGTACGGGACACGTCCGTACGAGAGACCTCCGTACGGAAGAGGCAGGGCGGACGGGCCTGCCCCGCCCGCGTGAGGCGCCGGATCAGCAGACCTCTTCCAGGTCCCGCCACTCACGGGTCTCCGGGCTGTCCGCGACCCAGCTGTCCAGCAGCCCCCGCACAAGCCCTCCGGGAGCCGCGAGCCCGCACTCCCGCTCCGGAACCCACGGATCCCCCGGACCGCCCGGCGTCATGTGCCCCAGCGGCCCCGGTTGGCCCGGCGAGCTGTGATCGTGCGGGTCGACGTGTGCCGAGCCGTCGCCCTCGTCGGCCGGCATCCGGCTCTCCGAGCACGTACGGCACAGCAGCCGCACCGAGGACGACCAGTCCTCCGCCGCGAATCCCGCGTCCGCGGCCAGCCGCTCCAGCGCGTCCCTGTCGGCCTCCGAGGCGGCCTGCAGCAGCACCACCCAGGTCGGTACGGGCGAGGGCGCCCACAGTTCGATCTCGTCGAAGACGGGGAAGGACGCACCGCCGCTCGTGGTGCGCTCACCGTGCGGTACGCCGTCGTGCAGCACCACTTCGCCCCAGCGCCGCCCCGAGGAGGGCAGCGGGATGCTCTGGATCTCCAGCCGTGCCGGATCGATACGCCTTCCCCACACGACCTCGGCCTCGCCCTCCGGGGAGAGCCTCACGGCCGCGCTGCCCAGCTGCATCCCGGTGGGTTCGGCCACCGCGGCGGTCTGCGGCGAGTGTCCGGGCACGCGCAGCCCGTACGCCTGCCAGGCGCGCCGGGCCAGGGGCCAGTCCTGCAGCGCCGTGGCCGCGATGCCCACGTTCCACCAGTCGGGGGCGCCGGTCTGGCGTTCCAGCAGTGCGACGGCACGCAGTCCGGCCGTGCGCGCCTGCTCCCAGTCGTGCCGGAACTTGTGCAGCAGCGCGAGGTTGAACCAGGACTCCGACAGCCACGGCTCGAGATCGGCGGCCTGTGTGAGCAGCGCGTCCGCGTCCTCGTAGCGCCCGTCGCCGATGAGCGTGAAAGCGCGGTCGGTCGCCTGCCGCCACGAGGCGGAGGGCCGGTGCCGCACCTTGCCGAAGATCCTCACGATGTTCCCGCCTGATTCCCGCCTGTTGATCGGCTGCTGGCTCTCTCTCCTGCCGCAGGCGCACGGTGCGCCTGCTGAACATGCACCGCGGGCACGGTGTGTGCACCATTTCCGCAGTTCCCCTCTCGCATCCAACCATGCCCGTACGGAAGGCTGCTCACTACCCGGGAGTCAAGCCGCAGGTCCACGCGACACCACGCGTGACAGGGCCTCCACGACGCGTGGTTCGTAGTCATGGGCACCCCCCAGCCGCAACCGCTCCAGCGCGCGCAACGAATCCTCCATCGAAGCCTTCCCGGCCACCATGTCCTCGTACGCGTTGACGGCGCGGACGATACGTGCGGTGAGCGGCTGGTCACGGTAAGGATCTGCCTGCCGTTCGACCACCACGGCGACCTCCCGGGCCACGCCGGTCTGCCGGACCACCGCACCGCCCAGCAGCGCGATACGCCGCTGCAGGTCCTCGTCGAGCTGCTCGGTGGCCCCGCCGGCCACCGGATCGACGAGCGAGAGCTGGCCGATGTCGTGCATCAGCCCCGCGTACTCCAGCACGGTGAGATCCGGTTCCGTCAGACCCAGCTCACGCCCGACGGCGCAGCAGAGCGCGGCAACCCTGCGGGCATGCCCGTGCGGTGTGTAGCCGGCCACCTCCGTGGCGCGTGCGAGCGAGGCGATGGTCTGCCGGTAGGTCGCGCGTACGGACGCGTAGCGGCGGAAGGAGAACTGTGTGAGCAGCAGCGGCACGCAGAAGACCGGCAGGGCCCACAGCCCCGCCACGGCCACCGCGAGCGCGATCACCGCACCCGTGGCGGCGACGGCGGGCGCGATGCCGATACGGGCGCGCAGCTGGCCGCGCAGCAGGGAACCCGCGGGCCATCCCGTGCGTCCCGACGCGAGCACGGCCGCGAGGACGGCGTCGCACAGCCCGGTCAGCAGCGTGACGAGGAGCAGGCAGAGCGCGTAGTAAGGGCCACGGTCCACCCACTGCGCCAACACGCCGGAGTTGTAGAGGGGTTGGAAGCAGGTCGCGGCGAATCCCACGGCGAGCACGCCCCGTACGGCGTGGTCCAGGGGCATCGGGCTGCCCTTCGCGGCGCGGGGGGCGTTGCCGATCAGGGCGGCGGCGATCACGACGGCGACGCACTGCATGACGCCGTGCGTCGTCTCCCTGCCGCCCGCATCGCCCAGGAGCGCGTATCCCATGGCCCCCGCGGCGCCGAGCGGAGCGCTGGTTGGCGGGCGGCCGTCGGGGTCGCTGCCCGGCAGCCGGACGCGCAGAGCCTCACCGAGCGCGATGACGGCCCCGAACGCCAGTGCAAGGCGGGGCTGTTCGAGTCCGTGCCAGAGGGTGAAACCGAGCGCCGCGCAGGCCAGTACGGCTGCTGCGGCGCGGCTCAGAGCGACGGCGAGAGTCATGCGTGCGGCCGGGTCGACCCGCTGGGTCCCGAGGAGCCCGAGGGGCCGGTGGAGTCGGCCGGTTCGGGGGCCGGCTCCTCGGACTCGGTGCCGTCGGTGGGCTCAGGCGGCCGCGCCGGTCCTTCGGCACCCGTTCCGGCAGCCCCCGGGGCTGAGCCGGACGGGGCTGAGCCGGAGGGGGCGGAGCCGGACGGGGCCGTGTCCGCGGGGCGGCGGTCTCCGGGACCGTCGTCCACGCCGGCGGCACCCGTGGGGCCAGGGGGCCGCGCCCGGCTCCGTAGGCCCCCGTTGGCGGAAGTACCCACGGGCGCTGCGGCGCCCGCACTCACCCCGGCCATCGCCTGCTCGCGCGCTGCCGGTACGTTCCCGCCGGGCCCGTCCGCCGTCACCGCCGGCGACCAGCCGTGCCGGTCCAGGGCACGTGCGAGCGCCCGTACCATCCACGGGTCGAACTGCGTGCCCGCGCACCGCTCAAGCTCCGCCACGGCCGTACGCACCGGCCGCGCACGGCGGTAGCTGCGGGTCGAGGTCATCGCGTCGAAGGCGTCGGCGACCGCCACCACCCGTGCGAATTCCGGGATTTCCTCCCCCGAGAGCCCGTACGGATAGCCGCTTCCGTCCAGACGCTCGTGGTGGTGCAGGATCGCGGAACGCGCCTCACCGAGGAAGCCGATGCCGCGCACCATCTCGTGCCCGTACTCGGGGTGCAGTTCGATGACGCGGCGCTCCTCCGGGGTGAGCGGGCCGTCCTTGCGCAACACGCGTGTGGGCACGCCGAGTTTGCCGATGTCGTGCAGGATGCCGGCGAAGCGGAGAGCCTCGGTCCGCTCCTCGTCCATGCCCATCTCCCGCGCGATGAGGACGGACGCGCGCCCCACCCGCTCACTGTGACCCCTCGTGTAGCGGTCCTTGATGTCGACTGCCTGGACGAGCGCGCGGATCGTCGACTGGTGTGCCGCGCGCTCAAGGTGGTACTGCGCGAACACCCAGCAGCAGATGTACATCGGCAGCAGCACGAAGAACCCCGCGACCGGCCCGTAGGGGCTGCGCCACAGCACCGCCATCATCAGTCCGACCAGACCGTGCAGCAGGAGCGGAGTCACCGCACGCGAGAACTGCCCCCTCCAGGCCGCACGCGGGGCACAGCGCTCGGCCGCGGCCAGCGCGGCACCGTCGAGCGTGGTGACCACGGCACAGAAGACCAGCGTCGCCGCGACGGCAGCCGAGAGCACACCGGCGAAGCCGGCGGCGAACGGCGCGAGCTGCGAACCGGAAGGCACGGTGGTGGTGCCCGTGAGCAGTGTGTAGACCTCAGCGGCCGCCCAGGAGGCGAGGGCCAGTTGGGCGGCGTGCCAGCAGCGGCGGGCACCCGCGTGCCGCTGCTCGACACGGCCGATCAGCGCACCCGGCAGAGGTACGAGCGCGGCGGCCGCGGGCGTGAGGAGGAAGGCACCGGTGAGCAGGACGGGGAAGAATCCGCCCATGTTGCCGGGCACCCTGTGCCCCATCAGCGGGCAGCGCGGGGCGTATTCGCACATCGCGTAGAGCACGGCGAGCGGCAGCAGCACCGTCCACTCCGGACCGGCTCCCGTCAGAGCCGGCGTCGCGCACCAAAGGGCGGCGCAGAGCGCGCAGATGATGAGGACGCGCGCCGCCCACGGCAGTCCCGCTCCCCGTGAACGCATCGTGCGACTCCTCCCCGTACCACGCTGGATGGGGAAGAATAGGACGGCTGAGGCGGGAGTGGGGACCTCATGCACGCATTAGCTCGTACGGTTTCTTCTGCCCTCACTCTTTCGAGTGACCTGACAGCGGATCCTCTGGTACGAATCGCCCAACTCCCGTACTGGAGCGGACAGTCGGGAGTCGGCAGGGCACCGCCGAGAGCGGCGACCCGTCAGGCCGGCTTCTTGCGCCCCTGCATGGGCTGCGACACCCCGGTGGCATCCGAGTCGTCCTCCGCGGCGGCCGTCACCGAATCCTCGCGCGCCGACGCCCCGCCCGGCGGGACCTCCCCGGCCGATTCGGCCGCGCGGATCAGCTCGATCCGGCCCATCACCTTGGAACGCAGATCCGAGGGGACGTCGTCCTGCCCGCAGCAGCGCTTGACGAGCTTCTTGACCTCCTGCTCGAGCCCGTACTTCTCGAAGCACGGAGAGCACTCGTCGAAGTGCTCCTTGAACTTCTCGCAGTCGCTGTCCGGCATTTCCCGGTCCAGGTACTCGTACAGGTGGTCCAGGACCTCGGAGCAGTCCGTCTCGTGCGGCTCTCCGCAACTCATGAGCCCGAGCCTTCCCCGTCGTGCGACTGCGCTGCGCCTGCCGGAACCAGACCCCGGTCACGCGCGTAGTCCTCGAGCATGCCGCGCAGCTGTCGCCGTCCGCGGTGCAGCCGGGACATCACCGTGCCGATAGGTGTCCCCATGATGTCGGCGATCTCCTTGTACGCAAAGCCCTCGACGTCCGCGAGATAGACCGCGATGCGGAACTCCTCCGGAATCGCCTGCAGCGCTTCCTTCACATCGGAGTCCGGAAGGTGGTCGAGAGCCTGGGCCTCGGCCGAACGCAGACCCGTCGACATGTGCGACTCGGCGCGCGCGAGCTGCCAGTCCTCGATGTCCTCGGCGGCGCTGCGCTGGGGCTCACGCTGCTTCTTGCGGTAGGAGTTGATGAAGGTGTTGGTCAGGATGCGGTACAGCCACGCCTTGAGATTCGTCCCCTCACGGAACTGGTGGAACGAGGCGTATGCCTTCGCGTACATCTCCTGCACGAGATCCTCGGCGTCGGCGGGGTTGCGCGTCATGCGCAGGGCCGCCGAATACATCTGGTCGAGGTAGTTCAGGGCGTCGCGCTCGAAGCGCTCGCTGCGCTCCGCCTCGGTCTCCTGCTTGGCGTCTCCGCCGTCTTCGGTCCCGGTGACCGGACCCACCTCCTCCGACGCTGCGGCGGATCCGACCACGGACCCGCTCGAATCGGAGAATAGACGACCTTCCGCTCCTCGCGCCGCCCAGGGCGCCGTCCCACCGCCGAGCGCGACCGTCGCCCAGTCCAGGTCAACGGCCCTCGGACGCTGCGGGCAAGCGACAGATCCCATGACTGGCGGCTCCCTTGATCGTGAACGTTCCGACGGTGGCGACAACAGTTGCGCCCCACCGTTCATTCCCGCTCCCCTTCCCGCCCGCTCCCCTTCCCGCGCCCGGGGGCCGCACATGCCCGGCCCGCACCCGCGCCGGCGCGGAGAGCTGTTCAGGCGGCGGCGCCGCCCGCCGGCCCGGTCTCCTCCAGCCAGCCGAGGACGCCGTCGGTCAGGACGCCCAGTGCCGCCTCCTGCCCGGTCTCCGCGCGCCTGGGCACAGCGAAGGAATGGTCGCCCTCCGGCACCTCCACGATCCGCGTCCCCCCGGGGAACTCCTGCGGACGTCCGAACGTGTCCCGTCCGCCCTGCACGACGAGCGTGGGCAGCCCCGCCCCCGTCAGCTCGTCCGCCCGTGACTTCTCCGGCCTGCCCGGCGGATGCAGCGGAAACGACAGCGCGAGCACCGCGCACGCGCCCAGTTGCCTGCCCGTGCGGCAGGCCACCCGCGCCCCCGCGCTGCGGCCTCCGGCGATCACCGGCAGGCCGGGCGCGGCCAGCGCGGGCCACAGCGCTCTCCAGGCGGCGTCGAGGGTCGCGGGTGCCGGTGCGACCTTCTTCCCGGCCACCCGCCAGGGCTGCTCGACCAGCGCGACAGTCACTCCCGCTGCCGGCAGGGCCCCGGCCAGTGCCCGCAGGTCCCGCGCCTCGATCCCGCCGCCCGCGCCGTGGCCCAGCGCGAGCACCGCGTGTGCCGTCCCGGCGGTGTGCCAGGTGATCCGGGCATCGCCCGACGGTGTTCCGACGATCTCACTCATGGAAGCCATCCTGCCGCCCCCCGCGGCAGCGACCTCTCACCGGCACCTCAGAACAGCGTGCCGACTTCCGGTCCGGTCAGCTCCTTGACCAGCTCGGGCCCGTTGTTGTGCACATTGCTGACGTCCGTGGACACGGGATACGCGCGCATCGTCCCGGGCGGCGGGGGCGCGAGCAGTTCGCGCAGACTCTGCTGCGGCACGCGGGCGGGACTCAGCCAGGCGTCCCAGCGCTCCGGCAGCATCATCAGCGGCATCCTCGGGTGGATCTGAGAGAGCGAGTCAGGTCCGTCCTCGCCGCTCGGGCCCGCCAGTGGTGCAGTCTCCGCCTCGGTGGTGACCACGGTGCAGGTCGTCCACCACGCCGACGGATGGTCGTCCGGCAGCGTGCTGTCCCGCCAGAACTCGTACAGCCCGGCCATCGCCATCACCGAACCGTCCGCCGGTGTCACGAAGTACGGCTGCTTGCGGGTCCTCTTCCTTCTGCCCTCCTGTTCGAGCTGGAGCTCCCCTCTGGCCGTGCACCACTCGTAGTAGCCGTCCGCGGGGATCAGACAGCGGCGGGCGGCGAACGGACGGCGGAAGGCGGGCTTCTCATGCACCGTCTCCGCCCTCGCGTTGATCATCTTCGCGCCCATGTCGGGGGACTGCGCCCACGACGGTACGAGCCCCCATGTCAGCTTCCTCAACTGACGTGCCGGACGCGGGTCACCCGTACCCTTCACCGGGCGGTCGAGCACCGCGTACACCTGCTTGGTCGGGGCCACGTTCCAGTCGGGCGCCAGGGCCTCCTGTGTGTCCCATCTCTCTACGCCGAAGAGCGCGACCAGGTCCTCCGGTCTCCGGCTTGCTGCATACCTTCCGCACATGAGTGCCACACTGCCACGGCACTGATGTAGAGCGCTGTGCGTTCACGGAGAAGCGCATTCCGCATCCGGACAAGCCACAACAAGTGGCGTGCGGAGGAGCGTTGCACGGCGCGGGGGCCGGGGAGGACAAGGGAAGAGATGGACACCACGAGCATCGCCGGTCTGTGGGACCGGGTCTTCGGCACCCAGCCGGACCCGGACCAGTGGCTGGTCGTCATCACCGCGCTGACAGCCCTGTGCGCGATCCTGCCGCACAGTGTGTGGCGAGTGTCACGGAACGCCGTCACCATCGCCCACGAGGGCGGCCACGGCCTGATCGCGCTGCTGTCCGGGCGGCGACTGGACGGCATCCGGCTGCACTCCGACACCTCCGGACTGACCCTCTCCCGCGGCAAGCCGACCGGCATCGGCATGGTGCTCACCGCGGCCGCCGGCTACACGGCGCCCTCCCTGCTCGGTCTCGGCGGCGCCTGGCTGCTGGCCGCCAACCACATCACGCTGCTGCTGTGGAGCGCCACAGCCCTGCTGCTGGCGATGCTGGTGATGATCCGCAACGCCTACGGCGTGCTCACCCTCGTCCTCACGGGCGGCACGTTCCTGCTCGTCTCCTGGCTGACCGGCGCCGAGGTGCAGGCCGCTTTCGCCTACGGCGTCGTGTGGTTCCTGCTGCTGGGCGGCGTACGTCCCGTCTTCGAGCTGCAGGGCAAGCGCCGCCGCGGCGGTGCACCGGACTCGGACGCCGACCAGCTCTCCCGCCTCACGCATGTGCCGCCGCTGGCCTGGCTGGTGCTCTTCCACGTGGTGACGATCAGCTGCCTCTCCGGCGGCGGCCGGTGGCTGCTCGGGCTGTGAGCGGGGGAGTTCGGCGCTCGCCGGCGGGCCGGCCCGAACGACTAAAGTGAAACTCATGACCGAGCACAACTCCCCCGCCGCCCTGTGGTCCGCTCCGTGCGCGCACGCGCCCGTCGACGCGAGGGTCGCCGTGCCCGGTTCGAAGTCGGTCACCAACCGCGCTCTGGTACTGGCCGCCCTGGCCGGGGGCCCCGGCCTGCTGCGCCGGCCGCTGCGCTCGCGGGACACCCTGCTGATGGCGCGGGCGCTGCGCGCGACGGGGGCACGTATCGAGGAGGACCCCGGCCCCGACGGCAAGGACGAGATCTGGCGCGTCGTCCCCGCCGGGCTGCACGGACCGGCCACAGTCGACGTCGGCAACGCCGGGACCGTGATGCGTTTCCTGCCACCCGTCGCCGCACTCGCCGACGGGCCCGTCAGATTCGACGGCGACCCCCGCTCGTACGAACGTCCGCTGCACGGAGTCATCGACGCGCTCCGTGATCTCGGAGCCCGCATCGACGACGACGCGCGCGGGCGGCTGCCGATGACCGTCCACGGCACCGGCTCCCTCACCGGAGGCAGGGTCGAGATCGACGCCTCCTCCTCCAGCCAGTTCGTCAGCGCGCTGCTGCTCTCCGGGGCGCGCTTCGACGAGGGCGTCGAGGTGCGCCACACCGGCGACACCCTCCCGTCCGTGCCGCACATCCGGATGACCGTGGAGATGCTCCGCGAGGCCGGCGCACGCGTCGAGGCACCCGAGGACGGCGGCCGCCCGGACGTCTGGCGGGTCGCCCCGGGTGCGCTGCGTGGCCGCGACCTCGTCGTCGAGCCCGACCTGTCCAACGCACAGCCCTTCCTGGCCGCAGCCCTGGTCACCGGCGGATCGGTCACCGTCCCGGACTGGCCGGAGCAGACCACGCAGCCCGGGGACGCGCTGCGCCGCATCTTCACCGGGATGGGCGGCTCCTGCGAACTGGACGAGCGTGGTCTGACCTTCACCGGCGACGGCCGCGTCCGCGGCATCGACGTCGATCTGAGCGATGTCGGAGAGCTGACCCCCGGCATCGCCGCCGTCGCCGCCCTGGCGGACTCCGAGTCTGTGCTGCGCGGCGTCGGCCATCTCCGACTGCACGAGACGGACCGGCTGGCCGCGCTCACCAAGGAGATCAACGGCCTGGGCGGCGACGTCACCGAGACCGAGGACGGGCTGCGCATCCGCCCCCGCCCGCTGCGCGGCGGCGTCTTCCACACCTACGACGATCACCGCCTGGCCACCGCGGGAGCGGTGCTGGGCCTCGCCGTCGAAGGGGTGGCCGTGGAGAACATCGCCACCACTGGCAAGACCCTGCCCGGCTTCCCCGAACTGTGGACGGCGATGCTCACGCCCGGCGAGCACCCCGGAGCATCTCCCTCGGCCCCCTCCTCACCCCCGGCGGCCGGGGGGCACGCCGCCGGCGGACGGCGCGTCGAAGAGAGAGCCTGAGCTCCCGCGATGCGCCGATACGGCAAGCACACCGACGAGGACGACATCCGGGTACGCCCCAACCGCAAGGGCACGCGACCCCGTACGCACAACCGCCCCAAGCACGAGGACGCGGCGGAGGGCATGGTGCTGACCGTCGACCGGGGGCGGCTGACCTGCCTCGTCGATGACCGCACCGTCACCGCTATGAAGGCCCGCGAACTGGGCCGCAAGGGTGTGGTCGTGGGTGACCGGGTCGCCCTCGTCGGCGACCTCTCGGGCGCGAAGGACACGCTCGCCCGCATCGTGCGTGTCGAGAAGCGCACGTCGGTGCTGCGGCGCTCGGCGGACGACAACGACCCCTACGAGCGCGTCGTCGTCGCCAACGCCGACCAGTTGGCCATCGTCACCGCCCTCGCCGATCCGGAGCCCCGTCCGCGTCTGATCGACCGCTGTCTGGTCGCGGCCTACGACGCGGGCCTGGCGCCGCTGCTCGTACTGACCAAGTCGGATCTCGCGCCCGCCGAACCGCTGTTGGAGAAGTACACGCCGCTGGGGCTGCGCCATGTGGTCACCAGCCGTTCCGAGTTGGCGGACGCGGGGGCGGTGGAGCGCGTACGGGAGTCGCTGTACGGACGGAGCACCGTCTTCGTGGGCCACAGCGGCGTCGGCAAGACGACGCTGGTGAACGCCCTCGTTCCGGCGCGGCTGCGGCGCACGACCGGTCACGTCAACGCGGTGACCGGACGCGGCCGTCACACCACCACCTCGGCGCTCGCCCTGCCGCTGCCCGTCGAAGGGAGCTGGGTCATCGACACCCCGGGCGTACGGTCCTTCGGGCTGCATCACGTCGACCCCTCACGCGTCATCGGGGCGTTCCCCGACCTGGAGCCGGGCACCGCGGGCTGTCCGCGTGCCTGCAGTCACGACGAACCGGACTGCGCGCTGGACCAGTGGGTGAGGGACGGTCACGCCGACCCGCAGCGGCTGTACTCGCTGCGCAGACTGCTGGCGACGCGTGAACAGGGCGAAGGGGATTGACCCGTCCTCATGCCCCGGCATGGGCATAATCACCCGGAAGTGCGGCACACCGACCGGTGAGGCACATCGGGGACAGTGCGGCCGGGAGCAACGGGAGGCATTCCACATGGCGGCGTGGCTGCTGGTCTTCGTGGCGGGGCTCCTGGAGACCGGCTTCGCGGTCTGCCTCAAGCTCTCACACGGATTCACGCGCCTGTGGCCCACCGTCGCGTTCTGCGCCTTCGCGCTGGGCAGCTTCGGACTGCTGACCCTCGCACTCAAACGCCTGGACGTCGGCCCCGCCTACGCGGTCTGGACGGGCATCGGCGCGGCGGGAACAGCCCTCTACGGGATGGTCTTCCTCGGCGACGTGGTCTCAGCGCTGAAACTGGTCTCGATCTCGCTCGTCATCATCGGCGTCGTGGGCCTGCAGCTCTCCGGCGGCGCACGCTGAGAGCGCTCCGGCACGGGCGTGCCGCCCAGCACACGCACCGCGAACCTGGCTCCCTCGTGCCCTCACGCCCTGGCGCCCTGGCGCCCTGGCGCCCTGGCGCCCTGGCGCCCTCCGGAAGGTCGGTGACAGACCGGCGCGCCGCTCAGCGGGACTGCGCGAGCATCGCACCCACCACCTCGCGGACCTGCCCCAGGGCTTCCTCCTCTCGGCGCTCCGCGTGCGGTGCGACCACGAACGACAGCGCGATCCGCAGCCCCGCCTCGCACGCCAGACTCATCTTCCCCGACAGCCCGTTCGGGGACAGCCCGGCGACCAGCCGCTCGCACAGCGCGGTGGTCAACTCCCCCGGCTCCGCGGGGCGTACGTCCGGGTGCGCGCTCCCCACGACGGCAGGCAGCGGCATCAGCGCACCCCAGCAGCCCGTGAGCGCGGAGCGCACGATGGGCTCGTCGCGGGCGGTGCGCAGCATCCACGCCGCCGCACACGTACACGAGGCCGCCGGGTCCGTACCCCCTCGGCCTGCTTCCGCCGCGGCCCGTACGGCACCTTCGAGGAAATCGTCGACCAGGCGGCCCACCAGGGCAGCGCCGAGACCTTCCTTGCTGCCGAACTCGTTGTAGAGGGTCTGCCGGGACACGCCCGCCGTGGCGGCGACGTCCACCATCCGCACTCCGGGCCACGGTTGTGTACCGACAGCCGTGTGTGCGGCTTCCAGCAAGCTCTCACGTGCAGTGCGCATCGTGCCTCCGTACCCGGCGGCTGGGGTGCGGGACAGAATTGACGCACCACCAGGCCCTGTCAAGACAGTGCGCGGATTCCTGAGGGCCCGAATGGCTCGCACCCGCTTGGTCCCGCCCCGGCACTGCCCTGTGGCTGGCCAACGTGCTGGTCGATACTGTTCGCACATGCCGGACTACCACGATGATCTGCGCCTCGCGCACGTACTGGCCGACGCTGCCGACGCCGCCACGATGGAGCGGTTCAAGGCTCTCGACCTGAAGGTCGAGACGAAACCGGACCTGACGCCGGTGAGTGAGGCCGACAAGGCGGCGGAGGAGCTGATCCGCACCTCGCTCAAGCGCACCCGGCCGCGGGACGCGGTGCTGGGTGAGGAGTTCGGCACGGAGGGGCACGGCTCACGGCGCTGGATCATCGATCCGATCGACGGCACCAAGAACTACGTACGCGGCGTGCCCGTCTGGGCGACGCTGATCGCCCTGACCGAACTGGGAGAGGGCGGTGACCACCCCGTCGTGGGACTGGTATCCGCACCGGCCCTCAACAGGCGCTGGTGGGCCGCGAAGGGCGGCGGCGCCTACACCGGACGCAGCCTGTCGCAGGCCAGCCGGCTGCGCGTCTCCCAGGTACAGGCCGTACGGGACGCCTCCTTCGCCTACTCCTCGCTGCACGGGTGGGAGGAGCGCGGCATGCTGCCCGGCTTTCTGGAACTGACCCGCAACTGCTGGCGGACGCGCGGCTACGGCGACTTCTGGCCGTACATGATGGTCGCCGAGGGATCGGTGGACGCCTGCGCGGAGCCGGAGCTGTCCCTGTGGGACATGGCCGCGAACGCGGTCATCGTGCAGGAGGCAGGCGGGACGTTCACGGGGCTCGACGGCCGGCGGGGGCCGCACAGCGGGAACGCGGCCGCCTCGAACGGGCTGCTGCACGAGGAAGTGCTCAGCTATCTGACGGCGTAGGGCGGAGCGAAGGGGCCGGTGTGACGGGGCCGGTGTCACTGGGCCGGAGCAAAGGGGCCCGCTGCCCCCTTCCCCGAAGGTTCCGCACCCTTGTTGTGGCCGCGGAGGCGTGTGACCATGAAGTCACGAAAGCTTGTGACCTTGTGAATCGCCTCTCGAAAGGGAGACGGTTCCTCCAAGGAGGTGGCCCACGAACATGCCCACCCTTGTCCGAGACGCCATGAGCACAGTCGTCCTCACCATCGGCCCCGCCCACACTCTGCGTCAGGCCGCCACCCTGATGTCGGCCCGCCGTGTGGGCGCGGCCGTGGTCCTCGACCCCGACACCAGCGGACTCGGCATCCTGACCGAGCGCGACATCCTCAATTCCCTGGGCGCGAACCAGGACCCCGACCGGGAATCGGCACACGACCACACCACTACCGACGTCGTCTTCGCGACTCCCGACTGGACGCTCGAGCAGGCCGCACAGGCAATGACCCACGGCGGCTTCCGCCACCTGATCGTACTGGAGGACCAGGGGCCGGTCGGTGTCGTCTCCGTACGGGACATCGTGCGCACCTGGGCGGCGACCGACCACGCGGCGGATCCGCTCGGCATGACGGCGGCACCCGCACCCTGAGACCCCGGCGGAGGCCGTGAGGAGATGTCACCGGAGGGACCGGCACGCGGCCGGTCCCTCCGGTTCTTACGGCGAGCGGCCGGTTCAGCCGCGCAGGGCCTGTACCGCGGCCTCCAGTCGCTTGCCGTAGTCCTCGTCCGCCTTGCGGAAGTTCTCGACGGCCCGCTGGGCGATGTCGTCCCGCGAGACCTGCGAGACGAAGCCCGCGATGTTGTCGACCAGACGCTGCTTGGCGTCCTCGGGCATCAGACGGTAGAGGTTGCCCGCCTGGACGAAGTCGTCGTCCTCGGCGTGCGACGGGGTCACATGATCACCCGTCATGCCCGAGACCGCGACCGGCTCCCACAGTGGCTTGTCGGTCTGCGTCACGCCGTCGAAGCTGTTGGGCTCGTAGTTCTTCCGGCCGCCGTGCCGCCCGTCGTACATCACGCCGTCACGGCCGTGGCTGTTGGCGGTGGTGGCGTGCGGACGGTTGACCGGCAGGTGGTCGCCGTTGATGCCGACGCGGTAGCGGTGGGCGTCGCCGTACGCGAACAGGCGGCCCTGCAGCATCTTGTCCGGGGACGGGCCGATACCGGGCACGAAGTGGTGCGGCGAGAAGACCGACTGCTCGACCTCGGCGAAGATGTTCTCCGGGTTCCGGTTGAGCTCGAGCTTGCCGATCTCGATCGGCGGGTAGTCCTCGTGCGGCCAGACCTTGGTCAGGTCGAACGGGTTGAAGCGGTAGTTCGGAGCGTCGGCCGCCGGCATGATCTGCACCTGGACCGTCCAGCTCGGGTAGTCCCCGCGCTCGATGGCCTCACGCAGGTCCCGCTGGTGACTGTCGGCGTCCTTGCCCGCCAGGGCGTCGGCCTCTTCGTTGGTGAGGTTCTGGATGCCCTGGTCGGTCTTGAAGTGGTACTTGACCCAGAAGACCTCGCCGTCGGCGTTGTTCCACTGGAAGGTGTGCGAGCCGTAGCCGTTCATGTGGCGGTAGGTGGCGGGGATACCGCGGTCACCCATCAGCCAGGTCACCTGGTGGGTCGACTCGGGCGAGAGACCCCAGAAGTCCCAGACGTTGTCCGCCTCCTGCGAGCCGGTGTACGGGTCCCGCTTCTGCGTGTGGATGAAGTCGGGGAACTTGATGGCGTCACGGATGAAGAAGACCGGGGTGTTGTTGCCGACGAGGTCGTAGTTGCCCTCCTCGGTGTAGAACTTCAGCGCGAAGCCACGGGGGTCGCGCACCGCGTCGGCCGAGCCGAGGTTGCCCGCCACCGTGGAGAAGCGGAGGAAGGTCTCGGTCTTCTTGCCGACCTCGGAGAGGAACTTCGCCCTCGTGTATCGCGACACGTCGGCGGTCAGGGTGAAGGTGCCGTAGGCACCCGCGCCACGCGCGTGCACGATCCGCTCCGGGATGCGCTCACGGTTGAAGTGCGCCAGCTTCTCCAGAAGGAGCTGGTCCTGGATCAAGGCAGGTCCGCCGGGACCGGCGGTCTGGCTCTGCTGATTGTCCGCGACCGGAGCGCCGGCTTCCGTCGTCAGCGGACCGGTGGTCTTGTCCTGCACCGTCACGTACTCCTCCTGCTTGATACCTGTGCTGGGCTGAGCCTTTCCCGATCCTACATTGGACATTGTCTAAGTCAAGAAGAGGACGAAGTCCGTACGGGTTCTTTTCCCGGACGCCGACACTGCTAGTGTTGACGTATGAGCGACCTGCTTGAGCGGCTCCGCGACCGCGGCTGGCGGCTCACCGCGCAGCGGCGAGTCGTCGCCGAGGTCCTCAACGGCGACCACGTGCATTACACGGCCGACGAAGTGCACGCACGGGCCTCCGCCCGCCTCCCCGAGATCGCGCGGGCCACCGTCTACAACACGCTGAGCGAACTCGTCTCCATCGGAGAAGTGATCGAGGTCAGCACGGACGGGCGTGCGAAGCGCTACGACCCCAACGCCCGCCACACGCACCAGCACTTGGTGTGCTCCCGGTGCGGCACCATCCGCGACGTCCACCCCTCGGGCGACCCCGTGGCCGGCCTCCCCGAGGCCGAGCGGTACGGCTTCACCATCTCGGACGCCATCATCACGTACCGGGGCACCTGTCCCCCGTGCACCGGTGCCTGACCCGCCGCACCCGGCATCCCCTCCGCTCGCCCAGGTCCCTCCGCAAGCCCTCCCTCAGCGAGCGCTCCCGGAGCCCAGTACGCGGAGAGCACAGCCGGAGAGAACGAACGCATCCCACGGACACAGACACAGCACGAAGGGCCCGGATCTCGGAAGATCCGGGCCCTTCGTCTTCAGTAGCGGGGACAGGATTTGAACCTGCGACCTCTGGGTTATGAGCCCAGCGAGCTACCGAGCTGCTCCACCCCGCGCCGTTGTGCCGTAACTCTAACCCTGCGCTGACGACCAGCGCAAATCGCTTCGCGGAAGCCGGGTCCGGGGCCGCGCGGGCGGGGCCCCGGACCGGTCACGCCGTCAGGTCCGAGCGCAGGGCATCGCACAGCTTGGCCGCGCGTTCGGCCACCTCGGCCGGACCGAGTTCGACCGCCCGAGCACACCAGTGCTGCCCCTGCTCCAACTCGCCACGGCGCGCGCTCAGCAGGGCGAGCCGCAACGCAGCCCGTCCGTGACCGGCCTCGGCGGCGCGGGTCCACCACAGGGCCGCCTCCGGCTCGCTGCCCTCACGGGCGAGCAACAGGCCCAGGTTGAACGCCCCGTTGGGGCTGCCGGCCTCCGCCGCGGCGCGGTACCAGTGCGCGGCGTCGACGATCTCCCCGCGGGCCGCCGCACACATCCCCAGCCGCACCTGCGCACGGCGGTGCCCGTGCTCGGCCGCGCGCTCGTACCACTCCTCGTACTCGTCGCGGCTGCTGACGAGATCCCCCGTCCCGCTCGCGCCGCCCATGCCCTTGCGGCGCTGCAGGAGCACGCCGAGACGGAAGGCCCCCTCGATGCTGCCGCCTCCCGCCGCGCAGCGGAGCCGGCGCTCGGCACCGTGCTCGTCGCCCTCACGCAGCAGCGCGATGCCCACCTGGAGCGCCGCCTCGGTATGACCTGCCGCGGCCGCGCGTGCGTACCAGACGCGGGCGGTGCCCTGGTCTCCACGGCCGGCGTGCAGAATGCCCAGGTTGAAGGCGGCGTCGACGCTGCCGGCCTCGGCGGCCTTGGAGAACCAGGGCTCGGCACCGTCCGCGTCACCGCGCTGGAGCAGCAGCACGGCGAGGGCGTTGGCGGCCTCGCGGTGACCCGCGTACGCGGCACGCCGGTACCACTGCTCTGCCTGGGCGGTACGGCCCTGGGCGGCGCACAGCAGCCCGAGGTTGAACGCGCCGTTGTCGCAGCCCGCTTCGAGCGCCACCCGGTACCAGCGCTCGGCGGCCTGCCGCTCCCCGCGGTCGGCGTGCAGCGCGCCCAGCGCGTTCGCCGCGTTGCCGTCACCGTCCTCCGCGGCGCGGCGCCACCACACGGC
This sequence comes from Streptomyces sp. TAA204, assembly GCF_000424965.1. Classification (NCBI taxonomy): domain Bacteria; kingdom Bacillati; phylum Actinomycetota; class Actinomycetes; order Kitasatosporales; family Streptomycetaceae; genus Streptomyces; species Streptomyces sp. TAA204. The sequence goes on from NZ_AUKW01000004.1 coordinate 133,941, forward strand.
GGCGCTGTCCTCATCACCCGCGTCGCGCAGCAGGAAACCCAGTGCGCACGCGGCACGCGGCTCACCGTCCTTGGCGGAGGTGAGGTACCAGCGGCCGGCCTCCTTCAGTTCGCCGCGGCGCTCCAGGATCGCGCCCAGCCGGAGCGCGGCACGACGGTGGCCGCGTGCGGCAGCCTGCCGGTACCACTGCTCTGCCTCGCTTTCGGCCTGCTGCGCGGACCCGTCCTTCTCCTCCCCTTCGGCCGCGCATGCGGCGGCACGCGCGCCGATGATCTGTGCGACCCGGTACGCGGCCTCACGGTGTCCCTGCTCGGCCGCGGCACGGAACCACTCCTCGGCACCGTCCTCGCCACGGTGTTCCAGCAGGTCGGCCAGGGCGTAAGCGCCGAGCGCGTGGCCGCACTCGGCGGAGTGACGCAGCCAGTAGTGCGCCGCGGGCTCGTCGCCGCGCTCGCGGTGGTGCCTGCCGAGTGCGTGCGCCGCCGCGGCCGATCCCGCGACCGCGGCGATGCGCCACCACCCGGCCGCCTCCTCGGCGTGCCCCCGCTGGTGAAGCAGAACCCCCAGATTGTTCGCCGCGGCGCGGTCCCCAGCAGCAGTGGCCGCACGCAGAGGCGGTTCGGCGCCGTCGAGATCGCCACGGCGCAGCAGCTGCGCACCGAGCACGCTCTTCGCGGCAGTGTCGTCGGTGCTGTTGTCAAATCCAGTACGGCTCGCACCGGTCCCCGGTGGACCTTCGAGCCTCACCTTGTCCCCCATAAGCCCCATCGTCGCACCACCCGCAACCCACGTACACCTGGAATACCACCACCAAGTGAGGTCACTACAGAGGTTTGTCGACTTCCCGACAGAGAGACACCTCAAACCGCTTGCCACGAAAGGGGATTGGGGGTTGACGCGTCGTCAACGACGAAGGGCCCGGATCTCGGAAGATCCGGGCCCTTCGTCTTCAGTAGCGGGGACAGGATTTGAACCTGCGACCTCTGGGTTATGAGCCCAGCGAGCTACCGAGCTGCTCCACCCCGCGCCGTTGTGATGACAACTCTACACCACTGCGCGGGGTGCTCCGCACCCGGTGGCTGACCACCGGGTGCGGCCCGACTACTCGTTCTTCGCCTGCTCTTCGGCGTCCACCGCGTCCTTCAGGGCGGCGTTGAGGTCGTCCTGCGCCTCGCCGTACGCCTTCCAGTCGCCCTTCTCCAGGGCGTTCTGACCGTCCTCGTAGGCCTCCTGTGCGTTCTTCAAGGCCTCCTGCACGTTGGGATCGTCCGAGGACGGCGGCGCATCCGGCTCGTCGGGCTCCTCCGGCTCATCGGGCTCCGGGGAATCGCCCTCGCTGTCGAAGACCTTGTCCAGGGCCTCGCCCAAGGTGTTCTCGAAGGCGATCCGCTCCCCGTAGGTGACCAGGACCTTCCTCATGCGTGGGTAGTTCGTCCCCGCACCGCGCACGTACACCGGCTCGACGTAGAGAAGGCCGCCCTCCAGAGGCACGGTCAGCAGGTTCCCGTACTCGATCTCCGAGTCTCCGCGTTTGAGGAGGTTGAGGGACTCGGCGATGCTCGGATCGGAGTTGAACTTGCTCTGCACCTGCGAAGGTCCGGACACCGTGGTGTTCGACGGCAGTCTCAGGATCTTGATCTTGCCGTACCCCGGACTGCGCGTGTCCGCGTCGATCGCCATGAAGGCGCCCAGAGTCTCGCGCTTGTTGGGGTTGAACGTGGTGGTCAGCGAGAAGGTCTGCTTCTTCTCATCCGGCATCTGCAGGCTCAGATAGTACGGAGGAACCGCGTTGCCCTTGTGGGTCGGATCGTCCGGGATCTGCCAGCGCTCACTGCCGCTGTAGAACTGCGAGGCCGAGGTGACGTGATAGCGCGTCAGCAGTTCACGCTGCACCTTGAACAGGTCCTGCGGATAGCGCAGGTGGTCCATCAGCTCGCCGTCGATCGCGCTCTTCGGCTTGACCGTGTCCGGGAACGCCTTCATCCAGGTCTTCAGCACCGGGTCCTTCTTGTCCCACTGGTACATGTCGACCTTGCCGGTGTACGCGTCCACCGTGGCCTTGACCGAGTTGCGGATGTAGTTGACCCGGTTCTGCTGGGCCACGACGGCACGCTGCCCGTCGGTCAGCGAGTCCGCGGTGGTGTCACCGAGCGTCGTACGCGACGAGTACGGGTATCCGTTGGAGGTCGTGTAGGCGTCGACGATCCACTTGATCCGGCCGTCGACGACCGCCGGGTAGGGGTCGCCGTCGATCGTCAGCCAGGGCGCGACCGCCTCGATCCGCTCCTTGGGCGTCCGGTTGTAGAGAACCCGGGAGCCCTCGCCGATCGCTCCGGAGTAGAGGATCTGCGGCTCGTTGAAGCTCAGGGCGTAGGCGGCGCGGTTGAGCGAGCTGGCGAGGTTCACACCGGACTTGCCGGTGTAGGTGTAGGTCTTCTCGCCCTCGTCGTCCGCGTAGTCGAGCTCCTTCTGCGGACCGCCCACGATCGAGTACTGGTTGGTCTTCTCGCCGTAGTAGATGCGCCCCTCGTACTTGCCCAGCTCGCCCTTGGGAGGCAGGTCCTTCTCGGTGAAGGACGGAGCGCCGTCCTTGTCCACCGTGGTCCCCTTGGCGGCGACCATGCCGTAGCCGTGGGTGTACTTGAAGTGCGTGTTGATCCAGTTCTTCTCCGGGATGCCGTCGGTGTTGATCTCCCGGAGGCCGACGACGGTGTCCTGCTCCTTGCCGTCCTTGGTCTTGTAGCGGTCGACGTCGAGCGTCGCCGGGAACTGGTAGTAACCCCTGACCTGCTGCTTCTGCTGATAGGTCGGTGAGACGACGTTCGGGTCGAGCAGGCGCAGGCTGGCGGTGGTGTCCGCGGCGTCCCGCAGCTGCTCCTTGCCTGCCTTGCTGGTGCCCGAGTAGTCCTCCACCTCGGAGTCGTCGATGTCGTAGGCCTCACGGGTCGCCTTGATGTTCTTCTCGATGTAAGGCGTTTCCTTGGCCTGCTCGTTCGGCTGGACCTGGAACTTCTGCACGATCGCCGGGTAGAGCCCGCCGATCAGGATCGCCGAGAGCACCATCAGGCCGAAGCCGATCACCGGCAGCTGCCAGGTGCGCCGCCAGATGGTGGCGAAGAACAGCAGCGCGCAGATGATGGCGATGCAGAACAGGATCGTCTTCGCCGGCAGGTAGGCGTTGGCGTCGACGAACTTCAGACCGGTCCAGTTGTCGGTGGCCTTGAAGTCGCCGGACTTCACCGCCAGTCCGTACCGGTCCAGCCAGTAGGCCACGGCCTTGAGCGCGACGAAGACACCGAGCAGCACGGACAGATGCCCGGTCGCCTGCGCCGTCGCGCGGGCACCCGGCGTGGTCAGGCGCAGCCCGCCGTAGAGGTAGTGCACCAGCGCGGCGGCCAGCAGCGAGAGCACTGCCGCCGCGAAGCCGAAGCTGAGCAGGAAGCGGTACCAGGGCAGGTCGAAGGCGTAGAAGGAGATGTCCTTGCCGAAGTGCGCGTCGGCTTTCCCGAAGGGCACTCCGTTCACCCACATCAGCCACGTGCGCCACTGGCCGGCTGCCGAAGCGCCAGAGATCAGCCCGACCAGCGCCGTGACGCCCAGCAGCACCCACTTCTTGTACGGAGCGATGCTCATCCGGTAACGGTCGAGGCTCTGCTGCTCCAGCGACATCGCGCTCAGTGGGGGACGCAGCTTGTGCGCGAGCCAGATGTTCAACCCCACCGACACCGACATCAGCAGGCCGAAGACGGCGAACATGCCGATCTTGGTCCACAGTGTCTTGGTGAAGACGGCGGTGTAACTCACCGAGCGGTACCAGAGCCAGTCGGTCCAGAACCCGGCGAACATGACGAAGAGCATGGCCAGCACCGCGAGCACGGCCACTGTCAGCAACAGCGTCCGGGAGCGCCGGGATGGTCGGCCCACTCTGATCCGTGGCCCTGAGGGACCGCCTGAGCCGGAGCCGCGGTCCGGCATCTGGAAAGCCAAGGTGCGCACCTCGAAGATCGCAGTGGATGAGGACGGGCCCGCATCGTAGGCCCACTCATGCAACTTAACGAACCTTTACCCAGTTCCCGATCCCGGGGTGGAAGGCGGCACGATATAGAGATGGAATATCTCCCCACCGAAGGCACACCCCTTGCTGCCGGTCCTCTCACCCAGGCAGTGCTCGAACTCGACGAGTACGCGGCAGGGCTGGGCTGGGACCAGCCCAGCCGTCTGTTCGCGCTGGTCGACACCGCTCAGCTGCGCGAACAGGAACCCGAACTCGCGGGCCAGCTCGGCTTCGACGAGACCGGCGGGTCCGGTGCCTCGCTGACCCCCGTGGAGCAGGACGAACTTCCCACCGGCGCCCCGCTCGACGAGTTTCTGGCGACGATCGCCTGGCCCGACGCCGTCGCCGGCTGCGCGATGACGGTCGAGCGGCTGATGCTGCCGCACTCCGCCGAGGAGTCGATGCCTGAAGAACTCCGGCGGGAGGGCGCCGAGGAGGCGCTCACCGAGTGGGTCGCCGGACATCCCGAACGTCAGGAGGTACGGATGACCGTCGCCGTACTGCGGGACGGCACGCGGGAGTCGGCCCTGCGCCTGCGTGAGAAGGACACGGCGACCGAGGTGCTGACCGGGGCCGGCCTGGTGCCCGGGCTGGCCGAGGCGCTGGCGGCGACGTTCGAGGAGTGACCAGCCGGGACCGGCGTCACGGGGACACGGCCGTCAGCTCGCCCTGCACTGCGGGAGGGCGGCCGTGTCGTCGTTGCGGATCTTCTTCAGCGCGCTCATGGCGTCGTCCAGGGTGCCGGTCCTGACGAGGGTCAGTCCGGACGGCCGGTCCTTGGCGGCGGTGGGGCAGTTGTCCTCGGGAGTGAGGAAGTACTTGGCGCCCTTGGCACGTGCCGCGACCGTCTTCATCTGGATGCCGCCGATGGCGCCGACCTTGCCCTCGTCGTCGATGGTGCCCGTACCGGCCACGAACGACCCGCCGGTGAGGTCTTCGGGGGTCAGCTTGTCGACTATGCCGAGCGAGAACATCAGCCCGGCGCTGGGACCGCCCACGTCCGCGAGCTTGATGTCGATATCGAACGGGAAGGTGTAACCGACCCCGGGCTGGATGCCGACTATGGCCCGCCCGTCGTCACCCGCCTTCTTCGTGCCGACGGTTATCTGCTTCTCATCCCGCGCGGAGGGCTCGCGCCCGGCCTTCTCCGCGGCCTTCGCCCTGGCCGCCGGAACGATGGTGAAACGGACCTTCTCACCGGGATCGTGCTTGGTCACCACATCCGCCACCTCGTTCGGCTCGGCCACCTTCTTGCCGTCCACCGCACGGATGATGTCCCCGGCGTGCAGCTTGCCCTGAGAGGCACCGCCCTTGACGACTGAGCCGACGATGATGTGGGAGGGAACGTCGGTCCCCAGCTCCTCCAGCGCCGCCACCTTCGCGCTCTCCTGGGAGGCGCTGAACTCCTCCGCGTTCTCCTGGTCGACCTCCTTGGCCGACTTGTCCTCCGGGTACAGCGTCGAGTGCGGAACGACCGCACTGTCGTGCTGGAGCCAGCCGCCCACCGCCTCCGCCAGGTTCATGCGGTAGTCGGCGCCGGTGACGCGGACCGTCGTCATGTTCAGGTGGCCGGAGGTCTCGTACGTCCTGTGGTCCTTGATGTTGAGCACCGGATCGCCGTCGTGTTCACCGAGGGTGTTGACGGTCGGACCGGGTGACATCTCGGCGTAGGGCACCTTGATCAGCAACCCGGCACAGAGCAGACCTATGAGCAGCAGCGTGGATGCGAGCATCGTCGCGGTGCGGCGTGGCATGGAACGACAGTAAGGGACAGCCCTGTCATTCGGCCGTCCGGGCCGGTCCGTCCGGGGCCGGGTGAGCGGCGCTCGGGACCGGTTCTGCGGCGGTCTCCGGCTGGAGCGTCCCTGCGGCCTCGTCGCGCCGTGAGCGTTCCATGGCCTGCCGGAAACGCTCGTAGCCGGCGACCCCGGCGGAATCCGGAATGCCCGTCCGGCGCCGGCTTGCCCAGCTGCTCCAGACGCCCGCCACGACAGCGGCAAGAAGTGGAATCAGCAACCAGGAGAGTGCCGCCATGAGGACCTCCCGACCCCTTGTGAACTCGCTCTACGCCCGAGCCCTCCGAACAGAACGGCCGATGAGCAGATTAACTCTCGGCAGGACAACGGTCTTTCCCGGGGTCCGGTAGCGCAAGCGGAACGTGCACCGTACGGGTGCCGCGGTCACCCGGCACGGTGACGGCGCTACGCCAACCCGCCCAGCCGGATTTCGGGGTCCTACACGAGGCAGCGCCACGCGCCGACCCTCCCAGCCGCCGCCCGACCACCACCCCAAGATGACGGCACACGCGCCGACCCTCCCAGCCGTCACCCGACCACCACCCCAAGATGACGGCACTACGCGCCGACCCATTCTTCTGTGCCGTCCGTGAAGGTCTGGTGTTTCCAGATCGGGACCTCGTGCTTGAGGTTGTCGATGAGGCGGCGGCACGCCTCGAACGCCTCCGCGCGGTGCGGGCAGGAGACCGCGACGACGACCGCGAGATCACCCACGGACAGTTCGCCGACCCGGTGCACCGCGGCCAGCGCGCGCACGGGGAAGTCGGCGGCCACCTTCTCCGCGACCCGGCGCAGCTCGGCCTCGGCCGTGGGATGCGAGGAATACCCCAGACGGGTGACATCAGCGCCGCTGTCGTGATCCCTCACCGTGCCGACGAAAAGCGCGGTACCGCCGGCGGCCGTGTCACCCACCGCGGCGAAGACCTCATCGACGGAGAGCGGAGTCTCGCGGATGCCCAGCAGACGGACAGGGTCGTCCGCCGCCTGCTCGCCCGGGTGGTCGTACGTGTGCGCCATGACCTCATGCTGCCGCACATTGCCGCAGCGGTGGAAGATCGGCGTGGAACGGAGGCCGGAGCAGGCGGCCGGCCGGACCGACGACGGACGGCCGACAGCCGACAGCCGAGCGAGCGGTCCCGACGCCGTGAAACGGCGCGGGCGAGGCCCGCCGCCCGTCACAGCCCCCGGCGCTTGCGAGCCCTGCGCACCAGCGCGGCCGTACCCAGCAGGGCCACGGTGGCGCCCGCACCCGCGGCAGTGGCCGCCTCGGTACGTCCGAGCCGCCGCCCCGCGACCGTGTGCCGGCCGGCGACCTCCTCCAGCAGTTCCGCCAGCACTCCTTCGTTCGTCCAGCGAGGCCGCCAGCCCGCATCGTGCAGGCGGGAGCCGGACACGACCCAGGGGTGCATGGTGTAGGCGAGGTCCCCCGCGGGCGACGGGGTCAGCCCCAGCCGGTGCAGCCGGGAGGCGGCGCCCAGGGCGACAGCCGAGGGCAGTTCCATGCGCCGTATGCCCGTCAGCTCCTCGACCTCTTCCTGCTCCAGCCATCCGTCGCAGCCGACCGCCATCTCGCCGTCGGCCTTGCCCAGTACGGCGAACTCCAGGGCGCCGACCAGATCCTCGACGTGGCAGAACTGCCAGCAGGGACGTGAGTCGGCCACGACCAGCAGCCGCGGCGACTCGAAGTACCGGGTCAGGGCCGTATCCATACCCGCGCCCACGAGCACGGAGGGGCGCACGACAGTCACGTTGAGCCCCGGGTGGGCGCGGGGCGCCCGGCGTGCAAGCCGTTCGATCTCCAGCAGGTCACCGACCGCGGTCGCTTCCGCCGTCGCCCGCAGCTCGGCGTCCTCGGCGAGAGGGACGTCGTTGTCGGGCAGGGCCCCGTAGACCATCGTCGACGTGCACAGGATGACCCGGTGGACGCCCGCTGCCGCGGCAGCCGTCAGCACTGTCTGAGTACCGCGCACGTTGAGGGCGGTACGAGCGGTGGGGTCGGTCTCCAGATCGAGGTCGAGGGCGAGGTGCACCACGACGTCCACCGGATCGCCGTCGTTGCGCAGCCGGTCGGCGATGGCGGGATCGCGTACGTCGAGCGTGTGCCACTGGGCCTCGCTGACCTCCCCGCGGCGCTCGTCGAGGGCGATGACGCGCTTGATCTCCTCCGATGCGGCGAGCCGCTCGGTCAGCAGCGCGCCGACGCCTGACGCGGCCCCCGTGACGGCGACGGTTGGGGTTCGCGCTGCGCGAACGTTGCTGTCGGTGGAACTCACCGGTCGTCTCCAGCGGTTGTTTCTGGTAAGAGGTGCGCAGGCTCCATCCTGCCTGACACGTGTCTAGGCTGGAGGTGGAGCCCGTGAGATCGATGCAGGCTCGCACATGTCCCGATTGGTCCACTTCGACCAGTCGGTTCAGTCCAACGTAGTCCACCCGCTCGTTCTTGCCGGCCAACCGCGAGCGCACCGTCCCTGCGGGACCCGCAAGACCTACGAGACCCACGACAGAGCCGAGGAAACCCGTGAGTGACACCCCATTCGGATTCGGCGTACCTCCTGAGGAGCCCGAAGACGGGGACGAGGGCAAGAAGAAGGGCGACGGCGCCGGACAGAGCGGCCGCGGCGGCCAAGGCGGCACCCCCGGACCCTTCGGATTCGGCGGCGGTCAGGGCGCATCCGGCGGCGACAATCCGCTGGCCGCCATGTTCGGCTCGCTCGGCGGCGGTCAGGGCGGCATGGACCCGGGCGACCTGGGCGCGGCCTTCCAGAAGCTCGGCCAGATGCTCTCGTACGAGGGCGGCCCGGTGAACTGGGACATGGCCAAGGACATCGCGCGCCAGACCGTCGCGGCCGGGCCCTCCGGCAGCGCGGCGCAGTCCGGCGACGAGAGCCCCTCGGGGACGCTCGTCAAGGACGCCAGCATCGGCCCGAGCGAGCGCGCCGCCGTCGAGGAGGCGGTACGGCTGGCCGACCTGTGGCTGGACGGTGTGACGTCCCTGCCGTCCGGCTCGGGGTCCGCGGAGGCATGGAGCCGCGCCGAGTGGGTCGAGTTCACGCTTCCGGTGTGGAAGGACCTGGTGGACCCGGTCGCCGAGCGGGTCGGCACGGCGATGGGCGACGTGCTCCCCGAAGAGATGCAGGCCATGGCGGGGCCACTGCTCGGAATGATGCGTTCCATGGGCGGTGCCATGTTCGGCACGCAGATCGGTCAGGCTCTGGGCGTGCTGGCGGGGGAAGTGGTGGGCTCGTCCGACATCGGCCTGCCGCTCGGCCCGCCCGGAAAGGCAGCGCTGCTGCCGGGGAACATGGCCGCGCTCGGTGAGGGCCTCGGCGTCCCCCAGGAGGAGGTGCGGCTCTACCTGGCGCTGCGCGAGGCCGCGCATCAGCGGCTCTTCGCGCACGTGCCGTGGCTGCGCTCGCACCTCTTCGGCGCTGTCGACGGGTACGCACGCGGCATCACGGTGGACACCTCCAAGCTGGAGGACGTGGTCGGGCAGTTCGACCCGCAGCGTCCTGAGGAGATCCAGGAGGCCCTTCAGCAGGGCATGTTCCAGCCGGAGGACACACCTGAGCAGAAGGCCGCGAAGGCCCGGCTGGAGACTGCTCTCGCACTGGTCGAAGGCTGGGTGGACGCGGTGGTGCACGCCGCCGCAGAGCCGCATCTGCCCTCCGCCTCCGCGCTGCGGGAGACGCTGCGCAGGCGCAGGGCGTCCGGCGGTCCGGCTGAACAGACGTTCGCCACCCTGATCGGGATGGAACTCCGCCCGCGGCGGCTGCGCGACGCGTCCCGGCTGTGGGCCTCGCTGACGGACGCACGGGGCATGGAAGGGCGCGACGGCCTGTGGGCGCACCCCGACATGCTGCCCACCGCCCAGGACCTGGACGACCCGGACGGGTTCGTGCACAGCGAGAACCCGGACTTCTCCGAGCTGGACAAGCTGCTCGGGGACGCCGCGGAGGACTCCGCCAGCGACCGCGGCAAGAACAGCGGCAAGGGCGACGGTGAGAGTGACGGCGGCGACGGGAACGGCGAAGGGAAGCAGTGAGCCTGCTCGAGGACGCGACCCGCACGCTGACGGAATGGTCCGCTCCGGATGAGGAGCAGAACCGGCTGCGGCAGGAGTATCTGAGCCATCTGCAAAGGCACCCGGACGGCATGTGGAAGGCGTGCGCCGACGGGCACCTCACAGCCAGCGCCCTGGTCGTCGACCCGCTCGGCGCGCGCGTACTGCTGACGCTGCACCGCAAGCTGCGGATGTGGCTCCAGATGGGCGGCCACTGCGAACCGGAGGACACCTCTCTGGAGAGTGCGGCGCTGCGCGAGGCCGGGGAGGAGTCCGGGATCACCGGTCTGAGCCTGCTGCCGGGCGGACCCCTGCGGCTGGACCGGCACCGCACACCGTGCGCCTGGCATCTGGACGTGCAGTACGCGGCGCTGGCGCCGGAGGGTGCGCTGGAGCATGTGAGCGAGGAGTCGCTGGAGCTGCGCTGGTACGGCTACGAAGCGGTGGCGGAGGTCGCCGACGAGTCGGTGGTAAGGCTGACGGAGCGTGCCCGCGCCCTGGTCCGGAGCGAGCCGGCCCGAGCGGCCGGGTCGGCCGGGACACAGGGCGGGGCACCGCCGCTCAGTTGGTGAAGATGTTCCCCTGGTTCTGTCCGGCGGCTCCCTGCGGGCCCATGCCGTACTGCGCACGCAGCCCCTGACCGATCACGGCGTTCTGCGGAGGGAGCAGTTCGCTGGGCTGGACGAGAGCGTGACCCTGCCCCATGAAGCTCAGCTCCCAGCCCTCGCCGGTGTTGCCGCGACGCCGCCACACGCTCGAGGCGCTGGTCTGCGCCTGCATCTGCACCCGCAGCGAGCTGGACCAGGCGACGACCGCGTCGGCGTCCGCGTTCGCGTAGGCGTCCGGCGTGACACGCAGCATCAGCGGCTGACCGGACGTCATCAGAGCGACCTTGCCCTGGCCGGAGATGTTGAGGTTGTACTTGCCGGACCCGGAGACGCCGAACTGGCTGTCCACGGAGATGACTTCCCAGTGCAGACAGGAGTCGAGGGCGAGGACGTAGGCGCCGTCCACGGTCAGGCCCTCGGGGTCGACATCCACAAGGTGTATGTGCTGCGCGAGGTTGGCGAGATAGACGGTGCCCTGCCCGGAGCAGCGCATCAGATCGAGCCCTTCGCCGGTCATCCCACTGGCACGGCGCTGCTGCCGGCTCTGGAACTCGCCGTCGAACTCCAGCATTCCCTGGTAGGCCACCATGCTGCCCTTGCGGGCCAGCACGTCCTCGTGGCCGGTGAGGGCCACGCGCAGCAGCTTCGGGTTCTGCATGGTGTAGCGGTCCTGGCTCTGGACCTCGGTGTAGCCGAAAAGCGGACTCTGCATGGTGTGTACGCTCCCCTCCCCCGTCAGCCTCGTGCCCGCAGGCGGTCGGCGCTGTCCTCACTGGGCTGTACGACGACGAATCCCTGGCCGGAGAAGCCCATTTGGTAAGCCTCGCCGCTGCCGCGTCCGATCATCGAGGACGCCTTGAAGCTGCGCTTCCCCTTCATCTTCAGATGTGTGGACCAGGCGACGAGAGCGTCGGGGTCCACGTAGGTCTCGTCGTCGCCGCGCCCGCAGTCGACGACCACGGGCACTCCGCGGGTGGTCAGGGCGACCCATCCGGTCCCGGAGACGGCAACGTTGAACAGGCCCTGCCCGGCGAACTTCGCCATTCCCTTCACGCGCTGCACGCCCCATCCGAGGTGTGCGTCGAAGGCGAGCAGGTTGGTGCCGTTGACGGAGATGCTCTCGTCGTCGAGATTGAGCACGACGACGTCGGCCCCGTAGTCGGCGAGGTAGAGCAGGCCGTCCCCGTGGCAGCGCATGAGCGGGGCGCCCTCACCGGTGAGCCACTGGGAGGCCCGCTGGCGTACGGCCGGGGGGTTGGGCTCGTACTGCACGAAACCCTCGTAGGCGATCATCGAGCCGACGCGGGCGAAGAGGTCCTGCCCGCTCTGCATGACCACCTTGAGCATGTGGGAACCGTGGTTCTCCATGCGGGCTGCCGGCTGGGCCGGCGAGAAGCCCGAGACGAGCTGCTGATCCATGACGGGCTCCCTCACACCTCGTAGGGCTGGACGACGATGAAGTTGCCGGGCGCACCGCGGAATTGAAGGTTCACGGTCTCGCCGCTGTGGCCGGGGTAGGCCTGGCGGCGCAGCCGCACCTGGCTGGAGACGACCACCTGGGAGGCTGCCGACCACGCGACGACGGCGTCGGCGTCCGCGAAAGTGGTGGGGGTGACCGGGAGGACCACCGGGGTTCCGTGCGTGGTGACCACGACGGTGCCGGTGCCCTGGAAGGCCATGGTGAACAGCGCACCACCGGGGATGCCGTGGCCCTCGATGCGGCGCACCTCGTGCTGGAGGCTCTCGTCGAAGGCAAGGACACGGTCGGCCGAGACGCAGATCGCGTCACCCTGCAACTCGATCGGGTGGAGCGACGCGGCCTCCTCGGCGAGGAAGACCTGACCGCCGCCCGTACAGCGCATGAGCTGCATCTCCTGGCCCGTGGCGCCGCCGACGACGCGGCCCTTGAAACCGGCTCCCTTGTAGCTGAAGTCGACCTTTCCCTGATACAGCACCATGCTGCCCTGCCGGGCGAGGACGGGCTGGCCGTCGATGCCGAGGTCGACGCGGGCGAGCTGTTCGTTCTGAAGGGTCCAGCGCCGGCCTGTGGGGGCCTCGCGGTACTTGTCGAGAGTGACGCGCATGCCCGCGGCCGGAGCCTGCGGGACCTGCGGGGCGTACGGCGCTTGCGGGGCGTACGGCGCTTGCGGAGCCTGTGGAGGCTGCGGAGCGTACGGGGCGTACGGGGCCTGCGGGGCCTGCGGGGCCTGCGGGGGGCTGTACGTCTGCGGGGCGGCCGGCGGCTGTTGCTGCACGGGGGCCGGCGGCGGACCGGGTGGGCCGGGCGGCTGCCCGTACCCCGCCGGCGAGAAGGCGTTCGGATCGGCGACCGTGGGGGCGGAAGCGTGTGCTGCCGCGGGGTGGTCCGCCTGCGTCGGTGTGGGTTGCGGCCCGGGTGCAGCGGGCGGTCCGGGGGAGGCGGGCTGCTGCGGGACCTGTGGAGCCTGCGGGGTGGCAGCCGTGGCACCGCTGTCGGCCGGCGGCGCGAAGGCGGGCGGCTGTGTCCCGCCCGCCGGTGGCGCGAAGGCCGGTGCCGCGGAAGGCTCGGGAGCGGTCTCCTCCTCCAGCACCTCGCCGCCGAAGTTGCGCAGCAGGGCCTCGAGCCCGCCGTCGAAACCCTGGCCGACCGCCGCGAAACGCCAGACGTCCTTGAAGTAGAAGTCGCCGAGCATCACGGCGCGTTCGGTGCTGAACTCCGAGCCGTCGAAGGCATACCGTGCGACCTCTTCGCCACCCGCGACGATGCGTATGTAGCCGGACCGGACCTGCGACATCTGTCCGGCCCCGTCGAGGGCCGCGGTGAAGGACAGCCGCTTGATCTGCTGGGGAATGCTGTCGAGCGTCACACGGAAGGACTCCGTGTCGCCCGCCTGGGCCCCGAGTTGCTGGAGCGACTCCTCGGGGGACTTCGGCTGGTTGAAGAAGATGAAGTACCGGTCGTCGGAGAGCCGTTCGTCGGCGTCGAGACCGAAACAGCTGATGTCGAAGGTGAGTCCGGGGCCGTCCATCTGCACGCCGACGTACAGGTCCCGGCCGGCTGTCAGATCACTGATTCTGGCCTTGTGGCCGCGTTGGAATTCCCTGGCCATACGTAACGACCGTCCCCCGTCCGTAGCTGTGTGCGTCTCGCGGCGTCAGGCTATCCAATGGGTGTGGGAAGTTCACTCGTCGCGTGCGGCCGGAATATGAGGCAGCCTCTCGGCGGCCACGGCTCCCTCCAGGAAACCGCGGGCCCGCTCCGTGCGGGGGTAGGCGTCCAGCAACTGCCAGAAGCGCCGCCCGTGTCCGGGCACGAGCAGGTGCGCGAGTTCGTGCAGCAGTACGTAGTCGACGACGTACTCCGGCATGCCGCGCAGCCGGTGCGAGAGCCTGATGCTGCCCTCGGCCGGTGTACAGGAACCCCACCGGGTGTTCTGGTTGGTCACCCACCGTACGGAGGCGGGCCGTGCCCGGCCTTCCAGATACCGCTCGGAGAGCTGGGCCGCGCGGTCGGCCAGCTCTCCGTCACCCAGCATGCGCTTGCTCTCCTGAGCCGCCAGCTTGTCGAGCATGACACCCACCCAGCGCCGCTCCTCGTCGGGGGACATCCGGGCGGGAATCATCACGATCGTGCGGCCGCCCTCACGGTAGGCGGAGACCGTACGCCTGCGGCGCGTGCTGCGACGCACTTCGACCGACTGCTGGCGGGCACTGTTCAGCGGGTCGGCGGACACGCCCCGACGTTACCCGCTGGCGGGAGCGGAAGTCCCACCTCCGCCCTGGTTCGGGGCATTTGCCCCTTACCGGCTCGCTTCATATGACTACCTCCCACGCCTGTGGACAACTCTCGGCACTGGGCGGCGCAGCAACCGCATGCTGTCCTCGGCAGAAGCGAGACCCGAGAGGGCGGGGAAGCATGCATCCGATGATCAAGCCGGCGCTGCGGCGTGCCTGGCGTGACAGGCAGACAGTGCAGTACGGCGCGGCGCCCGCACACGCGGTGCTGCTGGGGCCGGTGGACAACGCGACCGCGGCGTTCATGGAGTTGATGGACGGCACGCGCAGTCTCGCTCAGCTCGGAGCGGAGGCAGCCCGGCTCGGGCTGTCCCGCGGGACGGTGGACCGTCTCGTCGAGCGGCTCTCAGCGGCCGGTGTGCTCGACGACGCCACGGCGGACCGTGAGGCGGCAGCGAGCGTGAGCGACCGGCTGCGTCCCGACCTGGGTTCGCTCTCCGTCGTCCACCGGGAACCGGGAGGCGGCCTGCGCAGACTGGTGGCCCGGCGCGAGAGTTGTGTGCAGGTGCGGGGCGCCGGCCGGGTCGGGGCGCTCGTCGCCTCGACGCTGGCAGCGGCGGGGGTGGGCGAGGTGGACGTCGTGGACGGGGGCCACGTCGAGCCCTGGGACGCCCTGCCCGGCGGCGTCCCGGCCGGAGACTGCGGGGAGAGGCGTGACGTGGCGGCGCGAAGAGCCGTGGGCCGGGCGAAGCCCTGGCGTTCACCAGCCGGGTCCAGGCGCGGCATCGGGCTGGTGGTGCTGGCACCGCGCGACGGCCTTGACGCATACGCCCCGGACCCCGCGGCGGCGGAGGGATTCGTGCAGTCGGGCACTCCGCATCTGTACGGCGGGGTGGTGGAGAGCACGGGCGTGGTGGGCCCTCTGGTCCTTCCGGGAGCCTCGCCGTGTGCCGGCTGCCTGTTGCGCGGAAGGGCGGAACGGGAGCCGAGCTGGCCAATGGTGGTGGGCCAGTGGCGGACATCGGCGAGACGCAGATCGGGGGTTCCCGCCTGTGACGCCGCGCTGGCGACGATGGTCGCGGGGGCCATCGCCTCGTACGCGCTCGGATTCCTCGACGGGGACGGTCACTGCGCCGCCGGCTACCGCATGCGGTTCGCCCTGCCGCATCTGATGGGTGACACGGAACAGTTCTCGCCCCATCCCGAGTGTCCATGCGGTGCCGCTTCGGTGACAGGAGACCGCCCGGTCTCGGCGGCGGTCGAAGAAGAGGTCACAATGGCGTGATGGCCGCCGTCCTCGGTGCTGTCCGGTTGAGCCGTCTGGAAGTTGGAGGGGCCCATGTCTGATCTCCCACGCAAGGCAGTGACGCGTACCGCCAAGCTGGCCGCGCTGCCCCTGGGGTTCGCCGGGCGCTCCGCCTGGGGGCTGGGGAAGCGGATCGGCGGTCTCTCCGCGGACCTCGTCGGACATGACCTGCAGCAGCGCACCGCGGAGCAGCTGTTCAAAGTGCTCGGCGAGCTGAAGGGGGGCGCCATGAAATTCGGGCAGGCGCTCTCGGTCTTCGAGTCGGCGCTGCCCGAGGAGGTCGCCGGTCCGTACCGGGCGACCTTGACGAAGCTGCAGGAGGCCGCGCCTCCGATGCCGACCAGCACAGTGCACGAAGTGCTGTCCGAGCGCATGGGCGAGGGTTGGCGCGAGCTCTTCGAGGAGTTCGACGACAAGCCCTCCGCGGCGGCCTCGATCGGCCAGGTTCACCACGCCGTCTGGCACGACGGGCGCGAGGTCGCGGTGAAGGTGCAGTACCCGGGAGCCGGCGAAGCCCTGGTCTCCGACCTCGCTCAGCTCGGAAGGTTCGCCCGCCTGTTGGGTCCGCTCATTCCCGGTATGGACATCAAGCCGCTGCTCTCGGAACTGAGGAACCGCGTCACCGAGGAACTGGACTACGAGCTGGAGGCACAGTCTCAGCAGACCTACGCGGAGGAGTTCGCGCAGGACCCGGACGTCGTGATCCCGGACGTGGTGCATCAGTGCGATCAGGTGCTGGTGACCGAATGGATGGACGGGGTGCCGCTGGCCGAGGTCATATCGGAGGGCACCCAGGAGGAACGGGACCGGGCGGGGCAGCTGTTGGCACGGTTCCTCTTCTCCGGCACCGCTCGTACCGGTCTGCTGCACGCCGACCCCCACCCGGGCAACTTCCGGCTGCTGCCCGCGGAGGAGGCGGGTGAGGACCAGTGGAGGCTGGGGGTGATGGACTTCGGCACCGTGGACCGGCTTCCGGAAGGGCTGCCTTCCATGATCGGAACGGCGCTGCGCATGGTCATCGAAGGACAGGCCCAGGAGGTCTACGAGCTGCTCTGCGCGGAGGGCTTCGTCAAGGACTCGATCGAGCTGGACCCGGCCGCGGTGCTGGACTACCTGGTACCGGTCATCGAACCCGCCAAGGCGGCGGAGTTCCAATTCAGCCGTGACTGGATGCGCGATCAGGCGGCGCGGATCGCCGATCCTCGTTCACCGGCGCACCAGATGGGCAAGCAGCTCAACCTCCCCCCTGCCTATCTCCTCATACACCGGGTGACGCTGAGCACCATCGGCGTGCTGTGCCAGCTGGGGGCGTCGGTGCGGTTGCGTGAGGAGATGGAGGCGTGGGTGCCGGGCTTCGCCGACGGCGGCGGGGAGGAAGCCCTGTCCGTGGCGCAGACGCCCGCCTGACCTGCCGAGCGCGGCTCGGGGCCGGGCGACGTGGACCTCTTCCATGTGACCTGCCGCGGTCCGCGTCACCACCAGGAGGAGTCGAGGCGGCTCTCGATGGCACGGATGTTGGCGCGAGCACACGTCTCGCAGGTATGGAGGGACTCCCCGCCCTCGCGGGAGGAGACCCAGGTGGCTGGCGTCCCCTGGGCCACCGTTCCGCAACAGTCGCAGACCGTCTCTCCGGCGGGCTCCTCTTCCATCCGTCAGAAGATATCGCCGGGAACGGCGGAGAGCCGGAACGCACGGCCCCGGCTCTCCTGTCGGTTCACTGCATGACCGCCATGGCGATCGCCCGGCGAGCACGCAGGGAAGCGCGCTCGGCGCGACGCTGAAGGCGCCGGGCGGAGGTGATTCGCAGTGCCCTGCGTTCCGCCTCGGCCGCCTGCAGGCGGTCGTACATATGGGCTCGGGCCAGGGACTCTGGCATGAGTTGCATCTGTCGGGTCCTGTTCTGACGCGAGGAGTTCGCGTCTGTGCTGGAAGGGGTCGTGGTCTCGGCGTTGGGAGTCATCGCGGGGTCCTGCTTCGGAAGGTGACGCAGCTGGGGATCGCGCGTCGACGGGCGGTCGATCGTTCCGGCGGTGGTCATGCTGTGACCGGGTTCTTGCGGGGACGGCCACGCGGCCGCTTGCGGGGAACTACGACTCCCTGGACGAACAGCTCGCCGCCCCAGACGCCCCAGGGCTCCCGGCGGTGCTTGGCACCCGCGAGGCAGGCCTCACGCAGCGGGCAGGTCTGGCACAGCGTCTTCGCGTACTCCACGTCTGCGGGGGCTTCGGCGAAGAAGACCTCGGGGTCGTAGGAGCGGCAGGGCACGGTCACGCCGAGGCGCTCGATGGCGTCGTCGAGCTCGGTCAGCGTGAGCAGCGGGGCGGTCACGGGGTCCTCCGTGGTGGCATCAGGCGGCATCAGGTCGGTCGTGGGTGACGGGGTGTGCGTGTCGAGGTGCACTGCCGGTTCTTCCTCGTCTGTCGATGTCTGTTGTCTGTGTCGGCCCAGCTGGTGGCCGGGCGGGGCAAACAGAAGGGCCGCGGATCCCTGTGTGGGTTCCGCGGCCCTGGAAGGTGCCGACCTGATCTCGCCGATCAGGCTGGATCTCTCCAGGGTTCGAGCCCACGGAAGGCCCACATCGGGTTGTGCTGCGTCTTCTGGCGTCCCTCGCCGGCACCATCGGCTGCGGCCGCAAAGGCATAGGTCGTGCCCTGTGCCACTGCTGCCCGTACCTCAAGTGCCTTGGTCGGTCGCTCGCCGCCGAGCACGACGCCGGGCAGACCGGCGCCCTTGACCCGGGAGCCGAGCAGGCAGGAGGCGACGACCGGGCGGTCGGTCATTTTGGTGGTGGTAATGAACTTGATCACTGGGCTCGCCTCCTCTCGGCGACTCGGGGGAACGGCTGCGGCCGGTCCTCAAACGTGCAGGATTCAGTACAGCATGGATGGGGTGGAGCGAAAAGCCCCCTCCCTCTCCACGTCCGGAAGGCTATGGTGCCGCGGACAGCGGGCGCAAACTGTTTTTCCGCCGTCTCGGAAAAGCCCTTCACGGCGTCGTTCCGGGCGCTCCCCCGGGGTCGTTCGCGCGGTCCTCCGCCAGGTCCGCCGCACTGTCCTCAGCCGGGTCTGCCACGGGGTCGTCCGTCCGGTCGTCCAGGACGTCCTCCGCGGCCTCGGCGGATTTCAGCTCCTCGCCCGCGCACAGCGCGAGGACGTCCGCGCCGAACCGCTCCAGTTTGCGCCCCCCGACGCCGGAGATGCGGGAGAGCGCGCCCTCGTCTCCGGGCAGGTTCTCAGCGATCGCCATGAGGGTCTTGTCGGTGAAGACGCAGTAGGCAGGCTGGCCCAGCTGCCTGGCCTGCTCGGAACGCCACTCCCGCAGCCGCTCGTAGAGCTGCTCGTCGAGATCGGAGGGGCAGCCTTCGCAGCGCATCAGTTTCATCTCGCCCGGATCGGTCAGCGAACGCCCGCACACACGGCACTGGACCGGTCCTCGACGCTTTCGGGTACGGCTGCCGCCGCTGCCTCGTTCGATCCCGCCGCGGCCTGCCGCCGTACGGGCTCCCGCTGCCGGCGATCCCGGACGCAGACCGTTCAGGAAGCGGCTGGGCCGCCGACCGCCCCGACCGCCCGGCGAGCGTGAGAGCGCCCAGGAGAGCGTGAGATGCCGGCGGGCACGAGTGACGCCGACGTAGAGGAGCCGCCGCTCCTCCTCGACCTGAACGTCGGTCTTGGCGTGAGTGATGGGCATCATCCCCTCGGTGAGCCCGGTCAGGAACACCGCCTCCCACTCCAGGCCCTTCGCGGCGTGGAGCGAGGCGAGGGTGACGCCCTCGACCGTGGGCGCGTGCTGCGCGTTGGCCCGTTCGTCCAGCTCCGCCACGAAGTCGGTGAGCGTCGGCTCCGCCCCGCCGGCCGAGGACCGTCCCGCGGAGAGGGCTTCGGCCAGCCGCACCAGAGCCGTCAAAGACTCCCAGCGGTCACGCACGGCGCCCGACCCGGCCGGCGGGTCCGCCGTCCAGCCTTTGCCGCTCAGGACGGCGCGGACCTGGGAGGGGAGGTCGAGGGCACCGTCGAGAAGGGCGTCGTTGTCGCCGAAGCGGGCCGCGCTGCGCAGTGCCACACCCGCCTCCCGGACCTCCGGCCTTTCGAAGAAGCGTTCCGCGCCGCGGAGTTGGTAGGGGACACCGGCGTCGACCAGGGCCTGCTCATAGACCTCGGACTGCGCGTTGATGCGGTACAGCACGGCGATCTGGCTGGCGGGGAGACCGGAGTCGATCAGCTCACGGATGCGCCTTGCGGTGCCCTCGGCCTCGGTCGGCTCGTCGGGGTACTCGGTGTAGGCCGGCTCGGGGCCCGCCTCCCGCTGGGAGATCAGCTCCAGGCGGTGCTGAGCGGCACGGCCCGCCGCCTGGGAGAGCAGGCCGTTCGCGAGATGCACGACCTGCGGCGTCGAGCGGTAGTCCCGCACGAGTTTGACCACGGTCGCGCCCGGATGGCGGGCACGGAAGTCGAGCAGATGGTCGGGGGTGGCGCCGGTGAAGGAGTAGATCGTCTGACTGGCGTCGCCGACGACGCAGAGACTCTCCCGGTCCCCCACCCACAGCTCCAGGAGCCGCTGCTGGAGCGGGCTGACGTCCTGGTACTCGTCCACCACGAAGTGCTGGTACTGCCCGCGGACCGTCTCGGCGATGTCGGGGCGGTCCTGGAGGACGCCCACGGTGAGCAGCAGCACATCCTCGAAGTCGATCACTGAGCGCTCGCGCTTGAGCTGTTCGTAGAGCCCGAAGACCCGGGCGGTCTCCGCGGGGTCGCGCGGGGCCTCACGGCTCGACCTGGCGACGACGGCCGGATAGTCCTCCGGGACGGTCCGCGTCACCTTGGACCACTCGATCTCACCTGTGAGGTCCCGCAGTTCGCTGCGGTCCAGACGGAGGCGGCAGCGGGCCGCCGCCTCGGCGACGAGCTGCACCTTGCGCTCCAGCAGCCGCGGCAGCTCACCGCCGACAGCCTTCGGCCAGAAGAACTGCAGCTGCCTGAGCGCGGCCGAGTGGAACGTACGTGCCTGGACCCCGCTCGCCCCCAACTGCCGCAGCCGCCCCCGCATCTCCCCCGCCGCCCGGGCCGTGAAGGTGACCGCGAGCACACTGGCAGGCGGCAGGATGCCCGCACGCACGCCGTAGGCGATCCGGTGGGTGATGGCGCGGGTCTTGCCCGTGCCGGCCCCGGCCAGCACGCACACCGGGCCGTTCAGGGCCGTCGCCACCTCGCGCTGCTCGGGATCGAGCCCCTCCAGCACCGCGTCGGCGTCGCGCGGCGGAGCCGCGAAAGCGTCCTGATCGGGGCGGGGGAAGAGAGCGGAGTCCGTTGCTGCTGTCACCCCGCCATGCTGCCAGGTCTCCCACGGCGCCCGTGACGCCTGTCCACAGCCGAACGACGACAGTCGTACAGGCTCCTGGAGTCAGGGATCAGGGACTCCCGCAGTGCGGCAGTCCGGCAGTCCGGCAGTCCGGCAGTCCTGAAGGCTCGGACTCGTCGGCGCTTCCGGGAATGGTCCGGTTCGCTCGCACGTTCCCCCAGAGACCAACGGACACGAAGGAGCGCGAGTACCCATGGCGGGAAACGTGACGATGTACAGCACCACTTGGTGTGGCTACTGCCGTCGGCTGAAGGGCCAGATGGACCGCGCGGGAATCGCGTACACCGAGATCAACATCGAGCACGACCCGGAGTCGGCCGACTTCGTGGAAAAGGCCAACGGCGGCAACCAGACGGTGCCGACCGTGCTCTTCCCCGACGGCTCGACGCTGACCAACCCCTCGCTGGCCCAGGTCCAGCAGAAGGTCGGCGCCGACGCCTGACGGACACCGCCCGCCGGAGGCACCACCGCCCGGGGCCAACCGGCACGTTCCCGGTGCCGGTGGTGCTCCGGGCGGCCGGCGCGTCCCCCGGGCCGTGCCGTGCGGTGCGTCGTCCCCCGACGTTCCCCGCGCGTAGGTCGCGGTCGGGCGCCCTGTCACACCTTGCGGTCGGGCGCCTCGTCACACCTTGCGGTCGGGCGCGGGCAGCGGTTCCCCGTACCACAGCTCCACCAGACGCGCCGCGATGGAGATCCCGGAGGGCGGCAGCACCTCCCCGGACTTGATCGCGTTCCGGATGTCCTCTCGGGAGAACCAGCGGGCGTCCTCGATCTCGTGCCCGTCCACGCGGATCTCCGGTGACGTGGCCCTGGCCATGAAGCCCAGCATCAGACTGGCGGGAAACGGCCACGGCTGGCTGGCCACGTAGCCGACCTCGCCCACCGCCACCCCCGCCTCCTCGGCGACCTCCCGGATGACCGCCGCCTCCAGCGACTCCCCCGGCTCGACGAACCCCGCCAGCGTCGAGAAGCGTCCCTCGGGCCAGTGCACCTGACGGCCCAGCAGCGCGCGGTCCTGCTCGTCCCGTACCAGCATGATCACGGCGGGGTCGGTTCGCGGATAGTGCTCGGCGCCGCACGCCTGGCAGCGGCGCAGATGTCCGGCCTCGGCGATGACCGTACGTTCGCCGCAGCGCGAGCAGAAGCGGTGCGTGCGCTGCCAGTTCTCCAGTCCGATGGCGTGGGTCATCAGTTCGGCGTCACGCGCGGAGAGCAGGACGCCCGCCTCACGGAGTCCGGCGGGGCGCGCGATGTCGTCCATCCGCCCCGGCAGGGCGTCCTTCTGCAGCGCGAAGTAACGCACCCCTTCCTCGTCGACCCCGAGGAAGTAGCGGTGCGCTTCTGTGAAGGGCGCGTCGAAGGACGGCATCATCACCAGTTCGGTGTTGCCCTCGCTGTTGTCCTCGATCAGCGCCTGCCCGCCGGAGACCACGAAGACCCGTGTCGTCGGATGGGACCACGCTGCCGCCAGCCACGCCTCGTCCGTGCGGCAGTGCGCTGCGCGGTCGATGCCGCCCGTGGCGGTCAGGGAGATGGGGCGGCCGGTGTCGGCCGTACGGTCGGTCCAGATGGTCACTTCAGCTCCTGCTTCTCCTGCGACAGGTCTGCGGGGGCGCCGGGCGACGTCCGCCGAGGGGTCCGTAGGCCGTCGGAGGGGGCACCGCCCGCGTCGGCGGAGGCGTCGGCCTCCCGCTCGCGCTCCCACCGCCCGGCAAGGTCGCCCCACAGGTACGCGGTCGCCTCGGCGCCCTTCATCAGCAGATCCAGCTCGACCTTCTCGTTCGGCGAGTGCCAGCCGTCGGAGGGAACGGAGATGCCCAGGAAGAGCACCGGCACACCGAGCACGTCCTGCAGATCGGCGGCCGGGCCCGACCCGCCCTCGCGCGTGAAACGGACCCGCTGTCCGAACGCGCGCTCCATCGACCGTACGACCGACCGGAGCGCCGGATGACCGAGCGGGGTCAGGCAGGGACGGGTGGCGCCCCAGAAGGTGATCTCGTGCCGGATGCCGTCCGGCAGGGCCTTGGCCACCCACTCCCTCACCGACTGCTGGACCTTCTCCGTGTCCTGTCCGGCCACCAGCCGGAAGGAGAGCTTCAGCTGTGCGCGGGAGGGGATGACGGTCTTGCCGCCGGGCCCCTGGTAGCCGCCCCCGATGCCGTTCACCTCGGCCGTCGGGCGGGCCCAGACCCTCTCCAGCGTGGTGTAGCCGGCCTCGCCGAGCACGGCGTGCGAATGGGCCGTGCGCAGCCAGGCGTCCTCGTCGAAGGGCAGTTCGGCGAAGAGCTGCCGCTCCTCGTCGGTCAGTTCGACGACGCCGTCGTAGAAGCCGGGGAGTGCGACGCGGCGGTCCTCGTCGTGGAGGGTGGCGGCCAGCCGTGCGGCCTCGGTGGCGGGGTTCGGGACGGCACCGCCGAAGGAGCCGGAATGGACGTCCTGGTCCGGACCGTACAGGTCGATCTGGCAGTCGGTCAGTCCGCGCATCCCGGTGCACACGGTGGGCGTCTGCGCGGACCACATGCCGGTGTCGGAGACGATCGCGGCGTCACAGGCGAGACGGTCGGCGTTGGCACGGGCAAGAGCGGGGAAGTGCGGCGAGCCGGACTCCTCCTCGCCCTCGATCAGGAGCTTGAGGTTGACGGCCGGAGCGCTGCGGCCGGTGGCCGCGAGATGCGCGCGGACGCCCAGGGTGTGCAGGAAGACCTGCCCCTTGTCGTCGGCCGCGCCCCGCGCGTACAGACGGCCCTCGCGCTCCTCGGGCGCGAACGGATCCGAGTGCCAGCCGTCAGCGAGGACCGCGGGCTGGACGTCGTGATGGCCGTAGACCAGCACGGTCGGGGCGCCGGGGTCGCCGGACGGCCACTCCGCGAACACCGCGGGAGCACCCGGCGTCTCCCATGTCTCGACGACGGGGAAGCCCGTCGCGGTGAGCTTTCCCGCCAGCCATCCGGCGCTCCGCCGCACGTCCCCGGCGTGCTCCGGATCGGCGGACACCGACGGGATGCGCAGCCATTCCGCAAGATCTTCGAGGAAGTCGGCACGCCGGTCTTCGATGCAGGACCGGACGGCGTCGTCCGGAGCTGCCGCGCTGCTGCTCATGCCCGAGAGCCTATCCGGCATCCGGGTGACCACTCGCATCCGCTCCGGCGGCGCGGACCGCCCGGCGGCCGGGCCGTCTGAGGGTCCGGCTCAGGGTTCCGGGGCGTCACGCACCGGCGTCGGGAGAGCCGCCGACCGTACGGGGGACGCCGCCGGTACGTGGGGCGCCGACCGCGCGGGGGCCGGCGTCCATGCCGGGGCCGTCATCCGTACGGGCCTCCGTGTCCTTGCCGAGCAGCAGCCGTTCGAGTCCCTCGCGGTCCAGAAGCCCTTCCGGACGGACGAGTTCACCGCCCCGCACGTAGAGGAAGGCCGCGCCGACCGACGACGGCGGCACGCTCTGCCTCTCGGCCCAGGCGAGGCGGTACACGGAGAGCTGGAGCGGATCGGCGCCGCGGCCCCGGCCCGTCTTCCAGTCGACGATCTCGTACGTCACGCTGCCGTCGGCACCCACATCGCGGTAGACGGCGTCGATACGGCCGCGGATGATCCGCCCCGCCAGTTCGATCTGGAAGGGCTCCTCGACCCGGTACGGAGCGCGCTGCCCGTACGGCGAACGCCGGAACGCCTCCTTCAGCGCGGCGAGATCCCGCTCGTCGGCGATCTCGGCCCTTTCCTCACCGTCGCTCCCCGCGCCCGGCAACTCGTCCGGGCCGAGCATCGGAAGCGTCAATTCCTCGAACCGGGATTCCACCCACGCGTGGAAACGCGCACCGCGCCGCGCCGCTGCCGGCTCCGGCGGCCGGGGCATCGGACGGGCCAGTTCGCGAGCGAAGCCGCCCGGGTCCGCCGCCATCCGCATCAGCTGGGACGCGGACAGGGACGCGGGCAGCGGCACGTCCCGCACGGTCGCACGTGAGCGCCGCAGCTCCCCCTCCAGCGCTTCCAGGTCCCGGTCCCACGAAGCTGCAAGTCTCTCCTCCTCGGGGCTGAGCCCGGCACCCGGCGCCCGCAGGGGTTCCGGATGCTCGCCCGCCAGCCACGCGCCGACCGCGTCCGCCGCCGCACGCCGGCGGTCCGTCGCGTCGGCGTCCAGGGGCAGCGGCCAGGCGCGCTCTTCGGCGGCGGCCGCGAGCGAGGGGTTCTCGGCGTCCTCGTCCGGGGCGTCCGCCCAGATCTCGACCTCGCCGTGTGCGGGGTCCGCCTCGCAGTGAGCACGCAGGGCCTCCAGGAACGACGAGGGGCCACGCTGCCTCTTCTGGCTCGGACCCCACCAGTGGCCCGAGCCCAGCAGCAGAGAACGGGGCCGGGTGAAGGTGACGTAGCCGAGGCGGAGTTCCTCCGTGGCCTGGTGGTCACGCATCGCCGTGTCGTAGTCCCGGACGCCCTTCGCGTTCCACTCCGCCACGTCCGGCAGCGTGGCCGCGTCGCCGCGCAGGGCGTGCGGAACGACACGGGGGCGACCGAGCCACGACTCTCGTGGCTGCTCGCTGGGGAACTGCTTCGCCACCAGGCCGGGTACGGCCACCACGTCCCACTCGAGCCCCTTGGCCTTGTGCGCCGTGAGGACTTTCACGGTGTCCTCCCCGCCGGGCAGCGAACTGTCCAGCCCCTTCTCGTACTGCGCGGCCGTGCGCAGGAACCCGAGGAAGGCGGGCAGCGTCGCCTCACCGTCGAGGGCGGCGAAGCCCGCGGCGACGTCGAGGAAGTTGCTCAGCGTCTCGCGGCGGCGGGCGGCGAGGGCGTGCGGGGACGCGGAGAGTTCCACCTCCAGTCCCGTCACCGTCAGCACCCGGTGCAGCACGTCCATCAACGGGTCGGCCAGCGAACGCCGCAGATCGCGTATCTCCGCGGCGAGCCGGGCGAAGCGCACCCGCGCCGCGGCCGAGAAGGGCAGGCCGTCGTCTCGGCCGTCCGCCGCCAGGAACGTCTCCAGGGCGTCCGCGAGGGAGACGACCTCCGCCGGGTCGACGCCCTCGACCGCGGCGGCCAGGCGCCTTTCGGGATCACCGCCGGTGTCGTCCCCGTGCTGGACGAGCAGCCGTGCGCGCCGTCCCAGCAGTGCCAGGTCGCGGGGGCCGATGCGCCAGCGCGGCCCCGTCAGCAGCCGCACGAGCGGGGCGTTGGCCGTGGGGTCCTGGAGGACCTCGCACACGGCGACGAGGTCCGCCACCTCCGGCAGATGCAGCAGCCCGGAGAGGCCGACCACCTCCACGGGCACCTCGCGTTCGACGAGGGCGCGCTGGATCTCCGCGAAGTCGCCGGCGCCGCGGCACAGTACGGCCATCTCACCGGGCGGTGTACCCGTACGGACGAGATGGGCCAGGCGGTCGGCCAGCCACTCCAGCTCCGCCGCGTGAGTGGGCAGCAGCGCGCACCGCACCGTCCCCTCGCCCTCGGCGCCGGGGGCCGCACGCAGGGCCTCGACGCCCTCGTGACGCTCGCGAAGCGGTGCGGCGAGGGAGTTGGCGAGCTGGAGGAGCCTGCCGCCGCTGCGGCGGTTCTCGCTGAGGGAGAAGCGGGGGGCGGGGGTGCCGTCGGCGTGGGGGAAGTGGCGGGGGAAGTCGTCCAGGTTGGCCACCGACGCGCCCCGCCAGCCGTAGATCGCCTGACAGGGGTCGCCGACGGCGGTGACCGCGTGACCCGCGCCGCCGCCGAACAGCCCGGCGAGCAGCACCCGCTGGGCCACGGAGGTGTCCTGGTACTCGTCGAGCAGGACGACGCGGAACTGGTCGCGCAGAACGCGGCCCACCTCAGGCACGTCACGCGCCAGTGTCGCCGCGAGGGCGATCTGGTCACCGAAGTCCAGCAGATCGCGTTCACGCTTGCGCGCACGGTACTTCTCGACCAGACCCAGGAGTTCGGTGCGGCCGAGCGCCGCCTGGGGGACCTTGCGCAGGGCGGCGTTGCTCAGCCTTTCGGTCCTCAGCCGGTCGAGCAGCCGCGTGTCGTACGTGCGCAGCTCCGCCGGAGCGACCAGGTGCTCGGAGAGTTCGGCGTCGAGCGCGAGCAGGTCCTCGACGAGTGACGCGACGCTCTTGGTGAGCGCTTCGAAGGGGCCCGGAGCCGAACGCAGCACGCTCGCGGCGAGCTGGAAGCGGGTTGCGTCCGCGAGGAGCCTGGCGCCGGGCTCGATGCCCAGGCGCAGCCCGTGCTCGGTGAGCAGACGCCCCGCGAAGGCGTGATAGGTGGAGATCTGCGGTTCGCCCTGGGCGTGTTCGGGATCGGCCGGATCGGGGTCGGTGACCCCGGCCCGTACGAGCGCACGCCGCACCCGCTCCGAGAGTTCACCGGCGGCCTTGTTGGTGAAGGTCAGCCCGAGCACCTGCTCGGGCCGGACCTGGCCGGTGCCCGCGAGCCACACCACGCGGGCCGCCATGACGGTCGTCTTGCCGGAGCCGGCACCCGCCACGATCACCTGTGGAGCGGGAGGCGCCGTGATACAGGCGATCTGCTCCGGGGTGAAGGGGACGCCGAGGAGCTCCTTGAGCTGTTCGGTGTCGGTGAGTTGTGCGGGCACGCAGGAGACGCTAGCGGCCGGCACCGACAACTGCCGAAGCGGAGGGAGCCCGTTGGGGGGAGGCGGCCACGGGGAGGTGTCCGGCAGGGCGGGGGTGGAGGGCAGTTGCGGAAGCGCGGGCGGGGGCGGTCGGGGCCGCCGGGGGCCGGGACCGGCGGGGACCGGCCGGAAGCGGGGCGGTCGGGTCAGTCGGAGCCGGGTCGGCCGGCGAAGGGGCGGCCGGCGACGGGCCGTGCCCGGACGGAGCGTCAAGTGCCGCCTCAGCCGTGCCCGTCCGTCGCGCCGGCGGCTCTCCGCGTCATTCGAGGACCTGACGCCCCTCCGGACGCGCGGAACAGGACCCGCGGAACGAGCAGTGCGCGCACTGCCGGCCGGGGGAGGGCGTGAAGCGTTCGTCGAGGACCCGGCCGGCCGCGTCCGCCAGCAGGTCCCCGATCCATTCCTCACGGACGGCTTCCCCCTCGGCCGCCTCCGCCGGCCCTGCCGGCGCTTCCTGACGCTGCACCACCGGCAGCGGCTCGCCGCCCTCGCGCTGCGGCGCCTCCAGCCGCAGATGCACCAGTTCGGCGCCCCCCGGGTGCGGCCGGTGCCCGTCGAAGAGGTGGTCGGCGGCCCCTTCGCGCACGGCCAACTGGTAGACGGCGAGCTGCGGATGGCGCGCGACCTCGGCACCGCTCGGCTTCGTACGGCCGGTCTTGAAGTCGACGACGTAGGCCCGTCCGCCCGCGTCGGCATCCACGCGGTCCATCGTGCCGCGGATGCGCACCTCGTACTCACCGGCCTCCAGCGTGACGTCGAACCCGACTTCGCTGCCTGCCACTTCACGGCCCTCGGCCCCGCCGTCGGACGCGTCGGCGGAAGCGGCGTCCGGCCCCGCGTCCGGCCCCGCAGCAGGCCCGCCAGCCGGCTCAGCGTTCCGCCGCATGACGTGCCAGCGCAGGAACCGCTCGAGCGCCGCACGTGCGCTCTCCTTCTCCTGCCGTGACTTCCAGGGCGCCTCGAACGCGAGTCCGTCCCACACGGTCTCCAGCCGCTCCATCAGCACCGCCAGATCGGCGGGCGTACCGCCCGAGGCGACTTCGTCGGCCAGCACGTGCAGGACGTTCCCGAATCCCTGTGCGGCGGTCGCCGGAGCGTCGGCCCTGACCTCCCGGGCCAGAAACCACTGCAGCGCACAGGTGTTGGCGAGCTGGTCCAGCGCGCTGCCCGACAGCGTGACCGGGGCGTCCCGGTCACGCAGCGGGACTTCGGACCACGTCGGCTCGTGCAGACCCCACCAGCGGGCGGGATGGGCGGCCGGTACGAGCGCGTGGCCCTCCTCGTCGCGCATCGCCGCGAGCCGGGCGAGCCGCTCGGCGGCAGCTTCGCGCAGGGCGGGAGATGCCTCCGGGTCGACGGTCGTGGCACGCAGTTCGGCCACGAGAGCGGAGACCGAAAGCGGGCGGCGCGGACGGACGGCGACGCTCCTCGGCTCGACCCCCAGCTCGTTCAGGAAGCGGGACGGCTGGTCGCCGTCGTCCGCGGGTGCGCGCACAGCCGTGACGACCAGTCGCTCCCTGGCACGGGTGGCCGCGACGTAGAAGAGCCTGCGCTCCTCGGTCAGCAGCGCGCCCGGCGGCAGCGGCTCGGCGAGCCCGTCACCTCCGATGCGGTCGGCCTCCAACAGCGAGCCGCGGCGCCGCAGATCGGGCCAGAGCCCCTCCTGCACACCTGCGACGACGACGAGACGCCACTCCAGCCCTTTCGAACGGTGGGCGGTCAACAGCCGTACCGCGTCCGCTCGTACGGCACGGCCCGTGAGGGTGTCCGCGGCGATGTCCTGGGCGTCCACCTCTTCGAGGAAGTTGAGGGCGCCCCGGCCGCCGCTGCGTTCCTCCGCGCGGGCCGCGGCGGCGAACAGCGCGCACAGGGCGTCCAGATCACGGTCGGCGTTGCGTCCGGCGGCGCCGCCCCGCAGCGCGGCGCGCTCCAGTCGCTGCGGCCACGAGGTGCCGTCCCACAGCAGCCACAGAGCCTCTTCGGCGGTGCCGCCCCCTGCGAGAAGCTCACGCGCCTTGCGCATCAGCTGTCCGAGTCGCTGCGCGCCCCGTGCGTACGCGGGGTCGTGAGCCACCAGGCGCTCCGGCTCGGCGAGCGCCTCCGCCAGCAGGACGCCGGAGGGGCGTGGCACGCTCTCGCCCGCCGCCCGCTCCTCCTCGCGCAGGGCCCGCCCGAGCCGGCGAAGGTCCGCCGCGTCCATTCCGCCGAGCGGGGAGGTGAGGAGGGTGTGAGCGGTCTCGGTGTCGAGCAGGCCGGCGGACACACGGGAGGAGGCCCCCTCCCCCACTCCCGGCCCTGCTGCTTCCCGCCCTGTTGCTTCGCGCCCCGGCGCCTCCGGCTGCTGCACTGCCGGCTCCCGCACCGTCTGCTCCCGCGCCGTCTGCTCCCCCGTCGCCGGACCGCGCGCCGCTCCCGCCGGGACGCGCGGGGAGGCGGAAACGTCGGCATCGGCGTCGGCGTCGGCCGAGCGGAACGCCTCCGGCGGATCCTCGGCGGCTGCCGCGCGCGCCACCGCCCGCAGCGCCGTGAGCAGCGGTGCCACGGCGGGCTCGTGACGCAGCGGCACGTCGGCCCCGTCCACGTCGAGGGGGACCCCGGCCGAGGTCAGGGCACGGCGCACGGCCGGTATCGTGCGGCCTCCCGCACGGACCAGGACGGCCATCTCGCTCCAGGGGACGCCGTCCTCGAGGTGGGCCCGCCGCAGCAGGTCCGCGATGGTGTCGAGTTCCGCCCCCGCAGTGGGACAGGTGAAGGTCTCCACCCGGCCGCCGGGGTGCTGCGCGGCCAGCGCGCGGTGCTTCCGCACGGCCTCGGCGGGCAGCCGAGTCAGCGGGATGCGGCGGGTGATCTCGCGTGTGGCGGCGAGCAGTTGACCGCCCGAGCGGCGGGCGGTCTGCAGCACCTGCACGGGTGCGGGCGCTCCTGTGCGCTGCCGGAAGACCTGCGGGAAGTCGAGAATCCCGTTCACGTCCGCGCCGCGGAAGGTGTAGATCGACTGGTCGGGGTCGCCGAACGCGACGAGGGGACGGCCGCCTCCGGCCAGCGCTCTCAGCAGCCGTACCTGGGAAGGGTCGGTGTCCTGGTACTCGTCGACATACACCGCGTCGTACCGCTCACGCAGATCCGCGGCAACCTCCTGCCGCTCCGCGAGGAGCACGGCCCGGTGGACCAGTTCGGCGTAGTCGAGCACGCCCTGCGCGTCGAGCACGTCCAGATACTCCGCGAGGAAGCCCGCCGCCGCGCCCCAGTCCGGGCGTCCGGTGCGCCGGGCGAACGCGCCCAGTTCGTAGGGGCCCAGGCCCAGCTCCCGGCTGCGGGCGAGCACGGCCCGTACCTCGTCGGCGAAGCCCCGGGTGGTCAGGCAGGCACGCAGCTCGTCCGGCCAGCGGGTACGGCCGCGGCCCTCCGCCTCCAGGGCGAGCTGGCCCTCCAGCAGTTCGCGGATGTAGAGGTCCTGTTCGGGCCCGGAGAGCAGCCGCAGCGGCTCGGCGAACAGTTCGGCGTCCTGGTGGGCGCGGAGAAGCGCGTAGCAGTACGAGTGAAAGGTTGTGACCTGCGGTGCGGACGTACGCTCCGGGCTTCCCGCCATACGTGCCGCGATGCGGTCGCGCAGTTCCACCGCTGCCCTGCGGCTGAAGGTGAGCACGAGAATGCGCTCGGGATCGCCGCCCGCGCTCACCCTCTCGGTAACGGCTTCGGTCAGCGTCGTCGTCTTGCCCGTCCCCGGACCCGCCAGCACCAGCAGCGGGCCGGCGGAATGGTCAACCACCCGGCGTTGCTGTGCGTCCAAGGCAGGAGGGTCCACGGGCCCGGGCGGGGTACGCACCAGCCTGTACGTGCCCGAGCCGGTTCCCGAGCCGACCCCGGGGCCGGCCCCGGGACCGGTGTCACCAGGGGGTGCCCGGTGCGCGTCGGACGGGATGGAGGAACTCACATGGATCGCCTTGGGGAGGGTCTGTGCTGAGTGGTGCAGACGCTACGCCAGGGGGCACACGAGCCGCAGCGCGATACTCGTGTACTCCGTACGGGTGGCTCATGGCGAGCGGCGGGCGGGCATGGCGGAAGGTGATGACTGTGAGCAGCCCCAGCACGTGGTCAGTCGGTGCCGCCCCACCTGGCCCTGCGCATGTCGATCCGCGGTATGTGGCCCTCCGCCGCACGGCCCGCCTCACGCAGCGGCGTCCCCTCCGCCCGGTACCGCTCCACGGCGCGCAGTTCGTGGCCCCCGAGCAGGACACCGTCCGCCCGTACGACACGCCACCACGGCACGGCGCCACCGTAGAGCGCCATCACGCGGCCCACTTGGCGCGGGCCGCCTTCCTCCACCCACTCGGCGACGTCGCCGTAGGTCAGGACCCGCCCCGGCGGAATCCGCTCGGCGGCCTGGAGGACCCGCTCCGCGTATTCGGGCAGCTCCGGCGCTCCGTGCGGGCCCTGCGCGCCGTGCGGGCCCTGCGCGCCGTGCGGCAGGGGCCCGGGGTCGGGCTGTCGGCTCCCATGCATACGGGCAATGGTGCCGTACGCCACCGACAACGGCCCGCCCTCGGGACCACGGCCGGGCTCACCGTCGGGCATGCGGGCGGGCTCACGGCCCGGACCCCGGCACCGCGGGGACGGCCCCGGCCCTCGAACGCCCCCCTGGACGGCGCGCGAACCGTCCGCTCGTGCCACCATCGTGCGGGCGGTGACGAGTGATACGGGATCAGGACGGAACGGCAGCCGGTCAGCGGCAGGGTGAGCACTCCCACGGGAGGGAGGACGCCACCACCGGCCGTGCTGCCCGCGACCGGCGCGATTCGCCCTCGCCGGACGCCCGCACCGGTCCGTCCGGAGCGAGGGAAGCGAGAGAGGGGCCCGGCCCGGACGGGCACGGCGGGCCGGACGGACACGGCGGCCCGGACGGCGACAGCGGAGGGCCCTCCGGTCCCACAGGCCGCGACTGTCCCGCCGGAGAGCCGGATCCGTCCGCCTCCGACGGCCCGGGTGCGGCCGAATCCTCCGAGCGGGTCGAGAGCGACGAGCCGCTCCTCCCCGCGCGTGTGCACCGCCCCGCCGACCTGCTGCGGCTGGGCCTCGGCCTGCTGGCCATCACCGTCGTCCTGATCGTCGCCAACTTCGCGCACGGCACCACGGCGGGGCTGGAACAGGACATCGACAAGGGCACCCAGCAGGCACCGCCTCTGCTGATCAGCCTGACGGGGCTGACCTCCAGCATCGTCATCCTGCTCGTCCCCGTCGCCTTCGCCATCGAGCGCCTGATCAAACGGGACGGCCTGCGTATCGCGGACGGCGTACTGGCCGCCGTCCTCGCGCACGGTGCGTCGCTCGCCGTCGACCTGTGGGTCGCGGAGGCGGCACCGGACTCCGTCCGGGACGCGCTGACGAAGCAGATCACCAACACCGACCTCACCACCCCGGTGCACAGCTATCTCGCCCCCGTCATCGCCTACATGACCGCCGTGGGCATGGCCCGCAGGCCGCGCTGGCGGGTCCTGCTGTGGGCGGTGCTGCTGCTGAACGCCTTCGCCGTCCTCTTCCCCGGCTACTCGACGCCGTTCTCGATCATCGTCACCGTGCTGATCGGCTGGTCGGTTGCGTACGGCACGCTGTACGCGGTCGGCACACCCAACGTCCGCCCGACCGGCCAGACCCTGCTGGCCGGGCTGCGACGGGTCGGCTTCAAACCCGTCAGCGCACTGCGCGTCGAGGACCCGGGCGGCCCCGAGGGCAGCGAGACGGGCGACCACGGACGGCGCTACCGGGTCACCCTCGAGCACGGCTCGCCGATCGACGTGACCGTCGTCGACCGCGAACAGCAGGCGCAGGGCTTCTTCTACCGTGTGTGGCGCCAGCTCACGCTGCGCGGGATCATCCAGAACAGAAGCCTCCAGACGCTGCGCCAGGCCCTCGAGCAGGAGGCGCTGCTCGCTTACGCCGCCATCGCCGCCGGAGCCAACGCCCCTCGCCTGATCGCCACCTCGGAGCTCGGCCCGGACGCGGTGATGCTGGTCTACGAGCACATCGACGCCCGGAGCCTCGACTCGCTCCCGGACGAGGAGATCACCGGCACCCTGATGCGCGCGGCCTGGCAACAGGTCGCCGCCCTGCAGTCCCGCCGCATCACGCACCGGCGGCTCGTCGGCGACGCGCTGCTGGCCGACAACTCCGGAAACGTGTACCTGACGGACCTGCGCGGCGGGGAGATCGCGGCCGGCGACGTGGTGCTGCGCATGGACGTCGCCCAGCTGATGACCACTTTCGGACTGCGCGTCGGCGCGGAGCGTGCAGTCTCCGCGGCGGTGGACGTACTGGGCCCCGACGCCGTCGCAGACAGTCTGCCGCTGCTGCAGCCCATCGCACTCAGCCGCAGCACGCGCACCACGCTTCGCAGGCTCGCCAAGGAGCGCGCGCAGCGCGAACGCGAGGCCGTCATCGAGGCGTCGCGCTCCGGCAAGGACGCCAGGGGGCATCCGCACGAGCCGGAAACCGCGGTGGACGCGGCGGCGGACGCGGCGAGGGACCGCAAGTCGCTGCGTGCGGAGAAGCACGCGCAGAAGCGGGCCATGGACGAGGCGATGGAGGAGGCGCGGGAGGAGGACCTGCTCTCGCAGATCCGGCAGCAGGTGCTGCTCATCCGCCCGCAGGCGCCCGTGGAGCCCGCCAGGCTGGAGCGGGTCAGACCGCGCACCCTGGTCACTTTCATCGCGGGAGCACTGGCCGCGTACTTCCTGCTCTCCCAGCTCACGCAGGTCTCCTTCGGCCAGGTCGTGGGAGAGGCGAACTGGGCCTGGGTCGGCGGCGCAGCACTCTTCTCCTCGCTGACGTACTTCGCGGCGGCCATGGCGTTGCTCGGCTTCGTTCCCGAGAAGGTGCCCTTCCGGCGCACCGTCGTCGCCCAGGTGGCGGGTTCCTTCGTGAAGCTGGTGGCGCCGGCGGCCGTGGGAGGTGTCGCGCTCAACACTCGTTTCCTCCAGCGGGCCGGGGTACGGCCGGGGCACGCCGTGGCGAGTGTCGGCGCCTCGCAGCTGTTCGGGCTGGGCAGTCACATCACCCTGCTGCTCGTCTTCGGGTATCTGACCGGCACCGAGCACACGCCGACGCTGTCGCCGTCGAGGACGGTCATCGCCGGGCTGCTGACGGCCGCTGTGCTGGTGCTGATCGTCACGGCGATCCCGGCGCTGCGCAGGTTCGTCTCGAACCGGCTGCGTTCGCTCTTCGCGGGAGTCGTGCCGCGGATGCTGGACGTGGTGCAGCGCCCGAGGAAGCTGGTGACGGGCATCGGCGGGATGCTCCTGATGACCCTGCTGTTCGTGATGTGCCTCGACGCCTGCGTGCGGGCCTTCGGGCACGACGCGAGTTACGCGAGCATCGCCGTGGTCTTCCTCGCGGGCAACGCCCTCGGTTCGGCAGTGCCGACGCCGGGCGGCCTGGGGGCTGTGGAGGCCGCACTGATCGCCGGTCTCATCACCTTCGGGGTGCCGAAGGAGATCGCGACCCCGGCCGTGCTGCTCTTCCGGCTGCTGACGCTGTGGCTGCCGGTGGGGCCGGGCTGGCTGTCGTTCACGCACCTCACACGCAAGGGCGCGCTCTGACGGCCGGTGCCCGTACGCGCCGAGGCCCGGCCGCGCCGTTCTGCGCGGCCGGGCCTCCTACGCGGTCTCCCTCGGCGTCCCCTCCCCTGCCGGGGCGGGGCCAGCGGGGCACCCGTCAGTACACGGGCTTGTCCGGCTCGACCTGATTGACCCAGCCGATGACTCCGCCGCCCACGTGGACGGCGTCCGAGAATCCCGCGCTCTTCAGCGTCGCGAGGACTTCCGCGGACCGGACACCCGTCTTGCAGTGCAAGACGATCTTCTTGTCCTGCGGCAGGTCCTGCAGGGCGCTGCCCATCAGGAAGTCGTTCTTCGGGATGAGCTTCGCGCCGGGGATCGAGACGATCTCGTACTCGTTCTGTTCGCGCACGTCGATGACCTCGATCTGCTCACCGTCGTCCATCCACTCCTTGAGCTGCTTGGGAGTGATGGTCGATCCGGCCGCGGCCTCCTGGGCCTCGTCGGAGACGGCGCCGCAGAACGCCTCGTAGTCGATGAGCTCGGTCACGGTGGGGTTCTCACCGCAGACGGCGCAGTCGGGGTCCTTGCGGACCTTCACCTGGCGGTAGCTCATCTCCAGGGCGTCGTAGATCATCAGACGTCCGACCAGAGGGTCGCCGATGCCTGCGAGGACCTTGATGGCCTCGTTCACCTGGATCGACCCGATCGAGGCGCACAGCACACCCAGTACGCCGCCCTCGGCGCAGCTCGGCACCATTCCGGGCGGCGGGGGCTCGGGGTACAGGCAGCGGTAGCAGGGACCGTGCTCGCTCCAGAACACGGACGCCTGTCCGTCGAAGCGGTAGATCGAACCCCATACGTACGGCTTGCCCAGCAGTACGCACGCGTCGTTGACCAGATAGCGGGTGGCGAAGTTGTCCGTGCCGTCCACGATCAGGTCGTAGTCGGCGAACATCTCCATCGCGTTCGAGGAGTCGAGACGCTCCTCGTGGATGTTGACGGTCGTGTGCGGATTGATCCCCAGGACCGTGTCCTTGGCGGACTCGGCCTTGGGACGCCCGATGTCCGCCTGGCTGTGGATGATCTGACGCTGCAGGTTCGACTCGTCGACCTCGTCGAACTCCACGATGCCCAGGGTGCCCACACCGGCGGCGGCCAGGTACATCAGGGCGGGCGACCCGAGGCCGCCCGCGCCCACACAGAGCACCTTTGCGTTCTTCAGCCGCTTCTGCCCGTCCATCCCGACGTCCGGGATGATCAGGTGGCGGGAGTACCTGCGGACCTCGTCAACGGTGAGCTCGGCAGCCGGCTCGACCAGGGGTGGCAGCGACACGGGGACTCCGTTGGTCGGTTGGAACGTACGGTTGTTCTCCCGTAACACTGCCACGCCCTATCTCATTCCGAGACACCCGGTCCGAGACGCGAGACGATCGCATCCCAGTAGCCGGGCAGGGTCTCCCACGGGTTCCGGCCGTCGCGGCCCGAGCTGTCGGTGAAGCAGACCGTGCCCGCACCCTGCCAGCGCGCGACGCGCAGCGCTTCGTCGATGTGCGTCCCCGCCACCGTGTGGACCAGGTGGCAGAAGCGCTCCGGCGGATGGTTCGCGGTCCACTCGGCGGCCTGGAACCAGCGGTAGTCGGTCCAGTCGCCGCAGAAGGTCACCAACTGGTCGGCCACGTCCGCGTACCCGGGGTGCGGGTGGGTGCCGTGCCCCAGGACGAGACGGACGGGCGCGTGCACCGTCGCACCGCCGTCCGGGAGCGGCGTCCCGCACGCGGGGCCGTGCCTCTCCCGGTGACGCCGCTGCTGCACGCAGAGCGCACGCAGCGTCGTCGCGGTCCGCCGGGTCTCGGCGAGCTGTGCGTGACCGGACGGGCAGCGCGCGAGGTAGAAGCCGTCCACGCGGTACCAGTCCAGAAAGCGGTGCGCATCGGTCACCAGCTCGCCGAACGAGCGTGTCCCGTCCCGCATGTCGAGATGCCCCAGCACGGCCGCTCCCGTCTCGCGCAGCCTGGCCGCCGACGCCAGGCAGTACTGGTCGGGGCGCGTCCCGGGTCCGCGGGCCACGTCGAGAACCGTCCAGTGCAGCGGGATTCCGGGCTGTGCCAGCGCCGCCCACTCCGTCGGCGCGAGCATCGGGTGCGCCAGACCGGGCACCCCGAAGCCCATACGCCCGGCGGCCGCCGCCGGTGCTCGCGGTGCCTCGGGAACCGTCAGATTCGGCATGCCGCCTCCATCCAGATGTCGGCCAGCGACTCCTCCAGCCCGATGCGGGGACGCCATCCCAGCCGGTCGCGTGCCGTGCGTACGTCCGCCTGCTGCCAGCTGCCACAGCCGTCCGGATAGTGATACGCGGTCGACGGGTGCACCGGCCCCGACGGCGCCGGTACGGACGCCGTGGCGAGTGTGGCTCCGCCGGAGCCGGCAGGGGCCGCCGGTCCCGTCGTGCCCGCGGGGCCGTGGGCGCCCGTCACACCGCTCGCACCGCCCGCACCGGCACCGGCACCGGCACCGGTCGATCCCGCCGCCGGAACCGCGGACGGCTCCAGTTCGTGCAGCGAGCCTCCGTACCCGGCCACGCGGGCGAGCACGGCCGCAGCTTCGCGCAGCCGCACCGCCCTGCCCGTACCGATGTTGATGACGCCCTGGGCCGCCGAGAGCGAAGCGGCGTGCACGGCGCGCGCGATGTCCCGCACGTCCACGAAGTCCCGCTGCACGCCCAGTCCGGCAAGTTTCAGCTCGCTCTCGCCGAGCTGCATCGCGCGGCGCATGCCCTCCGCCAGGCGCCCCAGCGGCGAACCGGCCGGAGTGCTGGGGCCTGCCGGTGAGAAGACGCGCAGCACCACCGCGTCCAGCCCGGACGCCAGCACCAGCTCCGTCGCGGCCAATTTGCTCACGCCGTACGGGCCGCCGGGCCGCGGGGCGGCCGCCTCACCTGTCGAGGAACCCTGCTGGGACGGTCCGTACTCCGCCGCGCAGCCGATGTGCACCAGCCGCGCGGCACATCCGCTGCGGCGCAGCGACTCGCAGACGGTGGCCGTGGACACGGTGTTGTGCCGGGTCAGTTCGCGGGCCCCTCCGCGTGTGGCGCCCGCGCAGTTGATGACGACGCCCGGGTGCACCGCGTCCAGGAAGCGGGTCAGCGCGCCGGGACTGCCGGTGGACAGATCGAAGCGGACGTCCGCGTCGTCGTTCCGGCCGAGAGCGGTGAGCTGCACCGCGGGGTCCGCCAGCAGGCGGTCGGCGACGAATCGGCCGAGGTATCCGCCGGCACCGAGAAGCAGCACTCTCATCGTTCGCCCTCCGGCTCCTCGTCGGTACGGTGCGACGGCTGTGGGGTGGTCATCCGGTCTTGCTCCTTGTCGTGTTGCGGGGTCGCGCACCTCGGCCGCGCTGGCCTGCGTACGCGGGTGGGCGGAACGGCGCGCTCAAGGCGCCGGGTCTCCGCCCGGGGTCTCGCCGGGTTCGCGGTCCGTACGGCGCCCCCGGTCGTGGGGAGCACGGCGGTGGGCCGACGCTCCGGTAAGTAGGCGGCACGCCTGGACCAGCAGTCCGAGGGCCGCGCATCCGCACGCGACAGCCGGCGGGAGACCGGGCCCGAACGGTGCAAGGGAGCCCTGCGCGGGCAGGACGGCGGGAGCCGCGGCGAGGAGTGCCGACGCGACGGCTGTCATCGCACAGGCGGCCGCCAGCCCGGCCGCCGCCGCGGCGTGGAATCCGTGCGCCGTCAGCAGCAGGGCCACGAAGAGCAGCACGCCGAGGACTGTGACGGCGATCAGCTCACCGGCGAGCAGGCGGCCCTCGGCACCGGCTTGCGGTGCGATGCGTACGGCGGTCTCCGCGACGACGGTCTGAACTCCCAGCAGCGCCACGGCGAAGAGGACGACGGCCGCCGCCAGCAGCGGCCGCACCGCCGCCGCGAACTCCTCCAGACTGCGGCTGCCCGCAAGCCTCCGGCGCGCCCGTACGGCGAACCAGCGCGCGCACCATGCGGCGGGCGCGACGGCACACGCGAGCGAAAGCGCCACGGTCACGCCTCCTCCGGCCGCGTCCGGCCAGAAGCCTTGCGGGGGTCCGTCGGGCCGCGTGCCCGCGAGTTCGTCGCCGAAGACCGCGCAGCCGGTCAGCCAGCAGGCCGCGAGCATCGCCGGCAGTCCGGGCGCGGCATGTACGACGCGGCTCAGCACCAGCCGTACGGACGCGACGACGAGGAGGGCGGAGACTCCCAGGAACGCCACTCGCGCCGGCGTCCCCCGACTCCGGATGTCCGCCAGCACGAGGAGCGCGAACGCGGCACCGGTCAGCACGCCGGGCAGCAGCACGAGCAGGGCCGCTCCGGCGGTGCGGGACGGCCTACTGCCGCGCGCACCGTACTGAGCGTGTGCACGGCCGGAGTCCCCGGCTCTCGCCTCGGCTTCGCACCGGGCCGCCACATCGGCAGGGTGGCCTTCGGCCCGTGGCACCCGCGCGAACAGTTCCTCGGCGAGGGAGAAGACATCACGGTGCCGGTATCGTGCCGCGGTCCGGTCGGTGATTCCGTGCGCCTCCAGGTGGGCGGCGATCTCCAGCGGGTCGACTGCCCGTTCGCACATCTCGCGGTGCCGGTGCATCAGCTCCCTCACGGGGTCGGCCGGGCCGGCCGCCGCCCCCGGACCGCTCCGCCCTCGCTCCGCCCCTTTCGATGGTGTGTGGGGCGCAGGGAGGAGCGCCCGGGAGCGGACGTCCCACCCGGCGGCGCCCACCGGGGCACCCGGCGCGTACGGCCGCACGGGCGGCGCCTCGGGGACGTGCGCGCCGGGGCCGGATGTGGCTTCGTGCACGCTCATCGGCTCTCCCCCTCCCGGGGTTTCGCCCGCCCGGGGCGCGGCGGGCCGACCGGCGCTCCGTCGGGCAGGTCCGGGCGTGCCCAACTGGGCACCTTCGGGCGCGTACGCCGACGCTCTCCCGGCTGCCGCGGCTGCCCCGGCTGGGCGGGCTGGGCGGGCTGACGGGAGGGACCGGCCGCGGCCACAGCACACACCTCAGGCAGCACGCGCACCGCCCCGCCCGTTCCGGCAGAGGCAGAGACGGCAGAGGCAGAGAGGGCAGCGGCGCAGACGGAAGCGGCGCAGACGGAAGCGGCGGAAGCAGCCGCCCGGGAACCGCCCGTGCCCTCCGCCCACCGGCCCGGCACCCGCGCCTCGGCGGGGCTGCCGAACGGCAGCAGCGGATCGCGGAGTTCGCGGACAGCGTTCTCCTCTCCCCCGCTCACCGGGCGACGCGACATCAGCTCCAGGTAGATCCCGCGGAAGGCCGCGACGTTCTGCTCGACGGTGAAGAGTTCGAGAGCCCGTTCACGTGCCGCGGCACCCAGCCGCTCCCTGCGCTGCGGATCGTGCAGCAGAGCCGCACAGCTGTCCGCAAGAGCCCGCGGGTTGCGGGACGGTACGACGAGGCCCGTGCCGCCGATCACTTCGCACACCGCGCCCACGTCCGTCGAGACGGTGGCCCGACCGCAGAACATCGCCTCGACCAACGAGACGGGGAACCCTTCGACCACGCTGGAGAGCACCACGACGGAGCCCGCCCCGTAGGCGTCCGCGAGCGTCGGCACAGCGGGGCTCCCCGCCTCCTCGAAGCTCACGGGACTGTCCCCGACCGCGAGTGCGTCGGCCGCCTCGTCGGGGAAGAGCTGTGCGGCCAGAGCCCGGCAGCGCGCCTCGTAGTCGCGCGCCTCGGGGCCTTGTCCGGGTGCGGTGGCGACGATGCGCAGCCGCGCCCCGGGAACGCTCCTGCGGATCTCGGTGAAGGCGTGCAGAAGACCGATCAGGTCCTTGGCGGGCTCGATACACCCGGCCCACACCACGGTGGCAGCGGTCGCGTCGGACCCCGTGCCGCCGGCCTGTCTTCGGCCGCCCGCCTCCTCGCCGAGGTCCGCGAACGGCGCCGCGTCCATGCCGGGGTAGACGGTGCGCAGCTTCCCGCGCGGCGCTCCGCAGCGCTCCTGCCAGCGCCGCGCGTGCGTGTTGCCCGGTGTGATCAGCTCCGCCCGGCCGTACGCCTCGCGGGCCAACTGCCGCTGGAACGAGGCCAGCAGCGCACGCACGGCGGCGCCGGCCGCAGCCGGGGCGACGGTGTCCGCGACGCTCGCGAGGTAGTGCTCACGCAGCCGCACGCCGTACTCCGTGATCAGCAGGGGCGTGCCGAAGAATCGCTTCGCCAGCAGACCGGGCAGCGCCGCGGGTCCTCCGCCCACCGCATGGCACAGGTCGGCGGCGGCCAGGCCCGCACCGCGGACCGAGTCGCCGTCCCCGCCGGCGCCGCCGCCGTCCCCACCGCCGTCGCCGCTGCCGTCCCCACCGCCGTCGCCGCTGCCGCACGGGAGACCGGCGCGCGCCCCACCGTCGTGGCCGGGACCGCCGTCGCCGTACCAGTCGAGGGAGAGCGGACGGAGCGCGCGTTCCAGCTTCTCCGCCACGGCGAGCAGATCGGCGACCCGTGCGGAGTGCGCCGCCCGGAGCGCACCGGGGGCGCGGCAGGCGGACTGCAGTACGCGCACGGCGAGTTCGCTGCACAGCGCGCCGGGGAGGCCGCCGCGTTCGCGGGCGAGGTCGGCGAGCCCGTAGAGCCCCTCGGCGAAACGGTCCGCCAGCTCTCCGGCACCCCGCGCGCCGCCGTGGTCACTTTCCGGGTGACCCTTCTCTCCGTCGCCCCACGCGCCGCCGACCCCCCAGGCGCGCCTCTCCCCGCCGGACCCGTCACCCCTGGAACCGTCCCCCGGCCCCTCTGCGCCGCAGATCGCCGCCGCCAGTTCACGGAAGCACTCTTCGAAGCGCCGCCGGTCCCGCCGCCCGTAGGACATCCCGTGTGCCGCCCGCAGGTGCGCGTCCGAAGTCGTGCCGCCGGGGGCGCCGGGGACCGCTCCCCACAGAGCGGCCGTACGCACCCTCTCGACGTTGCCGGGGAGTTCGCACCAGCCCAGGCTCTCCTGCCGGGCGCTGCGGCTGAGCGCGTACACCTCGAACTCGTGGCCGCCCAGCCCACGCAGAAGGCGGTCGCTCCAGACCACCGCCTCACCACGCGCGTAGGGATAACCACCCTCCGTAAGCAATGCGATGCGCACGGACGCACCACCCCCGACCGATTCCTCCGAGTGGGCCACCGCCCGTGAGGGCTGCGTGGCGTGACGCGGAAGACGCTATGCGCGCCCCTGGTGCGCGATGGACGGTTGTCCGTCGCGCCACCAAAAGGGGTGAATGGCCGTGACTTATCGCCCAGTCGGACGTTCCCGTGCGCTACGTGACCAACCGGACCGCACTCCGCGACCGCCGTCGCCCGGCGCTCTCAGCGGGAACGGCAGCCCCTGCCGACAAGGCTGCTGCGGCTGCGGGCAGGCACGGAAAACGCACGGTCAGGGTACGGACGGGCGGCACACGGAGCCGGAAGCGGGCGCACGCACGGTCAGCCGCGCGGGAACGGCCAGGCGTTGGGCTTGCAGGTCGCCCCGCCCGACTTCAGTGTCTTGGTCTGCTGCATCATCACAGGCGCCAGCGCGCCGTCCTTGGAGCAGCCCACGTGGTTGAAGCCGATCCTGTGGCCGACCTCGTGGTTGATGAGCATCTGCCGGTAGGCGAGCATGCGATCGTCCCCGAAGGTCTTCGCACCCTTCGCCCACCGGTACGCGTTTATCATGATCCGCTCGGTGGAGGCCGAGTCGCAGGAGACGTGGTCCACACTGGTGTCCAGGCCCGACTTCGCGCACCACACGTCGGTCGTCGGCGCGCTCGCCAGGGTGATCACGAAGTCGGCGTCGCCGCCCTCGACCCGCTCGAAGCTCCGCTCACCGTCGTTCGCCCAGCTCCGCTCGTCGTTGAGGGTCTTGTGCACGGCCTGCGCGAAGAGGCCGGACTCCAGCGGGAGCCCCTTCTCGACGTCCACGCGGTAGCGCATGACCCGGCCGCCGTCGGCCCCCTTCTCGTTCCCCTTCACCGCCGTGAAGCTGCCCTCACCCTTGAACCGGGCGTCCAGCGAGAAGGGTTGGCCCATCTTCTCGTCGTACGTCGGCGGCACCGCCTCCTGCGGCGCGCCACCGGGAGCGCCCCGGCCGTCGTCGTCCGAGCGGGACGCGGGTCCTTCGCCCGAGAGCTGGCCCCGGTCGGTCCCGGCGCTGCCCGCCTCGTCCGAGTCACCGAGGCTCCCGCCGCCGGCGACCTGCCCCCCGACGACGACGGCGAGCACCGTCGTGACGGCGGCCGCCAACACTCCGGTCACCGCGCGGCCCTTGCCGCCCTTCTTCGTCCGCGGGATCTCGGCCGGCTCGGAAGCGCGAGGTGCGACCGGAGGCCCTCCCTCGGTGAAACCGTGCCCCTGCCCGTGTCCCGGCCCCTGTCCCGACCCGTGCCCCGGCTCCTGGCGCTGCCGCGGATCCCCGGGGCCCTGCTCCGCGCCGAACCCGGCGGGCTGCCCGTAGCCGTTCCACGGCCCGGGGGTACCGGGCCGGCGGATGTCCGGACCGCGCCCGGGCGGCCCGGCCTGACGCAGCGGATGACGGGGCGGGGGCGTCTGCACGCCGCCGGTGCCATGGCCTGCGAAGTCGTCGAACGCGTCCAGGTACTCCTGCCGCGGACCGGCCTGCTGCCCCCGGGGGGCTGCCGCACCCGCGGCACCCTGGAGCACCCGCCCGGCGGCCTGCCCCGCCGCAGGGCCTGACGCAGGACCGCGTCCGGTCCCGTCGGCACCCCAGCCGCCACCCGGTTCGCGCAGCTCCGGATGGCCGCCGCGGACGGTGGGCCCGTAGGCGCCCTCCTCCCACGACGGACCGCGGCCCGGGGCCTCGTCACGCGGTTCTGGGGGTTGCGGCGGTGTCGGACGGGTCGCCGTGTCGCCCGGCGCCATGCCGTACCAGGGCGGCGCGCTGCCGCGTCCGACCGCCCGTGCGGACGTGTCGCCGGCCTTTGCGCGCCCCTTGCGGCTATGGCGTCCCACTAATCACCTTTCGGGCGTACGGGCGTCGAGGGCGAAGCCTTGCCCACCCCGGCCTGACCCGTCAACCGAGCCGTGTCCACAAGCAGTTCACGGAACGCGCACGCGACAAACCCCGGATACTCCATCATCGCCACGTGTCCGGCTCCGGGCAATGCCAGCAGCCGACTGTCACGGAAGGCAGCACTGGCCCGCTGTGCCATGCGGAAGCTCACCAGTTGGTCCCGTCCGCCGTACACCAGAAGAGCCGGCGCGAGTACGCGTTCGGCCTGTCTCCACAGCGAGTGCTGCCCGCCGAGGGTGTAGGCGTCGACGATGCCGCGGGCCGAGCGGACGAGAGCGTCCCAGAAGTAGGGCAGCCGCAGCCGTCGTTCGTACTCCCTGACCGCGGCGGCGAATCCGCCCGGCGAGACGCGGCCCGGGTCGCCGTAGCACAGCGCCAGCACCTCTCTGGTGCGCCGCTCGGCCGACCAGCCCCTCGTCAGCCGTCCGAACAGCCCCGCGACACCTGGCACCGCGAGCAGCGCCGTCGGCAGTGCGGTGCGCTGCGGCGGCAGCTCCGGCAGTGCGGGCGAGACGAGGGTGAGCGTGCGCACGAGGTCGGGCCGGAGCGCCGCGACACGCGTGGTCACGGCACCGCCCAGCGAGTTCCCCAGGAGATGCACGGGCGCGCGGCCGCACTCGTCGAGGTGGCGGATGACGGCGCGGGCGTGCCCGGAGACCGAGTAGTTGCCGTCGTCGGGCGGCGGGGACAGGCCGAAGCCGGGGAGGTCGACCGCCTCGCTGTCCACGTCACCGGCGAGTTCGAGCATCAGAGCCGACCAGTTCAGAGAGGAGCCGCCCAGTCCGTGCACGTACACGGCGGGCGGCAGGCCCTCGCGCTCCGGGGGCCGCGAGCGGACGTTCAGCGTCAGGCCGGGCAGTGAGACGGTGCGCAGAACCTCCCCGTCGTGCGCCGCGGGGACTCCGGCGGGCGGAACCGCTTC
This sequence comes from Streptomyces sp. TAA204, assembly GCF_000424965.1. Classification (NCBI taxonomy): domain Bacteria; kingdom Bacillati; phylum Actinomycetota; class Actinomycetes; order Kitasatosporales; family Streptomycetaceae; genus Streptomyces; species Streptomyces sp. TAA204. The sequence goes on from NZ_AUKW01000004.1 coordinate 178,935, forward strand.
GGCGGGGCCTGGCACTCCCGGTTCATCGGTCGACGACATGTGGCAATGTTACGAGACGATCACGCGACTCCCCATGTGTTCGCCGTCACACGACGGCGCGGTCGAGTCGTAGCCTCGAATAAGAGGCGTCCTGACTGGAAAGGCGAGCGAGCATGCCTGATGCACCGATCGATCCCGAAGACTACGAGGACACCTACGAGGAGGAGCCGGCCGAGGGGAACGCCGGAATCGAGACTCCGCCTGAGGACGCCGCCGAGCAGCAGGCCGACCTGCTCCGCCAGCGGGAGGCGCCGATCACAGGCCGGGGCGACCCCGAGGTCGACCCCGCGGACGCCGCCGAGCAGGCGCGAGTGGTGGAACTGAACGAGGATGAGTACCGATAACGCGCCCGTTGTGCCTTCTGCCCGCTGAAATAATCGGCCCGCAGGAGTCACAGCTCGGTTACCCAAAAGTACGATGGCGGGCGCAGCGCATACCGCGCACAGAACTGATCAGGGAGGCGGCGTGTCAGCCATCGACCAAACCGAGGCGCGCCCACGCGGCACGCGCCTGCCGCGCCGGGCCCGACGCAACCAGTTGCTGGGAGCAGCTCAGGAGGTCTTCGTCGCCCAGGGCTACCACTCAGCGGCCATGGACGACATCGCCGACCGGGCAGGTGTCAGCAAACCCGTTCTCTACCAGCACTTCCCGGGCAAACTCGACCTCTATCTCGCACTGCTGGACCAGCACTGCGAATCACTGCTCCAGGCGGTGCGCACCGCGCTCGCCTCGACGACGGACAACAAGCAGCGGGTGGCGGCCACGATGGACGCCTACTTCGCTTACGTCGAGAACGAGGGCGGCGCCTTCCGGCTCGTCTTCGAGTCCGACCTCACCAATGAGCCCGCCGTCCGCGAGCGGGTCGACAAGGTCAGCCTGGACTGCGCCGAGGCGGTCAGCGAGGTCATCGCCGAGGACACCAAGCAGCCGCGCGACCAGGCGATGCTGCTCGCGGTGGGCCTGTGCGGGATGGCACAGATCACCGCCCGCTACTGGCTCGGCTCCGGCAGGCCCATCCCGCGCGACGCCGCTGCGAAGCTGATCTCCTCCCTGTCCTGGCGGGGGATCGCCGGCTTCCCGATGCAGTGACGCACGCTCCATGACACGCGGCGCCGACGGGCGCCGCGTGTTCGCTGTGCGTGCTCTCGCTGTGCGCGCACTCATCAGTGCGCGCGTTCGCCGTTCGCGAGGCCGCCGTCCGCGGGGCCCCGTGCGCGTGTTCGCTGCGGGCGTGGGAGGCAGGGCGCCGCAGCGCGTCCGTGTCCGGCTAATGTGTGCTTCGTACAGCGCGGCTGACCGCGTAAGCAACTGACCGTTCGGAGGGACATAGCCGTGGAGGTCAAGATCGGCGTGCAGCAGGCGCCCCGCGAGATCGTCTTCGAGAGCAAGCAGTCTCCCGACGAAGTCGAGAGCGTGGTCTCGGCCGCACTGGCCGAGGGCGGCTCGAAAATGATCAGTCTCGCGGACGAGCACGGCCGCAGGATCCTCGTTCCCGCGGAACGCGTCGCCTACGTCGAGATCGGTGAACACACCGGCCGCAAGGTGGGATTCGGCACCATCTGAGGGTCCGTCCGAGGCACACGCACCACACGGCGGCGGCTTCCCGAATCTTTCGGGGGGCCGTCGTTTCACGTGTGCTTCACAAGGGGAGTACGGGAACGACCGACCTTCACAGCCGACCCGCCCGGTCGCCCACCCCCGAGGAGGTCCCGTGATCTGGGAGGCACTCGGCTCCGCGTTCCTCGGACTCGTCATCGCATACGCCGCGGTCCGGCAGCTGCCCGAGCGGCTCCCGAGCCGTCCCCTCGTACTCACCACGGGCCCGGCAGCCGCGCTGCTGGGCGGTGTCGTCTGCCGGATCGCCGTGGGCGGGGGTCATCCTCTTGTGACGCTGCCGGTCGCGGCCGTGGTGAGTGTGGCGATCCTCTCACTGCTGATCGTCGAGAAGGCCCGCCCGGCCGCCGGTCTGCCGGCGAACGTCGCGGGCCCTCCCGGCGCCTGAGCAGTGGCCGGACGCCACGACCCGCGGTCAAGCCCGACGCTCAGTCATCTGTCCCTCGTCCGGGCGTCAGAAGGGCCGCGAATTCAGCGGGCCGTCACGCGGCCAGACCCAGCGCCGCCATCCGCTTGGTGTGCGCCTCGGTGATCCGGGAGAACATCCGCCCCACCTCCGCCAGGTCGAAACCGTCCGCAAGGCCGCCCACCAGCATCGTCGAGAGCGCGTCCCGGTCCGCGACCACGCGCTGCGCCTGCGAGAGGGCCTCCCCCATCAGCCGCCGCGCCCACAGCGCGAGCCGTCCGCCGACCCTGGGGTCGGCCTCGATGGCGGCACGCACCTTCTCCACCGCGAAGCTGGAGTGCCCGGTGTCGTCCAGCACCCCCAGCACCAGTGCACGGGTGTCGGAGTCCAGGCGGGCGGCCACCTCGCGGTAGAAGTCCGAGGCGATGGAGTCCCCGACGTACGCCTTGATCAGCCCTTCCAGCCAGTCCGAGGGCGCGGTCTGGCGGTGGAACTCGTCCAGGGGCGCCGCGAAGGGCTGCATGGCCTCGGTCGGATCGGCGTCGATGACCGTGAGCCGCTCCCGCAGCTGCGCGTAGTGCTGGAACTCCGCGGAGGCCATGGAAGCCAGCTCCGCCTTGTCGGCGAGGGTGGGTGCCAGCTTCGCGTCCTCCGCCAGGCGTTCGAAGGCGGCGAGCTCCCCGTATGCCAGGGCCCCCAGGAGGTCAACGACGGCCGCACGGTAGGTCGGGTCGGCGGAGGCCGCTGCCCAGTCCTGGGTGGCGGTACCGGTCTGCTCGGCGGGGGTCTTCTCAGGCGTCTCCATGCTGTGCACGATAGCCGTCCTCACCTGGCCCGGAAGCCCCCGGTTCGCGCCTGACGCACCTCAGGGAACCCGTACACAACAATCGCCCCGGTACACATGCGCGGATCCGGGGTACAGTGATATTGGCTCCCGCCGTATGCGGCGGGACGCATGTACGCAAGACTGCGGATGCCCGGTCGGAGGCCCGATCGGCTCCGACCCGACCGCCCTCCACGTGGCGCGTGATCCCCACACGTCCCGTGACCATGGGGGACCGCTCGCGTGAAGTGCGCTTGAGCGAGAGCCAGTGGTCCCGCACAGTCCGGCGGGCCGGCAAGACGCCGCCTCCGGAATCTGCGGTACGACCCTCCTCGCCGCCTCCTCGCGCGTCACACAGAAGAGGCCAGCATCCTGTCCACCAAGACTTTCCGAGATCTCGGGATCCTCTCCGAGACCGCCGAGGCCCTCGAGGCCGTCGGCATCAGTACCCCTTTCCCCATCCAGGAGATGACCCTCCCCGTCGCCCTCGCCGGCGGCGACGTCATCGGCCAGGCGAAGACCGGCACCGGCAAGACGCTGGGCTTCGGCCTTCCGCTCCTCGAGGCCGTCACCGTGCCCGCCGACGTCGAGCACGGCCGGGCCGCACCGGAGCTGCTCACCGACTCCCCCCAGGCCCTCATCGTCGTCCCGACGCGTGAGCTGTGCCAGCAGGTCACGAACGACCTGCTGACGGCCGGCAAGGTGCGCAACGTGCGTGTCGTGCCGATCTACGGCGGCCGGGCCTACGAGCCGCAGGTCGAGGCCCTCAAGAAGGGCGTCGACGTCGTCGTCGGCACCCCCGGCCGGCTGCTCGACCTCGCGGGCCAGAAGAAGCTGCGGCTCTCGGACGTGCGCACGCTCGTCCTGGACGAGGCCGACGAGATGCTCGACCTGGGATTCCTCCCGGACGTCGAGAAGATCATCCAGATGCTGCCGGTCAAGCGGCAGACCATGCTCTTCTCCGCGACCATGCCCGGCCAGGTCATCTCCCTCGCCCGCCGGTACATGAGCCGGCCCACGCACATCAGTGCCTCCGAGCCGGACGACGTGGGCCAGACCGTGGCCAACACCGAGCAGCACGCCTTCCGTGCCCACTCCATGGACAAGCAGGAGATGGTGGCCCGCATCCTGCAGGCCGAGGGCCGCCAGCTCGCGATGGTCTTCTGCCGTACGAAGCGGACCGCCGCCGATGTCGCCGACCAGCTCACGCGGCGCGGCTTCGCGGCCGGCGCGGTGCACGGCGACCTCGGTCAGGGCGCGCGCGAGCAGGCGCTGCGCGCGTTCCGCAACGGCAAGGTCGATGTGCTGGTCTGCACGGACGTTGCCGCGCGCGGCATCGACGTCGACAACGTGACGCACGTCATCAACTACCAGACCCCGGAGGACGAGAAGACCTACCTCCACCGCATCGGACGCACGGGCCGTGCGGGCGCTTCGGGTACGGCTGTGACGCTCGTCGACTGGGACGACATCCCCCGGTGGCAGCTGATCAACAAGGCTCTGGAGCTGAGCCTTCCGGACCCGGAGGAGACCTACTCCACCTCCCCGCACCTCTTCGGAGCGCTGGGCATCCCCTCGGGCGCCAAGGGTGTCCTGCCGCGCAACGAGCGTACGCGTGCGGGGCTGTCGGCCGAGCAGGTCGAGGACCTGGGCGAGACGGGGCGCAGCCCCGGACGCGGCCGGGGCGGCCGCGGCGACGGCCAGGCCGAGGAAGCCGCGCGGCCCCGGCGGACCCGGCCCCCGCGCCAGCGCCGCCGTACGCGCAACGGCGAACCGGTCGGCGCGGACGGCGCGGACGGCACGGCGAACAGCACAGCGTCCGATGCGGCGGACGGCTCCGCGGTCACACCGTCCGCGACGGGCGAGGACCCGGGTGCACGCAAGCCCCGCCGTCGCCGCCGTACGCGTGGTGGCAGCGGTGCGGCCTCCAGTACGCAGGAGGGGACTTCCGCGGCCGCCGAGAAGAGCGCGGCCACCGCGACCGCCACCGACCGCCGGCCGCAGGGACAGGCGGCGCCGGAAGTGTCCGGCGAGAGCGCCGACCGGCCGCGCCGGCGCCGCACGCGGACGCGGAGCGGCAGCACGAAGGCGGCATCGCAGGGCAAGGCCACCCCGGACAGCTGATCCGTCGCCGCGACCGGTCCACGGCCGCACGGCGGGACGAACGACAGGGCCCGGCGGGCTCTCGGGAGATCCGAGAGGCCGCCGGGCCCCGCCCGGTGCGCCGTTCCCGCCCACCGGGCCTGCGCCGTCGCGCCGTCGTGCCGTCCGGCCCGCCCGTCTCGCCAGGAGCGGTCGCCGGGGCGGTCAGGCGGTAGCGTCCTCACATGAGCAAGCCGCCCTTCCTCGAACTGCCGTCGTCGGCCCGCGCGTACCGACTGCCCACCGCGCGCGGCGAGTTCGCGGTACTCGACGGGGGTGAGGCCCGTCTGGGCACGGCGCTGCTGGTGCCCGGCTTCACCGGCAGCAAGGAAGACTTCATCGCCCTGCTGCAGCCTCTCGCCGACGCCGGCTACCGGGCCGTGGCCGTCGACGGGCGTGGTCAGTACGAGACGGACGGGCCGCGCAGCGAGCAGGCGTACGCGCAGACCGAGCTCGCCCGGGACGTACTGGCACTGACGGACGCACTGCGGCAGGGCCGCAGCGGCGGGGACGGCGGCGAGGGCCGGCGGCCGCGGGTGCATCTGCTGGGGCACTCCCTCGGCGGTCTCATCGCCCGGACGAGCGTGCTGCGCGACGTCGGGCCCTTCGCGTCCCTCACTCTCATGAGCAGCGGGCCCGCGGCCGTTTCCAGCGGCCAACAGCACCGTCTGAAACTGCTGTTGGGCGCGCTGCCGGTGATGACGATGGAGGAGGTCTGGCAGGCGATGCGCGAGCTGGATCCCGTCGAGGCGGCCGATGAGCAGACGCCCGCCGAGGTTGCGGAGTTCCTGCACAGACGGTGGATGGCGCATGTGCCGGAACAGCTGTCCGCGACGGCGCAGCAGTTGATCGCGGAGCCGGACCGCGTCGCCGAACTCGCGGCGGCCGTCTCCGGCACGGACTCCGGGCGGGTGCCGCTTCCCGTGCATGTGCTGTCCGGCTCGGTCGACTACGCCTGGCCCGTACCCCTGTTGGACGAGATGGCCGTGCGGCTGGGCGCCGCGCGTACGGTCGTGGCCGGGGCCGGGCACTCTCCGAACGCGGAGGACCCGCAGGAGACGGCCCGCGCGCTCACGGAGTTCTGGAACGCGGCCCCCGGCTGACGCGCGTCACGCCCCGGTGATGAACTGCCTGACGCCGTTGGCGATCTGCTGCACCGCGATCGCCGAGAGCAGCATGCCGGACAGCCGTGTGACGAGCACCACACCGCCGTCCTTGATGACCCGGATGACCAGCAGCGAGTAGCGCATCACCAGCCACAGCGCCAGATGGATCGCGAAGATCGCCGCCCACACCGAGAGGTGACCGCCGGCGCCGTCCGCGCGCTGCACGGCCAGGATGACGGAGACGATGGCACCGGGCCCGGCCAGCAGCGGCATGCCGAGCGGGACGAGGGCCGCGTTGACCTCCTTCGTCTGGGACGGCTCGTCGGCCTTCCCCGTCAGCAGGTCCAGGGCGACGAGCAGGAGCAGCAGCCCCCCGGCGACCATCAGGGCGGGCACGGAGACGTGCAGGTAGTCGAGTATCTGCTTCCCGCACAGGCCGAAGACGGCTATGACGCCGAACGCCACGGCTGTCGCCTGGAGAGCCATCCTGCGCTGCACCTTGACCGGCCGGCCGGAGGTGAGTGCGAGGAAGATCGGTGTGATCCCGGGCGGGTCCATGATCACGAACAGGGTGATGAACACGGACCCGAAGAGTGCGAAGTCGAACACGGCGATGCCTTGCTGTCAGGCCCCCACGGCGCGCGGCCGTACGGGAGGCGGGGATGGGGAGGAAGGGAGAGAGGTACGGACAGAGCGGGGGAAGGGGGAAGAGTCGGGGACGTCGCGGGGTGAGGACGGGCGTGACGGACCGGACGGGCGTGACGGGGCGTGGACCCCCAGACCCTCCGACGGGCACGGGAACCTCCGGCGGGCAGCAGCTGCCCCTCCGTGTCAGCCCTTCACAGACCCTTCTCGGGCGCCGTGACGGGCGCGGCGCCGGTGGCCCGTGCGGCGATCTCGGCGTACACCTCCGGGTCGGTGGTGTACTCGCCGAGGCGGCACTCCTTGCGGCTTCCGTGGTAGTCGCTGGAGCCCGTGGCCAGCAGCCCGAGGTCGGCGGCCAGGCCGTGCAGCCGGGCGCGCGTGGCCGGATCGTGGTCCATGTGGTCGGCCTCGATCCCGTCGAGACCCGCGGCGGCCAGGTTCGCGACGGCGCTCTCCGGCACGCACTGGCCGCGTTTGACCGCGAGCGGGTGGGCGAACACGGCGACACCGCCCGCCCCCTTGATCAGGCGCAGCGCGTCGAAGGGGTCGAGCTCGTGTTTCTCCGCGTGCGCCCTGCCCCCGTCCGCGATCCACTCCTCGGTGAAGGCGTCCGAAACGGTGGCGACGGCACCCGCCTCCACCATGGCGGTCGCGATGTGGGGGCGTCCGACCGAGCCGTCCCCGGCGATCTCGGCGACGCGCTCCCACGTCACGGGGACGCCCAGTTCGCGCAGCTTGCCGACCATGCTGCGGGCGCGGGGGACGCGGTCGTCCCGCACGAGTTCGCGCTCGCGGGCGAGTTCGGGCTCCGCGGGGTCGAAGAGGTAGGCCAGCATGTGCAGGCTGACGCCCTCCAGCCGGCAGGACAGCTCGGCACCGGTGACCAGGGTGAGTCCCGGGGGCAGCGCCGCTGCTGCGGCCTCGTGGCCCGAGACGGTGTCGTGGTCCGTGAGTGCGACGACGTCGAGGCCGGAGGCGCCCGCGTTGCGTACGAGTTCGGCCGGGGTGTCGGTGCCGTCCGAAGCCGTGGAGTGGGTGTGCAGGTCGATGCGCACGGGGCGGACTCCAGCCAGGGACGGGGACGGACGGCGGCAGGGGGTGCTCTCAGGATAGCCGTCCCCGCTGTGCCTCCTCCGCCCACCTCCGCGGCTGTTCGGCCGCCCGTCGCGCCACGGGCCGGCGGCGGGGCGCGGGGAAGCGTCCGGTGCCCGCGGACGGAGGGTGGAGGAGGGCCGCAGGCACGGAGGGCGCAGAGCCGATGCGGGAGCGGGGAGACGGGAGTGGGGAGACGGAGGACGGTCAGGACAGGATGCGCGACGAGAGCGTGCCGCACGGCAGCAGGTCGACCTCCGCGCCGGCGTCACGCAGGTCCGTGAGGACCAGTTCGTCGTACATCAGCAGTCCGGACTGCTCCGGCCAGACGATCGCCCACAGCCACAGGCCGCACGCCTCGCCCGCGAAGACCGCGCGGTCGCTCGACGCCCCCGTCACGTTCCACAGCGGCGTGGGCCGTCCCGCCGCCAGCACCTTGACGGGTGGCGCCTTGTCGACGCACATGCCCTCACCCGGGTCGGGGCCGTCCACACCGGCGTACCGCGCGCCGAGACCCACCCCCAGCTCCTCGGCCACCAGGATGAGTTCCCCCATGCCCCCGAGCGGTCCCGGCCCGGAACAGGCGACGGCCGTGGCCCGTCCACCGCTGCGGTCGTCGCCCGCGCAGGCGACGCCGGAGAAGAGCCAGCCGACCGGCAGCGGCCAGGGCATCCACACGGGCACCTTCGTACGTCCGACGACGACGGCGAGGGCTTCGACGCTCGGGGGGACGACAGGCTGGAGCGGGTGGACCGTGCCGTGCATGTCGCATTGCCAGGAGTCGGCGAAGAGTCCGGGCGCCCGCACCCGGCCACCGCATTTCGGGCAACTGGGTTCGCCCCTCATGGGGCACAACGGTCCTCCCCGCCCGCGCCCACGTCAAGGATCACCTGCCCGAAGTTGGCCGGGGAGCGACCCTCGGCGGTCCTGCGACGCAAAACTGCCGCCTCCCGCGCCTCAGGTGCATCATCCGTGCCGATGCGTATCGGTCCGCACGGTCCGTACCGGTCCGCACCGGCCGGGCAGCGGCACCGTCAGTCGGCCAGCGGCACCGACGCGCGCAGCGGGTCGCGCAGATCCGTGCCGTGGCGCAGCCACCGCTCCTCCAGCGCGGCCGCTCCCCGCGCCCGCTTCCAGGCCGCCTCGTTCGGCGTCATCGGCAGCAGCGGCATGAAGCGCACCGGGTCCAGAGGCGCGTCCAGTTCCAAGTCCTCTACGAGACCGCCCGGTTCGGCCACCAGTACGGATGTGAAGGGCGCACCGGGCCAGAGCGGTCCACCCACGTCGAGCGAGGCGCCGGGCGCCACCACGACCCCCTCGACCTGGGGGGAGGCCGCGAGCACGGCCAGCGGGCGCAGCACCTTGTCGGTCTCGGCGGTGCCCGCCCGCACGGACAGGAGCAGTTCGGCGCGCGGGCCGGTCTCGGGGTCGGCGAGCACGGCTGCCGGGTCGGTCATGGGGGCGGCCGACATTCCGAGCGTGGCGTACCTCGCGATGTCGCCGTCCAGGAAGCGCAGCACGTCGATGCGCTCGGTACCGAGGAAGGTCACCGACGCCCGGGCGTCGGGCTCGCCCAGAGCCGAACGCAGCCGTGCCTCCACAAGTTTCGATACGTCAGCCATGGCGCGAGGATAGACGCGTAAGGACCCGGCAAAGTGCCGGCCCCGGCGGCCGCAACGGACTCAGGGGCCTCTGAGCGGTGTTACCGTTGGCTGCTGGTCAGGCATGCGAACCGTCTCCCAAGGGAGACCGGCCGGAGGAGGTGGGACTGACATGGATACGAGTCGACCGTGCAGTACCAACTGCTCTTCCGTCACGCCACCGCGTCCCCGCTCCTGAACGCCCCTCTCCCCGGCCGGTTCACCGGCCAAACCTCAGGGGGGCCTCTTTTCCACCGGGTCCGCGCGAGGGAAGAGCGCCCGAGTTCCGCTCCATCCCGTCCGACTGCGAACCAGCCGACGCCGTCCGGGCCGGCCCCGAGCGCTACCCGCTTTGCAGACCTCCGCACTCCCGCGTCCCCGCGGGGGCCGTAGGCCCACATTCCGGGCAGCACTGACCGGACGACGGCGTGGCATCCACGAGGAGCCAGCATGTCGATGATCCGAGACCTGCGCGCCGCCGTACGCCCGTCCCTGCGCAAGGGCGGCCGTTCGGCACACCTCTACGAGAACACCCGTACCGACGCCGCGGGCACCGCGGTCGTCGACTGCGCCGTCTACCGCGACGGGCAGCGCGTCAGTGCCCATTCGAGCCCCGGCGAGGCGCTGCGCCGGGTGCGCGCCAGCGAGGGCCGCGAGTTCGTGTGGATCGGTCTGCACGAGCCGACCGAGCAGGAGTTCTCCGGCATCGCCACGGAGTACGGCCTGCACCCCCTGGCCGTCGAGGACGCGGTGCACGCGCACCAGCGGCCGAAGCTGGAGCGTTACGACGACAGCGTCTTCACCGTCTTCAAGACCATCCACTACGTGGAGCACGCGGAACTCACGGCCACCAGCCAGGTGGTGGAGACCGGCGAGGTGATGTGCTTCACCGGCCGGGACTACATCATCACCGTCCGGCACGGCGGCCAGGGTTCGCTGCGTGCGCTGCGGCACCGCATGGAGGACGACACGGAACTGCTCGCCAAGGGCCCCTCGGTCGTGCTCCACGCCATCGCCGACCAGACCGTGGACGGGTATCTCGCGGTGGCCGACGCCGTGCAGGACGACATCGACGAGGTGGAGATCGAGGTCTTCTCCAACAGCGCGGGCAACGGGCGGCGCGGGGGCGACGCCTCCAGCATCTACCAGCTCAAGCGGGAGGTGCTGGAGTTCAAGCGCGCGGTGTCGCCGCTGCTGCGGCCGATGCAGCTGGTGAGTGAGCGTCCGATGCACGTGATCGACCCGGAGATCCAGAAGTACTTCCGCGATGTCGCCGACCATCTGACGCGGGTGAACGAGCAGGTGCTCGGCTTCGACGACCTGCTCAACTCGATCCTCCAGGCCAACCTCGCGCAGGCGACGGTCACCCAGAACGAGGACATGCGCAAGATCACGTCATGGGCCGCCATCTTCGCGGTTCCCACCATGATCGCGGGCATCTACGGGATGAACTTCGACTACATGCCTGAACTGCACTGGAAATACGGCTATCCGACAGTGATGGCCGTCACCGCGACGATCTGTGTCGCCATCTACCGGGGCTTCAAGCGGAACGGGTGGCTCTGAACGGTGACACCGGGCGGCTCCGTTGACGCCCGGCGTTGACGGCACGGCCCGCGACGCCCGCCGGCCTCGGCACCCCGGGGCGGGCCGTGCCCGGTAGCCTGCCCGCATGACGCTTCTCGATCAGGCCCTCGTCGAGGAGGCCAGCAAGAAGTCCGGCCTCGTCTGGGTGCGCGGGCCCGAGGGCCCGGCGCGTTCGCTGTGGCACGTGTGGCACGACGGTGCCGTCTGTCTCGTCGGCGGCGGACCGCTGGAACAGCCCCTGGACGGGCTCGGCTTGACGCACGGCGGCACGGCGACCGTCAGCGTGCGCAGCAAGGACAAGGGCGGACGGCTCGTGGTCTGGCCCGCCCGCGTGGTCGAACTGCCCCCGCGGGACGAACGCTGGGAAGCGGCGGTCGCGGAGCTGCGGGGCAAGCGGCTCAACGCGCCCGACTTCCAGACCGTGGCGGAGCGTTGGGCACGGGAGTGCCGGGTGCTGCGGCTGGAGCCCGCAGGTGCGCCCGTACAGCAGCCCGGCACCATGCCCGACGGGTCACACGCGGCGGTGCCGCTGCCCACTCGCGCGACGACGCGGCGGCGGATTCCCGCTGCGCTGCCCAGACTCCTCTTCCGCAGGCGGCGCCGGGCGGATTCCTGACCCCGCAAGCGCCGCACACACCGCACACGCCGGCCGGGACGTGCCGCCGGGCCCGGACAGGCTCAGCCCCGGCTCGCGGCTATCTTCCTGCCGTAGTCGACGACCTGGTCCTTCGCCGGAGCCTTCAGCTCGAAGTCCTTGTTCCAGTCGTCGAGTTCGAGCGTGCCGGCACCGCCGCCGCGCTCCACCCGCATCGGGTAGGGAGCACCGATCAGCGAGACGTCGAGGGTGCCGCCGCTCCCCTCCCCCGCGGTGACGCGGACGGTCCGTACGCCGCCGACCTCACCCCGCTCGCCGGTCGCACGCTTCCCGTGCATCGCCAGCAGACCCTCCAGCAGCACACGCATGTCCGCGAAGCCGCTCAGCTGCTTGTAGGCCGGATCGCCGGGCGGCACGCGCACATACTTCCCCTCCAGCTTGCCCGCTGCCTCCACGTCCGCCTTGGACGGCTCCTCGCCGCCCTTCTCCTGCCGGGCCCAGAAGTCGGCGTCCGCCTTGAGGTAGAGGTCCTCGGCGACGCGCAGCAGAGCGAACGTCGAACCGCCCCTGGAGACCTTGCCGGTGGCACCGTCCTGCTTGAGCCGCATCTTCAGGCGGTAGTTGACGCCCTTGCTGACGACGTTGCCCGACAGTTCGACCGCGTCGGCCTTCTCCGCCGCGGCCCGGGCTCTCTTCTCGATACGCGCGGCGGACAGCTTGCCGACCCCGTTGGTCCCCTCGTCCGGATCGCTGCTCCCACATGCGGCCAGGGCCGCTGTGAGACCCACGCAGAGGACCCCTGACAGGGTCGCCCTCCGTCGCGTGCGGGCGCATCCAACCACGTCGGCAACCTCCTGGAGATCGGACCGGGGAACCGCACCTTACCGGGGGTCGTACCCCGTTGCGGACGGCAGCCGTCCGGACCATCGCGCACGGTCTCACAGCGACCCGCCAGGCTAGGCTGAACCCGGCAAAGAGTGCGGATGCACCGGATCGCGGACGGATGAGGAGGGCCCCGACAGATGGCCGCAGGCGCCTCCCGGGTCTTCGTCTCGCACCTCTCCGGCATCGCCGTCTTCGACCCCAACGGCGATCAGGTCGGGCGGGTGCGCGACGTCGTCGTCATGCTGCCCGGCCCGGGTGAGTCCCGGCCGGGCCGTGAGCGGGCGCCGGGCGTGCTGGGGCTGGTCGTCGAGGTGGTCAGCCGGCGGCGGGTCTTCCTACCCATGACGAGGGTGACGGGCGTGGAGTCCGGCCAGGTCATCACCACCGGCGTCGTGAACATGCGGCGCTTCGAACAGCGGCCCGCGGAGACGCTGGTTCTGGGCGAGCTGCTGGACCGCCGCGTGACCCTGGTGGAGACCGGTGAGCAGGTCACCGTCCTGGACGTGGGGATGCAGCAGCTCCCGGCCCGGCGCGACTGGCAGATCGACAAGGTGTTCGTACGCCGCATGCGGCGCGGTAAGGGAGGTGCGCTCAGACGGCGCGGGGAGACCCTGACCGTCGAGTGGTCCGCCGTCTCCGGTTTCGCGCTGGAGGAGAAGGAACAGGGCGCGGCCACACTGCTCGCCACGTTCGAGCGCATGCGCCCGGCAGACATCGCCAACACCCTGCACCACCTGACGGCAAAACGCCGGGTCGAGGTCGCGGCGGCGCTCGACGACGACCGTCTGGCGGACGTACTGGAGGAACTGCCCGAGGACGACCAGATCGAGATCCTCGACGAACTGCGTGACGAACGCGCCGCGGACGTCCTGGAGGCGATGGACCCGGACGACGCCGCCGATCTCCTCTCCGAGCTGCCCGAACCCGACAAGGAACGCCTGCTGCAACTCATGCGGCCCCAGGACGCGGCCCCGGTACGGCGGCTGCTGTCGTACGAGGAGGGCACGGCAGGCAACATGATGACGACGGAGCCCATCGTGCTCCAGCCCGACGACACCGTCGCGCTCGCGCTCGCACGGGTGCGCAACCAGGACCTGTCCGCGCCGCTCGCCGCGCAGGTCTTCGTGTGCCGTCCCCCGGACGAGACCCCGACGGGGAAGTACCTGGGCGTCGTGCACTTCCAGCGGCTGCTGCGCGACCCGCCCTTCACGCTCGTCGGTTCGATCGTCGACACGGACCTGCGTCCGCTGCCGCCGGAGACGACGCTGCCGTCGGTGAGCAGCTACCTGGCGACGTACAACATCGTGGCGGCGCCCGTCGTCGACGAGGACGGGCATCTGCTGGGCGCCGTCACGGTCGACGACGTGCTCGACCACCTGCTGCCCGACGACTGGCGCGAGGACGCGGCGCGGGGGCTTCCCGGTGGGGGCGGAACGAACGCGGAGGGAGTCGCACCCCATGGCCGCTGAACGGGGCCGGGACAGGGACCGGGAGCGCGAACGGGAGAGGGAACGCGAGCGGGAACGGGAACGGAACAGCCGCGGCCGGCTGGACGTGCCGCGCGCCCCGCGCCGCCGGCTGCTCCCGGAGTACGACCCGGACGCCTTCGGGCGGCTGTCCGAGGAGATCGCACGCTTCCTGGGCACGGGCCGCTTCATCGTCTGGATGACGTTCGTCGTCGCGGTCTGGATCGCCTGGAACGTACTGCTCCCGGCGCCGCTGCGCTTCGACGAGTACCCGTTCATCTTCCTGACCCTCGCGCTGTCGCTGCAGGCGTCCTACGCGGCGCCGCTGATCCTCCTCGCGCAGAACCGCCAGGCCGACCGCGACAGGGTCAATCTCGAACAGGACCGCCAGCAGAACGAGCGCAGCATCGCCGACACCGAGTTCCTGACCCGCGAGATCGCCTCGCTGCGCATGGGGCTCGGCGAGGTCGCCACCCGCGACTGGATCCGCTCCGAACTGCAGGAGCTGGTCAAGGACCTCGAACACCCCCGGCAGCAGCCCCCCGGTCACGGGACGGCGGAGGCGCGGGAGGCACGCCGGGGCCCGGACGATCAGATGTGACCGCTCAGACTCCCCGCGCCTTCGGGCGTACGGCGGCACGGCCGTACCATTTCGGCATGGCTACCGACACTCCCCCGGACTCCGCACAAGAGGGGGTTCCCGCAGCGACCGCTCCCACCGAGGACGCGGTACGCGCCGCCCTCGCGACGGTGAACGACCCGGAGATCCACCGGCCCGTCACCGATCTCGGCATGGTCAAATCGATCGACATCGCGCCCGACGGCGGCGTCGACGTGGGGATCTACCTCACGGTCTCCGGCTGTCCCCTGCGCGAGACGATCACCGCCAACGTGACCGAGGCCGTTCAGGGCGTCGCGGGCGTCACCCGCGTCGGCGTCGAACTCGATGTGATGAGCGACGAGCAGCGGCGCGAGCTGGCCTCCTCGCTGCGCGGCGGCAAGGCAGAGCGTGAAGTTCCCTTCGCGCAGCCGGGATCGCTGACGCGCGTCTACTGCGTGGCCTCCGGCAAGGGCGGTGTCGGCAAGTCCTCGGTGACCGTGAACCTCGCGGCGGCGCTGGCCGCCGAGGGCCAGAAGGTCGGCGTCGTCGACGCCGACATCTACGGCCACTCGATCCCCCGGATGCTGGGCACCGACGGGCGGCCCACACAGGTCGAGGACATGATCATGCCGCCGTCGGCACACGGTGTGAAGGTCATCTCGATCGGCATGTTCACGCCGGGCAACGCTCCGGTGGTCTGGCGCGGCCCCATGCTCCACCGCGCGCTCCAGCAGTTCCTCGCGGACGTCTACTGGGGCGACCTGGACGTACTGCTGCTCGACCTGCCCCCCGGAACGGGCGACATCGCCATCTCCGTCGCGCAGCTCGTGCCCAGCGCCGAGATCCTCGTCGTGACCACGCCGCAGCAGGCCGCCGCGGAGGTCGCCGAACGCGCGGGCTCCATCGCCGTGCAGACCCACCAGAAGATCGTCGGTGTGATCGAGAACATGTCGGGGATGCCCTGCCCCCACTGTGACGAGATGATCGACGTCTTCGGTACGGGCGGCGGCCGGCGCGTCGCGGAGGGCCTGACGAAGACCACCGGCGCCGACGTTCCGGTGCTGGGCGGCATCCCGATCGACCTGCGGCTGCGCGAGGGCAGCGACGAGGGCAAACCGGTGGTGCTGAGCGACCCGGACTCCCCCGCGGGCGCGGCCCTGCGGTCCGTGGCGGACAAGATCGGCGCCAGGCAGCGCGGTCTGTCGGGAATGTCACTCGGTCTCACGCCGAGCAACAAGTTCTGAGCCGTACGGCCGCCGGCCGTGCGGGCCGCCCCAGAGGCGGTCGCGGCCATGCGTAAGGGGCGCCCTCTCCAGGGAGGGCGCCCCTTACGTGGCTCACGTGCCTGTCAGCGCTGCGGGCCGGAGCCCTCACCCTCCCGCTGATAGGCGGTGATGTCCTTGACGACGGCGAAGCCCAGGCCGTACGCGCTCATCCCCCGCCCGTACGCCCCGATGTGCACGCCTTCCTGCGCCGCGCCCGCGAGTACCCACCCGTACTCGGACTCGCGGTAGTGGAAGGCCGTCGGGACACCGTCCACCGGCAGGGTCAGCGTGGACCAGCCGGTGCCACCCAGGTCGTCTGCGAGTTCCCAGGCCACCCCGGTCTGCTGGTCGAGCCAGTCCTGCCGCAGTCCGCGTTCCATCTCCTGCGGCCACGTGCACGACAGCAGACCCGAACCCGCGAGCCACGCCGCCGTGGAGACCGAGGTGGCCTCCAGCACGCCCGTCCCGTCCGCACTGCGCCGTACGGGACGGCTGGCGACCGTGACCGTGACCGCGAAACGCTGGTTCTCCGGATTGGCCTCCACCTTGAGCGAGGGGACCTCGCCGTGACCCGTCGAACCATGCTCGACCGTGCCGTCCGCCGTCGAGCCGACCTGCATCAGCCAGCGCGGGCCGGTGAACGCCTCATCGAGGCCGTACCACGGAAAGGAAGCCGTCAAGAACCCGTCCATCGCCCGCTCTGCACCGGATTCCTCCGGCACGGCGGGCCCGGGTTCCCCGGCCACCCGACTCGTCGTCTCCATCTGCGCGACGCCTCCTCATTGCCCTGTGCCACGGGCAGCCTGCCCCCCTCGGACGGCGAACCCCGGACACAGGGAGGATAGCCACACGCGGTCTCGGTTACGGGCTTGACCAAACATCGGACCGACATCGGGGACGTGAGATGCGCCTCTCAGGTGAAGCCGATGAGGCAGATGGTGCGAGCGGTGCGCGGCGTGAACCGAGAGGCTCAGGTGGCGTCGGCGTCGAAGGGCGGCGGCTCGCTCCGCGGCCCGCTCACCGGGCGCTCCTTGCTGAGCGGGTCGGACGTCGCCACGCCCGTGCCCTCGCCCTTCCGCAGGTTCGCGCGGCCGCCGTTCCTGCTGCCGCCGCTGCCGGAGGAGCCGTTCGCGCCGCTGCTCTCGCTGCCGTTCACGGCGTCCGTGACATCCGCCACGTCCTTGCGGAAGTCGAAGCCGTTGCGGATCTCCTTGATGCCGAGATCGTCCTCGTCGAGGAGGTGCTTGCGCGCGAAGTTCTTGGGGTTCAGGTCGTCGAACTCGAAGTCCTTGAACTCCGGCCCCAGCTCGGAGCGGATGTCCTCCTTGGCGTTGTCGGAGAACGCGCGCACCTTGCGGATGAACCCGGCGACATCCTGGATCACCTTGGGCAGTTTCTCCGGCCCGAAGATGAGCACGGCGAGGATGACGAGCGCGACCAGCTCGAGGGGTCCTATGTCGAAGAACACCTTGCAGCTCCCTCATCCCTCGTGGATTCGCGGGCAGTACGGCCCTTCCTCACGGTACCCGCAGTGACGCACCGGGTGGGAGCCCGCCTCGGCATCCGCCCGCCGAAGGTCACCTGTCCTCACCCCTCGCGGAAAGGTCACCCGTCCTCACCCCTCGTCACCCGCCGATCCGAGCTTCAGCCGCACCGAGCGTGTGTCACCGTCCCTGCGCAGGGTCAGATCCAGACGGTCGCCCGGCCGGTGGCTGCGTACCTTCACGATCAGCTCCTCCGCACTGTGCACCTCGTCACCGTCTACGCGCGTGATGACGTCACCCGGTTCGATGCCCGCCTTGTCGCTCGGGCCACCGGGCACGACAGGCTTCCCGCCCGCGTCCGACCGCTCGACACGTGCGCCGTCACCGGCGTAGGCCATGTCCAGCCGGACTCCGATGACCGGGTGCGTCGCCCTCCCGTCGTTGATCAGCTCCTCGGCGACGCGCTTGGCCTGGTTGACGGGTATGGCGAAGCCGAGGCCGATGCTGCCGCCGTCGCCGCCCCCGGGGAGCCCGGAACCGCTGCCGGCCGCCCTGATGGCGCTGTTGATGCCGATGACACGGCCCCGGCTGTCGACGAGGGGACCGCCGGAGTTGCCGGGGTTGATCGGCGCGTCCGTCTGGAGGGCGTCCACATAGCTGGTCCCACCGCCCTCCGCGTCGCCGCCGGCGGTGATGGGACGGTTCGTGGCGCTGACGATGCCGGAGGTGACCGTACCCTCCAGATCGAAGGGAGCACCGATGGCCACGACGGGATCTCCGACCCTGGTGGAGTCGGAGTTGCCGAGCGGCAGCGGGTCGAGGCCGGAGACTCCCGAGACCTTGACGACGGCGAGGTCGTAGCCGCCGTCGGTGCCGACGACATCTCCCTCGGTGGACTGGCCGTCGTGGAAGGTGACCCTGACTGCGCCGTCTGCGGCGGCCGACTCGACCACGTGGTGGTTGGTGAGGATGTGACCGCGCTCGTCGAGCACGAAACCGGTGCCGGTGGCCTCCCCCTCCCCGCCGCCGACATGAAGGGTGACGACCCCGGGCAGCGTCCGCTCGGCTATGCCCGCCACGCTGCCGGCCGCCCGCCGGGCACTCTTGTCCGCGGCCGCCTGCGGCAGTTCGACCTCGCTGACGCCTCCGTCGCGTTCGAGGTGTGCCCCGACCAGGCCGCCAGTGCCGCCGGAGACCACGGCCAGGACGAGCGCTCCGGCGACCGTCCGCCCACGCAGGCCGCGCAGCTTGCGCAGGCGGCTCCGGCCGCGTGCCGCGTCGGGGGCCGGCGGAGCCCAGGGGTCGTAGCGCAGCGAGGGAGAGGGCCGCTCGGACAGCGGCGGATGCGCGGAGGGCGGCCGTCCGCCGGCCTCCGCGGGGACCGGGGGGACCGAGGGAGGCGAGGTGGGCGGGAGCACAGAGTGCGCGGAGGGCTCGGAGGAAGCGGGCGCCGGGACGTGCGTACCGTGCGTGGGCGTGGCACCGCCGGGAGGCGGGGAGGGCGGCGCGGCGAGGTTCGTGCCGTGCGGTGGCGTCGTGGCCGGGGGAACCGCGACGCCATGGGCAGGAGTCGCCGTCGGACGCTGGACGAGCGGGGCGAGAGCCCAGGGGCCCGGCCCGCCGTAGGGCGGCGTGCCGTACGGGTCGACGCCGTGCAGCGGTTGAGCCTCGGACCGTACGGGCTCGGGCTGTACGGGCTCGGGCTGTGCGGCCTCGTCCCGTGCGGCTGCGGGAAGGGCGTCCGGCTCGTCCGCGGTCGGCACCGCGGAGGGCACCGGTGTCCCGGCTCCGCCCGCCGCCGCGTCGCCGGACGCGTCCTGCTCCACGTCCCGGGACGGCGGTGCCGCCGCGGGAGCTGCCGACTGCGCCCCGCGTGGATTCCGGCGTGGACGGCTCCACCACCTCGGCTGCGACCCGGTGGCCTTCCCCTCGTCCATGCTCTCTCCAACTGTCCGCCCCGCAGGGCAAATCGCCCTCGCCCCACCGGAATTCAATCAGGTCCGGTGGAGGGACGCAGCGAAGCCGGGCGTCAGCCCCGGGGCGATGCCGCGGTGCCGGCCGGAGAGGACCGGGGGGCGCTCTCCCGGGGCTCGGTGCCGTAGGAGTTGTAGGTGACGCCGGGCAGCGCGGACGACGGCGTCGAGGCGAAGAGGGCGTTGCGCAGCAGCGGATAGTCCCTCTCCCGCTCGCTCTTCGCCGCCGGGGGCGCGGAAGGCGCGGCCCAGGGAGCGGCGCGGTGGAACGCGGCGTCGCGGCCAGCCTTGACCGGTGCGCCGGCCGTACCGGCGGACGTCGTGCTCACGCTCTGGGCGCCGCCGGCGCGTTCCTCGCTCGCCCCGGCACCTCCGTCACGGCGGCGGCGGTCACGCTCGGCACCGGAGGCGGCCGTCGACGTACGCACCGAACTGGCGGACGCACCCTGGGAGTCGCCCTTGGCGGCGGCGGGTGAGCTTCCCGCCATGCTCCCGGAGCCCAGCCCGCCTCCGAGCGCGAGCGCGGCCAGCGAGACGGCACCCGCCGCGGCGAAGGCGAAACGCCGGCTGCGCCACGACACCCGGTCCGGTTCGTGTATACGGAAGCCGCGGTCGGGGGAGAGAGCGCTGCTGCCGCGCCCGCCCCGCAGGTAGTCGAAGGTCCAGGGGGAGTGGCCGCCACCGCCGCGGCCGTCGAAGCGGTCCTCGTCGTCGGCGGACGTGCGCTCCCGCGGGTCCAGGGGGTCTTCCGCGGGCAGCCCCTGCAGCCGCGCCAGCAGGCCGTCCGAGGGGGGCGGCGGCGCGGTGTCGGCGAAGACGTTCTTCACGCGGCGCTGAGCGTCGGCCTCCGCCTTGCAGTTGCGGCACGTCGCCAGGTGGGCCAGCACGCGTTCGCGTGCGTCATGACCCAGCTCGCCGTCGATCAGGGCCGCGAGGCGGTCGCCGAGATGCTGCTCGGCGGGAGTGAGCTCCCTCTCCCGGAGCGGCAGTTGACGTCCCATGTCCGTGCCACTCACGCGGCACCGACCTCCCCGCTTCCGACGGCGGGGGCCGCGGCGCTCAAGGCACGCTGCTGCTCCGCCCGCGCTTCCGGCGAGCGGTGCTGCAGCGCCTTGCGCAGCTGCGAACGTCCCCGGTGGATTCGGCTGCGCACGGTGCCCAGCTTCACGCCGAGCGTCGCGGCGATCTCCTCGTACGACAGCCCCTCGATGTCGCAGAGGACCACGGCGGCCCTGAACTCCGGCGCTAGCGTGTCCAGAGCCTGCTGCACGTCGGCGTCGAAGTGGGTGTCGTTGAAGTGCTGCTGAGGGGTGGGCTCACGGCTGGGCAGGCGCTCCGCGGCGTCGTCGGCGAGGGCGTCGAAGCGGATGCGCTGCTTGCGCCGCACCGTGTCCAGGAAGAGGTTCGTGGTGATGCGGTGGAGCCAGCCCTCGAAGGTGCCGGGTGTGTACGTCGACAGGGAACGGAAGACACGGACGAAGACCTCCTGGGTGAGGTCCTCCGCGTCGTGCTGGTTCCCGGTGAGGCGGTAGGCGAGGCGGTAGACCCGCGCGCTGTGCGTGCTGACGATCTCCTCCCACGTGGGAGGCGTCCATGCCTGCTTCTCCGCGTCGGTGTCGAAAGTCGCCGTGATCGCGGAATCGGCGGCGTGGCCCTGGTCAGCAATGTCGCTCACGGATTTCGGCTCGCCCGCAGACCTGCGGAAACGCTTGAGCATTCCACGGTCCCGGACAGCAGCCGCACCTCCCCTGTCGGCTCTGGTGGTGTCCAGTGGAGCCCCTACCATAGCCACCTCGCCCGTTAGCTCCGGATAAGCACTTTTGACCGGCTCTCGATCCCGCCGCTCCGCTTCCCCCACCGACGTCACCGTTTCCCCCCGGACGTCCACACACACCTTCCACCCCATTTCAACGCCCGGTCCCATCAGCGGGTTCCCGGGGCAGCGGATACAGTCACCGTTGCGGTGGAGGACGGGGACAGGAGAGGGCCATTACCGGCAACCGGCAGTCGAACTGGGCGTTCGCCGACGCCTACGGCGCCGAGCTCGTCGACGACGCCGAGAACGCGGCACTGCGCTGGGCCCGTGAGCGGGCCCGGCAGGCAGGCGTGCGCCCGGTCTCCGCCGCGACCGGCGCCACCCTGCGTCTGCTGGCCGCCACCGCGGGTGCCAAGGCGGTGGCGGAGATCGGCACCGGCACCGGCGTCTCCGGCATCCACCTGCTGGCCGGAATGCGCCACGACGGGGTGCTGACGACGGTGGACGTCGACCCCGAACAGCAGCAGTTCGCCCGGCACGCCTTCCGCGAGGCCGGCTTCGTCGGCAACCGCGCGCGCTTCATCCCCGGCTCCGCCCTGGACGTACTGCCCCGCCTGGCCGACGGCGGCTACGACATGGTCTTCTGCGACGGTGACCGTGCCGAGTGCCTCGACTACCTCGGCGAAGCACTGCGCCTGCTGCGCCCCGGCGGCCTCGTCTGCTTCGAGGGCGTCTTCGCGAACGGCCGTACGGTCGATTCGGCGGCGCAGCCGACCGAGGTGCTCAGACTGCGCGAACTGCTGCGCGCCGTACGGGAGAGCACCGCGCTGGTGCCGTCACTGCTGCCGGTGGGCGACGGCTTGCTCTGCGCCGTCAGGCGCTGAGGGGCCGCGCCGTCAGGCGCTGAAGGCGTCCGTCACGTGAGGCACGTGAGACCCGTGCGGCACGGCACATGTGACACATCACACCGTACGTCCGGAATGCACCTCCGGAGTGCGCCTCCGGCGTCCGGTCACATGCTGCTTTCCGCGTTCCGCATTCGTTCGGGGTTCTGGGTTCTGGGTTCTGGGTTCCGCGCTGTTCGGCCGGACGCCCACGCAGCTGCCCCGGAGCACCATGCGTGCTCCGGGGCAGTGGAAGGCCCACGGAAGGCGTCCGGTCGTCGGTCTGCCGCAGCCGTGCGTCGGCTGTCCGGGCGTTCAGCCGCAGACCTTCTTCAGCTCCTCGCCGAGCGCAGTCGCTTCATCCGGGGTCAGCTCGACGACGAGTCGCCCACCGCCTTCGAGCGGAACGCGCATGACGATGCCCCGCCCCTCCTTGGTCACCTCGAGCGGGCCGTCACCCGTCCGCGGCTTCATGGCCGCCATGCTCGTTCCCCTTCCTGAAACCAGCTGATCGCAGCCGACAACTCGCGTGTCACCGGCATCGAACACATTGCTCCTCGGTCATTATCCCGCATGGCAGGACCCGATGACCAACAAGAGGTCGCATCACTTCTGCCTCGCTCTCACACAAAACCACCCATTCCGTCGGTGAGGCTGCGATACTGCTCCGCTCCAGCCACCGGATGTCCCCGCGTCCGGCTCCGATCCGCACGGACCTCACACATCCCGGCGGAGGCCGACCCTCCGGTGACACCCTGTCGGTGCCCGATGATCTGGGCCATGCTGGCCCCATGTCGGACACCGTGCTCTATGACGTGACCGAGGGTCTCGCGACGATCACCCTCAACCGCCCCGATGCGATGAACGCGCTCAACAGCGAGCTCAAGTCGGCTCTGCGCGACACACTTCGCCGGGCGGCGGCGGACGAAGCCGTACGGGCCGTGCTACTGACGGGCAGCGGGCGCGCTTTCTGCGTCGGCCAGGACCTCAAGGAACACATCGACGCTCTGGAGAACCGCCCGGGAGACGCCCTCAGCACCGTCGGGGAGCACTACAACCCGATCACGCTCGCCATCGCCGGCATGCCGAAGCCGGTCGTGGCGGGCGTCAACGGCGTGGCCGCGGGCGCCGGCGCCGGATTCGCCTTCGCCGCCGACCACCGGCTGCTCGCGGAGTCCGCCGCCTTCAACACCTCCTTCGCCGGCATCGCGCTCACCGCGGACTCGGGCATCTCCTGGACGCTGCCCCGGCTTGTCGGCCCCGGCCGCGCTGCGGACCTGCTGCTCTTCCCGCGCAACGTGCGGTCGGCCGAGGCTCTCGAGCTGGGCCTGGCGCACAAGGTCGTACCGGACGCGGAGCTGGCCGACCAGGCCGCGGCGGTGGCTCAGCAGCTCGCCCAGGGGCCGACGGCGGCCTACGCGGCGATCAAGGAGTCGCTGGCCTTCGGCGCCGGTCACACCCTGGCCGAGACCTTGGAGAAGGAGGCGGAACTCCAGGTGCGGGCCGGTGCCTCGCAGGATCACCGGGCGGCGGTGGAGGCCTTCGTGAAGAAGGAGAAGCCGCGCTTCACAGGGCGGTGACCCCGGGCGGTGCCCCGGCCCCGGGCGGGACGCCGCGGCTCACGCGGCGCCTCCCCCGCGCCCGTCGTCGCGCGCGCGGTCGCGCGCCCAGCAGCCGGCCAGGTGGTCGTTGACCAGACCGCACGCCTGCATCAGTGCGTACGCCGTGGTCGGGCCGACGAAGCGGAAGCCCCGCTTCTTCAAGTCCTTGGCGAGCGCGGTCGACTCCGCCGTCACGGCGGGGACGTCGGCGAGCGCACGGGGCACCGGGTCACGCTCCGGACCGGGCGCGAACGACCAGATCAGCGCGTCGAGTCCGCCTTCGCCGAGCGAGGCGGCGACCCTCGCGTTGCCGACGGCGGCCTGGATCTTCGCGCGGTTGCGGATGATGCCCGCGTCGGCCAGCAGCCGGGCCTCGTCCGCCGCCGTGAAGGCCGCCACCTCCTCGATCCGGAACCCCGCGAAGGCGGCACGGAAGCCCTCCCGGCGGCGAAGGATCGTCAGCCAGGAGAGCCCCGACTGGAAAGCCTCCAGGCACAGCCGCTCGTAGAGTGCGTCGTCACCGCGGACCTCACGGCCCCACTCGGTGTCGTGGTACTCGGTGTAGTCCTCCGCCGTCAGGCCCCAGGGGCAGCGCAGCCGACCGTCGGGCCCGGGCAGGGCACCGCCCTCAGCGCTCATCGCGCCGCTCCTCGGAGCCCCGGCCGAACTCCCCGCCCCAGGCGGGGTGCCCAGCTGCGGAGCCACGGCCCATCGCCGCCGCCTGTGCGCCCGCCAGCGCGGACTCCAGCTCGGCTATGCGGGAGTCACGCTCGGCGAGCTCGGCGGCGAGCCGGTCCAGGATGTCGTCGACCTGCTGCATCCGGTACCCGCGGGCGGCGACCGGAAGGCGCAGCCCGTCCACGTCGGCACGGCTGACCGGGCGGCCGGCGGGCAGCGGCTCGTCCAGTTCGTCGGGCGGAGCGTCGGCGAGCCCCCCGAGAGCGGCGCCGCCCGGTCCGTCGCCGCCGCTGCCCACCACGGCGAGCGTGACCGCGGCGACGACCACGGCAAGCGAGATCAACAGGAACCAGAACACGCCAACTCCCCGACGTCCGTCCAGATGACTAAGGCTGTCTGTGCTCCCCGCATCGTGCCACGCCCCGCCGACACCTCGTCCCGGTCGCCCCAAGGACGGCCACGGGGAGCCGGTTAAGGTCGGCGTCGGGGCGGAACCGGCGTGGAACCCCCTGTGCCGATCGAGAGGATGGCGGATGCTGCGCCTGGGGACACGCGAGTTCGGCCCGCACGAGAGCGTGGTCATGGCCATCGTGAACCGGACGCCGGACTCCTTCTACGACCGGGGCGCCACCTTCCGCGACGAGCCCGCCCTGGAGCGGGTCGAGCAGGCGGTCGCCGAGGGGGCCGCCGTCATCGACATCGGGGGTGTGAAGGCGGGTCCGGGCGCGGAGGTGACCGCCGAGGAGGAGGTCCGGCGCACCGCGGGCTTCGTCGCGGAGGTCCGCCGCCGTTACCCGGACATCGTCATCAGCGTCGACACCTGGCGGCACGAGGTCGGCGAAGCGGTCTGCGCCGCGGGCGCCGATCTGATCAACGACGCGTGGGGAGGCGTCGATCCGGAACTGGCCGGGGTCGCCGCGCGGCACGGCACCGGCCTGGTGTGCACGCACGCGGGCGGGGCCGAACCCCGTACCCGCCCCCACCGGGTGCGCTACGACCGTGAGGGCGGCGTGGTCGCCGACATCCTCGATGTGACACTCGGGCTGGCCGAACGTGCCGTCGCGCTCGGAGTGCGCGGTGACGGCATCCTCATCGACCCGGGACACGACTTCGGCAAGAGCACGCGGCACTCGCTCGAGGCCACGCGCGGGCTGGGCGAGATGACACGCACGGGCTGGCCGGTGCTCGTCTCGCTCTCGAACAAGGACTTCGTCGGCGAGACGCTGGACAAGCCGGTCAAGGAACGGCTGACCGGCACCCTCGCCACGACCGCGGTGTCGGCGTGGCTCGGTGCCCGGGTCTACCGTGTCCACGAGGTGGCCGAGACCAGGCAGGTGCTCGACATGGTGGCGTCGATCGCGGGACACCGTCCGCCGGCGGTGGCCCGGCGCGGGCTCGCCTGAGCCGCCTGCATGCCGGTCCGTCCGTGCCCGTCCGTCCGTGCCCGTCCGTCCGTGCCGGTCTGGGCGGCACGGCGTCCGGCGGACACGGCTTTCACGCCCTCCACCGCCTTCACGAGGGCACGGACGGACATCACGGGGAAGCGCCTCACCCGGCCCCGGGCAGGCCGGGGAACCGGCTCACCCGGCCTCCTTCGTCACCACCGCGACGGCCTCCTCGATGTCGTCCGTGACGTGGAAGAGGTCCACGTCCCGCGCGGACGCCTTGCCCTGCGCGACGACCGAGCCCTGCAGCCAGTCGATCAGCCCCTGCCAGTACTCGCTGCCGAAGAGGACGATCGGGAAGCGGGTGACCTTCCGTGTCTGCACCAGGGTCATCGCCTCGAACAGCTCGTCCAGGGTGCCCAGGCCGCCCGGCAGCACCACGAACCCCTGCGCGTACTTCACGAACATCGTCTTGCGCACGAAGAAGTAGCGGAAGTTGACGCCGATGTCGACGTACTGGTTCATGCCCTGCTCGAAGGGCAGCTCGATGCCCAGCCCGACCGAGGTGCCGCCCGCCTCCAGGGCGCCCTTGTTGGCGGCTTCCATCGCTCCGGGGCCGCCTCCCGTGATCACGCCGAAGCCGGCCTCGGTGAGCGCCCGCCCGATCCGGACGCCGGCCTCGTACTCCGGCGAGTCCAGGGGCGTACGGGCCGAGCCGAAGACGCTGATGGCGGGACCGAGTTCGGCGAGGGCGCCGAAGCCCTCCACGAACTCCGACTGGATCCGCATCACCCGCCAAGGATCCTCGTGCACCCAGTCGGACGGCCCGGTGGTGTCCAGCAGCCGCTGGTCGGTCGTCTCGGTCTGCATCTGCTTGCGGCGGCGCACGACCGGCCCCAGACGCTGCTCCCGAGGCCCTCTTCCCCGCTCCGGGCTGCTCATCTCCTGCTCCCTCCGGCCGACTGCGATCATTCTGGTTCAGCGTACGCAGGGACGGGACGGGCAGAAGTGACGCACAGCGGTATCCCCGCCACCGAGTCGGTGTCCGTCCGTCCTGTGACGCTCTACGGGAACGTCCGCCTGCCGCTCTTCGTGCCGCCGTACCGCCGCCGCGCGTACCACCGCCCCGAACCGCCACCACCCCGTAACGCCACCGGTGCGGCCGGTGCGCCGTTCAGGCCGTCAGCCATGCACGCAGACGGTCCTCGCAGTGGAGGATCCTCGCCGTCTCCACGTGCTCGTCGCGCTTGTGCGCCATGTTCGGGTCGCCGGGCCCGTAGTTCACGGCGGGCACACCGAGGGCGCTGAACCTGGAGACGTCCGTCCAGCCGTACTTGGGCAGCGGCTCGCCGCCGACGGCGTCGATGAAGGCCTTCGCCGCCGGATGCGACAGCCCGGGCAGCGCGCCGCCCGAGGTGTCGTCGACCGTCATCTCCCACTCGCCGCAGCCGGCGAAGACCTCCCGCACGTGTGCGACGGCCTGTTCCTCGTCGATGTCGGGCGCGTAGCGGTAGTTGACGGTGACGGTGCACGCGTCGGGGATGACGTTGCCCGCGACGCCGCCCTCGACGCGTACGGCGTTCAGCCCCTCGCGGTACTCCAGCCCGTCGATCACCTTCCGACGCGGCTCGTAGGCGGCGAGCCGGGACAGGATGGGCGCCGCGGCGTGGATCGCGTTGGAGCCCTTCCAGCTCCGCGCTGAGTGCGCGCGCAGCCCCGTGGTGCGCAGCTCGACGCGGAGCGTGCCCTGGCAGCCGCCCTCGACCCGTCCGCTGGAGGGCTCCAGCAGTACGGCGAAGTCACCGGCGAGCCAGCCGGGGTGGGCGTCGGCGATGTGGCCGAGGCCGTTGAGGTGGGCGGCGACCTCCTCGTTGTCGTAGAAGACGAAGGTCAGGTCGCGGTTGGGCTCCGGCACCGTCGCGGCGATGCGCAGCTGGACCGCGACGCCCGCCTTCATGTCGCTCGTGCCGCAGCCCCACAGCACGCCGTCCTCGTCGAGGCGTGAGGGCACGTTCTCCGCGACGGGCACGGTGTCGATGTGCCCGGCGAGGATGACCCGTTCGGGCAGGCCCAGGTTCGTACGGGCGACGATGTTGTTGCCGTGCCGGTCGACACTCAGGTGCGGCAGCGGGCGCAGTGCGGCCTCGACGGCGTCGGCGATCGCCCGCTCCCCTCCGCTCTCCGAGGGGATGTCGACGAGCCGCGCGGTGAGAGAGGCGGCGTCCTGCTGCAGGTCGAGTGTGTGGTGCGGCATGAACCAAGCCTACGGCCGGGGCCTGTTGGCCTACCGGCTACCTTTGTGCCCGTGTCCCGCTCCGATTCCCGTCCCCAGAATTCCCGCGCGAGGGCCCTGCGACTGGCAGCGGCGTGCGCGGTGCTGCTCGTCCTCGCCGGTTATGTGGTGACACGGTACGTCACCGGCAGTACCGGCCCCGCGCGGTGCACCGTCGCCACGGCCGGAGCGCATTCGGAGGACTACGAGGTCGAACCGGAACAGGCGGTCAACGCCGCCACCATCGCCGCCGTGGGCTCCCGGCGCGACCTGCCCGAGAGGGCCGTCACGATAGCGCTCGCGACGGCCATGCAGGAGTCCTCGCTGCGCAACATCGCGCACGGGGACCGCGATTCGCTCGGACTGTTCCAGCAGCGGCCCTCACAGGGCTGGGGCACCGAGCGCCAGATCCAGGACCCCGTCTACGCGTCGGGGAAGTTCTACGACCGTCTCGTGCGGATTCCGGGCTACTCCCGCCTGCCGCTGACCGTCGCCGCGCAGCGCGTACAGCTCAGCGGCTACCCGCAGGCGTACGCCAAACACGAGTCCAACGCGGCACTTCTCACCTCGGCGCTGACGGGCCGCCGTGCCGCCGCGTTCAACTGCACGACGGGGCGTGGCGGCGGTGACGGCAGGGCGGGCAGCCCGGCGCAGGTGCGTGAGCGGCTGGTACGGGAGTTCGGAGAGGACGTGCTGTCCGGTGCGAAGCCGCAGGCGTCCGCCTCAGCCGGCAAGGGGGGCGGGGGAAGCGAGGACCTGCGGGAGAACGCGGTCCGTGCGCCCGCGGGCGACGGCGAGCCGGAGGTACGCATTCCCGCAGACGGTGACCAGCGCGGCTGGGAACTGGCGCACTGGGCGGTGGCGAACTCCGCCGAACTGCGCATCACCCAGGTCTCGTACGGCAACCGCGTCTGGGACTCCTCCAGCTCCGAAGAGGGCTGGCGCAAGCAGGACGAGGACGGTGCCGCGCCCGGCCCCGGACGGACGGGCGTGAGCGTGCGGCTGGCCGCCGGGTAGAGGACACACGGCCCGGCCACGTTCCGGGGCCTCCACCTTCGGGGGATTGCTTGCACGTCCGATGGACGCCGCGAGGGTCGCTCCCCCATGCCCTCACACGCTCCAACACTCCCGCGCATGCCGCTTCTTGGCGCCTCCGCGGCGGGTCAACTTCGCAGCCTGGAAGGCCGTTTGGGAGAGCGGATCATGTGACGCATTGCAAATCCTTTACCCCGGCGACCCGCAACTTTCCGGCCTCCCGAGGCGATAGGCACAGCGCCCGACCCGGCAAGTCTCCGGCAGAGCGGGCACCACGAATTCCGTAGCAGTAGATCTCTCCGTCAAAGGAGCAACATGTCCCTCCCTCTCACGCGCCGGATCGCCAAGACCGTGCTGCTGACGGCCGCGGGCGCCGTCTCAGTCGTCGGTACGGCCGGTGCCGCGAGCGCCGCCGAACTGCCGTCGACCGCAGACGTGGGCGGGCTGAGCAACCTGGACACCCCGGACCTCGGCAACTCCGTCGACGGAGCGCGGAGCGCCCACGGCCTCACCCCCAAGAGCAGCAAGGGCACCCTCGACAAGGCCGCCGACAACGCCACCGGGACGACCGCGCCCGAGGCCCTGGGTGTCGCGGGCCAGGCCTCCGACCAGACCCACAAGACCGTACGGGACCAGGCGCCGCAGGCGACCGCCGCTGTGCCGAACGCGCAGGCCCCGGGCCAGACTCCGGCCAAGGGCACCTCACCGGCCGAGGCCCTGCCGACCGAGAGCGGTACGCCGGTCGAGGGCCTGGCCAACGGCCTGCCCGGCAACACCCTCAACGTGAAGAACCTGGGGCTCGGAGTCTGAGAGCTCGCGCGGCCCACCGTGTGACCACGGACAGGGCGCACACCGGCGAGGGCCGCGGCGTCAGTTCCGCGGCCCTCGTCGCGCGTGTACTTACGACGACAGGCGCCGCACCGCCGCCGCCACACGTTCGTCTGTCGCCGTGAACGCGACCCGTACGAACCGCTCTCCGGCAGGGCCGTAGAAGTCGCCCGGCGCGACGAGGACGCCCAGTTCGGACAGGCCGGCGACCGTTTCCCAGCACGGCTCGTCCCGTGTCGCCCACAGATACAGCGACGCCTCGCTGTGCTCGATACGGAAGCCGCGGCCCTCCAGAGCGTCACGCAGGGCCGTGCGCCGGGCGGAGTAGCGGTCCCGCTGCCGCGCCACGTGCGCCTCGTCACCGAGCGCGGCGACCGTGGCGGCCTGTACCGGGGCGGGCACCATCATCCCGCCGTGCTTGCGGACCTGCAGCAGCTCGCCCAGTACCGCCGCGTCGCCGGCCACGAAGGCGGCGCGGTATCCGGCCAGGTTGGAGCGCTTCGAGAGCGAGTGGACGGCGACGATGCCGTCGCAGGTGCCGCCGCAGACGTCCGGGTGCAGCACGGAGACCGGGTCCGCGTCCCAGCCCAGCTCCAGGTAGCACTCGTCGCTGACGAGCAGCACCCCGTGCTGCCGGGCCCAGGCGACCGTACGGGTCAGCTCCTCCGCGTCCGTCACGCGACCCGTCGGGTTGGAGGGCGAATTGAGCCAGAGAAGACGCAGACCGGCCGGGTCCAGATCGTCCACGGGTGAGTCGTAGACGACCGGTTCGGCCCGTGCGAGCCGGGCGCCCACCTCGTACGTCGGGTAGGCCAGGCGCGGGTGGGCCACCCGGTCCCCGGGGCCGAGGCCGAGCTGGGTCGGCAGCCACGCCACGAACTCCTTGGACCCGACGACCGGAAGCACGTTCCGGTGTGTCATGCCGGACGCGCCCAGGCGGCGTTCGCACCAGCCGGTGAGGGCGTCACGCAGTTCGGCCGTCCCCCACACCGTCGGATATCCGGGGCTGTCGCCGGCGTCGGTGAGCGCGCTCCGGATCACATCCGGGACCGGATCGACGGGCGTGCCGACGGAAAGGTCGACGATGCCGTCGCGGTGCGCCGCCGCGGCGGCCTTGTACGGCTCCAGCCGGTCCCACGGGAAGGCCGGGAGCAGACCGGAGACGGGTGAAGGGGGCACGGGACGAACTCACTTTCTGCTGTGAGACACCGTGGTCCCGCACGGCAGCCGGCCTGGGCCGGCTTGCTGTGCGGGACCACGAAGACGCGGACGGCCGAACTCCGCCAGGGAGCGCGGGCAGAGGCTGCGGGCAACTGGTGCCCGGCGCCTCACCCGTGGATCACTCGTCGTGGCTCTGGGGAGGGAGCGCGGCGATGACCGGGTGGTCCCGCTCGATCAGGCCGAGCTTGCTGGCGCCGCCGGGGGAGCCCAGCTCGTCGAAGAACTCGACGTTCGCCTTGTAGTAGTCCTTCCACTCCTCGGGAGTGTCGTCCTCGTAGAAGATCGCCTCGACCGGGCAGACCGGTTCGCAGGCTCCGCAGTCGACGCATTCGTCCGGGTGGATGTACAAGGACCGCTGGCCCTCGTAGATGCAGTCGACGGGGCACTCCTCGATGCAGGCCTTGTCCTTAAGGTCGACACAAGGCTCCGCGATGACGTAGGTCACGCTGTCGTTCCTCCTCAATAGGGCCGGCGGACCGGTGTCCGGCTCCGCCGCTGGGCGCGCGGGAGCGCGGCGTCGTCGATGCCCGTCCTAGTATCTCCGTTCCCGGTGCGGAGACGAACAGGAGGGGCGGGTAGAGCTGTGGAATTCACCACGGGCGGACGTCTTGAAGTCCGGATCACCGCGTCTGACGTGGGGAAACGTGTGTCCGTGAGGTCTTTGACCGAATCCGGCGGACGGCACGCCACCTTCACGGACACCGTAGGAGTTCTCACATCCTGGGACGAGGGCGTACTGCACATCACCCGCCGTGGTGGACAGAGCGTACCGATCGCGGAGACGGCGGTGGTCGCCGGGAAGGTCGTCCCCGACGCCCCGGCCCGGCGGCGCGGACTTCCGGCGGCCGGTGTGCGCGAACTCATCCAGGTGGCGGCCCGCGGCTGGCCCGCCGTGGAGACGGAGCCGATGGGCGGATGGACCCTCCGGGCGAGCGCCGCGCGGCATCCCGGGGGAGAGCGGCACGAAGGGTTCACCGCCCGCGCCAACTCGGTACTGCCGCTGGACGATCCGGGCCTTCCGCTCGACGAGGCGGTCGCCCGGGTGGAGCGCTGGTACACAAAGCGCGGGCTGGTGCCGCGCGTACAGGTCACCACCGGCGGCGAGCGGACCGACGAGATGCTCACCGCGGAACTGGACCGGCTCGGCTGGAGGGGTGAACGGTACGCGGTGCTGCGCATCGCGCCGCTCGCGCCGCTCGCGGACCGGGAGCCCGACAGCCGGGTGCAGCTCAGCCGCTCACCGGACACGGAATGGTTCTCGCTCCACCGGCGCGCCGCTGAACAGCCCGGCGTGGCGTGGAAGGTGCTCACCGGCGGTCCGTCCGTCCTCTTCGCCAAGGTGCCCGGCGCCGGCGGTTCCGCCTCCCCGGACGCGATCGGCCGCTGTGTGGTCGACGGACGGTGGGCAGGCTTCGCCGCGATCGAGGTGGCCCCCGCCAGCCGCCGCCGGGGACTGGCGACGGCGGTGATGGCCGAGTTGGCGCGCAGGGCTCTCGATGAGGGTGCCTCCGCCGCGTACCTGCAGGTGGAGAGTGACAACGAGGCAGCTCGCGAGCTGTACGACGGGCTGGGCTTCGCCGACCACCACTCCTACCACTACCGCCGCGCACCGCAGGGGGATCAGCATGAGTGACGAGGCGGAGAGCACTGAGGAGAACGGGAACCGGCACCGCTTCGCCGAGGCGGCACGCGACGAGCGTCCCGATCTGGCGCTGCTGTGCCTGCTGATCGGTGCCGAGGCTGCGACGGTGCCCCCGGTCGGCCCGGGGCACCGGCCCGCACCGTCCGAACAGCCGGAAGCGCCGGAAGCGCCGGAAGCGCCGGAACGGCCGGTACAGGAGAGCGGACGCGGACAGCGGAACGCCCCGCAGGACGGACCGCAGGACGGACCGCAGGACGGACCGCACGGGACGAACGGCGTGCTCGACGCGGAGATCGAACTCGACCGGCTCGCCGGTCTGTTGCCGTACTCCCCCGCACGCACTCCGGAACAGTGGGCCGAAGCGCTCCGCCGTCTGCTCGGTGAGGAGTTCGGCTTCGGCGGCGACGCCGCCGACTACCGGCGCCTGGAGTCGTCCCTGCTCCAGGCGGTGCTGCGGCGCCGCCGCGGGCTGCCCATCCTGCTGTCGGTCGTGTGGATCGAGGTGGCACGGCGCGCGGGCGCACCGGTATACGGCGTCGGCCTGCCCGGACACTTCGTCGTCGGGTTCGGCGACCCGTCCGGCAGGCACGCCCTCGCTGATCCGTACGGCGGCGGGCGCGAGCTGTCCTCCGGTGACGTGGAACGGCTCATCGCGGGCGCGGGTGGCGCGGGTACGCGCGTACCGGCAAACGTCCTGCAGCCCGCCGGACCGCTGGAGATCGTCCTGCGCATCCTGAACAACATCCGCGCCTGGGCCGCCGCCCGTCCCGAACAGTCGGCCGTGCAACTGTGGGCGCTGGAGCTGTCCCTGCTCCTTCCGCACCATCCCGCACGGCTGCGCCACGAGCACGCCCGGCTGCTCGTCGAACGCGGCGAATTCCTCACCGGAGCCGCCGAGCTGGACGACTACGCGGCCGTCGTCGAGCCGGTCGAGCCGTCGGCGGCCGAGACGGTGCGCGGCGAGGCGCGGGCGGCCAGGGCACGGCTCAACTGAACGACCGGGGAGGCCGCGCGCTGAGGAGCCCGGCTCACCGTGCGTTCAGTTCGATCTCCTGGACGCGCTCGGACGGGGCGGTCTCCTTCAGCGCGAGCCTCAGTGCCCCTGCCACGTCCTGCGGCGTGACGGGGGTCTTGCTGCCGTCCCCGCGGGTGATCCTGACGCCGTCGAAGGTCGTGCCGTACAGGTTCTTCAGCACGGGCAGGTCGTAGGTGTCGACCAAAGTTCCGTTGACCGGCTTCATGGACAGGAACTTCGGCAGCGACTTCTCGGGGCTGAACTGGATCGAGGCGTTCCCGGCCTTGATCGTCACCAGCCCGGACATCGCCGGTTTCCCGAACTCCTCGATGGCCCGGTCGAGTTCCTTCTTGCCTATCCTCGGCTGCTGCATCGTGACGGGCAGTTCGACGGGGCTGTTGTCACCCGTGGCGGCGCGGGTGCGGTAGGCCTGCTCCAGGGCGGGTGCGGCCTTGTCCGGGTCGATGCCCTTGTGCGGCTTGCCGGGGACGGCGACCGCCTTGCCGTCGACGAACTTGACCATGCCGTCCTTGGGGGCGCCGCCGTCACCGGTCTCCTTGGAGATGTCCGTCAGGGCGGATGCCATCTTCTCCTCGTCCACCCGCAGGGCCGGCTCGGCCTCCCGCTGGACGCCGAAGAGGGAGCCGATGACGGTGACGGGGTTGTAGTCCCGCCCGGCGACCTTGCGCACCGTGGCCTCGGTGTCCAGGGTCAGCCCGGCCACGCTCGGCTTGAGCTGGGCCTTCTCGTCGTTGGCGAGGATGGTGAAGGGCTGCGTCGTACGGTCGCCGAACGCCGCGTCCAGCTTGTTGACGGCATCGTGTCTGGTCGTGTTGCCGATGTCGACTCCGAGGACCGTGGTCCCCTTCGGGACATCCGAGTGGTTGAGCAGCAGTCCGGTGCCGTATGCGATACCGATCAGCGCGGCGACGCCGACCCCGGCGAGCATGAGTTTGGAACGCCCGCCGGAGCGCTCGTCCTCGCCGCTGTCGGCGCTCGTGGCCCGGCCCGGGACGTCCAGCTCCCCGTCCTGCTGACCGGGGTTCTCAAAGGGCGAACTGTCGGAGGCGCCCCCCGCTGCGGGGAAGCGCGGCACCCCGCCGACGAGCGTGTCGCTCGCGACGTGGTCGTCGCCCGGGTCGCCCGGAACGCCGTGGCCCTCGCGGCTGCCCCGGCCGGGCCGGTACATCTCCTCGCCGGTGCCGCCCGGCGCGAACGGCGCCGGCCCGGTGCCCAGTCCGAGGGTGGAGCTGACCGGCGGCTCTCCGGGCGGGGTGCCCGTGTCGGGGCGCGGTGCCAGCGGCATCTCACCGCTCGCCGGGCCGGTGGTGGGCCCGGGCGCGCCGCCGGGGCCGCCGGCCCGGGGCACTCCGGCGGCGGGTGTTCCGGTGTCCAGGTCGTCGAGCAGCCCGTGGATGGCGCTGCGGGGAGGACCGGAGAAGTGCTCGCCGCTGCCCGGCCCGCCCACGGCCGGAGTGCCGTCGGCCGGGGTGTCGGTACGGCCGAACGGGTAGGCGCCCGTGTCGTAGGGATCGGGGGAGCCGTAGGGGTCCTGGACGCCGTAAGGGCTGCCGACACCGTAGGGGTCGCTGGTGCCGTACGCCGGTTCGCCGCTGCCCGGCGACGCGGCGGAGTCCGACCGGCCACCGGGACCTCCGCTGCCGCCGGACGTACCGGAACCGCCGGAAGTCGCCTTGCCCTTGCGGGGAGCGAACCAGTCGCTGGTCTCCTGCGTGAACTCGCCGCTGGAGGCGTCGGACGGGTGCGGAGCGGCGGGTGTGCCCGGCTGCCCGGGAATCGGCGCACCGCTGCCGGCCGCCGGTCCCGGTGGGGCAAGCGGACGCGCGTCACCGGCCGCGAACGGCTGCGAGGTCCCACCCTCGGAACCACCGCCGGACTCGTCGTCGTCCTTGACGGGCTTGCGCATCACGACGGGCGGGATGGGCCGCGAACCCGGGATGTTGATCCGGATGCGGGTGGTGAGGGTCGTCTCGGTCTTGCGGTCCTTCGGCGGCTCTCCGGTGCCCGCGTTCGGATCCGAGCCCGCGGCCGGCGCCGTCCCGGCGTCGGCTGAGTCCCCCGCGGCGCCCGGCCCGTACGGCTCGGTGCCCGGTGGGTACGAGCCGCCACGGCCATGAGGCCCGGAGGACGAACGGTCAGTTTCACGACTCAAAGCAGGTACTCCCGGTTGGGTTCGCCGCCCATCATGCTTGTTCCAGAGCGGCTCGCCGGCGCGCACCACCATACTTGGGGTCGCCGTCCGGGGACCCGGTCCCACGAAATCACCTGGACAGCGGCTCCGTCAGCGGTACTTGTGCCCTGGCACCGGCGGTGCCGGCAGCGCGATCGTGGCACACATCACAGCGGCGAGCATCCCGCCCACTAGAAAGACATATGAACCGATCCCGGCCCCGAAGAGGAAGTCGCCCTCGGGGCGGGCCGAGGTCAACAGCACTACGGCCAGCGCCCATCCGACACCGGGAAAGGCGGCTCCGAGACGGGTTCGGCAGAACTTGGCACCGCCCCAGAACAGTCCGGCCGCCCCCGCGAGTGCGAGCAGCAGGCCCCCGGGGAACCAGCCGCTCTGCACGAGCGATCCCGCCGTACCGGCCAGCGCACCGAGCACGAGAAGTACGAAGTAGACAACTGTGCGCACCGACCGGGCGGCGGGCACCGGCTGTGGCCACTCGGCCGGCACACCGCTTCCCGGCCGCCCGTCACCGCTGCGGCTGAAGTCGCTCATACGCCCGCTCCCGCGAACAAGTCCTCTGCGACGGTGCGCCCACGGTTGTCTCCGGGGCCCGCCGCACGGTAGAACTCCGTGCTGAGCAGCGGCTGCCCGAGGCCGTTGGAGAGCGCGAAACAGTCACCGTCCACGCTGATCTGCGTGGCGTGCGCGCGCATCGCAGCCGCCTTCGCCTCCGCGTACGCCGAGCCGTCGATCATCACGTCGACGAGAGCGGGGTCCTCCAACAGCCCCGGCACATCGGCCGGTTCCGCGACACCGGGGAACCGACGGGCCGCACCGGAGCCCGCCGCGGCGCCGGGGCCGGCTTCCCGCCGCAGCCGCGCGAAGCCGCTCTCCAGTGCCTCGCGGGGAACACAGTTCCAGTAGATCCGCGGCACCTCGTGTGCCTCACCCGCCTCGGGCACGCACCGGGGGTCCGCCGCCAGCCGTGCCGCCCGCATGGCGACGCGGTGCGCCTGGATGTGGTCGGGGTGGCCGTAGCCGCCGTCCGGGTCGTAGGTGACGAGCACCCCGGGACGCACCTCGCGGATCACGGGGACCAGATGCAGGGCCGCCTCGTCGACATCCGCCCGCCAGAAGCTGCCGGGGCGGTCGTTCGTGGCCAGGCCCATCATCCCGGAGTCGCGGTAGCGGCCGGGGCCGCCGAGGAATCGGTGGTCGTCCACGCCCAGTTCACGCATGGCGCGGGTGAGTTCGGCCATACGGTGACGCGCCAGCGGGGTCAGCCCGCCGGAGCCGTCGTCCCCGGACGTCCCGCCGGCACCGGCCGGCGCCGGCGGACCCGAGGGCTGCTGCGGCGCCAGGTGGGCCAGCTCGGGCGGGATGACTTCGCCCTCCTCACCCAGGGTGCAGGTCACCAGTGACACGTGGGCGCCCTCGGCGGCGTACTTGGCCATCGTGGCACCGTTGTTGATCGACTCGTCGTCGGGGTGCGCGTGCACCAGCAGCAGACGGCGGTCAGGGACTGCGCTCATGCCCCTGACCCTACGGCCCCTCCTGTGGAGTCAGAACTTGATGTCCCCGAGCATCCCCGCCACGTTCGTGGTCAGGTCGCTGATGGTGGGAGCGACGGAAGAGCTGGCCAGGTAGAAGCCCAACAGCACGCAGACCACCGCGTGTCCGGCTTTGAGCCCGGACTTCTGCACCAGCAGTACGACGATGATCAAGAACAGCACGACCGCCGAAATCGAGAGTGCCACGGCGGTTCACCTCCAAGTTCGCGGTCGGCAACGGTTCCGGACAGCGTGAGCCCATGACACGGGCGGGCCACCGGCTTCATACCCGGCTCCCGCACGACGCAATGGATCATAACTATCCGTCAGACGGCATGTGGCGGGAGCACGGATGCAGAGGAGGGGCGCATATTCGGTTCCGGCCACCGCACCGCGCGCCCGCCGGGGCCTACCCTCTGCGTCATGACGATCAGCTTCCCCCGGCAACACGCACGCACCCAACGCTTCACCCTCGGCGCTCCGCGCGCGTTCACCGTCTCCCCCGACGGCTCACGCGTGGTTTTCCTCCGCTCGCGCGGGGGCACTGACCGGGCGAATCTCCTCTGGGTGCGCGAGCCGGCCGGCGCCCGGGAGTACGTCGCGGCGGACCCCGAGG
This sequence comes from Streptomyces sp. TAA204, assembly GCF_000424965.1. NCBI lineage: Bacteria > Bacillati > Actinomycetota > Actinomycetes > Kitasatosporales > Streptomycetaceae > Streptomyces > Streptomyces sp. TAA204. The sequence continues at coordinate 216,972 of NZ_AUKW01000004.1, forward strand.
GCCTTCTCGGCGGCGCGGAGGAGGAACTGTCCCCCGAGGAGCGCGCCCGCCGTGAACGCAGCCGTGAGGGATCGGCGGGCATCGTCGGATATGCCACGGACAAGGCGGTCGAGAACGCCGTGTTCGCGCTGTCGGGACGGCTGTTCGTCACCGATCTGCGCACGGGAGACACACGCGGGCTGGAGACACCCGCCCCCGTCGTCGATCCGCGGCTCTCGCCCGACGGGCAGCGCATCGCCTACGTCTGTGACGGCGCGCTGCGCGTCATCGGCTCCGACGGTACGGACGACCGCGAACTGGCCGCCCCCGAGGACGAGGGCATCACCTACGGATTGGCCGAATTCATCGCCGCCGAGGAGATGGCACGCAGCCGGGGTTTCTGGTGGTCGCCCGGGAGTGACCGGCTGCTCGTCGCACGCGCCGACGAACGGCCGGTGCGCCGCTGGTGGATCGCCGACCCCGCCAACCCGGAGGCGGCGCCCTCCGAAGTGGCCTACCCGGCGGCCGGTACGCCCAACGCCGAGGTGACACTCCACCTGCTGAGCACCGACGGCCGGGAGCGGCGCGGGATCGAGTGGGACCGTGCCGCTCACCCGTATCTCGCCCGCGTCCACTGGTCGTCCTCAGGTCCGCCGCTGCTGCTCGTACAGGCACGCGACCAGCGCAGCCAGCTCCTGCTGGAGGCCGACACCGGGAGCGGGACCACCAGCACGCTGCGCGCCGAACAGGACTCGGACTGGCTGGAGCTGTTCTCGGGCGTGCCCGCCCGGACGCCGGACGGCCGGGTCGTACGGATCGAGGACGCGTCCGGGGCACGGATGCTGATGGTGGGTGACCGGCCCTTCTCCCCCGCGTCGCTGCACGTACGGTCGGTGCTCGATGTCGGCACGGACGGCGTCCTCTTCACCGCTTCCCCGGGCACGGCGCCGCAGCAGTCTCACGATGCCGCGCCCGTCAGTGCCCGGCCCGCCGGTGACGCACCCGCGCAGGCCGGGCGGGGCGTCGGCGACATCGGTGTGCACCTCGCCCTCTTCGGCCCGGACGGTTCCTGCGGGGGCTGCGAGCGCCTCACCGACGCGGAGGACGACGGGGCGGCGCACGTCTCCTCCGCGGTGCGCGGCGGCGACACCCTCGTACTGGCCACCTCCTCGCTCTCGCACGCGGGCGCCCGCGTGCGCGTCCTGGCCATCACGCACGACGGGACCGACGGAGCCGACGGAGCCGACGGAGCCGACGGAGCCGACGGAGCCGACGGAGCCGACGGCGGGACGGTCGCGTCCGTCCGCACCACTCCGCTCGACACCGTGCCCTCACACGCCGCGCAGCCGGTGACCGGCACGGCACCGCGTCTGCTGCGCACCGGGACGCGAGGGATTCCGGCGGCGGTCGTACTGCCCACCGGCCACCGGGAGAGCGACGGGCCGCTGCCCGTGCTGATGGACCCCTACGGCGGCCCGCACGGTCAGCGCGTGGTGGCCGCGCACAACGCCTATCTGACGTCGCAGTGGTTCGCCGACCAGGGCTTCGCCGTCGTCGTCGCGGACGGCCGCGGCACGCCCGGCCACTCCCCCGCCTGGGAGAAGTCCCTCTCCCGCGACATCGCGGACGTCACCCTCGACGACCAGGTCGAGGCGCTCCACTCGCTCGCCCGCAGCCATCCGCTGGATCTGGGCCGTGTCGGCATCCGCGGCTGGTCGTACGGGGGTTACCTCGCCGCGATGGCCGTGCTGCGCCGTCCCGACGTCTTCCACACGGCCGTCGCGGGCGCCCCGGTCACGGACTGGCGGCTCTACGACACGCACTACAGCGAGCGCTACTGCGGCACACCGCAGGACGACCCGGAGGTCTACGCACGCGCCTCCCTCGTCACCGACGAGGGCCTCTCCGGTGCGGCGGAGACGCACCGCCCCATGCTGATCGTCCACGGGCTCGCGGACGACAACGTGGTCGTCGCGCACACGCTCCGGCTCTCCTCCGCCCTCCTCGCGGAAGGGCGCCCGCACGAGGTGCTGCCGCTCTCGGGCGTCACGCACATGACCCCGCAGGAGCAGATCGCCGAGAACCTGCTCCTGTTCCAAGTGGCCTTCCTCAAGCGGACGCTGGGCGTTCCCTAGGCGGTGTCCGGCCGGGGCCGCACGGGCCGCAGGCCGCAGGCCACGGACGCCGGAGGGCGCCGTAGCGGAACTTCCCGCTACGGCGCCCCGAAGGCTGTCCACGGCCCGGAGGCCACGTCGGCGGCCCGTGGCCGACGGGCCGTGAGCCCTACTTCTCTCCCTCGCTCTCCAAGGCCCTCAGCGCCGTGTCGAGGACGACTTCCTCCTCGCGGGCCGTCGTCGACCCCTCCTCGGGGAAATGGCAGGCCGTGAGGTGGCCGGCGGTGTTGCCGGATATCTGCACCAGCGGAGGGTCCTCCGTGGCGCACTTGTCCTGCGCCTTCCAGCAGCGCGTACGGAACCGGCAGCCGGAGGGCGGGTTGATCGGGGAGGGCACGTCGCCGGCGAGACGGATGCGCTCGCGCTGGTCCTCCTCGCCGTCGCCCAGCGTGGCCTCGGGCACGGCCGACAGCAGCGCGTGGGTGTACGGGTGGCGCGGCCGGGTGTAGATCGACTCGCGGTCACCGACCTCGACGATCTTGCCCAGGTACATCACCGCCAGCCGCTGCGAGAAGTGCCGCACGATCGCGAGGTCGTGCGCGATGAAGACGAAGGCGATGCCCAGGTCGCGCTGCACCTGCTGGAGCAGGTTGACGACCTGCGCCTGGATGGAGACGTCCAGCGCCGAGACCGGCTCGTCCGCCACGATCAGCTTCGGCTCCAGCGCGAGCGCGCGGGCGACGCCGATGCGCTGCCGCTGACCGCCCGAGAACTCGTGCGGGAAGCGGTTGTAGTGCTCCGGGTTGAGACCGACGGTCTCCAGCATCTCCCGGATGCGCTTCTCGCGCCCTCCGGGCGGGTTGATGCCGTTGACCTCCATCGGGCCGCCGATGATCGAGCCGACCGTCTGCCGCGGGTTGAGCGACGAGTACGGGTCCTGGAAGATCATCTGGATCTCGGAGCGCACGGGCGCCAACTGCTTGCGGCTGGCGTGCGATATGTCCTGCCCGCGGTAGGAGATCGTCCCCTTCGTGGGTTCCAGGAGCCGGGTCAGCAGCCGTCCGGTCGTGGACTTGCCGCAGCCGGACTCGCCGACCAGGCCGAAGCTCTCGCCCGGCATGACGCTCAGATCGATCCCGTCGACGGCCTGGACCGCGCCCACCTGCCGCTTGAACGGGAAACCGCCCATGATCGGGAAGTGCTTGGTCAGGCCCTTCACATCGAGCAGGGGCTCGCTGCCGGCCGGCACGTCGTTCTGCGGCTTGGTCAGGGTGAGTTCTTCGCTCATTGGTGTCATTCTCCCTAGCCCAGCCGGGGTTTGATCTGCTCGATGAAGAAGGTCTGCTTCTGCTCGGCCGTCAGATGACAGGCGGAGCCCCGCCCGGCGGGGAGATCCGGCCGGTCGGCGGTGCAGGACGTGTCCCCCGCGACCTGGTCCACGTACTCGCAGCGCGGGTGGAACGGGCAGCCGGGCGGCGGTGCGAGCAGACTGGGCGGCGTGCCCTGGATGGGCACCAGCTCCTCGTTGACGTCGCTGGAAAGCCGCGGCATGGAGGTGAGCAGGCCCCACGTGTAGGGGTGCTGCGGCCGGCGCAGCACCTCGGCGACCGAGCCGCGCTCGACCGCGCGCCCGCCGTACATCACGAGGATGTCGTCGGCGACGTTGGCGATCACACCGAGGTCGTGGGTGATGAAGACGATCGCGGAACCGAACTCCTGCTGGAGGTCCTTGAGCAGATCGAGGATCTGCGCCTGGACGGTGACGTCCAGCGCGGTGGTCGGTTCGTCGGCGATGAGCAGGTCCGGGTTGCACACCAGCGCCATCGCGATCATGGCGCGCTGCCGCATGCCGCCGCTGAACTGGTGCGGGTAGTCGTTGGCGCGCAGCTTGGCGTTGGGGATGCCGACCTTGTCCAGCATCTCGACCGCCCGCAGATGGGCCTCGCGCTTGGAGGCGCCCGTGTGCTTGCGGTACGGCTCGGAGATCTGCCGGCCCACCGTGTAGTACGGCGACAGCGCGGTCAGGGGGTCCTGGAAGATCATCGCCATCTTGTTGCCGCGCAGCGACTCCAGGGTCTTCTCCCGCGCCCCGGTCAGCTCCTGGCCGTCCAGCAGGATCTCGCCGGAGACGTCTGTCTTCTTCGGGTTGTGCAGCCCGAGGATCGACAGGTTGGTCACCGACTTGCCGGAGCCGGACTCGCCGACGATGCCGAGCGTACGGCCGCGCTCCAGGTCGAAGGAGAGACCGTCGACGGCCTTGACGGTGCCGCCCTCGGTGTCGAAGTGCACGTACAGATCGCGTACGGACAGGAACGCGCCGGCTGCGCCCGCGTCACGCGGCGCCGGAACGTCCGCTTCCTTGGTCAGGGTGTTCACAGCGGTACTCCTAGGCCAGCCGCACGCGCGGGTCGATGAACGCGTAGGCGGCGTCCACGATGACGTTGAGCAGGATGATGAAGGTGGCGGAGAAGAGCATCACGCCCATCACCATCGGCAGGTCGGTGTTCTGCACCGAGTCGACCGCGAGCTTGCCGAGCCCCGGGAGCGAGAACGTCGCCTCAGTGATCATCGCGCCGCCGAGCAGTGAGCCCATGTCCACGCCGAAGATGGTCACGATGGGTATGAGAGAACCGCGCCATGCGTAGCGGAAGAAGACGAACTTCCCCGACATCCCCTTCGCCCTCGCGGTGCGGACGTGATCCTCGGAGAGCTGCTCGATCATCGACGAACGCGACAGACGTGTGTAGTTCGCGGTGAAGATGATCTGGATGACCATCCACGGAATGAGCAGACCCATGAACCAGCCGGCCGGATCCTCGGAGAGCGGCACGTACTTGGGCTGGTCGAGAATCCCCAGATTGAAGACCAGCAGCGCCATCACCAGCGGACCGACGAAGTAGATCTGCATCGAGCTGAGCACGAGCGAGCCGGTGCTGAAGACCTTGTCGGTCAGGGTGCCGCGCTTCCAGGCGGCGATCATGCCGGCGCCGAGGCCGATGAACAGGAATACGACGGCTCCGCCGAGCGTCAGCGACACGGTGGTCGGGAAGCGGTCCAGGATGGTGTTCCAGACCGGCTCCGAGTTGGCGAAGGAGTAGCCGAAGCACGGTGCCGGGCAGGGCCCCTGGGCGAAGTCACGGCCGGTGATGATGCCCGACATGAACTCCCAGTACTGCATCGGGAGGGGCTTGTCGATGCCCATGTTCTTACGGATGACTTCCAGCGCGTCCGGCGTGCAGTTCTTACCGCAGGCGAGCATCGCAGGATCTCGCGGCACCGCGTAGAAGAGGAAGAACGTGACCGCGCTGATGATCAGCAGGATCACGATCGCGCCGGCCAGCCGGCGGGTGAAGAAACGTAGCATGACGGAACGCAGCTCTCGTGGGCAGCGGATTCGTGGGTGGGGGAACGGGCCGGTGGTGCCCGCCCCCTGAGGGAAGACCCCCCAGGGGGCGGGCACCACTACGGCGCGTGCAACGGCGCTGAGAGCGCTGTTACTTCTTGATGTACAGCTGGGTCGGGTCGATGCCGCTGATGACGTCGTTGAGGACGGCACCGCCCACCTTGGACCCGTGCAGCTGGATCTGCTTGTAGTACATCAGCGGGATGTCGGGCAGGTCCTCCTTGAGGATCTTGTCCGCGAGCTTGCCCCACTCCTCGGCAGCCTTGTCCGCGTCGGTGATCTTGGAGATGCGGTCCATCTCCTTGTTCATCTCCGGGTTGTCGTAGTGCGAGTAGTTCGACGCACCGTCCTGGACCTGACGGCCGTCCAGAGTCGGCGGGACGACCGTCGACGCGCTCGGCCAGTCCGCTCCCCAGGAGGAGTGGTACATGTCGAACTTGTTGTCGGTCTTGCCGATCTGGTCGTAGTAGGTGTCCGAGACGATGTCCTTGAGCTGGACGTCGAAGCCGGCCTTCTCCAGGTTGTCCTTCGCCGCGATGGAGAAGTCCTGCCACTCGGGCGAGTTCTGGAAGGCGAAGGTGAGCTTCATGCCGTCCTTGCCGGCGTCCTTCAGGATCTCCTTGGCCTTGTCCACGTCACCCTGCGGGTTCTTGATCTTCCCGTAGGGGTCCGCGCCGGTGTGACCCGCGACGGTCGGGCTGAGGTAGCTGCCTCCCAGCTCACCGCCGCCGGAACCGCCGAACGCCTGCATCAGGGACTGCGCGGGCAGCGCGTAGGCGATGGCCTCACGGACCTTCTTGTCCTTCAGGCGGTCCATGTTGAAGGAGATCTTGCCGACGTAGGGCTGGTAGCCGGCCAGCGAGCGCTTCTTCACGTCCTCGTCGGAACGGACCGACTGCATGCTGGAGGCGTCGACCTGGTTGCTGTAGCTGACCGCGGTCTTGTTCTCGGCGCTGTCGGAGGCCAGGCGCTTGGTGGAGGCCTCGTAGGAGACGCCGAACTGGATGTTGTGCGTGTCCGGGTAGGCGTGGCGCACGGCGTCCGTGTCCGGGTCCCACTCCTCGTTGCGCACGAGCTTCATGCTCTTGCCGGACTTGAAGGACTTGATCTTGTACGGACCGGAAGCCACCGGGTCCTTGTCGTACTTCTCCTTCGTGTCGCCCTTCTCCTGGACGGCGGCGTATCCGGCCATGCCCAGCGCGTACGGCAGGTCGGGCTGCGGGTTCTTGAACTTGAAGATGATGGTCTTGTCGTCCGGCGTCTCCAGGATGCTGTCCGGGAGGTGGTCGCCCTCGTAGGGACCTTCCTTGAGCAGGTCCCGGTAGCCGGTGCCGCTCTCGCCCGCGAGCCACTGCTGGATGAAGACGGGGCCCTCAGAGATGAAGGGCGCGAACATTCGCTCGAAGGTGTGGCGGATGTCCTTGGACGTGATCTCGGATCCGTCCTCCCACTTCACGCCGTCCTTGAGTTCGTACTTCCACTCACGGTCGCCGTTGGAGGACTGACCGCTGTCCTTGGCGAGGTCGCCGACCACGGTGTACTTGCCGGCGTTGTCGCGCTTGTAGGTCGTCAGACGACGGTGGATCAGGGTCGACATCGCGCCCTCGTCGCTGACGTACATCTGCGCGGGGTCGAGGTGGGCGAAGCTGTCGCGCTGGTAGACCGTCAGCGCGCCGCCCTCCTGGGCACCCTTGACGGGCTCCGCGGGACCGGTCGAGGCCTCCTCGTCACCGAAGTCGTACTTGACCTGCTGCTTCGCGGCGTCGTCCTTGCTCACGCCCTCGCCGCCGCCGCCACCGCCGCCGCTGCTGCAGCCGGTGAGTATGAGCGCGCCTGCGGCGAGCCCCACGACGGAGACGCGCGCCGTCCGCGTACTGAATCTGCTCATGGTGGTACTAGCACCTGCCCTGTCGGTTGTCCGTTGCTGCCTGACTTGTGCGGTGCCGGGGTGGCAGCGCCCCCCACTTCTCGGTCTTCAACGTCCCGATTTCGGGTCGAAGGCGTCCCTGACCGAGTCCCCGAGCAGGTTGAACGCGACGATGAAGAGCACCATCGCGACGCCGGGGAAGATCATGTAGGTGATGTTGCTCTGGTAGACCTCGGCCCCCGTGGCGAACATCCGGCCCCAGTCGGGTGTGGAGCCCTGCATGCCGACGCCGAGGAAGGAGAGACCGGCGACGGCGGTGACGAAGTTGGGAAGCATGTACGTGGACTGCACGAGGATCGGAGTGACCACGTTCGGGATCAGCTCCTTGCGGATGATCCGCCAGGGCGGGGTGCCGGCGACCCTCGCCGCCTCGATGAACTCCCGCTCGCGCAGTGTCAGCACCTGACCGCGCAGCAGACGCGCCAGTGTCATCCAGCCCAGCAGCGTCATCACGAAGATCAGCACCGAGGCCCGCAGCCAGGTGGGCATCTCGTCCGTGGGGTCGACCATGAGGGCCGCGATCACGGGCGTGAAGGCCACGAAGAAGAGCTGGTTCGGGAAGGACATCATCAGGTCGGTGAGGCGGCCGAGGAAGTAGTCCGGCTTGCCACCCATGTAGCCGCCGGCGACACCGATCACGATGGCGAACATCACCGAGAGAATCGTGATCACCACGGCCAGGGAGAGCGAGGTGCGCATCCCGTAGACCAGCTGCATGAAGACGTCACGGCCCAGACCCGGCTCCAGGCCGAACCAGAACTCGGCGTCCATGCCGCCGTTGGGCTTGATCGGATAGCCGTTGTCGTTCAGCAGGCCCGGCTGTATCTGCCCGTAGCGGGTGTAGGGGTCCTTGCCGTAGAGCCACGAGATCACGGGTGCCAGCGCCGCGATCGCGAACATCGTGATGACGACGCAGGCGGCGATGACGCCCGTGCGGTCACGCTTGAAGCGCATCCACATCAGCTGACCGGGAGAGCGGCCGACGAGCTGCCCCTCGGCCTCTTTTTGGCCGGGCTGCTCGCTGGCCAGACCGGCGACGTCGGGATCTGGGGTCTCTGCCCCGGCCATCGCGGTCTGGGATGGACTTGTCATCGTGATTGCGCCCCCGCGCTCGTTATCTATGCGGATAGATCCATGCGAGAGCACGCTGGCGATCCGTGCCCTGGGTTGAGGAGACTTTGCAAGTCAATTACTGCCCAGTCAAGAGGTACCGGGGGGAGCATGTGAACCCTGAGCGCATCTTGAGCGAAGGTATTGCAGATTGAGGTCCAAGCGTGCTTGACGGCCTTCGCCTCGAATAGACATATCGGCATAAGAGCACTTCAAACGCGTTAACATGACCGCAACTCAGTCGTCGCGCCTCCGATATACGGACCCGCCACCCTGAACTCCGTACGGCCGTGCGGGTGCCGTCGGACCGGGCCGGAGCGGGGCCATGCCGCCCCGGCCCGGTCGCCGTCGGAGCCCGAAGTAGGCTTGCCCGAGACCGTACGGGCGTGCCGCTGATCACCGTTCCGTACGGCGCACGGGTAACCGCACAGCCGGGGGGCCGGACTTGGACCGGGAGAGGACGCTGAGACCCGGCGCGCACACCGCCGGCGCGCTGCTGCTGTCCGCGCTCGCCCTGCTCAACCTCGGCTGGATCGTCCGCGACTTCGACAAGGCCGCCAACGTCACCGACGCGTGGTGGATGTGGACGGGGCTGCTCTTCCGCGCCCAGGACGGCATCTGGGCGAGTTCGTTCGTGGAACCCACACTGCTGGTGCTCTACACGGTGTGCGCCGTCACGGCGCTGCTCTCCTCCGCCGCCGCGGGCATCCTCGTCTCCACGGGCGTACTGACCGTCCTGCTGCGCGTCCCCACCCTGTGGAATCTCAACGCCGGCTGGGTCCAGGGCGGGGTGTCCGACGGGCTGAGGATCAAGGTCCTCATCAGCGTGATCGCGATGCTGGTCCTCGCCGTCGCTCTCATCGTCACCGCGGCGGCCGGCCGCCGCCCCGTCTCCGACGCCGAGGACGCCGCCTCGCGCGGCACGCGCGAGGCGGCTCCCGCGCGTCCCACCCCGGCGCGCGGCTTCGCGGCGTCCGCCATGCTGGCCGCGGTCGCCGTGGTGCTCTTCTCCTGGGAGTTCCACTCGTGGCACCAACAGGGCTGGGAACTGTACTCACACCACCTCACCGGTGACCGCGTCCTCGTCACACTGCTCGCCGTTCCCGAGAGCTGGTACGGCATCTCACTCGCGCTGATGTGCCTGAGCGCCTCCGTCGCGGCCTTCACCCGCTCCGGCTTCTCCCGCCCCCTCGGCATGACGGTGAGCGCGCCCCTGGTGGCCCTGGGCCTCTTCCACCTCTCGTTCACGGTCAAGGCCGGACTGCTGGACGACTTCGCCGCCCTGGCCCTGCGCGACCAACTGCGTCTGGCCACCGCCGTCTTCGAGATCCTCGTGGCCTTCGCCCTGCTGCTCGCCCTCGCGGGGCGCGGCAGCGTGGCCCAGGGCCGTACTCCCGCAAGGGAACCGACGCCACGGCAAGGAACCCTGCGACCGCAAGCCTGAAGGCGCGAGTGTCCCCGACCGGCCTTGGCCAAGGCACCGCCGGTGGAGAGAGCCACCGCAACGACCAGCTTCCTCCAGCGAGGGCCGGGCGTTCCTAGCCGTCGACGGGTGCCATTCCTTCCGGTCGAACAGCGATTGACGCAGCATGAGGTCGGGGTCACCTCTGGCCAGGCACTCATGAAGTCACCACGCCCGGTCCGACTGATGCACGCGAGAGTCCCCGGCCGGGGCCGACCGATCCCGTTGAGGACACCGATCCCGTTGAGGACTCTGCGTCGGTCAGACGGCAGGGCAGACTCCCCGGGCGATGCGCGGGGAGGATGCCGTAGCCATGCCCGATCGACGGCCTTGTCCATGCGGACACTGCCGGGACGACGGCGTTGGGGGCCGCGTGGAAAGGGATGGAGAGTATGCCCAGGACCAGGGGAGGGTGTCTGGCTGTCACGCACGTTGGGCGCCGGAGGCTCCCGGTGCGACGGGACATCCTGCGCGTCGGACAGGACCTGCAGTTCGCTGCCCTTCTTGCCCCCGGGCGATCGGATTGCACCCGGTCAGCGATTCCCATTCTTATCAGGCCGTCCTGGACGGGTTGGGGCCCACAGTGAGCTGGACTGATCTAAGCGACCATGGACGCTGCCTCGGCCCGTGCGAGCCATCTTCCGCTTCCGTGAAACGACAGTTGTTGCGTGACAGGACATCTACCGAACTTAGCTGCCTCACTCTTTGCCGCTCATCAGGTGACTGAGTCCGAATCAGGATTCCACTTTTTCGAGCCAGCTCTCGGTTCGACTCACCACTCCAGCAAACCGACTGGGCAGTCGATTTGACTGCATTGACCCGCCGCCACGTATATGGCAGCCTCGCAGCTTCGACCACACAGGGAGGGGCCCGACGTGAAACCATTTGCGAACAAGACAATGCGCGCTGCAATGACGATGGGCATTCTGGCCACCACGTTCAGCTTCATCAGTGGCAACGCCCAAGCGGCTGAAACGAATGCCTCATGGAGCGCGAGCTGCCAGAAAGCGGAAAGCCCCAGCGACCCAGGCGGGGTTGACGTACTGGCGACACTGACGAACAAGAGTGACCCTGACAAGTTCGCCAAGCTCGTCTACACGGCCGACGGCGAAAAGGTTCGCGTGACCAACAACACCGGCCTTAGCGTGAGTGCGTACCTCGGCTGGAGCAAGGAGTGGCGATACTCCCTCTACCCGAACGACAATTCCGTCCACGACAATCTCTCCATGGCGGAGGGAGAGAAAGTCGCAGTTCGCTTGTCCTTCCCCGGGGGAACAAGTGCTAGTTGTTACGGCCGCGCATGACCGAATCCAAGTATCGACTTTCTTGGCGTGTTCGTGGATTTGTGAGCCGAGTCACGACACATCACATAGCAGCAAATTCAGCCCGAAATAGAAGCCTTCGACAAGGAAGTTCGAAGAGGAGCAATGCCCCTCTGAGGGAAGCACGATAACCCCTAAGCGGGGAGGTCCTGTCGTACACGCATTTGTTGTGCTGGCAGGACCTCCTACGCACGGTGGGTACCCGCGTGCCGGCACGGGCCGGCACGCGGATCTCGCCGAACTCGGGGGAACCCATGGGCCGCTCAGTCCGCCACGATCCGCTCCTTCTCCTCGGCGTAGTGACAGGCCGAGGGGTGCCGTGCCGGCCCCTCCGCCCGCTTGAAGCCCTCCGGCACCACCAGCGGCGGCTCCTGAAGTGCACACCTCTCGGCCGCCTTCCAGCAGCGGGTGCGGAAGTGGCAGCCCGAGGGCGGGTCGGCCGGTGAGGGCACCTCGCCCTCCAGCACGATGCGTGTGCGCCCGGCCTCGGCCTGCGGGTCCGGTACGGGCACCGCCGACAGCAGCGCCTGCGTGTACGGGTGGGTGGAGTGCTCGTAGATCTCGCTCTCCGTACCGACCTCGACGAGCTTGCCGAGGTACATCACAGCCACCCGGTCGGAGATGTGCCGTACGACGGACAGGTCGTGCGCGATGAAGACGTAGGAGAGCTCGAACTCGTCCTGCAGCCGCTCCATCAGATTCACCACCTGCGCCTGCACCGAGACATCGAGGGCTGAGACCGGTTCGTCCGCGACGATGATCTCGGGCCGCAGCGCGAGCCCACGGGCGATGCCGATGCGCTGCCGCTGACCGCCGCTGAACTGGTGCGGATAGCGGTTGACGTACTCCGGGTTGAGCCCGACGACGTCCAGCAGCTCCCGCACCCTGCGCCGCCGGTCGCCCTTGGGCGCCACCTCCGGGTGGATGTCGAAGGGCTCCCCGACGATGTCGCCCACCGTCATGCGGGGGTTGAGGGAGGTGTACGGGTCCTGGAAGACCATCTGGATGTTGCGGCGCACTGCCTTCAGCGCCCGGCCGGACAGCCGTGTGATGTCCTCGCCCTTGTAGCGGATGCTCCCGGCGGTGGGGGCCTCCAGATTGGTCACCAGCTTGGCGACCGTGGACTTGCCGCACCCCGACTCCCCCACGATGCCGAGAGTCTCACCGCGGCGGAGGTCGAAGGAGACACCGTCCACGGCCCTGACCGCGCCCACCTGCCGCTTGACGACGACGCCCTGGGTGAGCGGATAGTGCTTGACCAGACCGCGTACTTCGAGGATCGCGTCGCGCTGCGCGTATGCGGTGCCGGCCCGCGACGTCGCCATCAGCTCCCGCGCGGCCTGTCCTTCCTGCCGGGCCTGCGTGCGCCCGGGCGCACGGTCACGTCGCATCCAGCAGCTCCTTCCAGAAGTGGCACGCGCTGGCACGGCCCGGTCCCACCTCGTACAGCGGTGGTTCGTCGGTTCGGCAGACGGGGCGTGCCATGGGACAGCGGGGGTTGAAGCCACATCCGGGCGGGATGTTCAGCAGGCTCGGCGGCAGCCCCCTGACGGCGTCGAGCTGCTGCCCCTTCTGGTCGAGCCGGGGGACCGAGCCGAGCAGGCCCTTGGTGTACGGGTGGGCGGGTGCCCGGTAGAGCTCGTCGACGGGCGCGGTCTCCACGATGCGGCCCGCGTACATGACGGCGATCTTGTCGGCGGTGTCCGCGACGACACCCAGGTCGTGGGTGATGAGGATCAGGCCCATCCGGTACTCGCGTTGCAGATCGGCGAGCAGCTCCATCACCTGTGCCTGGACCGTGACGTCGAGAGCGGTGGTGGGTTCGTCCGCGATGATCAGACGCGGCTGCAGCGCCAACGCCATGGCGATCATGATGCGTTGGCGCATGCCGCCGCTGAACTGGTGCGGATAGTCGTTCACCCGTGCCCGCGCGGCGGGGATCCGTACGCGCTCCATGAGTTCGACGGCCTTCGCCCGTGAGTCCTTGCGGGAGGCCCCCTGGTGCACCCGGAACATCTCACCGAGCTGGTAGCCGACGCTGAGGACGGGGTTGAGCGAGGAGAGAGCGTCCTGGAAGATCATCGCCATACGCGCACCGCGGACTCGGCGGCGCTCCTCATCCCGCACCTCCAGCAGGTCCCGCCCCTCGAAGAGGATCTGCCCGCTCGTGACACGGCCCGGCGGGATGTCGAGGATGCCCATCACCGCCTGCGCGGTCACCGACTTGCCGGAACCGGACTCGCCGAGCACCGCCAGCGTCTCCCCCGCCTCGACGCCGAAGCTGACGCCGTTCACCGCCCGTGCCACGCCGTCGCGGGTGTGGAACTCCACGTGCAGGTCCCGCACCCGCAGCAGGTCCGCGGGGCCGGACGGCGAGGGGGGCGGCGGCCGGTCCTGTGTCTGGGTCACGTACGTCTCCCTCAGCGCAGCTTGGGATCGAGGGCGTCGCGCACCGCGTCGCCGAGCATGATGAACGCCAGTACGGTCAGGCTCAGCGCCGCGGCGGGATAGAGCAGGATGTGCGGGGCGTTGCGGAACTGCATCCCCTGCGAGGCGTCGGAGATGTCCGCGCCCCAGGAGACGGTGGGCGGCTGGAGTCCGACGCCGAGATAGCTCAGGGTTGCCTCCAGCGCGATGTACGTGCCCAGCGCGATGGTGGCCGTCACGATGACGGGCGCGACGGCGTTCGGCAGGATGTGCCGCCCCAGCATCCGCGCGTTGCCCGCGCCCAGGGCCCGCGCCGCCTGCACGTAGTCGTTCTGCTTCGCCGAGATGACGGAGCCGCGCGCGATACGGGCGATCTGCGGCCATCCCAGCAGCACGATGAACGCGACGACCGTCCACACCGAACGGCTCCCCGTCATGGACAGGAACACCAGCCCGCCCAGCATGATCGGAATGCCGAAGAAGATATCGGTGAGCCGGGAGAGCAGGGCGTCCCACCATCCGCCGAAGAAGCCGGCGAGCCCGCCGAGCGCGCTGCCCGCCAGCGCCACGCCCAGCGTGGCGCAGACGCCGACGGTGACGGACGTACGGGCGCCGTAGACCACGCGCGTGTAGACGTCGCAGCCCTGGGCGTCGTAGCCGAACCAGTGCCCGGGCGAGGCGGGGTCGAGGGACTTGTCGAGCCGGCAGGAGAGCGGGTTGCGGGTGGCGATCAGGCCGGGCCACACGGAGATGAGGACGAGGAAGAGGATCAGCAGCGCGGAGGCGATGAAGACGGGATTGCGGCGCAGGTCGTGCCAGGCGTCGGACCAGAGGCTGCGGGCGCGGCCCGGTTCGGGCTCCCGCTCACCGGAAGGGCCCTGGAGATCCTCCTCGAAGGGCTCCAGATCGGTACCGGGCCCGGCACCGGCGCCGCCCGCCGCGGCGGGCGGCTCGTCGGCGGAGGACGGGCTCTCGGGGGCTCTCTCAACCACGCGTCACCTCCGGGGCCGGCGGTACGGGCGGGCCGGAGCGGCGAGCGCAGGGGGGAGCGTCGCGTGGCCGGCGTTCTGACCGGAATCAGGCGTGCCGGTGGTGCGGGGGCCGGTGGAGCGGGCGGGTTCACGCATAGCGGATCCTCGGGTCGAGCACGGCGTACAGGAGGTCGACGGCCAGATTCGCGAGCAGGAAGACGATGACCAGGATCGTCACGAAACCGACGACCGTCGGCGAGTTCTGCCGCACGACGCCCTGCCAGAGCTGGAAGCCGACCCCCTGGATGTTGAAGATCCGCTCGGTGACCAGGGCGCCCGCCATCAGGTTGCCGACGTCCGTGCCGAGGAAGGTCACCACGGGGATCAGTGAGTTGCGCAGCAGATGACGCACGGTCACCCGGGAGCGGGAGAGCCCCTTGGCGACGGCTGTGCGCACGTAGTCGGCCCGTGAGTTCTCGGTGATCGACGCACGGGTGAGCCGGGTGACGTAGGCGAGCGAGAGCAGGGCGAGCACCAGCCCCGGCAGCAGCAGCTCACCGGCCGGTGCCGCGGGTGAGACGGCGGGCTGGATCCAGCCCCACTTCACCCCCAGCAGGTACTGCGCGAGAGTGCCCGTGACGAAGGTGGGCACGGAGATCACGACCAGTGTGAGCATCAGCACGGAGCTGTCGACGGGACGGCCGCGCCGCAGGCCCGTGATCACGCCGAGTGCGATGCCGAGAACGATCTCGAAGACGATCGCGATGACCGCCAGTCGCAGGGTGATCGGGAAGGCGGTGCGCATCAGCTCGGTGACGGGCTGCCCGTTGAAGGCGTTGCCGAAGTCGCCGGTGAAGATGTCCCTCATGTACAGCAGGTACTGCTGCCACACGGGCTTGTCGAGATTGAACTCGGCGCGCAGCTGTGCGGCCGTGGCCGGGTCGGGCGCCCGTTCGCCGAACATGGCGTTCACCGGGTCGCCGACCGCGTAGACCATCACGAAGATGAGGAACGTCGTCCCGATGAACACCGGGACCATCTGGAGCAGTCGTCTGATGACGTAGCGCCCCACTGGCTTTCACTCTCTCACTTGACTCTGATGTCGGTGAAGACCGGTACGGAGAAGGGGTTCAGCCTGACGTCGCTCACCCTGTCCGAATAACCCGCGTTGCCGTCCTGGTACCAGAGGGGAATGGCGGGAAGGTCCTCCAGGACGATCTTCTCGGCCTCCTGGAACTTGCTCACCGCTTCGGACTGCCCTGCCGCGTTCGCCTCGTCCATGAGTTCGTCGACGCGGTCGTCGGAATATCCGGCGTCGTTGGAGGAGGCGCCCGTGTAGTACAGCGGCTGAAGGAAGTTCTGGATGAGCGGGTAGTCCATCTGCCAGCCGGTGCGGAACATGCTCGTGAGTTTCTTGTCGGCGATGTCCTTGCGGAACTCGCCGAAGGTGGGCACGGGATTGACGGTGCAGGCGCCGTCCTTGTCGAGGACGTTGTTGATGCTGTTGCAGACGGCGTCCATCCACTGCCGGTGCGAGCCGGTGTCGACGTTCGAGGTGAGGCTGACCTTGCCGCCGGGGAGCCCCCCGGCGTCCTCGATGAGCTCCTTCGCCTTCTCCGGGTTGTACGTGCAGGTCTCGCCGCACAGTCCGGGCTTGTAGCCGCCGGACTTCTTCAGCACCGGAGAGGTGAGGTCGCCGGCCGGCTTCCGCGTGCCGTGGTAGATCTTCTCCACGATCTCCTCGCGGTTCACGGCCATCGACAGTCCGCGCCGTACCTGCTTGGCCTTCTCGGTCTGCCACTCCTTCTTGTAGAGGGGGAAGGAGATCGTCTGCAGAATTCCGGCGGGCTGGTTGATGTAGCGGCCGCCCAGGTCCTTCTCCGCGTTCTTCAGCTGACCTGCCGGGAGCTCGTCGAAGACATCGAGGTTCCCTGCCTGCAGATCGGTGTAGCCCGTGTTCTGGTCGGTGTAGACCTTCAGCTCGACACCCTTGTTCCGGGGCTTGTCCGGCCCCGTGTACTCCTTGTTCACCGACAGCCGCATGGACTGGCCCTTGGTGTAGGAGTCGACCTTGTACGGGCCGTTGCCCACGGGTTTCTGCAGCCAGCCCTCATGGTCCTCGAAGAATTTCTCCGGCAGCGGTGCGAAGGCGGCGTACCCGAGTGTGTCGGGCCACAGGGAGAACTTCTGGTTGAGCCTCACCTTGAAGGTGTGCTCCCCGGTCACCTTCAGCCCGGACATCTTCTTCGCCTCGGGCTGGGCGCCCTCGTCCTCGGGGTGGACCTCGTCGTAGCCGTCGATGTACTCGAAGAAGTAGGAATTGACCTGCTTGTTCGTGACCAGCGCGCCGTAGTTCCAGGCGTCCACGAAGGACTTGGCGGTCACGGGCGTCCCGTCGGAGAACTTCCACCCCTTCTTCAGGGTGATGTCGAAGTTCTGCTGGTCGTCCGTCCTGATCGACTCGGCCACGGCGTTCTCCGCCTTGCCGGTGTCGGCGTTGTAGCGCTTGAGACCCCGGAAGGTCATCTCCAGGACCTTGCCGCCCTGCACCTCGTTGGTGTTGGCGGGCTCCAGCGGATTCTGCGGATCGGTCCAGAAGGCCCGTACGACTCCGGCCGACGAGCCGGCGGTGGTGCCCCCGCCACCTCCCCCGCCGCAGGCGGCAGCCGCCAGGGTCACGGCCGTCGCACAGCCGAATGCCCACGTGACACGCGTGGCTCCGCGCATGGGTGCCTCCTCGGTACCGCAGACGTCATGCCTTGCGGACCAGATAACACCCTTCACGGATATTCATCTCGTCGCCCCGTCGGCCTTTCGCGCATGGCCCGCACGGAAACCCCCGTATGACGGAAGGGAATTCGGGCCCCGAGGCAGGAGAAGCGGCGGGAAAAGCAGCGGCCCCCCGTTCGTCCGGCCGGGTGACCGGAGAACGAGGGGCCCGGGGCCCGGCGTGGGGCCCTTTGGTCAGCGCTTGGCGCGGGAAGCCGCCCGCCCGCGTGCCCGCTGGTCGAGTTCCACCTTGCGGATGCGCACCGTCTCCGGTGTCACCTCGATGCACTCGTCCTCGCGGCAGAATTCCAGGGCCTGCTCCAGCGACAGCTTCCGCGGCGGCACCAGGTTCTCCGTGGTGTCGGCGGAGGCGGCCCGCATATTGGTGAGCTTCTTCTCCTTGGTGATGTTCACGTCCATGTCGTCGGAGCGCGAGTTCTCACCGACGATCATTCCCTCGTAGACCTCGGTGCCGGGCTCGATGAAGATCGTGCCGCGCTCCTGGAGGTTCATCATCGCGAACGGCGTCGCCGAACCGGCCCGGTCGGCGACCAGCGAGCCGCTGCGCCGCGTGCGCAGGTCGCCGAACCACGGCTCGTGGCCCTCGAAGAGGCTGTGCGCGATGCCCGTCCCCCGGGTCTCGGTCAGGAACTCCGTGCGGAAACCGATCAGTCCACGCGCCGGGACGATCCACTCCATGCGGATCCAGCCGGAGCCGTGGTTGGTCATCGTCTCCATGCGGCCCTTGCGCGTCGCCATCAACTGCGTGATGGCGCCCATGTATTCCTCCGGGGCGTCGATCGTCATGCGCTCGACGGGCTCGTGCAGCTTGCCCTCGATCTCCCGGGTGACGACCTCCGGCTTGCCCACCGTCAGCTCGAAGCCCTCACGGCGCATCGTCTCCACGAGGATGGCCAGCGCCAGTTCGCCACGGCCCTGCACCTCCCACGTGTCGGGACGCTCGGTCGGCAGGACCCGCAGTGAGACGTTGCCGATCAGCTCGCGCTCCAGCCGGTCCTTGACCAGGCGGGCGGTGACCTTGTGGCCCTTGCCGCCCTTGCCCACCAGCGGGGAGTTGTTCGTGCCGATCGTCATCGAGATCGCCGGCTCGTCGACGGTGATGAGCGGCAGCGCGATCGGGTTCTCCGGATCGGCGAGGGTCTCGCCGATCATGATGTCGGGGATGCCCGCGACGGCGCAGATGTCGCCGGGCCCGGCCGCCTCGGCGGGCTTGCGGGTCAGCGCGTCCGTCATCAGCAGTTCGGTGATGCGCACTTTCGCCTCGGTGCTGTCGCGCTTCATCCAGGCCACCGTCTGGCCCTTCTTCAGCGTCCCGTTCTTCACGCGCAGCAGTGCGATACGGCCGAGGAAGTTGTCCGCGTCGAGGTTGGTGACGTGGGCCTGGAGCGGCGCGTCCTGCTCGTAGGTGGGAGCGGGCACCGTCTCCAGCACAGTGGTGAAGAACGGTTCGAGGCTGTCGCTGTCCTGCGGGACGCTGCCGTCCTCGGGCTGGGTCAGGGAGGCGATCCCGTCGCGCGCGCACGCGTAGACGATGGGGAACTCGATCTGCTCCTCGTCCGCGTCCAGGTCGAGGAAGAGGTCGTAGGTGTCGTCGACGACCGCGGCGATGCGTGCGTCGGACCTGTCCGTCTTGTTGATGCAGAGAATGACGGGAAGCCGGGCCTCCAGCGCCTTGCGCAGCACGAACCGTGTCTGCGGGAGCGGGCCCTCGGAGGCGTCCACGAGCAGCACGACAGCGTCGACCATCGACAGGCCGCGCTCGACCTCACCGCCGAAGTCGGCGTGACCGGGGGTGTCGATGATGTTGATGACGACGGATTCGCCGTCCTTGGGGTGGTACTTGACCGCGGTGTTCTTCGCGAGAATGGTGATGCCCTTCTCACGCTCCAGGTCGTTGGAGTCCATCATCCGGTCGTCGACGGACTCCAGTTGGTGCGCGGCGAAGGTGCCGGCCTGCTTGAGCATGGCGTCGACCAGGGTGGTCTTCCCGTGGTCGACGTGGGCGACGATGGCGACGTTGCGGATGTCATGGCGCGTGGGCATGGCTGACTGCGCTTCTCCCGGATCGAGGGTGGGACGCGGTGCATCTGTGCCGGTCACGCGCCCTGCCGGGCTGATGTCGCCGCGGCTCCGTCAACCATGGTAGGGGCCGACCCACCCTGGGACCTATTTCAGCCCTCCTCACGGGGGCTACCGCTCGTAGCCGATGTCCTGATATCGGGGCGTGTGGAAGCCGAAGGCTCCCGCGTTGGCGATGCTGTCCCTGGCCGCGACCAGCTGCGGCCGCTGATAGAGGGGCACCGACCCGGCGGCGGCCCAGATCCGGGCGTCCGCGCGCTTGATCAGATCGTTGCGGGCGCCGTCGTCCAGCTCGCTGGAGGCCTCTTCGAAGAGCTGGTCGATCTGGTTGGTTCCCACACGCGTGTAGTTCTGCTCGACCAGCAGCGAGCCGTCCGCCGCCGCCGCGGGCTTGGAGAAGATCGGACGGGCGTCGGTGGCGGGGTAGGCGGTGCCGGGCCAGGAGTACAGGGCCATGTCGTAGTCACCCTGCGAGATGTGGTTCGCGAAGTACTCCTCGTCCGCGACCTCCTTGATCTGCGCACGCACGCCGATCGCCGACAGCTCCTTCGCGATACGCGCGCCCGTGGCCCTGATCGACTCGGAGCCGGGGCCCGCGGGGAGCACGAAGCGCAGCGTGAGCCCCTTGCCCTGCTTGGTCCGCATCACCTTCGCCCCGCCGTCGGAGAGCAGCCGCAGCTCGTCGGCGGTGGCGCGGGCCTGCGATGCCCTCTTCAGGGCGGTGCGCGCCTTGCTCAGCCTGGTCTCCGAGCCGCTCTCCTGTGCCCTGCGCATCTGCGCGCGGGCCGCCTGCGTGAGCAGCGACGCACGCTGCCCCGCGGTGACCGGCGAAAGGGTCAGCGGCTGGCCGGCGAGGCGTTCGGCCTCCGCGGCGCTGACGGGCGCGAGGGCCGGAGCGGGGGCCGCACGGTTGCGCGAGTCACTCTCCGCCGCACCCTCCTCCTTGCTCTGCTCGCCCTGCTTGCCCTGCTTGCCCTGCTTGCCGTCGTCGCCGGTGTCGCTGTCGTCCCCGTCGCCGTCGCCCTTCTTGGCGTCCGCGCCGCCGGTGGGGCTCGGCTGTGCAGCCCCGTCCTTCCAGCCGGCCTCGGCGAGCAGCGACTGGGCCGATTCCACGTCCTGATCGCCGAGCGCGTCGCTGTTGTCGGCGTACCCGTCCTGGTCGATCATCCGCAGGTGGCTGCCGAGCGACTTGACGGGCAGACCCGTACCGCGAAGCGCCCGCTCGGCCAGTGCCTCCCGGTCGATGGCGCGGGCGATCGCGCGCCGTACACGCTCGTCCGCGAGCGGGCCCTTGGAGCCGTTGAGAGCGAGCTGGGTGTAGGCGGGTTCGAAGGCGTGCCGTACGGCGATGTCCCTCAGCCGTCGGTCCTGCCGGGCCCGCTCGCGGGCCCGGGTGTCCGACGCGCGGCTCTCCTCGCCCTCCTGGGAGCCGCGCTTGGCGTCCTCGCCGCCTACCTTCTCGCCCTTGTGCGCTCCGACGATCCGGCGGAGCGTCGCCACGTCGATCTCTGCCAGGTCCAGCTTTCCGCGGGAGAGGGCGGCCTGCCGCTTCTCCCGGGGAACCACGCGCAGGACGATCCGCTTGAGCTTGGCGGGCTCGCCCCACCAGTCCTTGTTCCGCACGAGGGTGACCGAGTCGTCGCCCCCGCGGATCTTCTCGACCCTGAACGGCCCGGCCGACTCGGACAGCGACCTGCGGGCGCCGCCGTTGAAGTCCTTCGCCCGGCCCGTCACGGACTTCGGGTACAGCGGCGTGAACAGCGACTTCCAGTCCGCGTAGGGCTTGCGGAAGACGACCTTCACCTCGTTCGCGCTCGCCCCTTCGGTGACCTTCCGGATGCGGTCGTAGCCCGCGTTGCGCGCGGCCCCGAACGACTTGTGCCTGCCGCTGAGCGCCTTCCACTGCGCCTTGAAGTCGGCGGCGCCGATGGACCGTCCGCCGCTCCACTCCGCCTTGGGGTGGAGCTTGTAGACGACGGTCTGACGCGGCTCACGCTCGGTGACCTCGGCGGCCTCGAGATAGTCCTGGTTGAGCTGTGGGCGGGCTGCGGCGTCGAGAGTGAAGAGCGAGGGCAGGGTGGCGCCGGTGACCCTCTCGGTGGTGGCGTCGGCCGTGGGACGGAAGGCGTTGAGCGTGCTCGGCATCGAGTCGACGGCCCAGCGCAGGGTGCCGCCGGACGCGACCTGTTCGCGGTCCAGGTGGGGCACGTCCGTGGAGGCGCCGCTTCCGCCGCCTTCGGAGGACGGACCGTCGTCGGCGGAGGTGCATCCGGCGAGGGGAAGAAGCGCGCCTGCCACGAGGAGTGCGAGCGAACGCCGTGTGGCTGCGTCGAGGGCTGGCATGGCTGGCATGGCTGAACCTCCGGGGCTGACGCGGACCGACTGTGCGTGCACGCGGGCCTGCGTGAGCACGTTCGGCGGCATAGGCGTTTCATCACATCTATCGCCCACTGAAGGGGAGCCCGCGCTCCGTATCGCGGAGACTCGGCCGGATGACCCGGCACGCCACCCGTGCGGAGGAGGAACGGCCGCAGCGGCACGGGGGCGAGGGGCCGCGGCGGCCGTCGCACGGTCCCTGTCCGCGCTTTCCGGAGGCACCCGGCTCCGATACCTTTGACTCGGTCAAAGAAAGGAAGGGCGATGCCATGCCCAACGGGACGGTCCAGGAGATCCGGGCGTTCAACCGCTTCTACACCAACCTGATCGGCGCGCTCGACTACAGCCGCCACCTCCACACCCCGTACACGCTGACCGAGGCGCGCGTCCTGTACGAACTGGTGCGGGCGCCGCGGACCGAGACCGCCGATCTGCGGGCCGCGCTGTCGGTGGACGCCGGGCAGCTCAGCCGCATGCTCGCCCGGTTCGAGGAGCGGGGACTGGTCAGCCGCACGGTCTCGGCGAGGGACGCCCGGCGCCAGAGCGTGCAGCTGACGGCCGAGGGCCGCCAGGCGGCGCGGCTGCTGGAGGAGCGCTCCGAGCAGGCGGTCGAATCGCTGCTCGAGCGGATGTCCGGGCCGGACCGCGAGCGGCTGGCGAGCACGCTGCTCGCCGCCCGCGGGATCCTCGAGGGCCAGGGCCAGGGCCAGGGGCAGGGGCAGGGCGAGGGCGAGAGGCCGGAGACGGCGGACGGCGGCACGAGTGCCCGGATACGGCTTCGGGCGCCCCGCCCGGGCGACTTCGGCTGGATGATCGAGCGCAACGCGTCGGTGTACGCCGAGGAGTTCGGCTGGGACGGCGGCTACGAGGCGCTCGTCGCCCGCATCGTCGCCGAGTTCGCCGGCGGCCACGACCCGCGCCGCGAGGCGGCTTGGGTGGCCGAGCTGGACGGGCGCCGGGCCGGCAGCGTGATGTGCGTGGCCGGCGGTGCGCCGGAAGTGGCCCGGCTGCGGCTGCTGCTCGTCGATCCGGAAGCCCGCGGCCACCGCATCGGGGAGCGGCTGGTGGAGGAGTGCGTCGGCTTCGCCCGCCGCGCGGGCTACGGCGAGATGGTGCTGTGGACCAATGACGTACTGGCGGCGGCCCGCCGCATCTACCGGCGCGCGGGCTTCGAACTGGTCAGGGAGGAGGCTCACCACAGCTTCGGTCACGACCTGGTCGGGCAGGACTGGCGGCTGGTGCTGTGACGGGGCGCCGGGACGGCTGAGCGGGCCGGGACGGTCACCGGGTTGACCCATAAGGCGGCAGCGGTTTGTGGGCGGCGTGTCCGGACGTTACCCGTACGGGTGAGCGGGGTTGGTGATCGCGCCCCGCACGAGGTAAACCCGTGCAGCGCCCTTCACAACGGGGAGAGTGACGCGCGACACTCGCCATCGCACCTTGACACGCAAGCCGCTCCTGAACACCAGCCAGCCGTCACGACCCGCGGAGGTAGGCCGTTGTCACCTCATACGTCACCTCATACGTCACTGCACGACGACCTGACGGCGGCGCAGCGCTGCCTCGACGAACTCACCCACACCGTGAACCGGCTGGAGAACCATGTCGGCAGCGGCCTGGAGATCCGCCGGGTGCGCAGCGACGCCGAGCACCTGCGCGAGTCCCTGGCGCTGCTGCGGGCCGCGTCACCGGCTGCCGGGGCGAAGAGCGGCGTTCGGCCGGAGATGGTCACCATCCCGGACAAGCCCTACGACCACGGACTGTGGTCGGACGTGGACGACGAGGGGGTGGGCGCCAAGGACCGGCACGCGCCGTAAGCCCGCGCCGCCCGGCTGACCTGCTCCATCCTGACCGCCCCGACTGTTCAAGCGCCCATACCGGAGAAACCGTTGGCCACTGGCACCCAGCCCCAACCGAATACGAGCAACGCGGACGGCACGAGCAGCCCGCCGGGCACCGGCGGCGTCCGTACGGGCACACGCGCCGCCATCGGCGAGCGGCACCTGCGCACCGACCGCTGGTGGCTCGCCCCGGCGAGCACCGCGTTCGGCCTCTTCCTCTTCGTCGTCTACTCGTCCTGGCGGGCGTTCGCGGGCGCCGACTACTACCACGCGCCCTACGTCTCGCCGTTCTACTCCCCCTGCCTGGCCGAGAGCTGCGAGCAGATGCAGGGCGGCCCCAACTGGGCCCTGTTCGGTGAGTGGTGGCCGCTGTCCCCCGCGTTGATCATCCTGATCTTCCCGCTGGGCTTCCGGCTCACCTGCTACTACTACCGCAAGGCCTACTACCGCGGCTTCTGGGCCTCTCCCCCGGCCTGCGCCGTGGCCGAGCCCCACAAGAGCTACAGCGGTGAGACGCGCTTCCCGCTCATCCTGCAGAACCTCCACCGCTACTTCTTCTACGCCGCCGTCCTCGTCGCGGTCATCCTCACCTGGGACACCCTGCTCGGCTTCCGCAACGCGGACTACGAGTGGGGGCACATGGGCCTGGGCACGGTGATCTTCCTCATCAACATCGTGCTGATCTGGGCGTACACCATCTCCTGCCACTCCTGCCGGCACATCGTCGGCGGGCGGCTCAAGCACTTCTCGAAGCATCCGGTGCGGTACCGCATGTGGGGCTGGGTCGGAAAACTCAACGGCCGTCACATGCAGCTCGCGTGGGCTTCACTGCTGAGCGTGGGCGTCGCCGACTTGTACGTGTACCTTCTGGCGACCGGTGTGTTCACCGATCCGCAGCTCTTCTGACCACGCTTCTTCGAGAGGGATGCACCACACATGACGCAAGTCGAACGCCAGCAGTGGGATGTCGTCATCGTCGGGGCGGGCGGTGCGGGGCTGCGGGCCGCGATCGAGGCACGTGAGCAGGGTCTGCGTACGGCGGTGATCTGCAAGTCGCTGTTCGGCAAGGCGCACACGGTGATGGCCGAGGGCGGCATCGCCGCCAGCATGGGCAACGCCAACCCGGGTGACAACTGGGAGGTGCACTTCCGGGACACCATGCGCGGCGGCAAGTTCCTCAACCAGTGGCGGATGGCGGAGCTGCACGCCAAGGAGGCGCCCGAGCGGGTGTGGGAGCTGGAGACCTGGGGGGCGCTGTTCGACCGTACGGCCGACGGCCGCATCTCCCAGCGCAACTTCGGCGGCCACGAGTATCCGCGTCTCGCCCACGTCGGCGACCGCACGGGCCTGGAGCTGATCCGTACGCTCCAGCAGAAGACCGTCGCCCTCCAGCAGGAGGACTACAAGGAGTTCGGGGACTACGAGGCCCGGCTGAAGGTCTTCCAGGAGTGCACCGTCACGCGCATCATGAAGTCCCCCGTGGAGGGCGGCGCCCCTGGTGAGGAGAAGGTCTCCGGCGTCTTCTGCTACGAGCGCGAGTCGGGCCGCTTCTTCGTCATGGAGGCGCCCGCCGTGGTGCTGGCCACCGGCGGCATCGGCAAGTCCTTCAAGGTGACCTCCAACTCGTGGGAGTACACCGGGGACGGGCACGCGCTGGCGCTGCTCGCGGGGGCGTCGCTGATCAACATGGAGTTCGTCCAGTTCCACCCGACCGGGATGGTCTGGCCGCCCTCGGTGAAGGGCATCCTCGTCACCGAGTCGGTGCGCGGCGACGGCGGCGTCCTGCGCAACTCCGAGGGCAAGCGCTTCATGTTCGACTACGTCCCGGACGTCTTCAAGGAGAAGTACGCCGAGTCGGAGGCGGAGGCCGACGGCTGGTACGAGGACCCGGCGAACAACCGCCGCCCGCCCGAACTCCTCCCCCGCGACGAGGTCGCCCGCGCCATCAACGCCGAGGTCAAGGCCGGCCGCGGCTCTCCGCACGGCGGCGTCTTCCTCGACGTCTCGACGCGGATGTCCCCCGAAGTGATCAAGCGCAGGCTGCCCTCCATGCACCACCAGTTCAAGGAACTGGCGGACGTGGACATCACCGCCGAGGCAATGGAGGTCGGCCCCACCTGCCACTACGTGATGGGCGGCGTCGCCGTCGACCCGGACACGGCAGCGGCGGTCGGCGTCACCGGGCTCTACGCGGCGGGCGAGGTCGCCGGCGGTATGCACGGCTCGAACCGGCTCGGCGGCAACTCGCTCTCCGACCTGCTCGTCTTCGGCCGCCGTGCGGGGCTGCACGCCGCGCAGTACGCCGCCGGGCTGGGGGACGAGGCACGGCCGGCGGTGAGCGAGCAGCAGATCGACACGGCCGCCGCCGAGGCTCTGCGCCCGTTCAGCGCCGAGGAGGTCCCGGACGGCGCACCCGCCGAGAACCCCTACTCGCTGCACCAGCACCTCCAGCAGTCCATGAACGACCTCGTCGGCATCATCCGGCGCGACGAGGAGATGACTCAGGCGCTGGAGCGGCTGGCGGAGCTGCGCGTACGGGCGACGTACGCGGGCGTCGAGGGGCACAGGCAGTTCAACCCCGGCTGGCACCTGGCGATCGACCTGCGCAACATGCTGCTGGTCAGCGAGTGCGTGGCGCGTGCCGCGCTGACGCGTACGGAGTCGCGCGGCGGTCACACCCGCGACGACTACCCGGAGATGGACCGCCGCTGGCGGCAGTCCAATCTGGTGTGCACCCTCGCCGACGAGCCGGTCTCGGTGGACGCCTCCACGGAGCCCGGCGAGGCCGCGGAGCGCGCCGACCGCGGACGCATCGACCTGCACCGCCGGGACATGCCGCCGATCCGCCCGGATCTGCTGGAGCTCTTCGAGAAGGAGGAGCTGATCAAGTACCTGACCGACGAGGAGCTGACGACCGAATGAGCGCGGAGACCCACGCCGGCGAGGGAGCGGGTACCCACACGCGCCCCACGGCCGAAGACAGCGGCATCATCGCCCAGGGCACCGGTACACCGGGCGCGGTGGCCGGCGGCGCGCCGGACTCGACCGGCACCAGCTACATCGCGCACTTCCGTGTGTGGCGGGGCGACATCGACGGCGGCGGCCTGGAGGACTTCGAGGTGGAGGTCTTCGAGGGCGAGGTCGTCCTCGACATCGTCCACCGGCTCCAGGCGACGCAGGCCCCCGATCTCGCGGTGCGCTGGAACTGCAAGGCGGGCAAGTGCGGATCGTGCAGCGCGGAGATCAACGGACGGCCGCGGCTGCTGTGCATGACGCGGATGTCGGTCTTCGACCGTGCGGAGACGGTCACGATCACGCCGCTGCGGGCCTTTCCCGTGGTGCGGGACCTGGTCACCAACGTCTCCTACAACTACACCAAGGCCCGCGAGGTGCCGTCCTTCGTGCCGCCGAAGGACCTCGGCCCCGGCGAGTACCGGATGCAGCAGGAGGACGTGGAGCGCTCCCAGGAGTTCCGCAAGTGCATCGAGTGCTTCCTGTGCCAGGACACCTGCCACGTGGTGCGCGACCACGAGGAGAACAAGCAGGCGTTCGCCGGCCCGCGCTTCCTGATGCGGGTCGCCGAGTTGGACATGCACCCGCTGGACGCCGCGGAGGAGTCCGGGCTGGACCGCAAGACCACCGCGCAGGACGAGCACGGACTGGGCTACTGCAACATCACCAAGTGCTGCACCGAGGTCTGCCCCGAGGGCATCAAGATCACGGACAACGCGCTGATCCCGCTCAAGGAGCGGGCCGCGGACCGCAAGTACGACCCGTTGGTCTGGCTCGGCAACAAGATCCGCCGCAGGACGACGTGACGGGGAGTACCTGACACGAACGCGGAAATCCCTCACCCAGCGCGACAGCTCTTGGGCTGAATGTGACGGGGTGTGACGAGTCCGACGGTGTGACAAGGGGCGCACCCGGAGGCCGTGCCACAGCACGCCACCGGTGCGCCCCCTGCCGTGACCTGCCCGGCGGACGCCAGTGGTCGCACCAACGGCGTCCCGGTACAACTGGTCACAAGGCCCGCGGGGCTGGATACGCTGCCCCGAGGGCACATCGGCGACGGTGCGCCCTGTGACCGGCACGCATACGTCCGTACCGCCAGACCTTCCAGACCGTCCGTACCAGCGCAGGGGAACCACGATGAGACGTCGGCACTTCCTCGGGACCGCGGGCAGCCTCGCCGTGGCCGCCGGGATCGGTCCCAGTTCCGCCCCGGCCCTCGCGGCCTCCCCCTTCGCCGTGAGCAAGGCCGGGCCGCCCACCGTGACACCCGAGGACCTCCGTTTCCGGCCACGCAAGCTGCGTCCGGGCAGTCCCGGCCGCGCGGGACTGCTGCGCGACCAGGTCGAGCGCATGGTCCCCGCGGCGGAGAGGTACATGCGCCCGGGCCCCGGACGGCCCACCCCCTCGCACCCGGGATTCGTGCTGCTCGCCGCGAAGGACGGCGTCGTCGTGGAGCACGCCGCACGGGGTCACGCGCTGCGCTACGCGAGCTGGGACGAGGCGGCGGGCACGGCGGAGGAGCTGCCGCGCGGGGAGTGGGTGTCCATGCGCGAGGACACGATCTTCGACGTGGCGTCCGTCTCGAAGCTGTTCACCTCGGTCGTGCTGGTGAGCCAGGCCGAAGAGGGCACCCTCGACCTCGACGCCCGGGTGGCGGAGTACCTGCCGGCGTTCGACCAGAGCGACCCCGCCAAGTCCCCCATCGTGGTACGGCAGCTGGTCAGCCACACCTCGGGCATGAAGCCCGACATGGACCTGGAGCCCTACCCGGACAACGACGCTCGCTTCGCCGCCGTGTTCAAGGAGCCGCTCCAGAGCGCACCGGGTGAGGAGTACGCCTACTCCGACCTCAATCTCATCACCGCGGCCCGTCTCCTGGAGGAGGTCACCGGCGAAGGCTTCGACGACCTGGTCGCCCGGCTGATCACCGGACCCCTGGGGATGGACGACACCGGGTTCAACCCTCCGGCCTCCAAGCTGGACCGGATCGCCGCGACCGAGTACATGCCGTGGACCGGACGCGGCATGGTGCGCGGTTCCGTGCACGACGAGAAGGCGTACTACCTGGGTGGCGTGGCCGGTCACGCCGGAGTCTTCTCCACGGCCCGCGACCTGGCCGTCTTCGGTCAGATGGTGCTCAACGGCGGCACCTACGGGGGCCACCGGGTACTCGGCGAGAAGTGGGTGCGCGCCATGCTCACCAACCAGAACCCGGGCATGGGCGCCGAGGCCGCACGCGGCCTGGGCTGGCAGCTCGACCAGCGCTTCTACATGGACGCCATGTCCTCGCCCGTCACCTTCGGCCACACCGGCTTCACCGGTCCGTGTCTGGTGGCCGACCCGATCGAGGGCACCCTCTTCGTGCTGATGGCCAACCGGGTGCACCCAACCCGCGACTGGGGTACCGAGAGCGTCTACCGCCGCGCTCCGGCACGGCATCTGGCACGCGCCGTGCCCGTGCGTCCCGCCGTCTCACCTGCCGCCTGGTACTCCGGGCAGCGCGACGAGAGCACCGGCACGCTCCAGGTCCCGCTGAAGCGCGCCGTGAAGGACGACGCCTCGCTGCGCTTCCGGCTGTGGTACGACACGGAGCCGTCCGACGTCTGCACGGTGGAGGCCACGACGGACGACGCTGCCGGTGAGGGTGCCGACTGGCGCGCGGTGCCTCTGCGGCTGCGGGCTGCGGAGCACCGCTGGGAGAACGAGGGCGAGTTCTCGGGATTCTCCGGACGCCGGTGGCTGCGCGCCGAGGGGAAGCTGCCCGACGGGGTGACGGCTGTGCGCTGGCGCAGTGCCACGGACGAGGACCAGCAGGGCAGGGGCGTCTACGTGGACGACATCCGTGTTCTGGACGACGGCCGTCCCGTCTTCATGAGTGTCCGGCCGCGGGACAACGCCCGTATCCGCGCCGAGGGCTGGAAGCTCTCCGAGAACTGAGCAGCGGAGGGTCGCGGCCCTCCCGGGTCGCTGCCGTGGAGCCGCCCGCCGCCCGGGGCCTCGCGCTGCGGGGCTTCCGGGCGCAGGGCGCGGGCCTCCGGGCGCAGGACTCCGGGCTCAGCACTCAGCGCTCAGAACAGGCTGAGCAGCGCCTCTGTCGGATCGGCCGGTTTGGAGTCCCGCCCGGGGCGGTCGAGTTCGAACCAGACGGTCTTTCCCCGGTGCGTACGCCTGCTGCCCCACCCCGTGCTCAGCAGCCCCACCAACTGCAGTCCCCTGCCGCCCTCGTCGGTCACCTGGGCGCGGCGGCGACGGGGCTGGACCAGTCCGGAGTCCCAGACCTCGCACACGAGCGTACGGTCCAGCAGCAGCCGCAGGCGTATGTCGCCCTTGCCGTGGCGCAGTGCGTTCGTCACCAGTTCGCTGACGAGCAGCTCGGCCGTGTCGGCCAGGCCGTCCAGGTCCCATGCGGTGAGCTGATCACGGGTCAGCTCGCGGGCGCGGGCGACGGAGCGGGGCTCGGCCGAGAGCGTCCAGTCCCCCACGGCGCCGTCCGGCAGGCCCTGCACACGGGCCACCAGAAGGGCTATGTCGTCCTCACCGTGGTGGACGTCGAGCGTGGTCAGCACCCGGTCGGCGACGTTCTCCAGCGATTCGGTGGCGTCGGTGAGGGTCGCGCGCAACGCGCCGAGGCCCTCGTCGATGGGGTGTTCGCGGGATTCGACGAGCCCGTCCGTGTAGAGCGCGATCATCGCGCCGTCCGGCAGATCTATCTCGATCTCCTCGAACGGCTCGCCGCCCACGCCGAGCGGGACACCCTTGGGTACCTCCAGCATCAGCGCCGGCTCGTCCGGTTCGACGAGTACGGGCGGAAGGTGGCCGGCGTTGGCGATCGTGCAGCGGCGGGAGACGGGGTCGTAGACGGCGAAGATGCATGTGGCGAGGTAGACCTCCGACAGGTCGTCGCCGCCGCCGCGCTGCGAGCCGGGCGTGTCCCCCAGGCCGCGGGCTATCTCGTCCAGGGCGCCCAGCACCTCTGCGGGCTCCATGTCGGTCGTCAAGGCCAACGTCCGTACGGCGGTGCGCAGTTCGCCCATGGCGACGGCGGCCCGCAGCCCTCGTCCCATCACGTCGCCGACGACGACGGCCGTGCGGTGCCCGGGCAGTTCGACCACGTCGAACCAGTCCCCGCCGACCTCGGTGGCCGGGTTGCCGGGCAGGTACCGGCAGGCGATGTCCAGCCCGGCGGCCTCCGGGTCACCGGGCGGGAGCAGGCTGCGCTGGAGGATCAGGGCCCGTTCGTGCTCTCTGCGGTAGAGGCGGGCGTTGTCGATGCACACCGCGGCGCGGGAGGCCAGTTCGGCGGCGAGGGCGGCGTCCCGTTCCCCGAACGGTTCGCTGCCCTTGACCCGGGAGAACTGCACGAGTCCGAGCACACGGTCACGGGCGACCATCGGCACGGCCAGCGTCGACTGCACGATGGCGCCGAACTGGACCGGGATCGTGCCGTCCTGACCCGCGATGTGCTGTACGCGTCCGGTGCGCAGCGCGTTGGCGCAGGGAGTGTGGAAGGGATAGCAATGGGTCGCGCCCACGGTGACCGGGCTCGAAGTGGTCGTGCCCGTCTGCCCGTCACGGGTCAGCGACGGAGGTGCCTCGGACACCGAGCTGGCGAACCCGACGCGGCGCAGCTCACCGCTGCCGTCGCCCGGACCGACGGGCGGCGGCTCGTCGCCCGCGAGGACTTCTCCGTACAGGTCGACGGACGCGAGATCGCAGAACTGCGGAACGCCCACGTCCAGCAGCTCCCGGGCGGTGGTCTCCAGGTCGAGCGAATTACCGATACGGGCGCCCGCCGCGTTGAGGAGAGCGAGAGCGCGGCGTACGTCGTCCGGCTTGCCTGCCGCCTCCACTGGGATATCGCTCAACGCCGCCCCTTCCCGTGACCAGTGTGGCACCGGTTCTGAGCAGTGTGGCAGGAGTAGGGCACCCGGAACACGCTCTTCCCGATCGCCGCGCGATTTTGTGCGGTTACTGTCGCTCCGGACAACAACCCGTGCGGCCTCACACCTCCGTGCAGTCCCCCCTGTCATCTGCAGGGACACCAGACTCCTAACCCGGCCGGGCCTGTTCGAACCATTTTGTGCGAGGGCGCACAGCAGGAGCAGAGATGCGGGCCGCAACAAGGCGCGCTGGACGGGTGAGCAGCCGTGCGCCCCTCGAAACCCGTTCAGGGAAGGGCGAGTTCGAACCAGACGGTCTTACCCATCGGTCCGTGCCGCGTGCCCCAGCGGCGCGCCTCCCGCGCCACGAGCCGGATGCCGCGGCCGCCCTCGTCGTCGGGCAGGGCGCTGCGCTCCCGCGGCGGGTCGGGGAGCGGGTCGGAGACCTCGACGAGCAGTGAAGCGCCGCGCACCATACGGACGCCGATCGGACCGTGCGCGTACCGCATGGAGTTGGTGACCAGTTCGCTGACGAGCAGCACGCTCGCGTCCTCCAGCGCCTCCAGCCCCCACTCGCGCAGCGTCCGCCGTACGACCTCCCGTGCCCGGCGTACGGCGTAGCTCTCGGCCGGGAACGTCCAGGAGGCGGCGCTGCCCTGGGGCAGCCCGCCCAGCTTCGCCATCAACAGGGCGACGTCGTCGTTGGGTTGGGAGGACGTCCGCCCGTCGAGGTCCTCGATGACGCCGTCGCAGGCCTCCTCCAGGGTGACGGGGATGTCCGTGTCATCCTCGCCGGGGCCGCCCGAGAGCATCGCGCACAGACGGTCGATGCCCTCGGTGATGTCCTCGCCCCGCGACTCGATGAGCCCGTCGGAGTAGAGAACGAGCACCGAGCCCTCCACCACGTCGAGTTCGAAGGACTCGAAGGGGACGCCACCCACCCCGAGCGGCGCACCCGAGGGCAGGTCCAACGCGTGCGCCTCCCAGCCGCCCTCGACGGTCTCGGTGAGCAGCAGGGGCGGCGGGTGGCCGGCCTTGGCCATGCTGCACCGCCGCGTCGAAGGGTCGTAGACGGCGTAGACGCAGGTGGCGATGAGGGGATCGTCGGTGCTCTGGACGAAGTCGTCGGCGAGGTCGTTGACTCGCCGGAGCAGCTCGTCGGGCGACAGGTCGAGCCCGGCGAGCGTACGGACCGCCGTGCGCAGCCGGCCCATCGTCACGGCCGCGTGCAGCCCGTGCCCCATCACGTCCCCCACGACGAAGGCGACCCGGCCGCCGGCCAGCGGGATGACGTCGAACCAGTCCCCGCCGACCTCGGTGCCGCTGCTTCCGGGCACGTACCGGTAGGCGACGCGCACGCCGGGCGGCTCGGGGACCTTCTGCGGCAGCAGACTGCGCTGGAGCATCAACGCCCCCGCGCGCTCACGGGCGTAGAGGCGGGCGTTGTCGAGCGAGATACCGGCCCGGTCGGCCAGCTCCATGGCCAGGGCTATGTCGTCGCGGCCGAACTGCTCGCGGCCCTCGGCACGGCTGACGACGAGGAGGCCGAGCACGACGCCCCGCGCCCGCAGCGGCAGCGCCATCAGTGAGTGGATGTTCAGATCGAGCGCCGCCTGCATCTTGGGATCGCCGGGATACGTGGCGGCGAGCAACTCCCTCGGCGACGACGCCAGATGGGGGACTCCGCTGGCCAGGGTGCGGCCGAAGAAGGAGTCCGCGAGGAAAGGGACGTCCTGCCCGACGCGCAGCATGCGGGTCACGGTCGGCCCTTCGTCACGTGCGGCGACGCCGAGCTGGAAGAGCGGGGTACCGGTGAGCAGTTCGATGTCGGGCAGGTCTCCGCCGTGCGCGGCGGCACCGATGAGCATCACGCCCGCGTAGTCGGCGAGGCGCGGGACGAGGCTGGAGGCGAGGGCCTGCGAGATGGCGGTCACGTCGAACCGGTCCGCGAGCCCGACGCCGACGTCGTCGAGCAGGGCCAGCCGCTCCCGCGCGGCCTCGATCTTCTCCAGCGCCTCCCGCCGCTCGGTGATGTCCATGAACACGCAGCTGACGCCGAGCACCTCGCCCTTGTCGCTGGTGAGGCGGCTGTAGGAGACGGAGCGCGAGCCCGGACGTCCCTCCGGTGCGGGCATCACCACGTCGACGACGGGGCGGCCCGTCTCCAGCACGGTCGACTGGACGGTCGAGACCTCCTCGGCCATCCAGGAGGGCAGCACCTCGTAGACGGTCCTGCCGAGATGCTCCTCCACGGAGAGCTGATCGAGCCGGGCGAGAGCCTCGTTGACGCGGATGTAGCGCTTGTCGTTGTCGAAGACGGCGATGCCCAGCGGGGAGGACTCGAAGAGCGCGTCGAGAGCCGCCAGGTCGTGCTCGACGGAGCGGATCCGGCTCGTCTCGACGATGTTGGCGAGGATGACGGGGTGGGCCGCGGTGTCGTACAGGAGGGAGACGCGGCCCTCGACCAGGACCCGGTGACCGGCGCTGTGCAGGATGTTCATCGTGCCCCGCCAGCGGCGTTCACGCCGCAGGGCCGCGTCGCGCCTGTGCTCTCCCTCGTCGTATCCGTCCTGGAGGAAGTCCTGGATGCGGCAGCCCACGACCTGCTCGGCTCGCCAGCCGAGGATCTCCTCCGTCATCGGGTTCCAGAGCAGGATTCGTCCGTCCCCGTCGAGCATGACGGTTCCGACCCGGAGGGTGTCGAGGATCGAGGCCACTCCCTCGGAGGGTCCTGTGCTCACCACCGCCCACGTCCCTGATCGGGTAGCTGACCGCCCGGCCGTTCCGGGCGGGCTGGACCGAATAAGTCCATATACCCGATTTTGGGCTCAGTCAGGCGTACTCGCCGCTCGCACGCTCCAGGGGCTCGACCAGATAGCTGCCGTGACCGCCTCCGGCTTCATCCCCGCCCCCTCCACTCCCCCCGAGCCGGTCGGCGACCCGCTGTGCCTCCGTGCGGGTGGCGTAACTGCCCACCCGGTAGCGATTGCCGTCGCCGTCCTCACGTATGACGTGCCACGGCAGCACGGCGTCGCCGTCACCACTCACGCTTCGCATATGCCGGAGCTTACGCCCGGCCCTCACTCAGCGCATTCGACTTGGCACAACGAGACATCGATTTCGGCCATGCGTTCCCACGGGGAACGTGGCAGGCGCCCGCTACTTCACCGGCAGGTGGTACGAGACACGGAAGCGGTCCGCCGGCACGACCACGTCCGCCGTCTCGACGGCCCGCCCGCCCGCGAAGAACGTACGGGTGACCACCAGCACCGCCAGCCCCGGCACGCCCCCCAGTTCGGTCATCTCCTCGGCGAGACCCGGCCGCGCGCCGACCTCCTCGACGACGTTGTCCACCACGACGTCGATGGCGGCCATCCGCTCCACCACACCCTTGCCGCCCAGCGGGCCGTCCTCGGGCAGCACCACGGGCGTACGCCCGGTGACGGACAGCGGCTCCCAGGAGGTGGAGAGCATCGAGGGCTCACCCTCCACACGGAAGAGATACCGGGTGCGCATCACGCGCTCGCCCGGCTCGATACGCAGCCGTTCCGCCGTGAGCGGGCTCGCGTCCTCCTGCTCGCTGTGCGACTCCCAGGTGCCCTTCACGTCCTCGTCGGACTGCTCCTGCCGGAAGGGTGAGGACTCACCGAGCGCGCGGTAGCCGGTTCGGGAGACGCGGCGCGGGACCGCATGCTCACGGACGTAGGTCCCCGAGCCGGAACGGCCCTCGACGAGCCCTTCGGCCATGAGCACCTTGCGCGCCTCCAGGGCGACGGTGTCGGAGACGCCGTACTCCGCGCGGATTCTGGCCTGGGAGGGCAGCCGGGTGTGCGGCGGCAGATCACCACCGACGATCTTCTGTCGCAGATCCCCGGCCACGCGCAGATAAGCGGGCTGTTCACCGAACGGCATGGGCTGCCCTCCCGTCGTGACACGACTCCGGCGAGGAGCCGGAACTCGCCCCGACAAGTAGCCAGGTTGACAATGGGCAACAGCTTGGCAACTCACGGTTGCCGCCCGCAACTTACGCCCAAAGATTCACTCGAAGTGATGAGTAGCTGCTCAGGGCCTCCACACACCATCTCCAAGCGTCCACATTCCCCGGCTCGGACCTCCCCCGCGGGAGCTTCCGCGGGAGCCCCCGCCGCAGCCGCCGCAGCCGCCGCAGCCGCAGAGCCCGCTCACAGCGCCCGGGCGTCGACTGTCACGCCGGCGGCCCGCAACCGCTCCGTGAGAGCGTCACCGAGGGCGGTCGCGGGCGTGAGCACACCACCTGCCGCGGCGGGCAGCGCAGCCCGGTCGTGCACGAGGGCGAGAGCGGACTCGCCGAGCATCACGGCCGTCGCGCTGTAGCCGGGATCGCCCTGTGCCCGGAAACGTACGGCGTAGCGGGCACCGGTCGTGGTGACGGTGAAGGTGTCGAAGGTGAAGTGCCCCTTCTCCCGGGTCCGCGGGCCGGGCCCCTCACCGGGCTTGGGCAGGACCCTGTCCAGCAGACGGCGCGTGGGGGGAAAGCTCAGGCCGGCCAGAACGGCGCCCAGCGCCCCGGCCACTCCGGCCGCGAAGAGCGGCGAGAGCGGGGAGCGGCCGGCACTCATCGCCTCGCGGTAGCGGAAACGGCTGCCGTAGGCGTGGCCACGCAGGGCGTCGCTGCGGCGGACGACGCGGTTGTTGAAGGGAGCCATGGGAAACGGGGCGAGCGTGCCGCGCAGCGGGGTGCCGGCCTTGCGGGCGCTGCCCAGGACGAGGTCGCTCTGGCGGCCGGCATCGGGCTCGGCGGCACGGTCGGGGCTGAGCGTGTAGGGGTCCATCGCGAGCCGGCGCGCCTGACGGTCCTTCCTCATGGTGTCGACCTGCCGCCGCACCGAGTCGATCGTGCCGCCGCTGACACCGCCGCTGACGGCGGTGAGGACCGAGATGGTCTCCGCGAGTTCGCCGGCGCCGTCGGCGCGGACCCTCTCGTGGAGCGTATGCACGTTGATGTCGGAGGGAACGGAGTCGAAACCGCAGGCGTGGACGATGCGGGCCCCCGTGGAGGACGCCGTCCCGTGGTGGGCGTCGATGCTCTCGCGGACGAAGAGGGCCTCGCCGCACAGATCGACGTAGTCCGTGCCGGCCCGGGCGCAGACGCCGACGAGCGTACGGCCGTACTCGACGTAGGGCCCGACCGTGGTGATGACCACGTGGGCGGCGCCGGCGATCTTCTCCAGGGCGGGGCGGTCGCCCGCCTCCGCCACGAACAGGGGCCAGTCGCGGGCGCGTTCGCCGAGACTGCCGCGGAGCGCGGAGAGCTTCTCCTCGCTGCGTCCGGCCAGCGCGATCCGGGTGCCCTCCGGCGCGGTCCGCTCGAGGTGGCGGGCGACGAGGGCGCCGACGAAGCCGGTCGCGCCGTACACGACGACGTCGAGGTCGCGGACGCGGGGACGGGGGCCGGTGTCAGTCATGGCGGGGTCCTTCCGGCGAAGCAGTGGTCGAACGTCCCCCGGGGCGGCGGGGGCCGCCCCCTGCCCGGAGGGCCGACGGGCCGCCTCGCCCGTGCGGGACGGTCAATCATCTCCCGGGGCGGCGTGGTGCCGGCGTACGGGGCCGCCCGGCCGGTGGCGGGCGGCGTGGGCGGCTCGGCGAGACGCCGCGGGCCTCCGCGCACGGGCCATGGCCCGTACCGCGTCGGGTCACGGTGGCGGACGGCCTCAGCGTGCGCCCTCCCCGCCCTCCCGGTACCGGCCGGCGCCGGGCCCGCCCGGCCGAACGGCCTCCCGCTCACCGGGATGCCGGGACGTCCCCGGACCGGTGACCGGGGCGAGCAGCGCGATGGTCACCGCGGCGAGCGCCAGAACGCCCAGCGCGGCGGGCAGTCCGACGACAGTCGCCAGGCCCCCGATGACCGGCGAGACCAGCAGCCAGCCCAGATTGCCCGCGAAGCCGACCTGCCCCATCGCCAGGGCCGGATGCGGAAGTGCCCCCGCCGCCGTGAACGCGCCGGGGAAGACGGCGCTGATCCCCGCACCCGCGACCACGAGCGCCGCCAGCATCACGAGGGGGTGGCCCAGCAGCAGGGCGACGGTGAGTGCGGCCGCGCAGCACAGCGTCCCGGCGCGGATCAGGCGCACCCACCCCAGCCGGTTCACGAGCCGGTCGTTGAGCAGCCGCGTGACGACGCCCCCGGCCGAGAAGGCGGCATAGCCGGCGGCGGCCAGCGCGGCATCGGCTCCCACCTGCCGCAGATAGACGCCGCTCCAGGACGCCGGTGCGTCCTCCACGAGAGAGGCGAGGAAGGTCATCACCGCAAGCAGCAGCACAAGGGACCGGCTGTTCGTCTGCGGGGGTTCGCCGAGGTCCGGAGCGGGGGAAGCAGGGGGCCGGCCGGTGGGCTCCTCCCGGAAACGCGCTGCCTCCCCCGGCTGCTCGCCCTGCTGCCGATCCGGCGGCTCGCCCCGCTGCCCGTCCGGTGGGAGGCCGCAGGCCGCGAGCGCCGATATGACGCCGAGCACCACGGCCATCAGCACGAACTGCGTCGTCAGGTCCAGCCCCAGGCCGGCGGTGGCGACTCCCGCCAGGCCGCCCGCCACCGCGCCCATGCTGCGGATGGCGTGCATGGAGTTCATGACCGTACGTCCGTACCGGTGCTGCACGACGACTGCCTGGGCGTTCATCGCGACCGAGGTGCATCCGTCGGCCGCGCCGAGCAGCAACAGCAGTACCAGCAGCGGCCAGGCGGAGTCCGCCGCCGGGATCAGGCCCAGAGGAACGCTGAGACCCACCGGGGCGAGCGCGCTCACCGCGCGGCTCCCGAGCCGGTGCACCAGCAGTCCGCCTGCCTGGCTGCCGGCGAGAGCTCCCACGCCGGGACCGGCCAGTACGAGGCCCAGCACCCCCGCGGACAGGTGAAGATCGTCCTTCACCGACGGAACGCGCGCCGCCCAGGAGGCGAAGACCGCGCCGTGCACGAAGAAGATCGCCGACACGGCGAGCCGTGCGCGCCGCAGCCGGGTGGGAACGGGGACGTGCTCGGAGCGCACCTGGCGACTCCCCCTCTGTCCACACGCCGCCGGTGGACACGGTGGTGAACGTCCCGCCGGACAGCTGAACGACGGGCCCCGTCCACTGTGTCATCCGCCCGGCACCGCCCGAGGACGTCTCGAAGATCCGGGCGGCGGACGACGTGATGCACCCACGGGCCCCTGCGAATCCGGGAGTTGCTCCCCTTCCCCTGAGCTTTCCGGTGCTTGATCCACCGCCTCGCCGCGCAGATCCTGTACCCGCCGGGCCATGTGCGCGGCGACGGCGTCGGCGGATTCGCCGAGTAAGGGCGTGGGCGGCTGTCGGGGCATCCGGGCACCTACGAGGTCGGTCGGCCGCCCCGCAGCGAGACCGCGACCAGCTCAATGTCCGGGACGGTACTGAGTACAGCGGTCAAGCCGCGTACCAGGGAGTCATGATCACGATTCCCGAAGGGCTCGATCGTGGCTGTCAGAACACCAGCGGCGAACTCGCCGCTCCGGCAGCCCGGTCGAACGTCCGACTGTCCGGTGGACGCCCCGGGCGGTACTGGGACAACGCCCTCGCTGGGTCCTTCTTCGCCACCTGAAGAACGATCTGCCCGGCGGCCGGCCCTGGCCCAGCCCGGCCGCAGCCCACACGGCGCCCTTCCGCAGCCTGACCCCCGCTCAACGGTGTCCGCCAAACGGATCAATCCCACCGTTCCTGGCCCGGATGCGGGCCGCTCCGCTCATCAAACGGCGACACCGGTGTTCTGCCCGGCACAGATCCACCAGTCCCCGTCCCGCCTCACCAGGACCCAGGTGCCCACGTTGACGCGTTCGGTGCCTGCTGTCTCGATCGGTTGCCGGAAGAAAACCATGGCGACGTCCGGGGCCGGAAAGGTGACCCGCTCGATTTCGTACCAGGTGCGGATGCCATCCGTCGGAACCGCAAGGCGCTCACGGTGATAGGCGTGGAGGTCGTCCCAGCCTACGAAGCGCGCGCCGTTCACAGCCGTGAAAACGACGTCCTCGGTGAACCGGGCGTCGAATCCCGCGGCGTCGGCCTCGCGGAATGCGTTCTCCAGCTCCGTGAAGATCTCCTCTATACGTCGTGAGTCCCGCTGCTGGGACAGAGCGCCTTGGCCGCTCGGCCGGTCGGTCATCCTGTGCTCCTGATGTGACGGTTCAACTTCAGGCGTTCTCCCCGCGGGGAGTGGCCTCGCCCTGGGTATCGCGGCGGTGCTCTCGGCCGGATGAGTTCGAGGGCGGGACCATGGTCGCAGCCCTGAATACGTACGCCTCCGGCTCCTCGGCGAGTTCACGCTCAAGGCGTGGCGGTGCGGTGCACGCAACTGGGTCGCCGGCTGATCGCCAACGCTGCACAACAGCGGCAGCAAGGGACCGAGGGACTTCTCCGCGCCGTCAGCGGCCTGGTCGTGCACGAGGGCTTCTCCCCGTCGCGCCGTCCGGCCTCGGCGGACACGAGCCGGCGGTCTACGCTGGTCTCGCTGCCCTCGTGCTCAACCTCGCGGTCGCCGTGACCGTCACCGCGGCGCTGGACGGTATCGGCACACCCCGCAGTGCGGACACCACAGCGCCGACGTCCTGCCTGACCGTCAGGCATCGCCCCGAGGGGGGAGCGAGCAGTTCATGAAACGGACCAGACCCGGCGCCCACCCCACCGCAGCGCGGTCACGACCCCATGAGCCGCCTGCGCTGGCCGGGGCGGGCGCCCGCGCTGACCGTACGGACCGGGATCCCGCGTACGGGGAGTCCGGGGACGGTGACTCCGGGGACGGGGCTCAGCCCATGAGCGCCCCCGAGGACCTGGACCGCGAGGACCTGGACCGCGAGGCCGCTGTCGCACGGCTGTTCGATCTGCACTATGCGTCGATGCTCCGTCTGGCCACCCTGCTCGGCGCCGACGACCCGGAGAACATCGTGGCCGAAGCCTATTACCAGATATATCGCAAATGGCGCAAACTACGCGCCGCCGACTCCGCCGAGGCCTATCTGCGCTCGGTCGTCTGCAACCTGACCCGGATGCGGATACGGCACCTGCAGGCAGCACGCAAGCACGTCGAAGCCCCTGTCGACCCGGTGGCGTCCGCGGAGACCTCGGCGATCCTCCACGACGACCAGCAGGCGCTGGTCTCCGCGTTGCAGCGGCTCCCGTCACGGCAGCGCGAGGCGCTGGTTCTGCGCCACTGGCTCGGACTCAAGGAGGCGGAGATAGCACAGACCATGGGCATCTCCTCCGGTTCGGTCAAGACGCACACCGCCCGCGGAACAGCCGCCCTCACCCAGGCGCTGGAGGCGCGACGATGAGCAACCTCCCCCCGCCCCCCGTCCCTTGCACCGAGGAACAGCTCCAGGACGCGCTCGAAGCCTTCGCCGAGGGCGTACGGCCCGCACCCGGTGCCTACCGCGCGGCGCACGGCGACTGGCGGCGCAGAGAACGGCAACGCCGTCTCGTCCTCGCAGCGCTGATCACCGTGGTCTTCACCGTTGCCACCCGGATCGGACTGTGGGTGCTCAACCGGCCGCCAACGAGGCCCGGAGTGATCTTCGGCGACAGGCCGTCCACCGGCAAATCGCAGCCCGCCGACCGGACCGGCTCCCTTCCCCGGCGCTGACCCCGCGTCTCTCCGGCGCTGAGCCCACGTCCGAGCCCGGCCGGTGAACCGGCGGACGGCGCCCGGCCGGCAGCCGTACCGGCGGGGGCCGACGGGTGGCTGTGCGGGCGCGCGACCGGATCTGATGACGCACGCCGGGGCCTGCCGCCCGAAAACTCGCGGAAATCTCCTGTCAACCGAATCGGGCCCCTCGACAACTCTTGAGCAGACCGCCGGGCGGCCGGCCCGCGGCATCCGTGCCGGAGGTAAGGGGCACCAGTGGCAGACAGCGGATACGGACACACGCAGGGCGAGACCTCGGCCGAGGGCTTCGGCAAGGTGCGTGTGACCGTGATGGGCAGGTTCTGCCGCTGCCGCGGCACGGTCGCCGCCCGGACTCGGAACGCAGTGTCCCGGCATGCCGCCGAGCCGTACCGGGATGCGCCCGGCCGCCCGTTCCTGCGCCCGTCCTCCCCCGGTCGATTACGACCACGCTCCCACCGCCCCCGCCGTCCGCCTGCCAGGGGCACATCCCGTGCAGGCAGGCGGCTCCATCTCCCAGAACCCAGAGGGCATCCCGAATGAATGCAGTTCCGCTGATGTTGATCGGCCTTGCGATGTTCGCGGGCGGATACCTCCTTTACGCGAAGTTCCTGGGCAACCGGGTCTTCAAGCTCGACGCCTCCTTCAAGACGCCCGCGCACGAGCTGCGGGACGGAGTGGACTACGTCCCGACCAACAGGTTCGTGCTGTGGGGTCACCACTTCACCTCGGTCGCGGGCGCAGCGCCGATCGTCGGCCCGGCGATCGCCGTGATCTGGGGCTGGCTGCCCGCGTTCCTGTGGGTCACCCTCGGCACGGTCTTCTTCGCGGGCATGCACGACCTGGGCGCCCTGTGGGCCTCGGCGCGCAACAAGGGCCGCTCGATGGGCACGCTTTCCGGGCGCTACATAGGCCGCCGGGGCGCGAACCTGTTCCTCGTCGTGATCTTCCTGCTGCTGCTGATGGTGATCGCGGCCTTCGCGGTGGTCATCAAGGACCTGCTGATCTCCACCCCCACGGCGGTGATCCCCGCCTGGGGCGCGGTCGCGGTGGCGCTGCTGGTCGGCCAAGCGGTCTACCGCTACAGGATGAGCCTCGGCGTGGTCACCGTGGTCGGCGTCGCGGCGCTCTACGGTCTGATCCTCCTCGGCGACGCCGTCCCGGTGGAGCTGCCCGACCCGGTCCTGGGCATGTCCCCGGCGACCTTCTGGATCGTCGCCCTCTTCGTCTACGCGGGCATAGCCTCCCTGCTGCCGGTGTGGGTGCTGCTCCAGCCGCGTGACTACATCAACGGCGTCCAGCTCTTCGTCGGACTCGGCATCCTCTTCGTCGCGGTGCTGCTGAGCGCGCCGACGATCGTCGCCCCGGCCGTCAACGACGCCGTGCCCGCCGGCACACCGGACCTCGTGCCGCTGCTCTTCGTCACCGTCGCGTGCGGCGCGATCTCCGGCTTCCACGGCATGGTCTCCTCGGGCACCACCTCGAAGCAGCTGGACAAGGAGACCGACGCACGCTTCGTCGGCTACTTCGGCGCGGTCGGCGAGGGCATGCTCGCGCTCGGCGCGATCATCGCCGCCGTCGCGGGCTACCGCACCCTGGCCGACTGGAAGGCCGTCTACGGCGCCTTCGGCGAGGGCGGCGTCGGGGCCTTCGTCACGGGCGGCGGCGAGATCGTCAACAGCGGCCTGGGCCTCCCGGCCTCACTGAGCTCTACGATCCTGGCCACCATGGCGATCCTGTTCGCCGCCACCACCATGGACACCGGCGTGCGCCTGCTGCGCTTCGTCGTCCAGGAGGCCGGCGACGTCGCCAAGGTGAAGATCAACAATGGCGTCGGCACCCTCATCGCGCTCGCAGCCGGTATGGGACTCACCTTCAGCCAGGGCTCCGAGGGCGCCGGCGGCCTCCGTATCTGGCCGCTGTTCGGCACCAGCAACCAGCTGCTGGCCTCGCTGACCCTGTCCGTCGTCGCGGTCATGCTGATCCGCAAGCGGCGCAACCCGGCGCCTGCGCTGGTGCCGCTCGCGATCGTGTTCGTCATGGCGTTCTGGGCCGCGCTCGCACAACTCGGCGACCTCTACGACGCCCAGGACTGGCTGCTGCTGGCCATCGACGCCGTCATCATCGTCGCCGCAGTTTGGGTCGCCTTCGAGGCGGTCGTCGCGATGCGGCGGGCGTCCCAGGAGGCGCCGGAGGCCCCTGACGCCGATGTGACGGAGAAGGCCGAGGTCAAGGGGTGACATCCCGCTGGGCCTCGTTCCGTGCCGGGCTGGAGGAGTTCTACGCCGGTCCCTACCGGCGTACCTTCGCCCGCGCACGGCGCGAGGAGGACGACCTCTTCCGGATGGTCGTCCTCGCGGAAGCGCTGGGCGTGCCCGACCCGGCGGCGTACTACACCGCCGAGCTGATGCCCGCCCTCTACGAGGACTTCC
Source organism: Streptomyces sp. TAA204 (assembly GCF_000424965.1). Taxonomy (NCBI): domain Bacteria; kingdom Bacillati; phylum Actinomycetota; class Actinomycetes; order Kitasatosporales; family Streptomycetaceae; genus Streptomyces; species Streptomyces sp. TAA204. The sequence goes on from NZ_AUKW01000004.1 coordinate 260,737, forward strand.
ACGCCTGGCACCGCCGGATGGGCATGGACCGCTCGCCACTGGAGCATGTCGCGTGCTGCTAGAACTCGCCGCCTCGCGCAGGGTCGTCTTCGTCGGCGGCAAGGGCGGGGTCGGCAAGACGTCCATCGCAGCGGCGCTCGCCCTCGGCCGTGCCGGGGCGGGCGCCCGCGTGCTGCTGGTCTCCACCGACCCGGCCCACAACCTCGGGCACCTCTGGGGCCGTCCCGTGGGCGACGAGCCCGTGCGCCTCGCCGGACCCGGAGACCTCGCCCCACGGGCGGGGACCGGGACGGCGGGTCACGTCGACGGGCTGGAGATCGATCCTGAGCGCACCGTCGAGCAGCACCTGTCCGCGGTCGCCGGGACGATGCGGCGGCTGCTCCCCGAACGGATGCACGCACCGGCCGCCCAGCACCTGGATCTGGCGCGGCAGGCGCCCGGCACCCACGAGTCGGCGGTGCTGGAGCGCATCGCCGAGGCGGTGGAGATCGGGGAGGAGTCGTACGACCTGGTCGTCTTCGACACCGCCCCGTCCGGCCACACGCTGCGGCTGCTCGCGCTGCCCGAGCAGCTCACCTCCTGGACCGAGACCCTGCTCGCCAACCGTGACCGGTCGGAACGGTTCGGCGCCGCGGTGCGCGGTCTCGGCGGCGGAGAGGAGACGGACCGCGACGCCGAACTGCGCCGGACCCTCGTACGCAGGCGCAACCGCTTCTCCCTGCTGCGCGAGGTGGTGACCGATCCGGCGCAGACCGGCTTCGTGGTCGTACTGACCGCCGAACTGCTCCCGATCGCCGAGACCATGGAGGTGTACGAGAAACTCACCGGCCTCGGCGTCGGCGTGACCGCCCTCGTCGCCAACCGACGTTCCCCGGCGGACGCCGGTGACCTGCTCGCGGGGCGCCGGAGGCAGGAGGACGAGCACCTCGTCCGGCTGCGGCAGCAGGTCCCGGACGTACCGCTGCTCGAAGTGCCGCTGCTGCCCGGGGATCTGGCGGGAACGGAGGCGCTCGCCGCGCTGGCCGACCGGCTCGGCCCTTCCTCTTCCTGAGTTCCGGAACGAACACCGGCTCAGCAACATTACTAACAGTAATGTTAGTAACATCGTTGTTAGTAACGCACCTTCTCCAGTTGTTGCGCGGTGGCCGAACCCCGTCCGCCTCCCCGCCGGGGAACACCCCCGACAAGTCAGGTTCCTGTGCGTCTCCTTCCCTCCGCCAAGGAACTCGGGCCAGGGATGGAGACCCGGTGTCGACGGGTCAGGTGGCTCGCTACACGTTGAAGCGGAACTCCACCACGTCGCCGTCGCGCATCACGTATTCCTTGCCCTCCATCCGGGCCTTGCCCTTGGAGCGGGCCTCGGCGACCGACCCGGCCGCGACCAGGTCGTCGAAGGAGATGACCTCCGCCTTGATGAAGCCGCGCTGGAAGTCCGTGTGGATGACCCCGGCGGCCTCGGGCGCGGTGGCGCCCCTCTTGATCGTCCAGGCCCGGGACTCCTTCGGGCCCGCCGTGAGGTACGTCTGCAGGCCGAGGGTGTCGAAGCCGACGCGGGCGAGGGTGGCCAGGCCCGGCTCGTGCTGACCGACGGTCTGCAGGAGTTCCATCGCCTCCTCCTCGTCCAGCTCGGCGAGGTCGGCCTCCAGCTTGGCGTTGAGGAAGACGGCCTCGGCCGGGGCGACCAGTGCGCGCTGGTCGGTCTTGAAGGATTCGTCGGTCAGCTCGTCCTCGTCGAGGTTGAAGACGTAGATGAAGGGCTTGGTCGTCAGCAGGTGCAGCTCGTGCAGCGGCGCGGCCTCCTCGGTGCCCTGGGCGAGGCCCGCCGAGAAGAGGGTGCGGCCCTGTTCGAGGATGTCCTTCGCCTCCTGCACGGCCTTGACCTGGGGCTGCTTGTCCTTCTTGACCCGGGCTTCCTTCTCCAGCCGCGGCAGCACCTTCTCGATGGTCTGCAGGTCGGCGAGGATCAGCTCGGTGTTGATCGTCTCGATGTCGTCCTTCGGGGAGATCCTGCCGTCGACGTGTACGACGTTGTCGTCGTCGAAGGCGCGGATGACCTGGCAGATGGCGTCCGACTCGCGGATGTTCGCCAGGAACTTGTTGCCCAGGCCCTCGCCCTCGCTGGCCCCGCGCACGATGCCCGCGATGTCGACGAAGTCGACGGTGGCGGGCAGGACCTTCTCCGAGCTGAAGATCCCGGCCAGCGTGGCCAGCCGGGGGTCGGGCACCCCGACCACACCGACGTTCGGCTCGATCGTGGCGAACGGATAGTTGGCCGCCAGCACCTCGTTCTTGGTCAGGGCGTTGAACAAGGTCGACTTGCCGACGTTCGGCAGGCCGACGATTCCGATCGTGAGCGACACGTGACGACTTCCCGTAGCGAGTATGAGGCGGTGGTCCGAGCCTGCGGCGGCTCCGGCCGGTGCGCCGGTGACATCGGCCGGCACGGGCCGCGGACAGCCCCGGCAGCCTGACCGGTCCACCAGTCTACGGCTCGAACTGACGGCCAATGCGTGTCCGTCCCGGGTGATCGGCAGTGAGGCGGCCTACGTTGGAGCCGTGGAACAGCAGCACAGCGCGCATTCGGGCCGGAAAGGCCCCGGTCAGGCGCAGGGGCAGGGGCAGGGTCAGCCACAGGGGCAAGGCCGGGGACGCGGTCCCCGGCGCCGGAAGGGGTCGAAACCGCGGGCCGCCGCGGCCGCGGCGGCGGCCCAGGGGCCGGCGGCGGCACCGCTCGCCGCTCCCGCACCCTCCCCTCGTGAGCCCCGGCGCAGACGCGAACCTGACGCGGTACGGCGGGAGACCGCGGCCCTCTACCACGCGCAGCTCCGGTTCCCGCTCATTCCCCCGCGGCTGACCGGCGCCCTCTCCTGGCTTCCGCGCGCCCGGCTCACCGCCCTGGGCACCGGACTTCTGGGCGTCCTGCTGATGGTGCTGGCCGGCGGGGCCGACAGGCTGCTGCTGGAGAGTTCGGCGACCGTCTACGGGGGCGCCTTCATCGTGGTCTGCGTGGTCTGTGCGGCCTGGGTGCGGCCCGCCGACCTCTTCACCGCTCCGGTCGCCGTACCGCTCGCCTTCACCGCCGGTCTCATCCTCATCAGCGGGGGCGCGGGCACCGAGGGCTTCACGGGCCGGCTGACGAGCCTCTTCCCCGCACTGGCCGTCAACGCGGTCTGGCTCTACGCGGGCACGCTGACCGCCACGCTCATCGTGCTCGTACGCAAGGTGGCGCTGGTCGTGCAGCGGTCGCGCGCCCGGGCGCTGGAGGAGGCGCTGGACGACGACGAGGCCGGGCTCGTCTGACTCCTGCGCCTCCCCGCGCCGGGGCCGCGCCGGGCGCGGCCCGGGCGGGTCTCCTCCCGGCCCGGCCGTCCCGCCGACGGTGTCCTGACCGTCAGCCCGTCTTGCGGGCCGCCTCCGCGCGCAGGTCACGCCGCAGCTCCTTGGGCAGGGAGAACTGCATGCGCTCCTCCACGGGCTGCACGATCTCCACGTCCTCCCAGCCGTGTGCGGCCAGCCAGTCCAGCACGCCGTCGACCAGGACGTCCGGGACGGAGGCGCCGGAGGAGAGGCCGACGGTGGTCACTCCTTCGAGCCAGGACTCCTCGATCTCGTCGGCGTTGTCGACGAGGCGGCCGTCCTTGGCTCCGTGGGCGATCGCGGTCTCCACCAGCCGTACGGAGTTGGAGGAGTTCTTGGAGCCCACGACGAGGACGAAGTCGGAGCCGGCTGCGACCTGCTTGATCGCTGTCTGCCGGTTCTGCGTGGCGTAGCAGATGTCGTCGCTGGGCGGGGAGAGCAGATTGGGGTAGCGGCCCTTGAGTGCGTCGACGGTCTCCATCGTCTCGTCGACCGAAAGGGTGGTCTGGGAGAGCCACACGACCTTCTCGGGGTCGCGGACCTCGACGTTGGAGACGTCCTGCGGACCGTCGACGAGGGTGATGTGCTCCGGTGCCTCGCCGCTGGTGCCGATGACCTCCTCGTGGCCCTCGTGGCCGATGAGGAGGATGTCGTAGTCCTCCTTGGCGTAGCGGACGGCTTCCTTGTGCACCTTCGTCACGAGCGGGCACGTGGCGTCGATGGTCGCCAGCCTGCCGCGCTCGGCCTCCTGGTGGACCTCGGGGGCGACACCGTGCGCGGAGAAGATCACGATCTCGCCCTCGGGCACCTCCTCCGTCTCTTCGACGAAGATCGCGCCCTTCTTCTCGAGGGACTTCACCACGTACTTGTTGTGCACGATCTCGTGACGTACGTAGATCGGGGCGCCGTACTGCTCCAGGGCCTGCTCGACGGCGATGACGGCGCGGTCCACACCCGCGCAGTAGCCACGGGGCGCGGCGAGGAGGACCCGGCGGCGTACGCCGGGGGTGTCGGCGGCGGACGGGCGGGAGGGCGTTGCAGACATGCGTCCATCGTAAGGGCGTACCGGCGGGCGTACGGGCGCCGCGTTGCGGGCGCCACTCTTTCCGGCACGATCCGGGCGGGCCGACCGGGCGGTTGTGGAGCGCGCAGCCACCGTGGGCCGCGCTGTCCGACGCGGCCATTAGTGTCGTCGTATGGCTCTCCACACCACTCCCGAGGCTCCCGTTCCGGTCGGTGAGATCTCCCGGCTGATCGGCGGATGGATCGACCGGCTGGGCGCGGTGTGGGTGGAGGGGCAGATCATCCAGCTCTCACCGCGGCCGGGGGCGGGCATGGCCTTCCTCACGCTGCGCGATCCCTCGCGCGACGTGTCGATCAGTGTGACGTGTTTCCGTGACGTCTTCGACCGGGTCAAGGACGTCGTCGGTGAGGGCGCTCGTGTCGTGGTGCACGCCAAGCCCGTCTGGTACGGCCGGGGAGGCACGCTGTCGCTGCGCGCCGCCGAGATCCGCCCCGTGGGCATCGGTGAACTGCTGGCGCGCCTGGAGCAGTTGAAGAAGACACTGGCGGCGGAGGGGCTGTTCGCGGCGGAGCGCAAGCGCGCGCTGCCCTTTCTGCCCCATCGCATCGGGCTGGTCACCGGGCGCGCGTCCGACGCGGAACGGGACGTGCTGCACACGGCCCGCGAGCGCTGGCCGGCCGTCCGCTTCGAGGTGCGGAACACGGCCGTGCAGGGGGTACGGGCCGTGCCGCAGGTCATCGAGGCGGTGCGGGAGCTGGACGAGCACTCCGGCGTGGACGTGATCATCGTGACGCGCGGCGGCGGCAGCATGGAGGATCTGCTGCCCTTCTCCGACGAGCGGCTGGTGCGTACGGTCGCGGAGTGCCGGACGCCCGTCGTCTCGGCCATCGGGCACGAGGCGGACACCCCGCTGCTGGACCTGGTCGCGGATCTGCGTTCGCGCACCCCGACGCACGCCGCCAAGGACACCGTGCCGGACGTGGGCGAGGAGCACGAGCGGGTGCGGGAGCTGCGGGCCCGCTCCTACCGGGTGATCAACGCGTTCCTGGACCGGGAGGAGCGCGGACTGACCGATGTGATGAGCCGTCCGGCGATGGCCGATCCGCACGCGATGCTCGTCGAGCGGGAGGAGGAGGCCGCTTTCCTGCTTCAGCGGGCGCGTCGCACGCTGAAACACCGGCTGGAGAGGGCTGAGGACGAACTGGCGCACACACGGGCCCGCGTCGTCGCGCTCTCACCGGCGGCCACCCTGCAGCGCGGCTACGCCGTGCTGCAGCGGGAGGACGGCACGGTCGTCAGGGCGGCCGGGGAGGCGTCCGAGGGGGACAAGCTGCGGGCCCGGGTCGCGGAGGGCGAGTTCGGCGTCACCGTGGGACCGCGGGCGTGAGGCCGGCACCGAACGCCGGCGTGCGCGTGAGGCGTCGCAGCCCGGCGGGCGCCGCGCGTACACGCTCTAGGCTGGCCGCATGACCTCTCGAGCGCAGACGGAGACGGCCGCACAGGCGGAGGCGGACTCGGCCGAGGAGCTCTCCGCACTCACCTATGAGCAGGCCCGGGGCGAACTGGTACGGGTCGTGCAGCAGTTGGAGGCCGGAGGCGCCACCTTGGAGGAGTCGCTGGCCCTGTGGGAGCGCGGTGAGGAGCTGGCGCGGATCTGCCGGGAGTGGCTGGAGGGGGCCCGGATGCGGCTCGACGCGGTACTGGAGGCCGAGGCCGAGGCGGAAGAGGAGGGGGAACCCGGGGACGTGGCCCCCGACGGGGAGACGGAGGACGACGGAGAAGCCCGGTGACCGCGGCGGGGGCGCGGCAGCCGTGACGGGGCGAGCGGAACGGCGGCCCTGACACCCGAGGACACCGAGGTCGGCACGGAGCATCAGGCCCGCTGGAGCGCCGGGCACCGTGGAGCGCGGAGGCGTGCCCCGATTACGGTGGACCGGCCCATCCGTAGGACCGCGTGCAAAGGCAAGGCTTCCCCACATGACACTCGCCCTCGACCCCGCCGCCCAGGACCTGCTCTTCCTGGAGGCGCACACCGCGTACACGTTCGCCGACGAGCCGGTGAGCGACGAGCAGATGCGTGCCGTGCACGAACTGGTGAAGTACGCCCCCACCGCCTTCAACCAGTCGCCGCTGCGGGTCACCCTGGTCCGCTCCCCCGAGGCGCGCGAACGCCTCGTGCAGCACATGTCCGAGGGCAACCGGCCCAAGACCGCTACGGCTCCGCTCACCGCGGTGCTCTCCGTCGACCTCGAATTCCACGAGCGGCTGCCGGAGTTGTTCCCGCAGTTCCCCGGTTTGAAGGACGTCCTCTTCGCCGAGGCCGCCACCCGTGAGACGCACGGCACCTTCAACGCCACGCTCCAGGCGGGCTACTTCCTTCTGGGGATTCGCGCCGCGGGACTCGCTGCCGGCCCCATGAGCGGCTTCGACAAGGACGGTGTGGACAAGGAGTTCTTCGGGGACGGCAGGCAGAAGTCGCTTCTCGTGGTCAACATCGGCCGTCCCGGCGAGGAGGCGTACAGGCCCCGCTCAGCCCGCCTCTCCTTCGAGGACGTCTTCACCACGCTCTGAGGGACGGCCGCACGCCGTCCGGGCCGGGAACCCACGCGCAGCCCGCGAAGGTCCGGGCGGGCACGGCCCGCAGCAGGAGGCGGGCGGGGAGGCGGCTCAGCGCCCGCCGCCGTCGCCCTTCCCGTCCGCGCTCAGCACGGAGGCCATCCGCTCCAGCTGCCAGAAGGACGCCGTGCCGGTCACGACCACGGTGGAGGCGTCCTTGCCGGGGAGCTCACTCACGAGGGCGTCGTACTTCTCGCCCTCGTACCGCGTCCATTCCCGGCCGCCCACACGCACGGTCTCGGCGGTCTCGCGTGCGCCTTGCGTGACGTCCTCGATGTACTTCGACGGGCGGGGCGCGTCGCTCTGCTCCACCGCCACGTACTGCGTGTCCGGGGTGATGAAGCCCAGGTGCCAGGCGGCACCGTCGGGGCCGTCGCCGTCGTACGTCACGGATGTGGCCCGCCAGTCGCGGGACAGCCCCTCCGGCGCGAGGACAGGATAGGGGGCCGCCCGGCGTGCGGAGTCCAGCTCCACCCGGTAGCTGACGCGCTTGACCGGGTCCACGTCCTCGTCGTGCGGCACGAAGAGGTACATCACGCCTGCGGCAAGCAGGACGACCGCCAGTGAGGGCACCATTCCGCGCACCGACCGGACGCCCTTGCGTCCGGTCTGCCCGGCCTGCTGCCCCTGGGTCTGCGCTGACTCGGCTTCTGCTGACACAGCTCCATCGTCCCCTACGCCGCCGACGGCCGGGACGACGGGTCGCTCCGGCCCGTACCGCACCGCCGTACAGCCCCGCCGTGCCGCCCGCCCGTGCCGCTGCCGTACCACCTCACCGGGCGCGCCCCACTGCCTCGCAGAAGCGCTCATCCGTGGGGCCCTCTGCTCACTCTGCGGGATGCTGGGTACTCTCGTAAGCACCCTCAGCAGCCCGGCCGGCGTCCGCAGCCGAGCAGAAAGGTGTGCCCCGATGACCGATCATCAGCACCTCCCCTCCCCGCTCGACGTCAGCCCCGAGGTCCCGGACCGCAACCTCGCCCTGGAACTCGTACGGGTCACCGAGGCGGGTGCGATGGCATCGGGCCGCTGGGTGGGCCGCGGCGACAAGAACGGCGCCGACGGTGCGGCCGTGAAGGCCATGCGCACCCTGGTCTCGACCGTCTCGATGAACGGCGTCGTCGTCATCGGCGAGGGCGAGAAGGACGAGGCGCCCATGCTCTACAACGGCGAGCGGGTCGGGGACGGGACGGGCGCGGAGTGCGACGTCGCCGTCGACCCCGTCGACGGCACCACGCTCACCGCCAAGGGCATGGCCAACGCGGTCTCGGTCCTGGCGGTGGCCGAGCGCGGCACCATGTTCGACCCGAGCGCCGTCTTCTACATGGACAAACTGGTCACCGGACCGGACGCGGCGGAGTTCGTGGACATCACGGCACCGCCGTCCGTCAACGTCCGCCGCATCGCCAAGGCGAAGGGCTGCTCACCGGACGACGTGACCGTCGTCGTCCTCGACCGGCCCCGCCACGAGAGCATCGTCAAGGAGGTGCGGGAGTCGGGAGCCCGCATCAAATTCATCACGGACGGCGATGTCGCGGGCGCGATCATGGCCGTGCGGGAGGGCACGGGGGTCGACCTTCTGCTCGGCGTGGGCGGCACCCCGGAGGGCATCATCGCGGCCTGCGCCATCAAGTGCCTGGGCGGGACGATCCAGGGCATGCTCTGGCCGAAGGACGACGAGGAGCGGCAGCGGGCCCTGGACGCCGGACACGACCTGGACCGGGTACTGCACACCGACGACCTCGTCAGCGGCGAGAACGTCTTCTTCGTCGCCACCGGCATCACCGACGGCGACCTGCTGCGCGGCGTGCACTACCGGGGCGAGAGGGCCTTCACCGAATCGCTGGTGATGCGCTCGAAGTCCGGCACGATCAGGATGATCGACTCCACGCACAAGCTGTCCAAGCTGCGCGCGTACAGCTCCGTCGACTTCGACAGGGCACGTTAGGGCCGCCGGGCGGCAGGCTCCCGCCGCGCTCTGTCCCGGCGGGAGCCTGCCCCGGGCGCACGGGCGCACGGGCGCGCGGGCGCACAGTGCGCGGCGCGCGGGGCCGAAGCCGGGGTGCCCGCTCACAGCCGGGCCCGGGCACCGGTTCGAGTGCGGGAAGGTCTGCCGGGCGCGTGCCGCGCCGAGGCCCGCGGGCAGCGGGCCCGCTCAGGCGATCGAATCCAGCTCAGGCGATGCGGGAGACCGGCCCGGCTTCGCCGGCGGCGCTCGCGCTCGCCGCCTCACGCCTGCGCCGGCGGGCGAGCACCACGCGCCGCTCGGCCGCGGTGAGCCCTCCCCACACGCCGTACGGCTCGGGCAGCACCAGCGCGTGCTCACGGCACTCGACCATCACGGGGCAGCGGGCGCAGACGCGCTTCGCGGCCTGCTCGCGCGAAAGCCGCGCCGCCGTGGGCTCCTTCGAGGGTGCGAAGAAGAGGCCGGCCTCGTCCCGGCGGCAGACCGCCTCCGAGTGCCAGGGACCCGCTTCGTCCCCGCGCGCGGACGCACTCTGAAGGGGCACGGCGGCGGCCTCCTGAAGGGACTGATGCGGCGGTTGCAGCACGGTCTACTCCTGACGAGACGACGGTGGGGTCACCAACACCGGATTCGCTGCGCACGGCAGTTCGCGCTGCGGCCGTACGAGAAGTCGATGCCCAGGCTCTACCCGCTGTACGCACCGGTATGCATACCGTAGGAATGCTCCGCGTCTCATCACCGGGACGTGCCCCGCGGCGGCACCGTCCCGGCGGAGGATTCCGGGAAGTCTCCCGGCTCTTCTCAGATTTCCCTGCGCAAACGGTCACGCAGATCGCGAAGCAGCTTCCCGCGCTTCGGCTTCGCGTCGACCCCGCCGAAGACCGCGGCACCCTGGATCAGCACCACCGGCGCGTGCGGATCGTCGGCCTCCGAGGTACGCACGTCGAAGCCGCCGAAGATCCCCGCGCCCTTCTGCCGCAGTGTGACGTTCTCCGGGACGCGGATGTCGATGCCGCCGAAGACCGCAGTCGCGTTGATCACCAGATGCTGCTGCTCGAAGACGGCTTCGGTCAGATCGATCTCGATGCCCCCGAAGCAGGCCACGGCGTTGATCTTGCCGGGTGCCCGGTAGCGGCCCTTGCGGACAGCTCCGCTGAAGACGGCGACCAGATTGTCCTTCGTGCCCGTACCGGCGGAGTCCGCCCGGGGAGCGGGCGCGGGTGCCGCCACCGTGTGCACGGCCGCACGCCCCCTGGGCAAGTCGCTGACCAGGGGCTCCAGTTCGCCGAGCGTCTTGGCCGCGTACACGCCGTCGATGCGCTCCGCGTGCTCGGCGGCGTCGAGCCTGCCCTCCGCCAGGGCTTCGCGGAGGATGTCCGCGACCCGGTCGCGGTCGGCGTCCGAAGCGCGCACGGAAACCCCGTCCGCCACCGTGTTCTCGGCCTCGGGTCTGGTCGCGGGCTTCTTTTCCAGCGGAGAATCAGTCACGGCAGCAGCCTACCCAAACGCGATAGATCGCGACTAGGGCGCGGTCGCATCAAGTCGGCGCCGACAAGGCGCCGCTGCCGCCGGGCCCGACCTCACCGACACGGGTGCGTCCAGGCGCTCTACGCTGAATGGCGCGCTCGACCCCGGCTCCGCCGGGAGGTGCCCCAGCCGAGAGCCGTACGAGAGGAAGAGGCCACCGATGGCTGCCAGCCCCCGCCCGTCCCAACCGGACTTCGTCTACACGGATCTGCTCCCGCTGGGCGAGGACCCCACTCCGTACCGCCTCGTGACCGCCGGGGGTGTGCGCACCTTCGAGGCCGGCGGGCGGACCTTCCTCCAGGTGGAACCCGAAGCGCTGCGGAAGCTCGCCGCCGAGGCGATGCACGACATCTCGCACTACCTGCGGCCCGGACACCTCGCTCAGCTGCGCCGCATCCTGGACGACCCGGAGGCCAGCGCCAACGACCGTTTCGTCGCGCTCGACCTGCTGAAGAACGCCAACATCTCCGCCGCCGGTGTCCTGCCCATGTGCCAGGACACCGGCACCGCCATCGTGATGGGCAAGCGCGGCCAGCAGGTGCTCACCGAGGGCGGTGACGAGGAGGCACTCTCCCGCGGCATCCACGACGCCTACACGCAGCTCAACCTGCGCTACTCGCAGATGGCGCCGCTGACCATGTGGGACGAGAAGAACACCGGCTCCAACCTGCCCGCGCAGATCGAGCTGTACGCGACCGACGGAGACGCGTACAAGTTCCTCTTCATGGCCAAGGGCGGCGGCAGCGCCAACAAGTCCTTCCTCTTCCAGGAGACGAAGGCCGTGCTCAACGAGGCGAGCATGATGAAGTTCCTGGAGGAGAAGATCCGTTCGCTGGGTACGGCGGCCTGCCCGCCGTACCATCTCGCCGTCGTCGTGGGCGGTACGAGCGCCGAGTACGCCCTGAAGACCGCGAAGTACGCCTCGGCCCACTACCTCGACGAGCTCCCCGCCGAGGGTTCCCCCGCCGGGCACGGCTTCCGTGACAAGGAGCTGGAGGAGCAGGTCTTCGAACTCACCCAGAAGATCGGCATCGGCGCGCAGTTCGGCGGCAAGTACTTCTGCCACGACGTGCGGGTGGTCCGGCTGCCCCGGCACGGCGCGTCCTGCCCCGTGGCCATCGCCGTCTCCTGCTCCGCCGACCGCCAGGCCAGGGCGAAGATCACCGCGGAGGGCGTCTTCCTGGAACAGCTGGAGAGGGACCCCGCGCGCTTCCTGCCGGAGACGACGGACGAGGAGCTGACCGAGGGCGCGGGCCTGTCCCCGTCCGGCGGCGGCTCCGGGACGGGCGACGACGCCGTGCGCATCGACCTCGCCCGCCCCATGGAGGAGATCCGCGCCGAGCTGTCCCGGCACCCGGTCAAGACACGGCTGTCGCTGACCGGCACGCTCGTGGTGGCCCGCGACATCGCCCACGCCAAGATCAAGGAACGGCTGGACGCGGGCGAGGACATGCCGCAGTACCTCAAGGACCACCCCGTCTACTACGCGGGACCGGCCAAGACCCCCGAGGGCTACCCCTCCGGCTCCTTCGGCCCGACGACGGCCGGCCGCATGGACGCCTACGTCGCGCAGTTCCAGGCGGCGGGCGGTTCGATGGTCATGCTCGCCAAGGGCAACCGCAGCCCGCAGGTCACCGAGGCGTGCGCCACCCACGGCGGCTTCTACCTCGGCTCGATCGGCGGCCCCGCCGCCCGCCTCGCCCAGGACTGCATCAGGAAGGTGGAGGTGCTGGAGTACGAGGAGCTGGGCATGGAGGCCGTCTGGCGGATCGAGGTGGAGGACTTCCCCGCGTTCATCGTGGTGGACGACAAGGGCAACGACTTCTTCACCGACCCCGGCCCGGCGCAGCCCTTCGTGACCTCGATCCCGGTGCGCGGCGCGTAGGTCCTCCCGGCCGGGTCCGGAGCGCTCACGGGCCGCTCCCGTCTTGCTCGCGGATTCCTCGGGGCGTGCACGCGGTGCTCGTGCGGCGTACGTGCACGCGACTCCGCACTGCGCGCCGCGTCAGCGGGTACCGGGACGACCCGGGGAATGTCCACGTCCCCCGGGAACGCTGCCCGTACGGGAGGTAGACGCATGAACGGCGAACCGGACCACACGGAGTACCGCACCGAACGCGACTCGATGGGCGAGGTCCAGGTGCCCGCGGGCGCCAAGTGGCGGGCCCAGACGCAGCGCGCGATGTGGAACTTCCCCATCAGCGGACAGCGCCTGGAGAGCGCCCACATCCAGGCGCTGGCCCGCATCAAGGCGGCGGCGGCCGAGGTCAATGGCGAGCTGGGCGTCCTGGACCCGGAGTTGGCGGAGGCTGTGCGGGCTGCCGCCGAGGAGGTCGTCGCCGGGCGCTGGGACCAGGAGTTCCCCGTCGACGTCTTCCAGACCGGTTCCGGCACCTCCTCCAACATGAACATGAACGAGGTCGTCGCGACCCTCGCGAGCGAACGCCTGGGCGCGCCCGTGCACGCCAACGACCACGTCAACGCGAGCCAGTCCTCCAACGACGTCTTCCCATCCTCCATCCACATCGCCGCGACGGCAGCGATCACCGCCGATCTCGTCCCGGCGCTGGAGCACCTGGCGGAGTCGCTCTCGCGCAAGTCGGGGGAGTTCGCCGACGTCGTCAAGTCCGGCCGCACCCATCTGATGGACGCGACGCCCGTCACCCTGGGCCAGGAGTTCGCCGGCTACGCCGCCCAGGTCAGGCACGGCGTCGAACGGCTGCACTCGGCACTGCCCCGGCTCGCCGAACTCCCCCTCGGCGGTACGGCCGTGGGCACGGGCATCAACACCCCGCCCGGCTTCCCCGCCGCCGTCATCGAACGGGTGGCCGCCTCCAGCGGGCTGCCGCTGACCGAGGCCCGCGACCACTTCGAGGCGCAGGGCGCGCGGGACGCGCTGGTGGAGACCTCGGGCCAGCTCCGTACGATCGGCGTGAGCCTCACCAAGATCACCAATGATCTGCGCTGGATGGCGTCGGGCCCCCGCACGGGGCTCGCCGAGATCAGGCTCCCCGACCTCCAGCCCGGCTCCTCGATCATGCCGGGCAAGGTCAACCCGGTGATCCCGGAGGCCGTGCTGATGGTCGCCGCGCAGGTCACGGGCAACGACGCGACGATCGCGGCGGCGGGCGCGGCCGGCAATTTCGAGCTGAACGTGATGCTTCCCGTCATCGCCAAGAACCTGCTGGAGTCGGTGCGGCTGCTGGCCAACGTCTCCCGGCTGCTGGCCGACCGTACGGTCGACGGCATCGAGGCGGACGTGGAGCGGGCCCGGGAGTACGCGGAGTCCTCACCTTCGGTGGTCACACCGCTCAACAAGTACATCGGGTACGAGAACGCGGCTGCCGTCGCCAAGAAGGCCCTCGCGGAGAGGATGACGATCCGTGAGGCCGTCCTGGAGGCCGGTCACGTGGACCGCGGCGCCCTGACCCTGGAGCAGCTCGACGAGGCGCTCGACGTCCTGCGCATGACGCGCCCCTCGTGAGGTTCCCCGCGCGCGCCGACCCGCGGGACCGCCGGTGAGAGCGGGGCAGGTGTGACGCGCCTCGGGCGGGCCCCGCGCCCCGGGGTGGGAAGGCTCACCCGGCGGGAGTGACCCGTTGGGGTTCAGCTCACGGCGGTGACTGCCTGTCGCAACTAAGATCTGCACATGACACCGGAGACGGCAAGGACGGCGGGCGAAGCCGGCACGGACCCCGGGGCCGGCGAGACGGAGGCCGGCACGGACGGTGACGGCGGCAGCCACGGCCGCTGGGCCCCGGGCACCGGCATCCTGTGGCGCTACCGGGCCAACGGCGCCGCTCACCCCCACATCTGCCGCCCCGTCACCGTGGTCCGCGACACCCCCGACCTCCTCGCCGCATGGGTGGCCCCCGGCACCGTCTGCGTCAAGCCCGAGATGGCGGACGGCACGCCCGTCCACCACGAGCCGCTGGAGACCCGCTACACGAAACCCCGCAGGACGGTGCTCTCGCACTGGTTCGGCACCGGTGTGCTGAAGCTGGCCCGCCCCGGCGAGCCCTGGTCCGTGTGGCTGTTCTGGGAGCGGGAGGGGGAGTTCAAGAACTGGTACGTCAACCTGGAGGAGCCGCTGCGCCGCTGGCCCGGCGGTGTCGACTCCGAGGACCACTTCCTCGACATCTCCGTCTACCCGGACCGCAGTTGGGAGTGGCGCGACGAGGACGAGTTCGCCGCCGCGCAGCACGCCGGACTCATGGACGAGGAGCTGGCCTCGCGCGTACGGGCCGCCGGGACCGCTGTCGTGGAGCAGATCCGCGCCTGGGCCGCGCCCTTCCGGGACGGCTGGGAAAACTGGCGCCCCGACCCGCGCTGGCGGGTGCCGCGGCTGCCGCACGACTGGGACGGCCGGCCGGGTCCGGTCCCGCCCTCGGAGGACGGCGTCACCTGCGCGGCCGGCGGGGGCGGCTCGGCCTCCACGGCGCGGGCGGGCTCGGGACGGGCGGACTCGGGACGGACGGGCGCTGCGCATGCCGACTCGGGACCTCCGCGCGGCGGCGAACGTCCGTGAACCGGACCACAGGACTGCCGGGTGTCCGCAATCCGGTGCACCGCCGCCCGCGGCCGGCCGGATGTGCGCCATGGGCGCCTCCCCGCGCACATACGGGAACAGCAGCGCCCGGTCACCGCATCCGCCGGGACCGTCTTGTTCCGCACTGGCCGGGATGTACCGGAAGCGTCCGGAGACACGCGCCCGGTTCGACCTCCCGTTCCCCCTTGCTGCGCCCCCATACTGCAAACGTAGGATCAACCTCCGTAGGCCGACTGCTGCGACAACTCCCCTCGCCCCTCGGGGATTTGGCACATGGCCAGAGAGGAGACCGACCGTGAGCAGCATGGACGGGAACGGCGGGGATCCCCCCGGGCCACGGGCTGACGGGGCGTACCGGGACTTCGACTGGAACGGGATCGACCGGTCCGGCCAGGCGGAGGCGTTCGACGCGATCGGCGACCGCTACGACGAGGCCTTCCCGCACAAGGAGGGCCAGGTCTCCCTGGGCGCGTGGCTCGCCGAGCAGCTTCCCCCCGGGTCCCACGTCCTGGACCTGGGATGCGGCACGGGACTGCCGACCGCGCGTCAACTGGTCGAGGCGGGCCACCGGGTGACCGGTATCGACCTCTCGCCCGGCATGATCAAGCTGGCCAGGGAGAATGTTCCGGAGGGCGACTTCCGCCGGATGGACATCTCCGATGTGGAGAAGCACAGTCTGGGGCCCTTCGACGGGGTCGCCGCGTTCTTCTCACTGCTGATGCTGCCCCGCGTCGAGATTCCGTACGCGCTGCGCATGCTGCACCAACAACTGCGGGAGGGTGCTCCGATGGCCCTGTCGATGGTGGAAGCGGATGTGGATGACTTCACGTTGCCGTTCTTGGGGAACACGATCCGGGTATCCGGCTACCTACGGGACGACTTGCGCCGGGTCGTGCAGGACGGGGGTTTCGAGATCGCCGGGGAGGATGCCTATGCCTACGCTCCGGCGAGTACGGACGTACCGCCCGAGATCCAGCTCTTCCTGCAGTGCCGACGACGCCCGTAGCAGCAGAGCAGTGAGCGCTACGCGCGTAAGACGCGCAGCCCCGGATGGATGGAAACCGAACGCGTGACGGAGCACCAGCAGCCCGCGACCAGCACAGCCGTGCCGCCGCTACCCGGCCTGGGCACGGCCCCCACGGGCGGCCCCGCGCCGGGACGCTCCGGCATGCCCTCCGGCACGGCCGGCTTCCCCGGCGGGACGGAGGGCTCCGGCGGACAGCTGCCCGAAATGTCCGGTCCGCCCGGCGGATTCGGTGACTCCGGCACGTCCCGCGCCGCCCGCGACAGCGAGCAGCCCGCGCCGCGCTCCGGTGAGGAAGGCGCGGAGCAGGCACGTCCGGCGGCACGCCCGCAGCCGGGGGGAGGGCGACGTACCTCCGGTAAGTCCGGAACGTCGGGAACCTCCGGCAGGACAAGCAGGACCGCCAAGACCGACAGGACCGGAAAGACCGACAAGACCGGCAAGGGACGCAGCACGAGCTCCTCCGGAACATCCGGGAAGGACGGCAGAGCCCGTAAAGCCGGCGGGACGGGGAAGGCCTCCAAGGAGGGCACCGGCAGCAGCACCCGCGGCTCGGGCTCCCGCAGCGGCCAGGGAGGTTCCGTGCCCGAACCGTCGCACGGTCCCGAGTCCGCACCGGAGCCCCAGGCCCCCTCACACCCATCGACCGCGGAGAGCGGTGCCGTGTCACACCCGACCACAGGCGACATGACGGCCGCCGAAGTACCGCCCGCCTCCCAGCCCTCCCCCGCCGGGTCCGCCCCGGCGGCCCCGGCGGGCCCGGCGGAAGGGGACGCGCTCGTACCGGACGTCGACACCGCCGAGCGGGAGCGGCGCGGAGGCGACCGGCTGCGCTTCGTCGGCGCGGCCACCCGCCGTATCGCGCGCGGCATGGACCTGGACGAGACCGTGCTGGGGCTGTGCCGGGCCAGCGTGCCCGCCTACTCCGACGCGATCCTCGTCTATCTGCGCGACCCGCTCCCCGTGGGCGACGAGCGGCCGACGGGGCCGGTGGTGCTGCGGCTGCGGCGCAGCGACCGCATCCCGGACGACCCGCACGCCCTGGTGGCCGCGGCGTCGGCCTCCGGCGATCCGGCGCAGCCCGAGAGCCGGCCGGGCGCCGCCGACCCCTCCGGCGGGGCGAGCGTCACGATGCCCTCGCTCACGGCGGTCTCCGACGGGACCGCGGGCGCCGCGGAGTACGTCGAGGTGCTCAACGGCGGACCGCTGGCCGAGGTGCTGCGGGGCGTACGCCCCGTCTTCGCCGACGCCCCGGCCGCCCGCGACGCCCTGCCCGAACTGCTGGGCACCGACCCCGACGTGCCGTCCGGGCAGCGGGCGATACTCGCCCCGCTGCGGGGCCGCAGAAAGGTCATCGGGGCCGCCGTCTTCCTGCGCAGGCCCGAGCGTGCCGCCTTCGAACCGGACGATCTGCTCATCGCGGCCCAGCTCGCCACACACACCGCGCTCGGTGTGGACAAGGCCGTGCTCTACGGGCGTGAGGCGTACATCGCCGACGAGCTGCAGCGCACGATGCTCCCCGACGAGCTGCCCCAGCCGACCGGCTGTCATCTGGCCAGCCGCTACCTGCCCGCCGCCGAGACGGCACGCGTGGGCGGCGACTGGTACGACGCGATCCCGCTGCCCGGCAGCCGGGTCGCCCTCGTCGTGGGTGACGTGATGGGCCACTCCATGACGTCGGCGGCGATCATGGGCCAGCTGCGTACGACGGCCCAGACGCTGGCCGGGCTCGACCTGCCGCCGCAGGAGGTGCTGCACCACCTCGACGAACAGGCGCAGCGGCTGGGCAGCGACCGGATGGCGACGTGCCTCTACGCCGTCTACGACCCGGTCGCACACCGCATCGTCATCGCCAACGCCGGACATCCGCCGCCCGTGCTCCTGCACCGCGACGGCCGTGCCGAGGTGCTGCGTATACCGGCGGGCGCTCCGATCGGCGTCGGCGGTGTCGACTTCGAGGCGGTGGAGCTGGACGCGCCCGCCGGCGCCACGCTGCTCCTCTACACCGACGGGCTGGTCGAGTCGCGCCAGCGTGACGTGTGGACCGGCATCGAGCACCTGCGCGAGAAGCTGACGGCGACCGCCCGCCTGACCCGGCCGGAGGCGTCGGCGCCGCTGGAGCCGCTGTGCGACGAGGTGCTGGACATCCTGGGGCCCGGCGACCGTGACGACGACATCGCGCTGCTGGCCGCCCGGTTCCACGGGATCGCACCCAGCGACGTCGCGTACTGGTTCCTCGACCCGCGCGCGCAGACGGCCGGGCAGGCACGCAGGCTGGCGCGGCGCGCTCTGGCCCGCTGGGACCTGGAGGAGCTGTCCGACTCCGTCGAGCTGCTGGTGAGCGAGGTCGTCACCAACGCGGTGCGCTACGCCGAACGTCCCATCACGCTGCGGCTGTTGCGTACGGACACCCTGCGCTGCGAGGTGGGCGACGACGTGCCGCAGCTTCCGCGGCTGCGGCAGGCGCGGGCGACGGACGAAGGGGGCCGCGGGCTCTATCTCGTCAACAGGCTGGCCAGGCGCTGGGGAGCGACACGGCTCTCGACCGGCAAGGTGGTGTGGTTCGAACTGCCGCTGTCCTGAGCGGGTTCCGGCGGGGCGGGCGGGGGCCGCGTTGCGCTTTTCGGCCCGTGCCGGACGCCCGTGAGCGCAGTCGTCCGCCGTCCCCTCCCGCGGCGGATCCGCTCACGGCCGTCCGGCGCGGCGCCCGGCCGGGAATTGCCGGCCGGTGGACGCACGGCGGGAAAGTCTCCCGTCCCCTTTTCCCGCCGTGCGCGTCATTCTCCGGTGGTTACCAGCGATACCACCGGCCTTTCCCTCCGCCGGTGCGGGCGGGGCGGACGAAGAATCCCAGCAGCCAGACCACGAGCACGATGACCGCGATCCACCACAGGGCTTCCAGCGCGAAACCGGCACCGAAAAGGAGCAGGACGAGAAGCAGTACGAGAAGCAAAGGAACCATTGTTGTCGACCTCCGGGCACTCAGGTGCCCCTGTTCACGGTGAAGAGTCATCGGCCCAGGTGTCGCCTGGGTAACACTTCTCCCGGGTGGACTCCGGCTTTGACGGCGGTCACCCTCCGGGGCGGCGCAACGGGATTCCGCCCACCGTGCCTTTCACGGATGGTGCCGCAGGGTGCTGTCGCGTACACGTGACCGCAAGCGGGCCCTCGATCCCGATCCCGATCCCGATCCCGCCGAACCGCGTTCGCGGCGGCCGTCACGTACGGAAAGCCGCGCCGGCAGGAGAAAGGCCACCCCGATCAGGGCGACGGAAGCGAGAACCATACCGATGACCATCCCGGATTTCCCGTTCCCCTCGCTCAGTCCTGCGTCATGGCGATGCGGAGCTGCCCGAGGCAGTTGCGCAGCAGCCGAGAGATGTGCATCTGGGAGAGGCCGAGCGTCTCCCCGATCTGCTGCTGTGTGAGTTCCTCGCCGAAATGCATCTCGAGAATGCGGCGGTCGCGCTCCTCCAGCTCCGCCAGCAGCGGCTTGAGCGCGCTGAGGTCCTCGACCTTCTCCAGCTCCGGGTCCCAGCAGCCGTATCGGCCGAGAAGCGTCTTGCTCTCCTTCGCGTCCGACTCCTCGTCCTCGCCGGAGAGGTGGAGGGAGTGCGTGGAGTAGGCGTTCGCGGCGACCTGCGCCTCGATGACCTCCTCGACGGACAGCCGCATGGCCTCCGCGAGTTCGGCGGTGGAGGGCGACCTGCCCAGCCGGGCCTCCAGCCGGTCGGTGGCCCGCGCCAGGGCGATGCGCTGCTCCTGCAGGCGGCGCGGTACGTGCACGGCCCAGGTGGTGTCGCGGAAGAAGCGTTTGATCTCGCCGGTGATGTAGGGGATCGCGAAGGAGGAGAACTCCACCCCGCGGTCCGGGTCGAACCGGTCGATGGCCTTGATGAGGCCGATGGTGCCGACCTGGCGGACGTCCTCGTACTGGTCGTCCCGCTGCTGGTAGCGCTTGGCGACGAAGTTGACCAGGGGCAGGCTGAGTTCGATGAGGGTGTTGCGCGCGTACTGGTACGCGGCGGTGCCCTCCTCCAGCTCCTGCAGATGCCGCAGGAAGACGGGTGTCACCTGGCGTGCGTCCCGGGGTGCGACGGTCTGCGGGTCCGGGACCAGCGGCAGGTCCGATGCGCCGTTCTCCTCGGCTTGCGCGCCGGCCACGCTGGACACCGGCATGGTGGCGCCACTCATGAAGGCCTCCGTACGGCAAATGTTGTCGTCCTGCATGTTTCTACCTGTCCGCGCACCGTAACGCCACACCCCCCACCTCCCCCCTTCACCGGCGCTTCCCCGCCGCTCCGCCTTCCACAGCAGGTCAAGCGGCTGCGACGGCCCGTCCTCGGCCCTGCGCGCCGGCCCACAAGAGCCCTTCGTGTGACGTCGTTCACTTTTCCATCACGTAAGTGAAACTCCCGTGCCGCGTATGCTGAGCGGAGAACTACGGTTGCGAAGCCGCCACGTCCCTTGGGCACCGCCTCGCTCCCGTCCTGGTCAGAAGCAGGAGAAGTGGACAGACTCGCCGCAGTCGAGCGGGCCCTGCGCACCGCCGCCCCTCATGAGTTGCTCGACGTCGTCACCGTGGCGATGCGACAGCACTACGACGCGATCGATGTCGAGCTGCGCATGGTCGACTACGGGCTCCGCAGCCTCCAGGTCGTAGAGCCCGTGCCGCACACCTCCGCCGCGGTACCCATAGCCGGCAGCCCGCAGGGCAGGGCGTTCGGCGCACCTGACCCCGTGGTCGTACCGGACGCGGCAGCGCGCACCGTCACCGTCCACCTCGCCGTGAGCGTGCGCGGCGACCGCGTGGGCGTGCTGTCCGTCGTCCTCCGCCAGGACGCGGGCGTCCACGCGCTGCTGCCGGAGCTGGGGCACCTCTGCAAGGCGCTCGGCCACGAGATCATGGTCGCCGAGCGCGACACCGACCTCTATCTGCTGGCGCGGCGGGCCTCCAGGCTCACCCTCGCCGCCGAGATGCAGTGGCAGCTCCTGCCGGGCCGCTCCTGCCGGAGGACCGAGTTCGCCCTCGGCGCCCATCTGGAACCGGCGTACTCGATCTTCGGCGACAACTTCGACTGGTCCGCCTCGGCCGATCACCTCACCCTCGCCATCACCAACGGCATGGGCGAGGGCATCGAGGCCGCCCTGCTCACCAACCTCGCCGTCAACGCGATGCGCAACGCGCGCCGCGCCGGGCTCAGCCTGGCCGACCAGGCGTCCCTCGCGGACCAGGCCATCTACGCGCAGTACCGTGGCGCCGCCCATGTCTCGATGCTGCTGCTGCGTTTCGAGCTGGCGTCCGGTCAGGGCGAGGTCGTCGAAGCGGGCTCACCCCGCGCCTGGCGGATGCGGGACAGCAAGGTCGAGGCACTGGACTTCGACGCCCAGCTCCCCCTGGGCATGTTCGAGGAGACGCCCTACGTCTCCGAACGCTTCCACGTGCTGCCCGGCGACCGGCTGCTCTTCGCCAGCGACGGCGTCTACGACACCCCGTTCCAGGCCGGCGAGCACTACGGCGAGCAGGCCCTCGCGCGCTCCCTGAACGCCAACCGGCTGCTGCCGGCGGCTCAGGTTCCGCAGGCGATCCTGCGTGAACTCGCCGACCACCGGGGAGTCACACCGCTCGACGACGACGCGCTCGTCGTCTGCCTCGACTGGTACGGGGGCGGGAAGGACGGGGCTGACCCGCTCACGGAGCCGTCCGGCGAGGACTGAGACGCGCGGCGCCGGTGGAGGTGACAGCGGCCGTACCGCGGCCGGTCAGGCCGAGCTCTCCACGCCCGGACCCGACTCTTCCCGCCCGCTCAGCCGGAGTTGGGGCACCACCGACTCGGTGACGTCACGGAAGCCCTTCAGCCCTTCGAAGAGCGCGGCACGCGCCTTGGGCGGCATGGCGGCGATGGTCGTGGTCAGCGACTCCTCGCGCCGGCGCCGCAGATCCCGCAGGCAGTCCTCGCCCTGCCGGGTCAGATGCAGTTCCAGCTCCCTCCGGCTGACGGGGCTGGGTGAGCGCTCCAGAAGGCCCATCGCCTGAAGCCTGTCGCACAGGCGGCTCACCGAGGACGGTGCCGAGCCCAGCGCCTCCCCCAGGGTGCGCAGGTTCATTCCGTCCTGCCGGTCCAGGCAGTACAGCACCCTCAACTGCGAGGCGGACACCGGGGACGGGGAGACCGCGTCCCGGCCACGCTCCCACAGCACTTCGAGCAACTCGATGACCTCGCCCGCCGCCTGAGCGGCCTCGGGCCCGCGCTGCCGCGGCCCGTCAGGGGAGCTCTCGCTCGTCACAGTGACTCTCCGAACCAGCACGGCCGACCGCTGACGGGCCGGACCCGGCGCTTCACGGTCTGCCGATGATCAGATACCGACGGAACCCTTGCCGGACAACAATCATACTCGGACTCTCGTCTGCCCTCCCGCGGCCGTTCGCACACATGCGCCCGACCGGGCCTCAAGTGCACGGCCCCGCACGCGAGTCGGCGGCCGGGGCGGCAGCGGTCACCGCACGAAGTGCTGGTCGTCCCAGCCGTCCCAGCCGTCCCGGCCCGACCACGCGGCCCCGGCCCACTCCAGGCAGAGCACCGTGGCGTCGTCCCGCGGATCGTGGTCGGTCGCCTCCAGGACTGCTCTGGTGAAGGCGTGCACCGCGTCACGCGGGTGCAGGGCGGCGGTCTGCCTGATCAGCTGGCTCATGCTGCGGTGGCTGCCGTCCGCCTCCAGCATGCCGTCGGTGAGCAGGACGAGGCGGTCGCCGGGGCGCAGATCGAGGCTCTGGAGGTGATACCGGTGGTACGGGTCGACACCGAACGGCAGATCGACGACGGGCGTGATCTCCTCGACCTTCCCCTTGCGCAGGAGCAGGGGCCAGACGTGGCCCGCGTTGACGAATGCGGCCTCGCCCGTGCGGAAGGACACCCACACCAGCTGGCCGGTGGCCATGGCCTGCGCGCCGTGCTCCGCCAGCGCCTTGTGCACCCTGGAGGACTCCTCCAGGACCGCGCGGTGCTCACGGACGGCGTGCTCGGCGACCGCCTGGTTCGCCGCCTCGGCCTGGGCCGCGAGACCGAGACCCGCGCGGCGGGCGTTGCGCAGGGCGCTGACGACCACGGTGGCGAGCTGGGCGGCCCGTACGTCGTGTCCCATCGCGTCTGTGAGGGACAGGTGCAGCCCGCCCCGGTTCAGCACGTAGTCGAAGGTGTCCCCTCCGATGGAGGCGGCGGGCTCCAGTGAGCCGGCGACGATGAACGGACCGGCGTCGCAGGTGAAGGACTCCGGCAGCAGACGGTGCTGGATCTCGGAGGCCAGCGACATCCGTGTGGTCCGCCGGCCCCATTCGAAGAGGTCGGTGAAGCGTCTGTTGACGATCACCACATAGGCGAGAGCGTGGGAGGCCTCGGTGATGCGCCGCAGAGTCCCCTGGCCGGGGGAGGCAGGCAGCACCATCTCCAGTACGCCGATCGTGTCGCCGCGGTCCGAGACCGGAGTGACGACCCTGACGCGGCCGTCACCCGAGGTGTCCCCGGCACCCTCGTCCTCCGAGACCCACAGCTGCTGGGAGCGGATCACCCGCTCGTAGACGGTCCCGGACAGCGGCAAGGGCCGCGGTTCGCCGGTGAACTCCTCCTCTGTGGTCCCCGCCAGCCGTACGACCGCGCTGCCTCCGAGATCGGTGATCAGGAAGGAGACCTCGACGGCCGAGAACTGCTCCTGGAGCATCCGCGCCATCACCGAGACCGACTTCACCGGCGGCGCGGCCTGGACCGAGGCGAGCAGGCTGCCCATCCAGTCACTGCCGTCCGCCATTCTCCGCGCCCTTCCGGTCGGCGTCAGGACGCCTGCCTGCCCGGCGCCACCAGGTCTGGGACCGCCGGCTCGCGCGCTGCCGCTGAACGCAGGCAGGCACCCTGCTTACCGTCAGTATCGGCCGGGGGTCGCGCCGCGGCCACGCGCGCGGGCCCGTTCGGACGACCGCCGGTGGCCGGGCCGCTGCCCGGGCCGCGGCATCCACGGCACGGTCCGCGGCTTCGTCCGCGGCGGGGCGTCACTCCTCGCGGGAGGGTCGGCCCCGGCGCGGGTGCGGGCGGGCGTCCCCGGGCAGGCGCCCGGAGTCGGCCAGGGCCTTGCGCAGCAGATAGTCGATCTGGGCGTTGGTCGAGCGCAGTTCCTGCGACGCCCAGCGGGCCAGCGCGTCGTGCATCGCGGGGTCGAGCCGCAACAGCACCTGTTTGCGCTGCCGTTGCGGCCGGCGGCCGGCCCGGACCCGCGGTGGACCGTCCGCGGAGCCGGAGCCGGAACCCGCGCTGGGGTCCGGACCCGGGCCGGAGGCCGCGGACCCCTCCCGGGGTCCCACGGCCTCCGGCCGTTCCGCGGATTCCGCGCCTTCCGGGGGGTCAGTCACTGGTAGAGCGTCCCCGTGTTCATGACCGGCTGCGGGGAGCGGTCACCGCAGAGGACGACGAGCAGGTTGCTGACCATGGCGGCCCTGCGCTCCTCGTCCAGCTCGACGAAGTCCTGCGCCGCGATACGGGTGATGGCGTCCTCGACCATGCCGCAGGCACCCTCGACGATGGTCTTGCGTGCGGCGACCACCGCGCCCGCCTGCTGCCGCTGGAGCATCGCGGAGGCGATCTCCGGAGCGTAGGCGAGGTGCGTGAAGCGGGATTCGACGATCTTCACCCCGGCTGCCTTCACCCGCACCGTCAGTTCGACCGCGAGCTTCTCGGTGATCTCCTCGGCGTTGCCTCGCAGGGAGAGGCCGCCCTCGTCGTGCGCGTCGTAGGGGTACTCGATGGCGATGTGCCGCACGGCCGCCTCGGTCTGTGTGGCGACGAACTCGACGTAGTCGTCCACGGAGAACTTCGCCTGTGCCGTGTCCGCGACCTGCCAGACGACCACCGCGGCCAGCTCGATCGGGTTGCCGTAGGCGTCGTTGACCTTGAGGACGGCGGTCTCGTGGTTGCGCACACGCGTGGAGATCTTCGCCCGGCTGGTGAGGGGGTTGACCCAGCGCAGCCCGTCGGTGCGGATCGTGCCGGTGTAGCGCCCGAAGAGCTGGACGACGCGGGCCTCACCGGGCGCGACCATGTTCAGACCGCACATCGCGAAGATGGAGCCGATCAGCACCAGGACGCCCAGGACGATGAGCGCGGCACCGGCCCCGCCGGAGCCGTCCGAGGCGAGCCCGCCGCCCGTCACTATTCCTCCCGCACCGAGCAGGACGCCGACCAGGCCGAGGAGCAGGGCGAGGCCGCCGGGAATGCTGTGCGCGGCGACCTCCCGCACCTCTGGCTGGGGCATGTCGGGCAGGTCCTGGGGTTCGGCGGTCTTGGGTGTCGGGTCTTGAGCGGGCATCAGGGTTCCCCCGTTTCGTGATCTGTGTGCGCGGAGCCGGCCGTTCGGAGGCAGTGCTCCGCCCCGGTCTCTCCACTGTCTAGCAAAGTGATATCACTTTAGCGTGAAAACGCGGTCCCGGCCAGCATGGGGGTCCGGCCGGGACCGCGGGCTCAGCGGACACGGGCCCCGGAAGGGCCCCGGAAGGGCCCGGCTCACTCCGTACGCAGCCCGTCGGGCCGCATCATCCGCCACAGGAACGGCAGACTCACCAGCGTCACCACGGCGATCACCACGGCGCCCGCTCCGGCCACCGGCAGGAAGACCAGCCAGTCGGTGGCCGGTGCGCGCAGCAGCCGCAACAGCCCCCAGCCCAGGCCCAGCCCGAAGACCACCGCCAGCCCGATGCCGAGCACGACCGGCACAGCCGTCTGCCACAGGACCGACGCCCCGAGCGTGGAGCGCTTCGTACCGAACGCCACCAGCACCGACAACTGCCGCTTGCGGTCACGCAGTTGCTCCAGCATCGAAACGATCATGCTGGCCCCGATCAGCGCGAGCACACCGACCGCGGCGGCCAGCACCGCCCGCCGGAGAGTGGCGAACTCCGCCGTCACCACCTGGTCCCTGACCTCGAAGACGGAGTAGGAGGGGTCGGCCCGGAAGATGGTCGTCCGCAGCTCGTCCAGCGCCTCGGGCGTCCCCTCCGTCCGCACCCATCCCCGGTAGCCGGGGGAGGCCAGCCGCTTCTCGGAGAGGGCGCCCGGCGTGATCAGCAGACCGTCCGACTTGTTCCCGTCCGGCCTCCGGAGGCCCTCGACCGTGGAGGTCGAGGCGGGGATGGTCCAGGTGCCCTTGCCCGGGTCCTCCTCGTCCAGGACGAGGCGGGTTCCCGGGTCGGGCAGGGGCCCGGACGCGTCGGCGTCGCCGCGTGCGAGGAAGACGTCACCTTCCTTGCACTCGCCGACCCGGGCCAGCCGGCGCAGGGTGGAGCAGTCACCCATCGAGATCGCCACACCTTCGTCGGAGCCCTTGACGTTCGCGTGCGACGAGAGGCTTCCCTGGGCCCGGCGGACACCCGGCGTCCCGTTCAGCTCCCGGACCAGCGTCTCGGTGAGTGCGAGCGTGGAGCTGGGGCCGTAGATGACCGCCGCGCTGTTGTCCACGTGGCGGCGTTGTTCCGTCTGCCCGGTCTCGACCGCGGCGAAGAGCATCTGCAGCGCGATCGCCCCGGCCACCGCGATGGTGATGCCGCTGACGGCGCGGGAGGCGTTGCCGCTGCTGAGCTGGAGCCGGCGGACGGCCAGCTGCCACGAGACCGGGCCGCCGCGCAGGAGGCCGACCACGCGCTCCACCAGCCAGGGCAGCAGCAGCGACACCCCGACCAGCAGGAGCACGACCCCGCTGATGACCTGCGCCTCGCTGACGGAGGCGTCCGCACCGTCCACCGACCCCGCCAGCGGGTAGAGCAGCGCGGCGCCGACGGCCGGCGGCAGCAGCCGCCACCACAGCCGCCGGGAACGCTGTTCGCTCCTGCGCACCAGTCCGAGCGGCTCGATCGCGACCCCGCGGAGCGCGACGATCGTGACGGCCACCGCAGCGACCGGCACTCCCAGGACGATCAGCAGGCCGAGGCCGAGGGAGGGCGCCACGTCGGCGGGGAAGACACTGAACCCGAAGAGGTCCACGCGCCCGATGAAGACCCTGCCCAGCAGGAAGAACCAGCCCCCCAGCAGCAGCCCGAGCAGCGCGCCCACCAGTGACTCACCGGCCGCGATGCGCCGGGACGTCGCGGCGTCGGCGCCCACCAGCCGCAGTGCGGCGAGCCGGGCGTCCCGCTGCTCGCCGCCGAACCGTACGGCCGTGGCGACGAAGACCGCGACCGGCATCACCAGCACCGCACAGGCGACCACCACCAGCAGCAGCAGCGCGGGGTCCAGCGGCGCGTTCTGCTTCGAGCCGGCGAAGTCGGTCACCCGGACCGCGCCGGTCTCCGTGGAGAGGTCGTCGGCGCCCTTGTAGAAGGCGAGTTCGCCCGGCCCGAGCAGACCCTCCTCGCCGATGGTGCCGACGATGCGGCCGTCCAGCCGTTCGGCCAGATGCTCGCCCGCCGGGGAGCGCAGCATCTCGGCCAGCGCGGGCGAGACCAGCATCTCGCCGTCGGCCGGCAGCTTCTCCACACCGGGCGGGGTGACCGGGGTGGCTCCGTCGGCCTGGAGGAGCCTCCCGAACAGCTCGTCCCCGCCGTAGCGGTTGTTGGCGTCCTTGGACAGCACGGAGTCGGCGCTGGGCGGCACGTCCCGCGGGGTGAGGAAGTACGAGCCGGAGCGGGCCTCCTCCCGGGCGTCGTACCCTGAGATCATCTCCGGCACCGCCGCTGCCAGCAGCAGCACCGCCACGCCGAGCGCGACGCCGACGGCGGTCAGCAGCGTGCGCAGCCATCCCTGCCGTCCGCCGCTGGTGGCGAAGCGGGCACCCATCGCGAGGTCGCGGGCCCACTCCCGGAGGCGGGTACCGCGGGTGCGCCCCTCCGGGGGCTCCGTACCGCCGGTGCCGCTGCCGGTGGTGCCGCTGCCGGTGGTGCCGGTGCTCGTGCTGGTGCTCGTGGTCGTCACAGCACACCAGCCATGTTCCGGGCCCGCCCGTCCCGTACGACCACCTCGCGGTCGGAGTACGCGGCGACCCGCGACTCGTGCGTGACGAGGACGACGGCCGCCCCGGTCTCCCTTGCCGCCTCGGTGAGCAGTTGCATCACGCGCTCGCCGTTGAGCGAGTCGAGGGCGCCGGTCGGCTCGTCGGCGAAGAGCACGCTCGGGCCGGCCGCGAGCGCGCGGGCGACTGCGACGCGCTGGCCCTGACCGCCGGAGACCTGGCCGGGACGCTGGCCCGCCACGTCGTCGACCTCCAGCCGCTCCAGCCAGGCCGTCGCACGCGACTGTGCCTCCTTGCGGCCCACTCCTGACAGCCGCAGCGGCAGCGCGGCGTTCTCCACGCAGGTCAACTCCGGTACGAGCTGCCCGAACTGGAAGACGAAGCCGAAGTCCCTGCGGCGCAGCGCGCTGCGCCGGGCGTCGTTCATCGACGACATCTCCTGCCCGCGGTAGGTCACCGAGCCGGCGTCCGGAGGGACGATGCCCGCGAGGCAGTGCAGGAGTGTCGACTTGCCCGAACCCGAGGGGCCCATGACGGCGACGATCTCCCCGGCGCGGATGGCGAAGTCGGCGCCGTCGAGCGCGGCGGTCGAACCGTAGTTCTTGACGAGGTCCGAAGCGGTCAGCAGGAATCCGGCTTCCGCGCCGGGGCCGGAGGCCGCGGGAGTCGCGGTGGACGCAGTGGACGCGGGGGGTGTCATGGCCGTACCTCCGTGGCGAGCTTGCCGAGGCGTGCGGCAGTCAGTTCCAGCCAGCGCAGATCGGCTTCGAGGTGGAAGAGCGCGTGGTCGCAGATGAGCTGGTCCGCCAGGTCACCGCCCTGTTTGCGGCGCGTCAGCTCCCGCATCAGGCGCAGGTGCTCGGCGCGCTGGGTGTCCAGCAGTTCGCCGGCGTCGCGTCCGGTGAGCAGGGCGAGCACCACTTTCGTGTAGAGCGTGCTCTGCAGGTACGGCTCGGGCTTCTCCGGACGTGAGAGCCACCCGGCCACGTCGGTGATGCCGGCGTCGGTGATGGCGTACCGCTTGCGCTCGGGGCCGCCGCCGGCCTCGATGCCGTCGACCTCGACGAGGCCGTTCTTCAGCAGGCGGGACATCGTCGAGTAGACCTGGCCGTAGTGCAGGGGCCGGTCGTGGCCGAAGCGTTCGTCGAAGGCCCGTTTGAGGTCGTAGCCGTGGCGGGGGCCGGACTCCTCCAGGAGTCCGAGCAGGGTGTGACTGATGGACATGGCGAGGACTATACACACTAGGTATACAGACCGTGTATAGATTGCCGGAGAAAAGCCCTGACCTGCACGGCCAGGGCAACTCCCCCTCGGCGGACGCCGGAAGGGACGGACAAGGGCACGAGGCACCGGACCCGTCCGCTCTCTCTTCTCCGCCGGGCTCCTCGCCAGCGTGGGGCGGGCCGGCAGGCTCCTCGCCGGCTGCCCGGTCGGTCAGCCGCCGTTGACCTTGGCCGAGACCCGGTCGCCGAGCTGCTTGTCGACGTTCCGCCAGTACTGCACGGCACGGTCCAGCACGGGCTTGCTGACGTCGTCGAGCAGGTGCCCGGAGATGTTGTTCACGAGCCGGTCCCGCTCCGCGTCGTCCAGCACCTGGCGCACCTGGGTGCCCGCCTGCCCCCAGTCGTCGTCCTCACGGCGCGGCGCGTACGCCTCGCGGACCATCTCCTGGTCCTCGACGCCCCAGCCGGTCTCGTGGCCGTAGCGGGCCGTGTCGGCGGACGGGCCGCCGTAGGAGTTGGGCGCGTACGGCCGTGCGACCCGGGCCGGTTCGTAGCGCATCGGACCGTCCTTGGCGTAGGAGTTGACCTGCGCGTGCGCCCGGTTGGGCGGCAGCTGCGCGTAGTTGGGCCCGATCCGGTACCGGTGCGTGTCCGGGTAGGAGAAGAGGCGTCCGAGCAGCATCTTGTCCGGGGACGGTCCGATGCCCGGCACCAGGTTGGCGGGCTCGAAGGCGGACTGCTCGATGTGGACGAAGTAGTCCTCCGGGTTCCGGTCGAGCCTCATCCGCCCCACCTCGATCAGCGGGTAGTCGCCGTGCGGCCACACCTTGGTCAGGTCGAAGGGGTTGAAGCGGTAGTCGGGAGCGTCCGCGAAGGGCATCACCTGCACGTACATCGTCCAGCTCGGGGCGTCGCCGCCGTCGATGGCGCTGAAGAGGTCGCGCCGGTGCATGTCCGCGTCCTCGCCCGCGAGCCGGTCGGCGTCCTCCTGGGTGAGGAAGTCGATGCCCTGGTCGGTCTTGAAGTGGTACTTCACCCAGAACTTCTCGCCGCCGGCGTTCACCCACATGTAGGTGTGCGAGCTGTAGCCGTTCATGTGCCGGTACGTGCGCGGGATGCCGCGGTCACCCATCAGCCACGTCACCATGTGCGCCGACTCGGGCGAGAGCGTCCAGAAGTCCCACTGCATGTCGTGGTCGCGCAGGCCGCTGTCCATGCGGCGCTTCTGGCTGCGGATGAAGTCCTGGAACTTGCTGGGGTCGCGGACGAAGAAGACGGGGGTGTTGTTCCCGACCATGTCGTAGTTGCCGTGCTCCGTGTAGAACTTCAGCGCGAAGCCGCGGGGATCCCGCCAGGTGTCGGGGCTGCCCTGCTCGCCGGCGACGGTCGAGAAGCGGGCCAGCATCTCCGTACGCCTGCCGGGCTGGAAAAGATCCGCCTTGGTGAACTGGCTGACGTCGTTGGTGACTTCGAACACCCCGTACGCCCCGGCCCCCTTGGCGTGCACCACCCGCTCGGGCACCCGTTCGCGGTTGAACTGGGCCATCTTCTCGATCAGGTAGTGATCCTGGAGCAGGATCGGGCCGTCGCTGCCGACGGTGAGCGAGTGCTCGTCGCTCTCCACCGGGATGCCGGCGTTGTTGGTCGTGGTGTGGTCCGACATGGAGCTTCCTCCCGGAACGGGTGAGGTACGAGGTTCCACCGCCTGCCACGGCCCCCGTCCACCGCGACCGGAAGGCGGCTCGAACCGCGAACCAGTACCCGGCCGGCGCGAGAGGCAAACTCCCGGTATGTCCCCCTCGACCCCCTCCGTCCCCACCGCGTACGGCCCGGCGGCCCGCCAGGCGGTCAACCCGTCTCACCCTCAGCGCGTCAGCCGTAACGGTGACAGATCGCCGGTAACGGGTGGGGGCGGACAATGGCGTACACCACGGAGGCGGGATCGCGTCGCACCGCGACGGGCCCGGCGCCTCCCGGGGCGGAACCCGAGGGGCCGGAGAGGCCGGAGGAATTCCAGCGGCCGGAGGAGTTCGAGCGGCCGGAGGGGCCCGATCCCGGCCGCTGGGCCCCCTCAGACCCCGGCGGCCCCGGACCCCGCCACCCCGCACCGGCCGTCGTCCCCCTGCCGCCGCTCGGCAGTGGCACCGGCCCGCCGCGCCGCGTGCTCCGCCGGACCGCCGCGCTCCTGCTGGCCGTCGCCCGGCGCCCGTACTGGCAGCGTCCCGACCCGGCCTGGCTGGTGCGCCGCTGGCCCGGTCTGACAGCGACATGTACCGCGACCCTCTTCTTCTGGCTCTCCCTCACGCCCTCCCTGGTGCCGCGGCCCTGGTACCTCCAGGGCGTCATCGGCGGCATCACGGCGGCGATCGGGTACGCCATCGGGTCGGTGCTGGGACGGCTCGCACGGCTCGCGTTCACCGCGCTGCGGCGGAGTCCGCGCCTCGGCCGGCGCCTGGCGCTGCCGCGGGACGGACGCGCGCGGGCGCACGCCTGGCAGGCGTACTACGTGCTCGCGGTCGGGGTGACCGTCCTGGCGCTGTCCGAAAGCGCCCGCATGCAGCGGGAGTTGCGGGTCCTCCAGGAACTGCCCGAGACGCTGACCTGGCACTCGATGATGATCGCGCTGATGGCGCTGGGACTGTGCGGGCTGCTGCTCCTCGCCGCCCGTACGGTCCGGCTGTGCACCCGCGCCCTGATCCGTTCCCTGTGCCGGGTCGTGCCGCGTCCCGTCGCCGTCGTGGCCGGCCTGCTGATCAGCGCCACGGCGGTCGTAGTCGGTACCCGCGACGTCGTCTTCGACCGCGGTGTGATCGACGTCGTCTCACGGATCGCGGAGAGCACCGACCGGGGCACCCGGGAGGGCGTCGCGCAGTCGGACTCCCGCTACGTCTCGGGCAGTCCGCGGTCGCTGATCGGATGGGGCGAACTGGGCTACGAGGGCCGCAACTTCACCGGCTCCACGCTCACCGCCCACCAGATCCGCGAGGTCACCCGCCGCCCCGCCAGGGAACCGGTACGGGTGTACGTGGGCAGGCGCAGCGTCGAGGACGCCCAGGACACCGGGGTGGGCGACGCCGCCGACGACGCCGAAGTCTACGAGGCGGGCGCCGCGCTGGCGGTCGCGGAGCTGGAACGCACGGGCGCCTTCCGCCGCGAGGTGCTCGCCGTGGCCGGCACGACCGGCATGGGCTGGGTCAACTCCGCGGACGCCGAACCACTGGAGTACCTGCACGGCGGTGACACGGCGATCGTCGCCATGCAGTACTCGTACCTTCCCAGCTGGGTCTCCTTCGTCGTCGACAAGGAGCAGGCTGGGCGGGCGAACAGGGCGCTGGTCGAGGCCGTCCGGGCACGCTGGCTGCAGGAGCCCGAAGACAGACGTCCCAAGCTGGTCGTCTTCGGCGAGAGCCTGGGCGCGTACGGCATCGAGGCGGCCTTCGGCGGCCCCGAGGAGCTGATCTCCAAGGTGGACGGCGCGGTGCTGGCCGGTTCGCCGAACTTCTCCCCGGTACGGGAGGAGATCACCGGCGACCGTGACGCGGGAAGCCCGGTCTGGCGGCCCCAGTACGAGCGGGGCAGGCACTTCCGCTTCGCCCAGTGGCCCGAGAGGGACCTCGCCCGGCCGCCGGGGCCCTGGCGTGAGCCGCGGGTGGTCTATCTGCAGAACGCCTCGGACCCGATCGTGTGGTGGTCCTGGGATCTGGCTCTGAACCGGCCCCGCTGGCTGAGCGAGCCGCTCGGCCCGGACATCACGGAGGAGGTCAACTGGTTCCCGTTCGTGACCTTCTGGCAGACCACGGTCGACGTGGCCGTCTCCTACGACGTCGACGCACCGCACGGACACCGCTACGGCACCGGCTCGGTGGAG
This sequence comes from Streptomyces sp. TAA204, assembly GCF_000424965.1. Taxonomy (NCBI): domain Bacteria; kingdom Bacillati; phylum Actinomycetota; class Actinomycetes; order Kitasatosporales; family Streptomycetaceae; genus Streptomyces; species Streptomyces sp. TAA204. The sequence goes on from NZ_AUKW01000004.1 coordinate 293,870, forward strand.
GCGTGGCAGGCGGTCGCACCGCCGGAGGGCTGGTCCGCCGCCGACTTCCGGCGGCTCAAGCACCACATGGACACCCGCAGGGCGCCGTACTGAAGGGTGCGCGGCGGGTGACGGCGCACCTGCGCCGTCACCCGCCGCGCGGGCGCCGAGGGCTTACCGGGCGCTGCCGCCGGAGTCGTTCCCGCCCTCGGAACCGTTCCCGCCGCCGGGACCTTCGCGGCCGTCCGAGTCCTCCGGACCGCCGCCGGGACCGCCCGGGCCGCCCGCCGGCGGCGGTGGCGCGTCGGCGGACTCCGTCGGGGACACCCCCGGCGCCGTGGCCGGCCTCTCCCCCGGCGCCGCGTGCGGCACCGCCGGGACCCCCGCGACAGACAGCTCCCCCGTCACCAGCGGCGCCGGACGGGCGCGCTGTTCCTCCGCGTACGCCCGCAGATAGCCGGCAGCCGTGTTGACCACCGCCACCAGCGGCACGGCGACCACCGCGCCGGGGATGCCCGCGATGAGGCTGCCGCCGGTCACCGCGAGCACGACGGCCAGCGGATGCACCCGCACCAGCCTGCCGAGGATGAAGGGCTGCAGCACATGACTCTCGATCTGCTGGACCAGGAGTACGACGCCGAGCACGAGCAGACCCGTGAGCGGCCCGTTCGTCACCAGACCCACCAGCACGGCCAGCGCACCCGAGAGGACGGCGCCGACGATCGGGATGAAGGCGAAGATGAAGATGAAGACGGCCAGCGGCACCGCCATCGGCACATCGAGGATGTAGATGCCCACACCGATGAAGATGGCGTCGATGAGGGCCACGATCACTGTTCCGCGTACGTACCCGGTCAGCGTCACCCAGGCCCGGGGCCCGGCACCGGCCACGCCCTCGCGGGCGCCCGCGGGCACCAGCTTCAGCACCCATCCCCAGATCCGTGCCCCGTCGTAGAGCAGGAAGAGAGTGATGAACATCGCCAGCACCGCTCCGGAGAGGAACTCCAGCAGGACGGTGACGCCCTCCAGCCCCGCGGAGGTGACCTCCTTGCTGTTGTCACCGAGCCACTGGCTCAGGTTCTTGGCGATGTCGTTGACCTGCTCCTCGGAGACATGGAACGGGCCCTTGACCGCCCAGCGCTGCATCTCGTCGATGCCGTCCTGGACCCGGCTGGTGAGCGTGGGCAGGTTCTCCGTCACCTGCCAGATCACGAACCATCCGACGAGGCCCATCACCACGAAGCCGGCGATGAAGGTGATCGCGGTGGCCAGCCCCCGGCCGACCCGGTACCGCCTCAGCCGGGCGACCGTCGGCTGCAGAAGCGCGGTGATCAGCAGTCCGGCGGAGAAGGCCAGGACGAGGAGGCTGATCGAGCTGATCACCTGGATCAGCACCCAGACCACCCCGGCCAGCACCAGCATCCGCCACCCGGCCTCGGCGGCGACCCGTACGCCCCAGGGCACGGCTGTCGCGGGCGCGGGCCTGCCTCCGACGGCGGGCGGATGGTTCGGGGGCGGCGGTGCCGGAGCGGGCTCCGGCGGACCCTCCTCCGGCCGGGCACCCGGCTTCGTCATGGCCTCCTGCTTGGCCAGCTGTTCCGCACGCCGCTCGGCGATACGGGCCGCGGCGCGGGCCACCCCGTCCCGCAGCTTGTCCACCCTGCTCGTCATCCCGCGTCCTCCGCCCCCGGACTTCGACGTCTCTCTGCTGCCGTTGAGTGACGACGTTACAGGTGTGAAGGTTGCTTCCGTCCTGCGAGAGGGCGATGTTCACCGCCCGCGCACCACGCGCTCACCCCCGCCCGGGGTCCGGGCGGGGGTGAGGCATTGGAAGCCTGTGAAGTTGTGCGGCTCAGCGCTGTGCGCCGGGGCTCAGTACCAGTTGTTGGCCTGCCAGAAGTCCCAGGCACCGCAGGGGCTGCCGTACCGGTCGTTCATGTAGTTCAGGCCCCACTTGATCTGGGTGGCCGGGTTCGTCTTCCAGTCGGCGCCCGCCGAGGCCATCTTCGTGCCCGGCAGCGCCTGCACCAGGCCGTACGCGCCCGAGGAGGGGTTGCTCGCCTGGTAGTTCCACCCCGACTCGCGCTCGACGATCTCGGAGAAGCACTGGAACTGACCGCCGCCGACGATCTGCTGCGCCATCGACTTGACTTCGGCGGTCGAGTACGAGGCCTGCTGGGCGAAGTCGCCAGCCCGCGAGGCGGAACGGCTCGCGGCCTTGGCCTCACGCTCGGCTGCTGCCTTCTCGGCTGCCTTCTCGGCCGCTTCCTTCTTGGCTGCGGCGTCCTTGGCGGCCTGCTTCCGCGCGGATTCCTCGGCGGACTTCTTCGCCTCGGCGTGCGCGGCGGTGGACGCGGAGTCCGCCTGCTGCGTGAGGGAAGCCGTCTGCGCCTGGGCCTGCTGGCCCGCTGGTATGTCTGCGAGGAGCGTCGCGTCAGCAGCAGTGGCCTCGACATCGGTCGTCGTCTGGCCCTGCTGGCTACCGGAGGCCACACCGACGACGGCGCCAACGGTGGTGACCGCGGTGGCGGACGCCACGGCGAATCCCCGGACGGAGATCCGAGTCACACGCTTTCCTTCCAACGTGCCCGCTTGAGTGACCGCGCGGGCGCAATCGTGCCCCTTGGCACTGACCTCCCAGGAACTTCGGTCACAGGAGGCACGGGCCCGTGAGGGCCCCCTTGGGCTGGGGGACCCGCGTGGTGCTCGGGCGGCATACGGCGTGACTGCTGTTCAGTTCTGTACTGCGCTGCGGTGTCACACCATGGGTGTTACTGCTGTGCCGTATGCGGGGCCTGACAGGAACCACACCCTGCCGGACGCGAGAGGGCTGAGGCAATTCCGTGCCGAGTGGGATAGCTCACACGGGGTTTGGCTGTCACATCCCACGGAAATACGGGCGCGGCACGGCCGTTGGGGCTAAGCTGCCGGACCCTCGCGGAACGGCCAGCGCGAACACCGCCGCCCACCGCCAAGTCTCCTGCCGTCACCGCAGGTCAGAGCCGCCCGCGCAGAATTCCGGCCAGGCGCCGGGCAATCCCGGGCACTCCATTCCGTACAGCATCGCGCGCACTCCCGTCCACCGGGAGGACACCCGCCGCACACCCGAAGGCGCCGGCCGCCAGGGGGACGACCGGCGCCTTCGGCTCAACTGCCCTCAGATATGCGCCTCTTCCAGCATTTCGGTCACAAGGGCCGCAATGGGAGACCTTTCGGACCGGGTGAGTGTGATGTGCGAGAAGAGCGGATGGCCCTTCAGCTTCTCCACCACCGCCACCACGCCGTCGTACCGGCCGACGCGCAGATTGTCCCGCTGCGCCACGTCATGGGTGAGGACCACCCGTGAACCGGACCCGATGCGCGAGAGCACGGTCAGCAGGACGTTCCGCTCCAGGGACTGGGCCTCGTCCACGATGACGAACGCGTCGTGCAGCGAACGGCCCCTGATGTGCGTCAGCGGCAGCACCTCCAGCATTCCGCGCTCGACCACCTCGTCGATCACCTCACGGCTGGTCACCGCGGAGAGCGTGTCGAAGACCGCCTGCGCCCAGGGATTCATCTTCTCGGCCTCGGTGCCGGGAAGATAGCCCAGGTCCTGACCGCCGACCGCGTACAGCGGACGGAAGACCATCACCTTCCGGTGCTGACGGCGCTCCAGCACCGCCTCCAGCCCGGCGCAGAGCGCGAGCGCGCTCTTGCCCGTACCGGCGCGGCCGCCCATGGACAGGATGCCGATGTCGGGGTCGAGAAGCATGTCGAGAGCGATGCGCTGCTCCGCGCTGCGCCCCTTGATGCCGAACGCCTCCCGGTCGCCGCGCACCAGCTTGATACGCCCGTCCGGTGTCACCCGCCCCAGCGCCTTGCCCTTCTCCGACTGGAGCACCAGGCCGGTGTGCACAGGCAGTTCGGACGCCTCCTGCACGAACACGCTGTCGGCAGCGAAGAGTTCGTCGATGTCCTCACCGGGGAGGGTCAGCTCGGACATGCCGGTCCAGCCCGACTCGGTGATGGCGAGCTCCGCGCGGTACTCCTCGGCGAGGAGTCCCACGGAGGACGCCTTGATCCGCAGGGGCAGGTCCTTGGAGACGACCGTGACGTCGTACCCCTCCGCCTGCAGGTTCCTGGCCACGGCCAGAATCCGCGAGTCGTTGTCCTGCAACCGGAAACCGGCCGGGAGCACGCCTGTGTCGGAGTGGTTCAGCTCCACTCGCAGTGAACCGCCCACGTCCCCTATCGGGATGGGAGCGTCGAGCCGGCCGTACCGGACGCGGTACTCGTCCAGTCTCCGCAGCGCCTGCCGTGCGAAGTAGCCCAGCTCCGGGTGATGCCGCTTGGCCTCCAACTCGGTCACGACGACGACCGGGAGCACCACCTCGTGCTCATCGAAACGATCCATTGCCGTCGGGTCGGCGAGCAGCACGCTGGTGTCGATGACATACGTGCGCCGGTCGGACTCATTGCGCTTCTTGCTTGTCACCACGGGTGGACGAACCCCCTCGGAAGAGGTCGGGGTGCGACGGCGTCGCAAGGGAAGAGACCGGTCCGCGCCCGCACGCGGCGGGCCGTGCACCGGCCCTCCGCGACATCCGCGTCGCCGCATCTTCTGCGGTCGTCCGTGGTCTGCAAACGGGCCTCCCGGCGCCGGAGCCTGTGGAGGGCACCCGGCAATGAGGGATATTCCCCCGGGCGAGCTCAAGCATGCAATGGCATATGCGGTGGACCCCGGCCGGGTGACCACGACAACTCGATCCGGTCAAGCAGCTGCAGGTCACGGAGACGGGCGGGCCCTGGCGCGGCGTCGCACGCCCGCGCGGTACGCGCCCCCGCCGTACGCGCCCCCGCGGTACGCGCCCCCGCCGTACACGCCCGCGCGCAGCCGAGACGTGCGCCCGCCCGGAGGCCGGCGTTCCGGGCGGGCTCAGTTCCCGTAGCGGCGGTGACGAGCCGCGTAGTCCCGCAGGGCACGCAGGAAGTCGACCTTGCGGAAGGCAGGCCAGAAGACCTCACAGAAGTAGTACTCCGAGTGGGCGCTCTGCCAGAGCATGAAGCCGGACAGCCGCTGCTCGCCGCTGGTGCGGATCACCAGGTCCGGGTCGGGCTGGCCCCTGGTGTAGAGGTGCTCGGAGATGTCCTCGACGGTCAGGCCCTCCGCCAGCTCGTCCAGGCTCCCGCCCTTCGCGGCACGGTCGGCGAGCAGCGAACGCACCGCATCGGTGATCTCCTGCCGCCCGCCGTAGCCGACGGCCACGTTCACCAGTATCCCGTCGATGTCCCCGGCCTGCTCCTCGGCCTTCTTCAGCACCTGCTGCGTACGGTCCGGCAGCAGGTCCAGCTGGCCGACGTGGTGGACGCGCCAGCGGCCGTCACCGGCGAGATCACGCACGGTGCCCTCGATGATGCCGAGCAGGGGCAGGAGCTCGTTCTCGGGCCGGTGCAGGTTGTCCGTGGACAGCAGCCACAGCGTGACGACCTCGACGTCCGTCTCCGCGCACCAGCCCAGCAGCTCCCGGATCTTCTCGGCGCCGGCCTGATGCCCCTGCTCCGTCGTGCCGCCCGAGGCGCGGGCCCAGCGGCGGTTGCCGTCCAGGATGACGCCGATGTGCTTGGGCACCTGGTCGGTGTCGAGACGGTCCTCCACCCGGCGCGCATAGAGCCTGTACACCAGGTCACGAAGCTTCATGGGAATGGCCAGCCCCTCCTTGGCGAGTCCGGGATTGTTGAACCTTACTGCTGGTGACGCCCCTGTACGAAGCCGGGCCGCTCCCGGCGGCGGACCTGAGAGGAACTGATAGTAAGGGCGCATGACGGACGACTCCTCCCTCCATCCCTTCCGGGCGTACGACGGCCGCTACGACTCCATGGACTACCGGCGTACCGGCAGGTCGGGGCTCAAGCTGCCCGCCGTCTCGCTCGGCCTGTGGCACAACTTCGGCGACGACCGCGCCCTGGAGACCCAGCGCGCCATCCTGCGGCGCGCCTTCGACCTGGGCGTCACCCACTTCGACCTGGCGAACAACTACGGGCCGCCACCCGGATCGGCCGAGCTGAACTTCGGCAAGCTGATGGCCCAGGACTTCCGGCCCTACCGCGACGAGCTGGTGATATCCACCAAGGCGGGCTACCCGATGCACCCCGGCCCGTACGGCGACTGGGGCTCCCGCAAGTACCTGCTCTCCTCCCTGGACGCCTCACTGCGCCGCATGGGCCTGGAGTACGTCGACATCTTCTACTCCCACCGCTTCGACCCGGAGACGCCGCTGGAGGAGACGATGGGGGCGCTGGCCTCCGCCGTACGGCAGGGGAAGGCCCTGTACGCGGGGGTCTCCTCCTACAACGCCCGGCGCACCCGCGAAGCGGCGGGACTGCTGCGCGAGATGGGCGTGCCGGCTCTCATCCACCAGCCCTCCTACTCGATGCTCAACCGCTGGACGGAGGAGGACGGGCTGCTCGACGCGCTGGAGGACGAAGGCATGGGCTGCATCTCCTTCGCCCCACTCGCCCAGGGCCTGCTCACCGACAAGTACCTGCAGGGCGTCCCGGAGGACTCACGGGCCGCGCAGGGCAAGTCGCTGGACCCGGGGCTGCTGACGGAGGAGGTGCTCCGGCGGCTGCGCGGGCTCGACGGCATCGCACGGCGCCGGGGCCAGTCCCTGGCCCAGCTCGCGCTGCGCTGGGTGCTGCGCGACCCGCGGATGACGTCGGCGCTGATCGGCGCCAGCAGTGTGCGGCAGCTCGAGGCGAACGTCGCGGCGTTGGAAGGGCCGGAGCTGACGGAGGAGGAGCTGCGCGAGATCGACACGTACGCGGTCTCCGAACCGGGCACCAACATCTGGTCCCGGAGCAGCGAGAGCTGAAGCGCCGGGCCCCCGGGGGCCCTGACCCCCGGGCAAGCGGGGACGGCGGCCCGGCCGGGGCAGTGAGCCGGCCGGGTCGACGGACCGGTCGAACGGGCGAGGGGCAGGGCGCCGAGCCGGAGGCAGGCCCGGTGTGCCGGGCGGTGACGGCGGGGCCCCGGGGCCGGGCGGGCGGCCGCCGGAAGTCCCGGGAACAGAGAACGGGCCGGTCCGTGGGGGGGGTGTACGGACCGGCCCGAGGGGGGGTTCCCAAGCCTAGCCCCTTACCGCCCGTCCGCGGGGCAGGGGGAGCGGGCCCGCCGTGTCGCGTTCCGGCCGGGTCCGTCGCCGCCCGTCCCGCGCCCCTCCCTCTCAGGCGCCCGCGGCGGCGGTGACGACACCCAGCACGGCGCCCGCGAACATGAAGGGACCGAAGGGCAGGGCCGTCCTGCGTCCCGCACGGCCGGCCAGCATCAGTGCGACGCCGTACCCGGCGTGCAGCAGAAAACCGAGGAACGCACCCGCCAGCAGCGGCTGCCACCCGTACCACCCAAGAGCGACACCCGCGGTGAGCGCCAACTTGACGTCGCCGAAGCCCAGTCCGCGCGGATGCACCAGGAACAGCACGAAGTAGACGGACGCGAGGACCGCTCCGCCGAGCAGAGCCCGTACCCAACTGCCGCCCGCTCCGGGAACGGCGGCGGCGACGGCGAGGAGTGCGGCGGTGGCGGCGGCCAGGGGCAGGGTCAGTACGTCGGGAAGCCGCCGCACCCGGATGTCCACGGCCGCCAGCAGCAGCCCGGACGGCACGATCAGCAGCCACACCGCCAACTCCGGGCGCGGGCCCACTGATCCGGCGAGCGCGGCACAGACGGCGGCACCGGAGAGGAGGAGCGGGAGCGTGCGGGAACCGTAGGCGCCGCGGGTGCTCCCGGGGGATGCTCCGTGGCTCCCCCGGGTCTCGGTGTCCCCTGCGTACCCGGTGTCGTCGGCGTCCTCGGTGTGCCCGGTGTACTCGGTGACGTCGGCGTGCTCGGTGACGTCGGCGTACGGCGCGGGCGGGGCGTCCTCCGCGGAGGCGGTCTCCTCCGGGTACTGGGCACTCCGCGGGGAGTCAACAGTCCGCGTGGAGCCGGTGCACCGGGCGCAGCGGGCGGGCCCCGCCCAGCCGCGCAGCGAGAGCGGCAGCGGGTGCCCCCGCGGACAGCTCGTGGGGCGGGGCTGCTCCCGCCCGACCGCGAACCGGTAGACGGTGCGCGGCAACAGCGCCCCGGCGACGGCGCCGTAACAGGCCGCGCACACAACGAGCGTCAACGTCAGCAGCACGACGCGAGCTTATGCACGAAACCACCGGTCAGGGCGGGCAAGGTGGGACCGAAATCGAAGGCCGCCCGAGGTTTACACGAGGTGAGCCGGTGTCACGTGACCTAAATCGCCCAGTATTTGGCCGTGGATGTCAGTGCGAGGCCCTAGTCTTGATGCATGTCCTCGACTTCTCAGCAGTCTGCAACACAAGGCCGCGCCATCGCTGAGGCCAACGAGGCGATTCGGCGTTACGTCGCGGGTCGTACGATCTGGTCGCAGGCGGACCTCGTCGAACTCGACCGACTTCGCTCCGACTGGCGGCGCGCCATCCAGGCGCAGGTGGAACCGGCCGCCTGATCTTCGTTTTCCGTTGTCCGCAGGCGAGTTCGGCGACCTTCGCAAGGACACTGTGGTGCGGAAGCACGGAAGCGGCCGCTCCGGCCGCCCCATTCACCACTGACGGCTCTCATTCCTGACGGGCGAAGGACACCTCGACACGGCGGTTCTTCTTACGGCCCTCCTCGGTCCTGTTGTCGGCGATCGGGTAGTCCTCGCTGTAACCCCGTACGTTGAAGGTGACCGACGTGGAGTTCAACTCCTCGGCCAGCGCCTTCTGCACCGCGTCGGCACGCTTCTTCGAGAGTTCCTTGCCGTGCTGGTAGGAGCCGAGATCGTCCGTGAAACCGAAGACGTTGAGCTCCTCGGCCTTCTGCTTGTCGGCCTCGTCGACGATGTCCCGGATACGTGACTCGGCGCTGCTGTCGAGCTTCGAACTGTCCTTGGGGAAGAGCACCTCCGCCTGGAGGGTGAACTTCGTCTTCTCCGTGCTGTCCTCACGGCGTTCCTCACCGCCCAGGTCCTCGGTCACGAACTTGATGTCGAGCACCTTGGACGGGGCGAGTTCCGCACCGTCGGCCAGTTTGAGTCCGGCCGCCTGGGAGTCGAGTTCGACCGGCGGCTTCGAGTCGCCGATGTTGTCCGGCGGTTCGCTGAACTTGGGCGCGGGTCCGGGAGCGCCGTCGTCCCCGGGAAGGGAGGGTGCGACCTCGGTCGGGATGCTCGTGGGATCGTCGGCGCCGGGCAGGGACGGCGGGGCGGGCGGGCTGGGCAGCGGCGAGGGGTCCGCCTGAGCGGTGGCGGAGCTGATCGCTGTGAAGAGCACGACCGAGACCGACGTGCAGGCGACCCATCGAAAGACATCCGTTCGCGGGCGGTTCATCGGGGCAGCTCACCCTTCCGAGATTTTGAGGCTGGCGGGTGGCATGTCCGCGATCTGGAAGTCGACTTCGGTCGAGTCCTCGGGCGGTGCGGGGAACTGGGCGTACCAGGACTTCGTCTCACCGGGCTTCAAGCCGCCCTGGAACGAGGTGCAAAGGCAACGTCCTTCGGTGTCCCTCAGAATGAAGTACCGCTTCTTTCCTGCCTTGTCGGTGAGTTTGGAAGCTGCCATGGACGCCTGGTTCTTCACCGACAGCTCAGTCTCGTCGGACTTCCACTCCACCCCCGTCCACAGCTTGCTGCTGCCGTTCGTCAGCCGGCCGTTGACCGTGACGAAACCGCCGTCGTCCCGCTCGGCTGAAGTGACGGTGAGCGTCATGCTGTCCCCGCCCTTGACCTCGGCGAGCACCTTGCTCTCGTCGGAACCCGATCCGCCTCCGCCTTCACCCTTGCCCTCCTCACCGGAGGGTGCGGGTTTCTGGTCGTCCCCGCCTTCGCTGTCACCACTGCATCCGGCCGAAAGGACCAGCCCCGCCGTGATCGCTGCAACGGCCATGGCCCGTCGGGTCCTCATGGTGCGTCGAATGGTCATCGATCGCTCGTCCTCAATTCGTCTTACGCTCATCAGCCGACCAGCACCACCGAGAAGAGGTCCGCCGGTTCCAGGTCGAGGTCCACATCATCGGGATCGATGGTGAACTCGTCTCCGTCACACGTGATTTCGATGAGATCCGCGTCATCCGCGAAATCACAGCGCGGTTTGATCACAGCGGTGGCGGTGGCTTGTGCCTTCTTGTTGGCAGCACCGGGAACGATGCTGTCGCCCGTGTCGAAACGAGTCCGGACCTCGACGGTGTAACCGTCGTCCCCGTTCCGGGAGACGGCCTCGCAGCTGACCACGTCGGAGCGGTTGCGTCCGGCGAAGTACTCCGCCTCGCCGCATCCGTCCCCGGTGAGCGGTCCGAGGCCGTCGAGCCAGTCCTGCCAGTCGTCACCGTCGCCGAGCGCGTCACGGAAGCCGTCGTAGAGCTCGTCACGGTCGTCCTGGGCTGCGGCCAGCGCGGCGGCGTCGGCCGCCGACTGGCCGCCGTTGCGTACCGTTCCCGCCTGGGCCACCGCGAAGAACGCGAAGGCCATGAAGAGAAGGCCCGCGATCACGGCCCCGTAGAGAATGACGGTCTGGCCCTCGTCGTCACGCAGGCGGTTGGCTATCCGCCACCGCCGACTACCGCGTTCACCCAGGTTCCGATCGCACCCGCGATGGTGGCGTCCAGGCCCAGTCCCCGGATGGCCAGAATGATTCCCGCGACGATGATCACGATGCCCGCGTATTCGATCGCCCCCGCGCCCGTGTCCGATTCGTGGCCGCGCAATCGCTCCGTGACGCGCTGGCGCCAGCGGCGCATGGCCTTCGACATCACGATCTCCTTCGCTGATGGCCGGGTTGAGCCCCGTCGGTAAGTGCTCCCCCGCGCTCCCGGCCCGGTTGGTGTAGTTCTTGTCACTCTTGCCGTGGGTGAAACAGACGTCCACCGCAGGGCAGTTGAGCAGCCGGTCAGCCGGGTGAGGGCCCGGACGGTCCGTCATCTGTGCCCACCTCCCGTCCGGTAGCCCAACGTTGTCGTCCGAATGCAGACTGTGCCACATCGGTCGGCGCCGACGAAGAGGAGAGGGGTGGACGGCGTCGGCCCGGCCCGGGGCATCTCGTTCGTCATTCCCTCACCCGTTCAGTACGGAACCGAAGTCGGTGTCGGAGCCGAGCACGAAGGTGGCCACGATCAGCAGCAGTGTGCCCGGCAGCAGGAAGGCGATGGTCGTCATCGTCGCCTTCGGTACGGTCTTCGCCGCCTGGCGGCGGGCGTTCTGCGCGTCGGTGCGGCGCATGTCCGTCGCGATCTGGATCAGCGTGTCCGCGATGGGGGCGCCCAGTTCCTCGCCCTGCTGCAACGCGGTGACGAACTGGTCGACCTGTTCGCTGGAGTTGCGCTTGCGCAGCTCGTCGAACGCCTGGCGGCGGCCGACGCCGAGGTCCATCTGCCTCAGTGTGATGCGCAGTTCGTCGGCCCAGGGGCCCTCGTAGTGCTCGGCGACGCGCTCCAGGGCCTGCCGGAAGCTGAGTCCCGCAGAGACCACGACGGCCAGGACGTCGAGGAAGTCGGGAAGCGTGCGCTCGATGACGCGCTTGCGGTCGCGGACGGCCTGCCAGATGGCGAGGTCGGCCGCGCTCCAGCCGAAGGCGAGCACCAGCGCCGCGAAGAGCAGGCTGTCCGCGGAGATCCCGACGAGCGCCATGACGACGCCGAACACCCCGTACGCGGCGCGGCGTGCGGCGTAGCGCTGGACCGTGAGGCCGCCCGGGTTGCCCGCCTGGTCGATCCTGCGGCGCTTCCTGGCGACGCGCTGCCGGCCCATCAGCCGGAGCACGAGCGGGGCCAGGGGCATGCCGAGACGGTCGACCGCCGCTTCGCGCACGGTCGTTCGTGTGGCGCCGACCTCCAGCGCGACGGCGAGGTCGCCGGGCAGTTCGGTCTCGGCCCGGTACATGCGGATGCCGGCGAGGGCTCCGTACACGGCGAGGCCGACGACGGCGGCGAGGAGAAGGGGCAGCATGGTGTCCTCGGACTCCCTTCCTCAGATCTCGATCTTGCCGAGTCGGCGGATGACGAAGAAGCCCGTGGCGAAGAGCCCGACGGCAGCGACGATCGCGAGCTGGCCGATCGCCGAGCCGGTGACGCGGGCCAGGGCGCCGGGCATCATCGAGTTCATCATCAGCATCGCGCCGAGCCCCAGCACGGGGACGGTGAAGGCCGTCGCGTTGACCTCGGCGAGCATGGTGCGCACCTCGCGGCGGGTCTCCTTGCGTTCCTCCAGGGTGGCGGTGAGGTTGCGCAGCGAGGCGACGAGTGTGCCGCCGGCGCGGTTGGCGAGCACCAATGTCGTGACCAGCACGACCAGTTCGCGGGAGGGCAGACGTTCGGCGAGTTCACCCAGGGCGTCGTCGATGGAGCGGCCGAGGGCGAGCTGGTTGGTGACGAGGGTGAGTTCGTCGCCCGCGGGCGCGTCCAGTTCCTCGGCGGCCATTCCGAGCGCGGTGCGCAGGGCCAGTCCGGCCGATGTGGCGTTGGCGAGGATGCGGGAGAGCTCCGGGAGCTGGTTGATGAACTGTTCGGTACGGCGGCTGCGTTGGTGGGTGAGGAAGGCGTTGGCGGCCAGTACCGCGAGGAGTCCGGCGATCGGGCCGAAGAACGGTGCCAGGACGGAGGCGGCGACCAGCCACAGGCCGGCGACCGCGGCCAGGACGTAGACGGCGAACTCGCCGGGTGTGATGTCCAGTCCCGTGGCCGCCAGCTTGAGCTGCACGCGGCGGCCCACCCGCGTCCGGCGCAACTGCCGGTCGACGCCGGTGAAGTGCCTGCGGCGGCCCGAGGGCAGCTCGTATCCCCCGCCGCCCGCGGACAGACGCTCGATGACGGCCCGCCGCTGTGCGCGGCCCGCCGCGTAGGTCAGCACCCCCGCGACGGCGAGGGCGCTCGCCAGCAGGAAGGCGCCGAGCGCGAGTTGTGCGGTGGTGTCCATGGCAGGTCCTCGGTCCTGGTCCGGGAGGGGCGTGGGTCTGCGGCGTCCGGCCCGGGTGATCGAAGGCGGGCCTCGCGGCGCGCTGCGGGGCGCGGCGGATGGGGTGCGGTTGCCGTGGGGCGCTACACCGCCTCTCTCGTCGCGAGCTTCGACGCGTCGTCCGCGACTCCGAAGACCGGCGGCACCGTTTCGCTCGCCATCTGCAGCCGCGCCGCGGCACGCCGCGGTACGGGCAGATGCTCGAACGTTCCGTGGACCTTGCCGTCGGCGGCCATGGGCCGTACGTCGAACCGGGAGACGGAGGCGATCTGGAAGGTCTCCCTGCCGTGCGAGGCGAGGAGGACGATCTCCACGATCTTCCGCGATCCGTCGGCGAGGCGCGCGAGTTGGATGATGACGTCGACGGCCGAGTTGATCTGGTCCTGGAGCGCGGGGAAGGGGATCTCGACCTCCGACATGGAGGCGAGCGTCTGCAGCCTCATCAGCGCGTCCTCAGCGCTGTTGGCGTGCACGGTGGCCAGCGAACCGTCGTGTCCGGTCGACATCGCCTGGAGCATGTCCAGGGTCTCGCCGCCGCGTACCTCGCCGACGATGATGCGGTCGGGCCGCATCCGCAGCGAGTTGCGTACGAGGTCGCGCACGGTGATCTGGCCCTTGCCCTCGACGTTCGGCGGCCGGGTCTCCAGACGGATGACGTGCTGCTGCTGCAGCTGGAGTTCGGCCGCGTCCTCGACGGTGATGATGCGCTCGTGCTGGGGGATGAGCCCGGAGAGGGCGTTGAGGAGTGTGGTCTTGCCGCTGCCCGTGCCGCCGGAGACGATCACGTTGAAGCGGGCGCGGATGAACGCGGAGAGCAGCGAGAGGATGTGCTCGTCGAGGGTGCCGAGTTCGATCAGTTCGTGCAGGGCGTACGCACGGGGGAAGCGCCGGATGGTCAGCGTCGGGCCGGTCAGGGAGAGCGGCGGGACGATGACGTTGACGCGCTCACCGGAGGGCAGACGGGCGTCGACCATCGGATTGGACTCGTCCACGCGGCGGTTGACGGTCGAGACGATGCGTTCGATGGTCTGCATGAGCTGCTCGTCGGAGGCGAAGCGGACCGGCACCTGCTCGACCCGCCCCGCACGTTCGACGAAGACCTGATCCGGCCCGTTGACCATGATCTCGGTGATGCCGGCGTCCTCGAGGAGAGGTTCCAGCACGCCGAGCCCGAGGGCTTCGTCCACGACGCGGCGGATGAGCGACGCCCGGTCGTCGGTGGCCAGTACAGGACCCTCGCGGCTGATGATGTGCCCGAGTACGCGCTCCAGGCGCGTCCGGCGCTCCTGCGGTGCGAGCGCGGACATCTCGGCGAGGTCGATCTCTTCGAGGAGCTTGGTGCGGTAGACCGGCACGAGATGGCTGGTCCCGTCAGTGGGGGCCGCCGCGTTCCGTGCCCTGGACTCCGGGGGGGTGATGCGGGCCCGCAGGCTCATGTCCGGCCTCCTCTCTTCGTCACACTTCCGGGCGGTTCTGGCTGTTCTGGCGGCGGGACGGCCGGTCCGGGCGGCCGGTCCGGGCGGCCGGTCAGTCGCGGGGCATGGTCGTGGACCGGGAGGCGTCGCCGAAGTCGTCGACGCCGGGGACTATGGAGGGGATGGTGACGGTTGCGGTGACCTCGACCTCGTCACCGCCGCCGCCGAGCGCGAAGCTGCTGCGGGAGGCGGTCCAGCCGGACATGGCGGCCCTGCCGGTGGACGCGTAGCTGCCGGCGATGTCCTCCTGGCTCGCGGTACGGGCGGCGGCTCGCGCACCCGTGCCGGCCTGCTGCACGGCGTATCCGGCGATGCCGAGCTGGATGGCGGAGACGGCCACGATGAGCAGCAGCGGCATCATTCCCGCCAACTCCAGGCTGGAGGCGCCTGCTTCGGGCTGCTCGCGGGCAGCGCGCGGCAGCAGGGCCCGTACCGCACGGCGCAGCGGGTTCACCGACGTGCCGCGGGCCGCCCCCCGTGAGGGGGCTCCCGCCGCTGTTCCTGTCCGCGTCGTCCGCATGCGTGGCTCACCCCTCTTCCGCGGCGCCGGCTCTGCCGCTGACGGTGAAGGGAAGTTTGCCCGCGCCGGGGAAGAGGACCGGCGTTCCGAGGTCGACGTGGGCCTTCCAGAGGTGACCGGAGAGAGTGCAGTCGACCTCGGAGTTCTTGCGCCACTCGGCGGGGAGATGCTCCGTGGCCGCCTCCTGGCAGGCGCCCTGGGCGTTGCCGTCCGACGCGGCGGCGGTGGCGGCGCGGGCCGCCTCGTCCGCGGCGTTGCCCGCGAGCGAGAAGGTGTAGCCGATGAGCACGCACTGCCACAGGACGGCCAGTACGAGCAGCACGACGGGAGCCATCCCCGCGAACTCCACGGTCACGGCGCCGCGGTCGCCCCAGACGCTCGTCTCGCCGTCCTCGTCGTCGTCTCCGTCGGCGCCGTAGGGGGGCCGGGCGCCGGTCGTGCGTGGGAATCCCCCGCCGGCTGCCGGTCCCGCGTGCACGTCCGATCCGGGGGCCGCTCCGGGCGCCGGGCCGGGCGCCGCTCCGGGCGTGGGTGCGGACATGGGTCCGGGCATACGGTTCCGCAGCGGCGAGGGGGAACTCTGCCCGGTTCCGTGGGGACCGCCGTCCGCTGCCTCGTCCCCGAAGGCTCCGAGCGTCCGGCTGGACGAACCGGACGGCAGCGCCTGCCGGTCGGCTCCGGCAGCGGGCCCTCCCTGGGGGGTGCCGCCGGAGGCGCCGCCCCACGTTCCTGCGCCGGGGGCTCCGGACGAGCCGGGTATGCCCGGCTCCGGAGCCGCGGAGCCGGCGGACCCAGCGGGCTGCCCGCCCTGGCCGCCCGGTCCCCGCGTCTGTCCCGTTCCTCCCCCGGGAGGCAGGGCGCGGCTGCCCGGCGCCGGTCCCGGCATCTGCCTGTGGGGCTGCGTGTGGGCCTGCTGTCGGGGGTGCGCCGGGTTCTGGGACTGAGGCTGGGACTGGGACTGAGGCCGGGACTGGGACTGGGGCTGCTTGTGCTGCCTGGCCAGTGCCATGACGCCCTTACCGCCCCTGCCTCCCTTCCCTCCCCTGGCGTGCTTGCTGCCCGAGGACGCCTCCGCCGCGGTGACCAGCCCCAGTTCACCGGCGAACCCCCAAAGCGCCTGTCTGACCGACCCCTTGCTGTCCAGGTCCTGCATGCGGCCGGCGTCGACGGCGCTCTGCAGCTCCTTGAAGTTCGCGGGAACGGTTGTGCGCGCCACGGGCGTGCCGACGATGCGGGCGATCAGCGCGGGCTGGATCTCGGTGAGCCGGGAGGTGCGGTTGACGAGAGTGACGGCTTCCTCCGCCTTGCGGATCTGGAGGCGGTCCCACATGCGCACCATGCGTTTGGCCGCCCTTACCGCCACGACGTCCGGCGTGGTGACCAGCACCGCGACGTCGGCCGTCTCGATGACGGCGGCGTTGGCGGCGTTGAGCTGTGTGCCGCAGTCGACGAGGACGATGTCGTAACGCGTCCTGAGCGCACCGATGATGAGCCGGGCGGCTCTGTCGTCGACCTCCTCGCCACGCTCGCCCTCGCCCGGTGCGAGCAGCAGTCCCAGCCCCGACTCATGGGTGTAGACGGCGTCCTGGAGCACGCGCGAGGAGATGTCGCTGATGCCCGCAAGGTCGGCCGCGGAGCGCCGGAACTGTACGTCCAGGTACGAGGCGACGTCGCCCGACTGGAGGTCCATGTCCACGAGCGCGCTGCCGCGCCCGGAGGACTGTGCGGCCAGGGCGAGTTGGACCGCCGCCAGTGTCGTGCCGACGCCGCCCTTCGCGCCGGTGACCGCGACGACGGTGCCTGTGGACCCTGCCGTCTCGTCGTCGCCGCCCCCCAGGTGCCGCCGTACTCCGGCGGCCCAGGACGCGGCGGCGCCGATCCGGGCGGCGACGTCGTCGTAGCCGAGCGGCAGTCCGAGCAGACCGCGCGCACCGGCGTCCATGGCGGCCGAGTAGAGCGGCGGGCTGGTGTCACGGGTGATGAGGACGACGCCGACCGCGGGGAAGCGCAGGGCGACCTCGCGGATCAGTTCCAGGGCCGGGAGCGGGCCGATGAGTTCGTGGACCAGCACGACCTCCGGCAGGTCCGCGACGGAGGCACCGGCCGACTGCTCCAGGAGGTCGAGCAGCCGGGTGGAGTCCACGGCGGGCGGCAGGGGTTCGCTGTCCGGGAGCTGGCGGAGCAGACCGATCAGCGACCTGGCTGCGTCCGGGTCGCTGACGGCTGGCTGGATACGGGTGACCATGGGCTGATTCCTGCCTCACTCGTCCCCGGTCAGCGTGTACGTGCGGTCGCTGTCGGGGAGCTCGGTGCTGTCGCCCGGTGCCACGAGGGCCAGCCGGACGTGCTCGGCGAACGACTCGGCGTAGGCGACACGCTGGGCGTCGGCCGAGGAGAGGGCGAAGGTGATCGGGACGCCGTCCGCCTCGCGCCGCCGGGTGCGCTCGTCGTCGCCGTCCTCCTTGAAGGGCGTGAGTTCTCCGACGTCGATGACCTTGGCGCCGCTGACGATGACCTTGGACTGGTTGGGCGACCGCCCCTTGCCGCCGGACTGCTGCTCGCCCTCGAAGGTGGCGAAGATGTTGACCCGGCTGCCCGGGTTGATCTTCCCGGCCACGCCGGTCTCGGCGTCGATCATGATGGCGATCTCCTGCTCGCCCGGCTCGAGTTCGGGCCGCTCGGCCATCATGTCCCGCTGCAGGAGCGATCCCTTGCGCAGCCGGTTGGTGGCGACCTTGCCGCGCACGGAGTCGAGGTCGGTGACGGCCGTCGTGGGAAGCCATCGCTCGGGCATGGAGACCTTGTCGAACTGCTCGCCGCTCAGGGCCCGGTAGGCGGGTACGTCCGCCTTCAGCTTGTACGCCGTCGTCTCGGGGCCGACCTTGGACTCCACGTCACGTATCAGCGCCAGCACGCCGGCGAACGCCGCCAGGGCGCACAGGACGGAGACGATCAGCAGGATGACGCCACGGCGCTGGCGTGAGTTCATGGACTACAGACCTCGGGGATCGGCGACGACGGTGTGACGGGCGTGCGTTGAGGAGGGCTCGGCCGCGCGGCGGTAGCCGCTCAGCCCCGCTCCGGCCCTGCCCCCGGCGGCTGGGCGGGGTGAGGACGCTCTGCGGGGGGCCGCCCCCTGCGCAGCGGGCGCGGCGCAGAACGCGCAGCGGTCCCCGATGAGTTCGAGTCCGCACCAGTGGCACTCGTCGCGCCGCACGGAGGAGACGAGCTGGTAGAGGACGGAGACGTCGGGGATGGCGGCGGCGAACTCGACGAGTTTGCCGGTGCCCCACCAACGGGGCGACTCCTTGGGCAGATACGCCTCCTGCACGCCGCCGGTGTTCCAGGTGCGCGCGAGCGTGGAGGTCACCCAGTCGGAGGTGAGCTGGCCGTGCGCTACGGTGAGCTGGGTGGCGAACTGCGGTCCCGCCAGGGTGGCCTGGGCCTTCGAACCGGTTCCGCCGCCGCCCCCGGGCCCGCCGTCGAGCCGTACGAGCTGAGGCGTGGGCGCGGCGAGCACGGCGAACTGCGCCTTGGGCATCCATGACTTGGCGTGCGCCGTGAGCGGTACGGGGACATGGTCGAGCTTGGCGACGGAGTTGAGCAGGGCACCCGCGTAGACGTAGTGCGCGAGCAGCCTGACCGCCGCGCCCAGCACGCCCGGACTGAACTCGCACAGCGAGAGCTGCCTCAACTGCCGTACGAGCACGCCCGTACCCAGTGGCGGGAGCGTCGTCGGCAGCAGGGCGACGCGGTCGCTCTCCAGTACGGAGCGCACGGCGTGCAGCCGGTGCAGGAACGGCTTGCTGAGCGTCGCGGGATGTACGACGACGAGGTGGCCGTGCTGCTCGATCAGGCTCTGGGTCTCGGCCAGCGCCGCCTCGAACGGCTGCTCCTCGGGCGGTTTGAAGACGTGGGCCCGCGGGGTGTGCCGGTCGGGCGGGGACAGCATGTGATCGTGGCTGGTGACTGCCAGCGCAGTTGTCATCCCGCCCCCGAACGTCCGACCCGGGCCGTGGAAGCCCCAGGTAGCCCAAGTACCCGACTGTCGTACCGATGTGACGACATCACAGCTTACGGCGGAGCCCACGCCTCTGGAACGGTTTCCGGCCCGCCCGCTCCCCCTGCCATACCCCGTCCCGGGAGCGGGTCAATCCGGTTCGCGGGTACGGCTGGGGGAGCCGGGCACGGCGGGGAGGGCGCGAGGCGGGCTCCGGGGGCTGTCGGGCCGGGTCCGTGGCGGGCGCCGGGCGGGACCGGACGGGCCGGATGCTCGCTTCTCAGCTCACCAGGGGAGCTCCCGCACCTGCTGGACGCAGAGCGCGACGAAGAGCATGCCGGCCAGGAAGAGCATCACGTTGCTGAGGATGCCGTTGCGCCATTCACCGGGCACACGGTCGGAGTTGAGCAGCCAGACGAGGGTGAGCGCGAGGAACGGCATGAAGAACGCGCCGAGCACGCCGTAGGCGACGACCAGCCCGAAGGGCTGGTCCAGCCACAGCAGCGCCATCGGCGGGAAGGTCAGCCACAGCAGGTAGGCGCGGAAGGGTGCCGAGCGCTCCCGCTCCCCGCGGGCCACGGCCTGTACGGTCTGCCCGTCGCCGGCCCCCTTGCGGGCGGCCTTCACCCGCTCGACGAAGTCGGCGAAGAGCAGGCTCACTCCGTGCCACACGCCGATCAGCGAGGTGAAGGAGGCGGCGAAGAAGCCGACCAGGAAGAGCTTGGCGGTGAAGGCGCCGAAGCGCTCCTCGAGTATCTTCCCGAGGTCGATGAGGCCCTTGTCGCCCTCGGTGAGGGCGACCTGCGAGGCGTGCAGCAGTTCCGCGCCGACGATCAGCATGGCGACGACGAAGACGCCGGTGGTGAGGTAGGCGACGCGGTTGTCGAGCCGCATCATCTTCATCCAGCCGCTGTCGGTCCAGCCCTTGGCGTTCACCCAGTACCCGTAGGCGGCCATCGTGATCGTGCCGCCGACACCGCCGATCAGGCCGAGGGTGTAGAGCACCGAGCCGTCCGGCAGTACGGGCAGGAGCCCGGCGAAGGTCGCGCCGACGTCCGGCGTGACGCGGATCGCGAGGTAGACCACGACCAGGAACATCAGGCCGATCAGCACCGTCATGAGCTTCTCGACGACGGCGTACCGGTTGAACCAGACGAATGCGAGCCCGACGAGCCCGGTGATGATCGCCCACGCCTTGAGGTCGAGCACGCCGGGGAAGAGCGCCTCCAGCGGGAGTCCGGAGGAGGACATCGCGGTGCCGCCGTAGACGAAGCCCCAGACGACGACGTAGACGGCGAAGTAGACCGTGGTCCACGAGCCCAGGTCGCGCCAGCCGTCGAAGATGGTGCGTCCGGTGGCCAGGTGCCAGCGCCCGGTCGCCTCGGCGAGGGCGATCTTGACGAGGCAGCCGATGACGGCGGCCCACAGGAGTGTGTAGCCGAACTTGCTGCCGGCGACGAGCGTCGCGACGAGGTCGCCCGCTCCGACTCCGGTCGCGGCGACGACGATCCCGGGGCCGACCCGCTTCCAGCTGGCCTTGCGCACGAACGGCCGCGCGTCCCCCTGCTGGGGGGACGCGGCGCCGTCCGTCCCGTTCTGTGTGCTGTCGTCGGTTGTCATCCCCTACCGCCTTCGTACTCGTCCCCGCTCCAGGTCCTGCCGGGCGCATCAAATCTCCCCGGCGACGATCAATACAAGGCCTTGAACGACTGCCAGAGGTCTTGACAACGCGAATGGTCTGGACCATCTTGGCTGCGAAGCGCAGGGCCCCGCGCACCACAATCCGCACCACCCCTCCCATCTCCCCCCACCACGGAGGCAGTTGTGGCACGCGCACGATCCCTGACCCACCCCCGCACGCTCCGGGGCGCCGCCGCGGCGTTCACAGCGGCGGCACTGACAATCTGCGGAGCGCTCACAGTCGGCACCGCCAACGCCACCGGAGACGCCTCCCCGGCGGCCGGCACCGGCGTGGGCGCCTCCGCAGTACCGGCACACGCCGTCACCGGCTACTGGCAGAACTTCGACAACGGCGCCACCACCCAGAAGCTCTCGGACGTACCGGGCGACTACGACATCATCGCCGTCTCCTTCGCGGACGCCACGGGAAGCCCCGGCCAGGTCGACTTCACCCTCGACCCGGCGACCGGCTACGGCTCCGAGGACGACTTCAAGGCGGACATCGAGGCCAAGCACGCCGACGGGAAGTCGGTGATCATCTCTGTCGGCGGTGAGAAGGGCAACGTCAGCGTCGCGGACGACGCCTCGGCCGACGCGTTCGCCGAAAGCATCGTCTCCCTCATGGACGAGTACGGCTTCGACGGCGTCGACATCGACCTGGAGAACGGGCTCAACTCGACGTACATGACGAAGGCCCTGGACACGATCCACAGCCAGAAGAGCGACGTCGTGGTGACGATGGCGCCGCAGACGATCGACATGCAGTCCACCTCGAACGAGTACTTCAAGACGGCGCTGAACATCAAGGACTACCTGACCGTCGTCAACATGCAGTACTACAACAGCGGTTCGATGAACGGCTGCGACGGCAACGTCTACTCACAGGGCTCCGTCGACTTCCTCACGGCGCTCGCCTGCATCCAGCTCGAAGGCGGCCTCGACCCCTCCCAGGTCGGCATCGGCACGCCCGCCTCCCCCAGCGCCGCCGGCTCCGGCTACGTCGAGCCCAGCGTGGTCACCGACGCTCTGGACTGCCTCACCAAGGGCACCGGCTGCGGAAGCTTCCAGCCCGAGAAGACCTACCCCGGTCTGCGCGGAGCCATGACCTGGTCCACCAACTGGGACGCCGCGAGCGGCAACAGCTGGTCGGGCACGGTCGGCCCGTACGTGGACGCCATGCCCTGACACCCGCCTTCCCCACACGCACGGCGCCCCCGGACCTTCCGGTCCGGGGGCGCCGTGCGCACATCGCCGCTCCGGTGCGGACGGGCCGGTCGAGCCCGGCCGAACCGGCCTGCGGACACCGGCGGTTCGGGGAACGGCCGCGGGCTTTCCCCTCACCCGCGGCGCCCCTGCGACAGGGTGGCGCCGCCGCGCCACCCCACCGCCCCGCCGGTGCCTACGGCTTGGGCAGCGCGCAGTCCGGCAGGCTCAGGTCGACCTTGTTGCCCTCGGTCACGCAGCTGGTGAGGGTGTAGGTCTGCTGGCCGTACGCCGTGCCCTCGTTGACGGTGACGTTGCCGCTCTCGTCCACCTCACAGGGGTTGTTGAGAGTGCACTCCTCACCGTTCTCGTTACGGGTGTTGTTGACACCGACGACCTTGCCGGAGGCGTCGTCGATCACGGGCGAACCGGAGGTGCCGCCCTTGGTGTCGCACTCGCCGGTGTAGCGCAGCGAGTCCTTCATGCTCCAGCCGTCCTCGCGCAGTTCGTGCACGAAGCCGTCGATGGAGCAGCTGAAGGTCTCCTTCCAGTATCCGGAGACGACGGTGATGGCGTTGCCCTCGGTGGGGTGTGACGCCTCGACGTCGAGGGGGTCGATGCCGGTGTCGGCCTTGATCTCCTCGTAGGTGGAGTCCAGCTCGTAGAGCGAGACGTCCGTGTCGGTCATCGTCGCGTAGCTGATCTTCGTGGCGGTCAGCGTTCCCGCCTCGCCGCCGGAGGCGTCGAGCAGGGAGAAGCTGCGCTGCGAGGGCTGGTCGACGACGACCTGGCCGGGCTCGGGCATGCCCTCGTCCAGGCAGTGCCCGTTGGAGAGCACCAGCCCGGGGTCGGTGGCCTTGGAGTCCGGCATCCGCACGAGCGAGCCCGAGCAGTTGCTGAGTGCGACCGTCCCCGCGAAGTCGGGTGCCGCGGCCGCCTGTTGGGCGGGCCGGGCCTCCTGCTGCCCGGCGGCGGCTGCGGGGGTCGTGGCGACACCCGTGAGGGCGACGGCTCCGAAGAGCGCCGCGGTCACGGTGCCGACGAGAGGTCTTTTCATAGTGGGGGGTTCCTCTCCTTCACCGAATCTCGTACGAAGAATCGTTCGGGGGTGACGCCGTGCATTCTTGGCGCAGGAGAGGGGCGCCCACAAGACCCCACAGGTTCCGAACGGCGCCCACAGAAACGGACGATGACGCTCCGAGGGCACCGCCGGGCAGTCGGGCGGCGCCGTCAGACGAGGAGACTCACCCCCGCCGCGACGACGAATCCCGCGACGGACAGGACGGATTCCAGCACCGTCCACGACTTCAGCGTGTCCCGCTCCGAGATGCCGAAGTACTGCGAGACGATCCAGAACCCGCCGTCGTTGACGTGCGAGGCGAAGATGGAACCGGCCGAGACGGCCATGATGACCAGCGCGAGGTGCGGCTGCGAGAAGTCCCCGGCGGCCAGCAGCGGAGCGATGATCCCCGCCGTGGCGACGATGGCGACGGTCGCCGAGCCTTGTGCGACGCGCAGCACCAGCGACAGCAGATACGCGAGAACGATCACCGGCAGTCCCGCGTCGCTGAAGGTGTCCGCCAACGCCTGTGCCACGCCGCTGCCTTCGAGCACGGCACCGAAGACGCCGCCCGCGCCGACGACCAGCAGGATGTTGCCGATCGGCTTCAGCGACGCGGTGGAGACCGACTCCAGGGACTTGCGGGACCAGCCGTGCCGCAGCCCCAGCTGCCAGTACGCCAGCAGCAGCGCGATCGTCAGCGCCACGAAGGGGTGGCCGAAGAACTCGATGACGGAACGGGGCGTCGAGGGGTCCAGCCCGATGGAGGAGAAGGTCGCCAGCAGGATGAGCAGCAGCGGAGTGCCGATGATGGCGAACACGACGCTCAGGCGTACGGGCTTCTCCTCTGTCACTCCCGCCGCCCGCTTCTCGGCCGCCACGGTCGCCTTGGCCTCCTCGGCCGCCTCGACCATGTCCTGCGGGACCTCCACGAAGAGCCGGTTGCCGATCCAGGCCGCGTACGCCCATGCGGCGAGCACGGCCGGTATGCCGGTGACGGCTCCCATCGCGATGACCCAGCCGAGGTCGACCTTCAGCAGCCCCGCGGCGGCCACCGGACCGGGGTGGGGCGGCAGGAAGGCGTGCGTCATGGACAGGCCCGCCAGCAGCGGCATGGCGTACAGCAGGATGGACTTCCCGGAGCGCTTGGCCGCGGCGTAGACGATCGGGGCGAGGACGAAGATTCCGACGTCGAAGAAGACCGGGATTCCGAAGATGAGGCCGGTCAGGCCCATGGCCAGCGGCGCGCGCTTCTCCCCGAAGAGCGAGAGGAGGCGGCTGGAGAGCGCCTCGGCGCCACCGCTGACCTCGAGTATCGCGCCGAGCATCGTGCCGAGCCCGATGATGATGGCGACGTGGCCGAGGATGCCGCCCATGCCCTGCTCGATGAGGGAGACGGCGTCGGACTTCTGCACGGTTCCGAAGAGTTCGGTCACCGACAGACCGGAGGCCAGACCGACGGCCATGGACACGCCCAGCAGCGCCACGAAAGGCTGCAGCCGGACCTTGATGATGAGGAAGAGCAGCAGCAGGATGCCCAGGGCGGCGACGGTCAGCAGACCTCCGGTGCCGCCTATGAGCGTGAGCAGACCACCTGTGCGGGGCTGCGCCTCCGCGGGTGCGGATGCGGCGAGCAGCATGGGGGACCTCGTGGTTTCCTTCTCAGATACGGGAGTTCGGGGCCGTTCAGGCATGCGGAACTCACCGCCCGGTGTCCGGGCGGGAGTTCAGACATGCCAGGGGAGGGAGCGGCTCAGCCGAGTACGGCCAGGGCGTCGATCTCGACGAGCAGCCCCGCGGGGAGGCCCACATAGACGGTCGTACGGGCGGCGGCGGCGCCGGTGAGGCCGGAGAAGTACTCGTTGTAGATCTCGTTGAACTCGGCGAAGTGCGCGGTGTCCGTCAGGTAGACGCGGATCATGACCGCGTCCTCCCAGCTCGCGCGGCCCTCGCGCAGGACGGACTCGACGTTCGCGAAGGTCTGGAGGGTCTGCTCGCGCAGCCCCGGGCCGACGGGTGTGGGCGCCCGGCCCGGCTCGGCGGGCCCGAAGCCGACCTGCCCGGAGACCTGGAGGATGTTGCCCTTGCGGACGCCGTGCGAGAACTTCGCGGGCGGCGTGGTGTGGGTGGCGGGAGTGAGGGCGGTCTTGGCCGGCTTGTCGCTCATGAGTGGGGTTCCTCGGTCGGGGTCGTTCCGGAGTATTCGGCGCTGATGGCCTCGGCGGTGCGGCGCACCAGGGGGAGAAGGGCGAGCAGTTCGTCGGCGCTGACGACGACGTTCGGTGCCGAGACCGACATGGCCGCCACGGCTCGTCCGTCCGGTCCGCGCACGGGTGCGCCGACGCAGTTGATGGACTCCTCGTGGCCGCCCAGGTCGGTGGCCCAGCCCTGCTTGCGCACCTTCGCCAGCTCGGCGAGGAACGCCGAGGGGTTCGTGATCGAACGGGCCGTGTACCGGGGGTAGTCGAGCCGTTCGGCGATCCGCCGCCTGTCCTGCTCGGGCAGATCGGCGAGGAGCAGCTTGGCCACGGCGGCGACGGTGATCGCCACGGGCTTGCCGATGCGGGAGTACATCCGCACCGGATAGCGGCTCTCCACCTTGTCGATGTAGAGGACTTCGTCCTCCTCGTGCACCGCCAGGTGGACGGTGTGGCCCGTCCTCTCGTTCAGCTCGACGAGGTGCGGGTGGGCGATCTCCCGTACGTCGAGGTTCTCCACTGCCTGCTGGGCGAGCGCGAAGAGGCGTGTGCCCAGCCGGTAGCGCTGGTCGGGCTGGCGGTGGACGATGCCGTGCTCGTGCAGGGTGCGCAGCAGACGCAGCGCCGTCGACTTGTGCACGCCGAGCCGGCCCGCGACCTGCTCCAGGTTGGCGGGGCCTTCCGCGAGGAGGGGCAGGATGCTCAGTGCGCGGTCGACGGTCTGGCTCATGTTGTCTTCGCCTTCTGTGTGCTCGCGGTGTTCCACCCGGGGACGGGGCGCAGTCTTCCCCATGCCTCGTCGTCCAGGGCGGCCAGCCGGTCGGCGAGCAGGCGGGGCGGCGGCTCGGCGAGGTCGCCGGGGACGGTGAGGGCGGCGGCGGCCGTGAGGTGGCCGTGCCGGAGGCGGTCCCGTACGGGCAGCCCGCGCAGCGTGGCGGAGAGGAACCCGGCGGCGAAGCCGTCGCCCGCTCCCACCTCGCCGACGACCTCGGTCCGCAGCGCGGGCACGAAGATCTCTTCGCCGGCTCCCTCCCCCACGAAGGCCGTCGCCCCCCGCTCACCCTGCTTGACGACCAGTACGGCGGGCTCGGGCAGCGCCTCACGCAGCGCGGAGGGACCGCCGGTGACGCCGCAGGCCGCCGCGGTCTCGTCCTCTCCGGCGAAGACGACGTCGCAGCCGCGCGCGAGGTCGAGCAGCACGCGCGGGTCACCTCCGCACCGCTCCCACAGTCCGACGCGGTAGTTGACGTCGAAGGAGACGAGCGGGCGGCCCTCACGGGGCCCGGTCAGCACCCGCATCAGCTCCAGGCAGTCCTCGGAGAGCGCGGCGGTGATGCCGCTGACGTGCAGCACTCTCGCGTCGTCGACCGCCGCGAGGTCCACCGTGTCCGGCGACATGGCCGACGCGGCGGAACCCGCGCGGTAGTACACCACCTCGGCGACACCGCCGGGGGCGCCGCCCGGGTCACCACCGGGGTCACCACTGGGGCCACCGCTGGGGCCACCGCTGGTTACGGCCTCACCCGTCGGGCCCGTGGGCCGCTCCCCCTCCGTGCGGAAATAGATGCCTGTCGGGCGCAGCGGATCACGTCCGACGGCGGACACGTCGACGCCCCGCGAGGCGATCGTCTCGAGAAGGTGGTCGCCGAATCCGTCCTGCCCGACCCGGCTGACCCACCGCACGGAGTGACCCGAACCGGCCAGCGTGCAGGCCACGTTGGACTCGGCGCCGCCGATGGAACGCTCGAAGGACGGCACGTCCGCGAGCCGTCCGGCCCGGGAAGGCAGGAACGTGACCATCGACTCGCCGAGGCAGACGACATCGGTGCTCGCCACTGTCCGCCTCCCTCTCGTCTTATGTCGATTGACGGGTATGCGCCGGGATGCTAGACAGCTCCGAGCGAAATACGCAATGCGTGTTGCATCGACTGCAACGAACGGAGTCGCCATGTCCAGCGCAGACCCCCTCGCCGCCCTCGCCGACGAGCGCATCGACCACCGCTTCAAGGGGCTGCCCCCGGACGCCTCCGGAACGACCGTCGCCGCTCTCGCCGCAGAGCGCCGCAACCTGTTCACCGGCGGCTTCACCACACCGGTGCTCGCCCTCTCCGCCGAGCGCCTGGAGCACAACCTCGCCCTGATGGAGGGCTACACGGAGCGCCACGGACTGGCCTTCGCCCCGCACGGCAAGACATCGATGGCCCCGCAGCTCTTCGAGCGCCAACTCGCCCACGGCGCCTGGGGGATCACGCTCGCCGTCCCCCACCAGGTCCGTGTGGCACGCGCCTTCGGCGCACCACGCGTCTTCCTCGCCAACGAACTCCTCGACGCGGCGGCCCTGCGCTGGCTCGCCGGGGAGCTGGAGCGCGACCCCGACTTCCGGTTCCTGTGCTACGCCGACTCCGTCTCCGGGGTCGCCCAGATGGAGGCGGCACTCTCCCAGGCGGGGGCCACCCGCCCCGTCGACGTCGTCGTCGAACTCGCCGCGGGCGAGGGGGCCCGTACGGGCGCCCGTACGGAAGCCGAGTGCGCGGCGGTCGCAGACGCCGTCGCCGCCGCCTCCACGCTCCGGCTGGCCGGCGTGGCCGGCTACGAGGGCGAGGTCCCCGACGCCGGCCCCCGCACCGTCACCGCCTGGCTGCGCCGACTGACCGCGCTGGCCGCCGCGTTCGACGCCGCGGGCCGGTTCGACGGGCTGTCCGAGATCGTCGTCAGTGCGGGCGGCAGCGCGTGGTTCGACGCCGTCGCCGACGTCTTCGCCGAACTGCCGCCCCTCTCCCGGCCCGTCCTCAAGCTGCTCCGCTCCGGCGCGTACGTCTCCCACGACGACGGCCAGTACCGCGACAAGACCCCCTTCAACCGGGTTCCCGAAGAGGGCGCGCTCCGGGCGGCGTTCACGCTCTGGGCGCAGGTCGTCTCCCGTCCGGCCCCCGACCAGGCTTTCCTCAACGCGGGCAAACGGGACGCCGCGTTCGACCTGCACCTCCCCCAGCCCCACACGGTCCGCAGTCCGGACGGCGAGTTCCGCCCGGCCGACGGCATCACCGTCACCGCGCTCTCCGACCAGCACGCGTGGCTGCGTACTCAGGCGCCGCTCGAAGCCGGCGACTGGGTGGGACTGGGCATGTCCCACCCCTGCACGATCTTCGACAAGTGGCAGCTGATCCCGCTGACGACGGCCGACGGCACGGTCACGGACTACATCCGCACCTTCTTCTGACGTTCCCGGCCGCCCGCACACACAGGCTGCCGACACAGACCCGTCCCGGCACAGGCCGTGCCGACACAAGAAGGGCACCCGCCCATGAACCTCGTCATCCGCGACGCGGAAGTCATCGACGGCACCGGACGGGCCGCCCCGTACCGTGCCGACGTCACCGTCGAGGGCGGCCGCATCACGGCGATCACCCGCGAAGGAGACGGGAGAAGGCCGACGGCGGCGCCCGGAGTCCGCACGCTCGACGCCGACGGCCTCGCCCTGGCCCCCGGCTTCATCGACATGCACGCCCACTCCGACCTCGCCCTCCTCCGCGACCCCGGACACTGTGCGAAAGCCGCCCAGGGCGTGACGCTCGAAGTCCTCGGCCAGGACGGCCTCTCCTACGCCCCCGTCGACGACCGCACCCTCGCCGAGGTGCGCGGTGCCATCACCGGCTGGAACGGCAACGGCGACGACATCGACTTCGACTGGCGCACCGTCGGCGAATACCTCGACCGGATCGACCGCCAGGGCACCGCCGTCAACGCCGCATACCTCGTCCCGCAGGGCAGCGTCCGGATGCTCGCCGTCGGCTGGGACGACCGTCCCGCGACCCCCGCCGAACTGGACACGATGCGGCGGCTGGTCGCCGAAGGGCTGGAACAGGGCGCGGTGGGCATGTCCTCCGGCCTCACCTACACACCCGGCATGTACGCCCCGAACACCGAACTGACCGAGCTGTGCCGCACCGTCGCGGCGTACGGCGGCTACTACTGCCCGCACCACCGCTCGTACGGCAAGGGCGCCCTGGAGGCGTACGAGGAGATGGTCGCCCTCACCCACGAGGCCGGGTGCGCCCTCCATCTCGCCCACGCCACCATGAACTTCGGGATCAACAAGGGCAGGGCCCCCGAACTCCTCGCCCTGCTCGACCGGGCGCTCTCGGCCGGCCGCGACATCACCCTCGACACCTATCCCTACACGCCGGGCTGCACGACGCTCGTGGCGATGCTGCCCAGTTGGGCGGGCGAGGGCGGTCCCGACGCCGTACTGGCCAGGCTGTCGGACGAGGAGACGTGCGCGCGCATCCGGCACGTCATGGAGGTGGAGGGCGCCGACGGCTGTCACGGGGTGCCCATCGAGTGGGACACCATCGAGATCTCCGGCGTCTCCGACCCGGCCCTGGCGCACCACGTCGGCAGGACGGTCGCACGGTCGGCCGCAGAGGCCGGCGAGACCCCCTTCGCCACCGCACGGCGCCTGCTGATCGAGGACAGGCTGGGCACCACGATCCTGCAGCACGTGGGCCACGAGGAGAACGTCCGGCAGATCATGCGGCACCCCGCGCACACGGGCGGCAGCGACGGCATCCTGCAGGGCGACAAGCCGCACCCCCGCGCGTACGGGACCTTCCCGCAGTATCTGGGCCGCTACGTCAGGGAGTTGGGGGTGCTCTCGCTGGAGGAGTGCGTCGCCCGGCTCACCTCCCGGCCGGCCGCGCGGCTGCGGCTGCCCGACCGGGGCCTGGTCCGCGAGGGCTACCGCGCCGACCTCGTCCTCTTCGATCCGGCGACGGTCGCGCCGGGCGCGACTTTCGACCGTCCGCGCGCGCTGCCGGCCGGCATTCCGCATGTGCTGATCGACGGCCGCCGCGTGATCGAGGACGGCCGCCGTACGGACGTCCTCGCGGGCCGCTCCGTACGCCGCACGCCGTACCGGGGCGTGTGAATCCGGGCGGCGAACGGGCGCCGTCTCCGGCAGTGTCGCCGACGGTGCGGCTCAGCGGGTCCGGTAGCGCGCGCAGATCAGTCCGCTGTCGAAGGCACGCTCCTCGACCAGCTCGAGATCGAGGCGCACGCAGGCCCGCGGCGGGTACCGCCTACCGCGGACGGCGCCCCGGGCCCTGGCCGGACACGAACCGGTACGGCCTAGTACGCCACCAGCGAGATGCCCACGTAGTGCACCACGAACGCGGCCAGCGTGAAGGAGTGGAAGACCTCGTGGAAACCGAACCAGCGCGGTGAGGGATTCGGCCGCTTGATCCCGTAGACGACGCCTCCGGCGCTGTAGAGCAGGCCGCCGGCTATGACGCAGACGAGCACGCCGATGCCGCCCTCGCGCATGAACTCCGGCAGGAAGAAGACGGCCGCCCAGCCCATCGCGAGGTAGCAGGGCGTGTAGAGCCAGCGCGGCGCACCGACCCAGCAGACACGGAAGGCGATGCCCAGGACGGCCGCGGCCCAGATCCCCCACAGCAGCGCCGAACCGGAACTGCCGGGCAGCAGCAGGATCGTCAGCGGTGTGTAGGTGCCCGCGATGATCAGGAAGATGTTGGCGTGGTCGAGGCGCCGCAGCACGGCGTTGGCCCTCGGGCCCCAGTCGCCCCGGTGGTACAGGGCGCTGATCCCGAAGAGCAGGCAGGCGGTGAGCGTGTAGACCGCGCAGGCGATACGGCCGCTGGTGCTGTCGGCCAGCGCGGTCAGGAATATCCCGGCCACGAGCACGGCGGGGAACATCCCCGCGTGCAGCCAGCCGCGCAGACGGGGCTTTATCAGCCCGGGGAGCGCGGCGGCGGCCGAAGTGACCGAGCCGGCGGCCGATTCGAGCGAGGCCGCGCCGGAGTTGCCGGTCCGGTCCGGCTCCTGGCCCCCCTCCATGCCGTGCGAGGTATCCGGGGAGTTCGTCGGCTCCTGCGAACGGGGCGGGACAGTCATGCGCCCCATCGTAGCTACGGCACCGTAGCCGCCAACCCGCCGGCGTGGGCCGCATCGGGGGTCCGGAGGAGTGGTGATGGACACATCCTTTCCATCTGGACACGCAGCCGATACGCTCGCATGCTCAGAGGAGCAAGGGTGACACCGGATGAGCGCGAGCCGCACACGCACAGCACAGCACCCGCCACGAACGCATCCGGGTCGCGGCCCCCAAGGGGCGAGTGAGAAGGACAGACCATGAGCGGATATCAGTGCAGTTATCCGTCCGAACCCTCAACGTCTGGAGAGATCGTGGCGCGCAGTTCTGCGGCTCCCACCATCAGCACCGTTCCCACCCGCCACCAGGGGCTCGCCTCCTGGGTCGAAGAGATCGCCGCCCTGACCGAGCCCGACCGGATCGTCTGGTGCGACGGCTCCGAGTCGGAGTACGAGCGCCTGTGTGAAGAGCTCGTCGAAAAGGGCACGTTCACCAAGCTCGACCCGGTGAAAAGGCCGCACTCGTACTACGCCGCCTCCGATCCCAGCGATGTCGCACGCGTCGAGGACCGCACGTTCATCTGCTCGGAGAAGGAAGAGGACGCCGGACCCACCAACCACTGGAAGGCGCCCGGCGAGATGCGGGCCGTCTTCAGCGGCGAGGGAGGAGAGGGCGGCATCTTCCGCGGCTGCATGCGCGGCCGGACGATGTACGTCGTCCCCTTCTGCATGGGCCCCCTCGGCTCCCCCCTCTCCGCGCTCGGCGTCGAGATCACCGACTCCGCCTACGTCGCCGTCTCCATGCGCACCATGACCCGCATGGGACAGCCGGTCCTCGACGAACTCGGCGAGGACGGCTTCTTCGTCAAGGCCGTGCACAGCGTCGGCGCCCCGCTGGAGGCCGGCGAACAGGACGTGCCCTGGCCCTGCTCCCCCACCAAGTACATCTCGCACTTCCCCGAGACCCGGGAGATCTGGTCGTTCGGCTCGGGCTACGGCGGCAACGCCCTGCTGGGCAAGAAGTGCTACGCCCTGCGCATCGCCTCCGTCATGGCACGCGACGAGGGCTGGCTCGCCGAGCACATGCTCGTCCTCAAGCTCACACCGCCGCGCGGTGAGGCGAAGTACGTGGCCGCAGCCTTCCCGTCGGCCTGCGGGAAGACCAACCTGGCCATGCTGGAGCCGACCATCAAGGGCTGGACCGTCGAGACCATCGGCGACGACATCGCCTGGATGCGCTTCGGCGAGGACGGCCGGCTCTACGCCATCAACCCCGAGGCGGGCTTCTTCGGCGTCGCACCCGGCACCGGCGAGCACACCAACGCCAACGCCATGAAGACCCTGTGGGGCAACTCCGTCTTCACCAACGTCGCGCTGACCGACGACGGCGACGTGTGGTGGGAGGGCATGACCGAGGAGGCGCCCGCACACCTGACGGACTGGAAGGGCAACGACTGGACCCCCGAATCGGGGACTCCGGCCGCGCACCCCAACGCCCGCTTCACCACCCCGGCCGGACAGTGCCCCATCATCGCGCCGGAGTGGGAGAACCCGAGCGGCGTCCCCATCTCGGCGATCCTCTTCGGCGGACGGCGCGCCACAGCCGTACCGCTGGTGACCGAGTCCTTCGACTGGCAGCACGGCGTCTTCCTCGGCGCGAACGTGGCCAGCGAGAAGACGGCCGCGGCGGAGGGCAAGGTCGGCGAACTGCGCCGGGACCCCTTCGCGATGCTGCCCTTCTGCGGCTACAACATGGGCGACTACTTCGCCCACTGGGTCGAGGTCGGCAAGAACGCCGACCCGGAGAAGCTGCCGAAGATCTACTACGTCAACTGGTTCAAGAAGGACGAGGACGGCAAGTTCGTCTGGCCCGGCTTCGGCGAGAACGGCCGCGTGCTGAAGTGGATCGTCCAGCGGCTCAACGGTGAGGCGGAGGGCGTCGAGACGCCTATCGGCGTGCTGCCGACGAAGGAGTCCCTCGACACCGACGGACTGGAGATGACCGAGGCCGAACTGGACTTCGTCCTCAAGGTCGACCGGGACGTCTGGCGCGAGGAGGCGGCTCTCGTCCCCGAACACCTCAACACCTTCGGCGACCACACGCCGACGGAACTGTGGGACGAGTACCGGGCCCTGGTACAGCGTCTGGGCTGATTCCGGATTCCGCCGCCGCCCCCGGCGGGGCCGCCTTCACGGGCGGTCCGGCCGGGGGCGCTCCCGTTGCGGTCCGGCGAACGGACGGATAGGGAATGTACGGGGGTCAACTTTAGACCTCGTCCAAGTTAGGATGGCTCTCCGGTGATGTCACGCAGGAGGCCGACCATGTACGAACCGATCCGCAACAAGTCGGTGCACACCGTGGCAGAAGCCGATTTCCCCCATCGCACACGGGCGGAGGAGCTGGACATCCGGCTCGCCGGCCACCTCACCGCACTGCTGACGGTCACCGACGAACTGCGTGCCCTCACGCCGAGCGACGAGCTGGACGAAGCCGCGCAGGCGCTGGCCGCCCATGTGGTCCGTCTCGGCAAGGGCCGGATGCCGCTGCGTGCCGCCCCGTCCGTCACGAGCGCCGATCCGGGGCACGTCGCGACGCTGCACCAGCGCGCTCACACCCTGGCCGGGCACGCGGTCGTGGTGGCCGACTACCGCGAGGACGAAGCGGCCGCCCTGGCGGCGGAGCGCGCGGAGGCGCACGCTTCGGCGCTCGGCCTCACGGCTGCCTGAGCCGGGTGCCACCCCGCCGGGCGGCACGCCGCGCCCGGGGCCGGACCCGGCCGTGGTCAGGGCTGGCTGTACCCGTCCAGGAACGCCCCGATACGCAGTACCGCGTGTTCCAGCTCCTTCACGGGCGGCAGGTTGACGATGCGGAAGTGGTCCGGGTCGGGCCAGTTGAAGCCCGTGCCGTGGACGATCATGATCTGCTCGGCCCGCAGCAGGTCGAGCACCATCTCCCGGTCGTCCTTGATCTTGTAGACCTTGGGGTCGAGCCGCGGGAAGGCGTAGATCGCACCCTTCGGCTTCACGCACGTCACCCCGGGGATCTGCGTCAGCAGGTCGTACACCGTGTCGCGCTGCTCCAGCAGCCGTCCGCCCGGCAGCACCAGGTCATTGATGGACTGCCGTCCGCCCAGGGCGGCGGCCACCGCGTGCTGCGCGGGCATGTTCGCGCACAGCCGCATGTTCGCGAGGATCGTGAGCCCCTCGATGTAGCTCTGCGCGTCGCCCTTCGGCCCGCACACCGCCATCCAGCCGCTGCGGTACCCGGCCACCCGGTACGCCTTGGACAGCCCGTTGAAGGTGACGGTGAGCAGATCGGGGGCGATCACCGTGGTGGGTGTGTGCGTCACGCCGTCGTAGAGGATCTTGTCGTAGATCTCGTCGGAGTAGACGATCAGGTCGTGCCGGCGCGCGATGTCCGTGAGGCCGCGCAGCATCTCCTCGTCGTAGACGGCACCCGTGGGGTTGTTCGGGTTGATGATGACGAGCGCCTTGGTCCGGTCGGTGACCTTCCGCTCGATGTCGGCGAGGTCAGGCATCCAGTCCGACTGCTCGTCGCAGCGGTAGTGCACGGCGGTGCCGCCGGACAGGGAGACCGAGGCGGTCCACAGCGGGTAGTCCGGGGCGGGTACGAGCACCTCGTCGCCGTCGTCCAGCAGGGCCTGCATCGACATCTGGATCAGCTCGGAGACGCCGTTGCCGAGGTAGATGTCGTCGACGGAGAGCTCGATGCCCTGCGTCTGGTAGTGCTGCATGACCGCGCGGCGGGCGGAGAGCAGCCCCTTCGCGTCGCCGTAGCCGTGGGCGTCGCCGACGTTGCGGAGCATGTCCTCGAGGATCTCCGGCGGGCACTCGAAGCCGAAGGCCGCGGGGTTGCCGGTGTTGAGCTTGAGGATGCGGTGCCCTGCAGCCTCCAGCCGCGTCGCCTCCTCCAGAACCGGACCGCGGATCTCGTAACAGACATTGGCGAGCTTCGTCGACTGGATCACCTGCATATCGCCACCTTACGGGCGGGCCGTGCGGGGCGCCTCATGTTTTGGGTCACCCTGACCGCCCGCGCCCCGCCCTGAGCTGCGCTCGGAAGGCGCCGCGCGGGCGTGGTCCCGGCGGTGGAGCATGCCCGACAATGACGTCCATGGCCTCCCCCAGCTCGCGATCCGCCGCGTCCGCCCCCCGCCCCGGTCTCCGCGAGCGCAAGAAGATCCAGACCCGGCAGGCGATCCGGAGGACCGCGTACCGGCTCTTCGAGGCGCAGGGGTACGACGCCACGCCCGTCGACCAGATCGCCGAGGAGGCGGAGGTCTCGCCCAGCACGGTCTTCCGCTACTTCCCGACCAAGGAAGACATCGTGCTCACCGACGAGTACGACGCGCAGCTGCACGCCTCGCTGCTGGCCAGGCCCGCCGACGAACCGCCCGTCACCGCGCTTCGCAACGCCGTGATGGAGGTCTTCGAGCAGACGATGCTCCGGGAGCCCGGCCGTGAACCCGCCGAGGCGCACCAGCGGATGCGGCTCGTACGGGACGTGCCGGCGCTGCGCGCGCGGATGGCGGAGAACATGGCCGCCTCGGGCCGGTTCCTGGCCGGCGCGCTCTCCCGGCGGACCGGGCTCGACGAGGGCTCCCTCGAACTGCGCGTGTGCACGGGGGCGTTGCTGGGCGCCCTGGCCGAGGCCATGTTCCATTGGAGCGACAACGGCCAGCGGGACGACATCCTCGGCATCGTCGACCGCGCGCTGAGCGTCGTCGAGAGCGGTCTCAACTCCGCAATGACCGCTCCAGAATCCCGGGATCGGCCGTCGGGGCGTCGCAGGTGAAGTTGCGGCAGACGTACGCCGTCGGGTGACCGTCCAGCAGCGGCCTGTCCCACAGCAGCGGCACGTCGAGCGCGGCCTGCGAGCCAGGTTCGCCCAGTGCGACGACCGCGCCGGGCGCCGTCGCCAGCAGTGCCGTGCGGTGCAGCGACCCGGTGCCGGCATCGTCGCGCGGGCCGACCACGGCCACCTCGCGGGGACCGTCCAGAGCCGCCTCGGCCGCCGCGAGTCCCCAGCCGATGAAGCGGGGCGCCCGCGGGGCCAGCGCCCGTACGATGCCCAACGCCCTCTCGGCGGCGTCCCGGTGGCGGGTGCTTCCGGTGTAGGCGGCGTAGGACAGCAGCGCGTTCGCAGCGGCCGTCCAGCCCGACGGAGTGGCGCTGTCGGTCGGGTCCTGCGGGCGGCGGATGAGTGCTTCCGCGTCGTCCGCGGTGTCGTAGAGGGCGCCGTCGGCAGCGGTGAAGTGACCGAGCAGCGTGTCGAGCAGGACGCCCGCACGCTCCAGCCAACCGGCCTCCCCCGTCACGGAGTAGAGGCCCAGCAGACCCTCGGCGACGTCTGCGTAGTCCTCCAGGACACCCGCGCTGGGGCCGGCTGTGCCGTCGCGGGAGGTGCGTACGAGGCGGCCGGAGTCGCTCATGTGCAGCCCGGTCAGCAGCTCGGCGGCCGCGGACGCGGCGTCGACGAGGTCGGGGCGCTCGAAGTAGGCGCCGGTCTCGGCGAGGGCGGCGACCGCGAGACCGTTCCACGCGGCGACGACCTTGTCGTCCCGCTCCGGACGGGGCCGCGTCCGACGTGCACGCAGGAGCCTCTCGCGTACGGAGACGACCCGGTCGGCGTCGGAAAGACCCTCGCTGTCGGAGAGTTGGAGGACCGAGGCGCCCTCCTCGAAGGTGCCCTCCTCCGTCACGCCGTAGTGGTCGGCGGCCCACTGAGCGTCGTCCTCACCCAGCACCTCGGTCAACTGGGCTCGCGTCCACACGTAGTAGGCGCCTTCGCGGTGGCGTCCGTGGCCGTCGTCGCTGTCCGCGTCGAGGGCGGAGGCGAACCCGCCCTGGGCGGTGCCCAGTTCGCGCACGATGAAGTCGGCGGTCTCCAGTGCGACCCGGCGTGCCAGGCCGGAACCCGTGGCGCGCCAGATGTGCGCGTAGACGCGGCACAGCAGCGCGTTGTCGTAGAGCATCTTCTCGAAGTGCGGCACGACCCAGCCGGCGTCGACGGAGTAACGGGCGAACCCGCCCGCGAGCTGGTCGTAGATGCCGCCGCGCGCCATGGCCTCGCAGGTCGCCAGCACCATCTCCAGAGCGCCGTCGGAGCCCGTGCGCGCGTGGTGCCGCAGCAGGAACTCCAGCGCCATGGACGGCGGGAACTTCGGCGCGCCGCCGAACCCGCCCCGCGCGGCGTCGAATTCACGTGTCAGCTCCAGCAGGGCCGAGGCCAGCTCCTCCGGGCCGGGCGGCTGCGCCTGGTCGTAGCGGATGCTGCGGGCCGACAGGTCCCGCACGATCCGTCCGGCGACATCGGCGACCTCGTCGCGCCGGTCCGTCCAGGCCGAGGCGACGCCTTCCAGCACCTTGCGGAACGAGGGCATGCCGTGCCGCGGCGCGGGCGGGAAGTAGGTGCCGAAGTAGAACGGCTCGGCCGCGGGCGTGAGGAAGACGGTCATCGGCCAGCCGCCCTGACCGGTCGCGGCCTGTACGGCCTCCATGTAGACGGAGTCGACGTCGGGACGCTCCTCCCGGTCGACCTTGACGGGGACGAAGTGGGTGTTGAGGTAGCCGGCGGTCTCCTCGTCCTCGAAGCTCTCGTGCGCCATGACGTGGCACCAGTGGCAGCTGGCGTACCCGACGCTGAGGAGCACAGGCACCCCGCGCCTGCGCGCCTCCTCGAACGCGGCCTCGGACCAGGGCCACCAGTCGACGGGGTTCTCGGCGTGCTGGAGGAGATAGGGGCTGGTCTCGTCCGCGAGTCGGTTCGCCATGCCCCCATCGTGCATGACCGCGGCGCGGGCACGGGCGCGGGTCCGCTTGCGCCGCGCGCCAGGCCGTAGCGCCGGCCCGGGGGCGCCGCGCAGACGCCCCCTGTACGGGAGGGGGCGCTCAGGCCGGGTGCGGCCTCACAGCTGGGCCCGGTCGCCGCCCGACGCCTCCCAGCCCGCGACGGCCAGCGCGCGGTAGGCCGCGTACTGGGCGGCGGGGTCGCCGGAATCGGCCCAGGGCACGGCGCCCACGTAGCCGTCGACGACGCGCAGCGCCTCCATCGCCTCGCCGAAGCGTTCGGCGCGCACGAGGAAGCACACGAGCAGGTGCAGGACGTGCGGCTGCACGGGATGGCCCGCCTCGACCTGGTCGACGGCGTACTCCGCCGCCTCCACGGCCTTGACCACCTCCTCGCTCTGGTACAGCCCGCGCACCACGTTGACCTCCGGCAGGTGCTCGTAGACCGCGAAGAGCGGGAGCGCCGGCAGCAGCGTGCCCTCGGGCGCCTGCGCGGCGGCGGTCTGGGCGAAGGCGTCGGCCTCCACGCGGGAGCCGCAGCCCTTCTCCGACCAGTACGGCAGAGCGGCCAGGTGGGCGCCCATGTGGTGCGGTGCCTTGCGCCGCAGCGTGGCCCACAGCTCCTCGAAGTCGGCCCGGCGGTAGGAGAGGTGGCGTGCGACGAAGAGTTCCGTGATGTACGGCGTGGGGTCCTCGGGGGCGAGCCCGGCGGCTTCCCGGCAGACCGCTCGGGCCTCCTCCAGGATGATGCGGTGGTCAGCCGACGAGGGGTCGGCGACGGCCTGCCAGACGAGGAACTGCGCGTACACCTCCGCGCCGCCCGCGTCGCCCGGCTGCTGCGTGCGCCACTCACGCAGCCAGCGCGCGTCCCGCAGCCCCGCTTCCTTGCTGAAGGAGACGCCGCCGGACGCCTCACTCCCGCTGGGCGCCTGCGCCGGGCCCAGTTCCCGCGCCCGCGCCAGCTCCATCGCCGCGGCGCCCGCCATCGACTGCACGCGCTGCCAGCGCAGTTCCCACTCGTCGCCGGTCAGGGCCAGCAGCCTCGCGACGGGCTGCCAGTCCTGGGTGCGCTGTGTCTCCTCCAGCGCCTCGACGAACTCACTGTCGGGGCCCGGCAGCCGCACGTCGAGCTGCTCGGCCGGCACGAAGCCGTAGCCGGCGCCGGCGTCGAGGGCACGGGCGAACCCCTGCGCGCCCTCCAGACGCTGCCGCCTCCGGCGCATCGCGGGAAGGATCAGGACGCCGAAGACGGCGGTCAGTGCGACGAGCACAAGCAGGGCTTCCATGGCTGCGTTCTCCCCGAGTACGCGTGTGAGGCCGGCCGGGCGGCATTCCGTCGGTGCGGTTCCGCTGGAGCCGCTCCGACTCCACCGTACGGCGCATTAGTCTCGGCCCATGAGCGACGAGCACCACAACGGACCCATGCCCCACAGCTTCGAGACCCTCGCGATCCACGCGGGGCAGACCGCCGACCCCGCGACGGGTGCGGTGGTGACGCCCATCTACCAGGTCTCCACGTACAAGCAGGACGGCGTCGGCGGCTTGCGCGGCGGCTACGAGTACAGCCGCTCCGCGAACCCGACGCGTACCGCCCTCGAACACAATCTCGCCGCCCTGGAAGGCGGCCGCAACGCCTTCGCCTTCGCCTCCGGCATGGCCGCCGAGGACTGCCTGCTGCGCACGCTGCTCGTGCCGGGCGACCACGTGGTCATCCCCAACGACGCGTACGGCGGCACGTTCCGCCTCTTCGCCCGCGTCGCGGAGCGGTGGGGCGTGGAGTGGTCGGTGGCCGACTCCTCCGACCCGGCGGCCGTCCGTGCCGCACTGCGCGAGCGTACGAAGGCGGTGTGGGTGGAGACACCGTCCAACCCGCTGCTGGGCATCAGCGACATCGCGGCACTCGCCGAGGTCGCGCACGGCGCGGGGGCGCGGCTGGTGGTCGACAACACCTTCGCCAGCCCGTACCTGCAGCAGCCCCTCTCCCTGGGCGCGGACATCGTCGTGCACTCCACGACGAAGTACATGGGCGGCCACTCCGACGTGGTGGGCGGCGCCCTGGTCGTCAACGAGGCCGAGCTGGCCGCGGAGATCGCCTTCCATCACAACGCGATGGGCGCCGTGGCCGGCCCGTTCGACTCCTGGCTGGTGATGCGCGGCACGAAGACCCTCGCCGTACGGATGGAGCGGCACAGCGCCAACGCGACCCGCGTGGCCGAGATGCTCACCGCGCACCCGCAGGTCACGCAGGTCTACTATCCGGGGCTGCCCTCGCACCCAGGGCACGAGACGGCCGCGAAGCAGATGCGGGCCTTCGGCGGGATGGTCTCCTTCCGGGTGGCGGGCGGCGAGGAGGCGGCGGTGCGGGTGTGCAACGGCACGCAGCTGTTCACGCTCGGCGAATCGCTGGGCGGCGTCGAATCGCTGATCGAGCACCCGGCACGGATGACCCACGCCTCGGCGGCGGGCTCGGCGCTGGAGGTCCCGGCGGACCTGATCCGGCTCTCCGTGGGCATCGAGTCCGCGGAGGACCTGCTGACGGACCTGCGGCGGACGCTGGAGGCGGCTTCGGGCCGTCCGGCCTGACGCGGGCTGAGGCGAGGGCGGCGGGTACGGGGCGGGCGTCCCGGCCCGTACCCGCGGCTCTCCCGTCCGCGGCTCTCCCGCCCGCGGCTCCTCGCCTCCTCCGGAACGGGCCGCCCGTGCTCCGCGCGGGCTCCGCCGCGGCTACCAGCCCACCGGCGGAGTCGTACCCGCCGGCTCACCGGTCCACGGCGCCGCCACCAGCGCCCAGACTGCGAGACCGACGGCTACCGCGAAGAACGCCCACAGCACGAACTGCACGGTGCGCCGTCGGCGTACCAGACGTCTCCCGCGCAGCACCGCCCGCTCGGCGAGGTCGGGCGGTACAGGTGCCTGCTGCCCGCTCTCCAGCAGGCGGCGCACCTCGGTCTGCTTGCGGTCGGGGAGTTTCATGCGGTCTCCTCATCTCCCCGTCCCGGCCCGGCCCTGGCCGCGACCGCCCCTGTCGGCCCCTGTCGTGACCGCCGTCGCTCCGGCCGCCGTCGCAGTCACCTGCCCGCGCCCGCGCCCGCGCCGTGCACGCTGCCGGAGGCGCGCTGCCCGCCGCCCCTCCCGTCGCCTCCGGTGCGCTCGGCCGGACCGCTCAGCGCGGCTGCCGTCCCCTTCGTGCACAGGTCCCGCACCCGCTCCACGGGCAGTCCGAGCGCCGCCGCGGCCTGTTCCTCGGCCACGCCCTCACATATCCGCAGCACCAGCATCAGGC
Source organism: Streptomyces sp. TAA204 (assembly GCF_000424965.1). Taxonomy (NCBI): domain Bacteria; kingdom Bacillati; phylum Actinomycetota; class Actinomycetes; order Kitasatosporales; family Streptomycetaceae; genus Streptomyces; species Streptomyces sp. TAA204. Next base: position 334,938 of record NZ_AUKW01000004.1, read on the forward strand.
GCTCCTGAGGCGGCACGGAGCCGAGCAGGCCGCCGCGCGCACGCCGGTAGCGCCAGGCAGTGTGCGCGAAGTGGACGACGAGATCGTGGCGCGTGTGCTCGTACGGGTCCTCGCCGCGCAGCCGGCCCCAGTCGGCGTACGTACGCGCGAGCGCGCCCTCGAGCAGATCCCGGGCAGCGGGGGCCGCGCCGGGCGGCTCACCCGTGAGCAGCGTGGCGGCGTGCAGGAGCCTGCCTCCCGCGCCCGCGACGAACGCCTCGAACTCCCGGGCCCGGCGGCTTTCCTCTCGCGCCCGCCGCTGTGTCATTGTCCGCGCCTTCCGCCCGCCTTACGGCAATAGGACGGCAGGCGCACTGATCAAATCAAGAGGCGGGCGTGCCCGGGGCGGTCGAGGGCTGGACGGCGTGCATCGCGGTGTTGAAGCGGGTGAGCAGCGCACAGAAGGTCTCGCGTTCCTCCTCGCTCCAGTCCTCCGTCAGCAGGGCCATCAGTTCGCGCCGTGAGGAGCGCACCTGCTCCAGCCGTGCGGAGCCGTGCTGCGACAGCTTGAGCACGACGGCGCGGCCGTCCTCGGGGTGCGTGGTGCGTGTGACCAGGCCCGCGTCGACCAGCGGCGCGACCTGCCGGGTGACGGTCGAGGAGTCGATGCCCATCCCGGCCGCGAGCGCCTTGACGCCCATGGGGCCGATCCGGTCGAGCCGGTTGAGCAGCAGGTAGGCGGCACGGTCCATGGAGTTGCGGGCCTGCCCGACACCGCCGAGCCGGGTCTGCTCGGCGCGGCGCGCGAAGACGGCTACCTGGTGCTGCATCGCGTCGAGGACGGGGCTTCCTTGGCTACCGGCGTCGGACCGGCCGGGGGCGTCGGCTGGGCTGTTCTCTGTCATCATGTCCGGTTGCGTGGGCATGGCCGAGGTGCTCGCTTCTTCGAGAAAGTTCCAAGGACACGTAAAGAGTGGCTGTCCTGACAGCGTACGCGGCCACGGCGCGACCCGTGCCATCGCTGCACGAACCGGTGCGGACGGGTATCCTCCGCATCTCTTCCGCGGCCGGGGTGCCAGACTGGCGGCATGGTCTCCCCTCCCGCCGACGTGCCTGCGCTCTCCGTCGAGGACGTTCGGGCCGCGCAGAAGTCGCTCTCCGGCGTCGCCCGCACGACATCGCTGGAAGGCAGCCGCCACCTCTCCTCCCTCGTCGGCTCGCCCGTGCACCTCAAGTGCGAGAACCTCCAGCGCACCGGGTCGTTCAAACTGCGCGGCGCATACGTACGGATCGCGGGGCTGACCCCCGACGAGCGCGCTCGCGGCGTCGTCGCCGCGAGCGCGGGCAACCACGCGCAAGGGGTGGCGCTGGCCGCGTCCCTGCTGGGCGTGGCCTCGACGGTGTTCATGCCGGAGGGCGCCCCGCTGCCGAAGGTCGCCGCGACCCGTGAATACGGTGCCGGGGTGCGGCTGCACGGACAGGTCGTGGACGAGACGCTGGGGGCGGCGCAGGAGTACGCGCGGGAGACGGGCGCGGTCTTCATCCATCCCTTCGACCACCGGGACGTGGTGGCGGGGCAGGGCACGGTCGGGCTGGAGATCCTCGAACAGTGCCCCGAGGTGCGCACGGTCGTGGTGGGCGTGGGAGGCGGCGGCCTCATCGCGGGCATCGGGGTGGCCCTCAAGCAGCTCCGCCCTGACGTGAGGCTGATCGGCGTCCAGGCCGAGGGGGCGGCCGCTTATCCGCCGTCGCTCGCGGCCGGCGAGCCGGTGTCCCTGGACTCGGTCTCCACCATGGCCGACGGGATCAAGGTGGGGCGGCCGGGCGACGTGCCGTTCAAAATCGTTGGCGACGTGGTCGACGAGGTCCGTACGGTGTCCGAGGACGCCCTCTCCAGCGCGCTGCTGCTCTGCCTGGAACGGGCGAAGCTGGTCGTGGAGCCCGCGGGGGCGAGTCCGGTGGCGGCGCTGCTGTCCAGGCCGGAGTCCTTCGAAGGCCCCGTGGTGGCCGTGCTCTCGGGGGGCAACGTCGATCCGCTGGTGATGCAGCGGACGCTGCGGCACGGCATGGCGGCCGCCGGCCGCTATCTGTCCCTGCGGCTGCGGCTGACGGACCGCCCGGGGGCGCTGGCGGCGCTGCTGGGGGAGTTGTCGGTGGCGGACGCTAACGTCCTTGACGTGAGTCACGTACGGACCGACCCACGGCTCGGGCTCGACGAGGTGGAGGTGGAGCTGCACTTGGAGACGAAGGGACCGGAGCACTGCACCGCTGTCGCGTCCACACTGAGGTCGGCGGGGTACACGGTGGTCCTGACCCGCTGAGGCTGTCTGTCCGGGCGACGGGGGAGTCGGCCGAATTCGCGACTGTCGCGAATTCATTGACGCGATGTATCGCGTTCACACATACTGCTGTCCTGCGGATCGCAGGACATCCGTCGCCACTCCGTGCCGGACATTTCAGGCATGGGGCATGAGGCAATGTCCGCGATGTTTCTCAACGTTCTCTGCACACTTCTCCAGACTCTGGGAGCCCACTTATGCCAGGCGCCATTTACGCCGAAGGGCTGGTCAAGACCTTCGGTGCGGTAAGGGCACTGGACGGCGTCGACCTCGATGTCCCCGAGGGCACCGTGCTGGGCCTGCTCGGGCCGAACGGCGCCGGGAAGACGACCGCCGTACGGGTGCTCACCACCCTCATCGAGCCCGACAGCGGCAAGGCAGTCGTCGCCGGGATCGACGTGCTCAAGCGACCGCACGACGTACGGCGCTCGATCGGCCTGTCCGGCCAGTTCGCCGCCATCGACGAATATCTGACCGGCCGGGAGAACCTGCAGATGGTCGGCCGCCTCTACCAGCTCTCCGCGCGCGACGCGAAGAAGAGGGCGGCCGAACTGCTGGAGCGCTTCAACCTCGCCGACGCCGCCGACCGTACGGCCAAGACCTACTCCGGCGGCATGCGCCGCCGCCTGGACCTCGCCGCGGCCCTCGTCGTCCATCCGCCCGTGATGTTCATGGACGAGCCCACCACGGGTCTCGACCCCCGCAACCGGCTGCAACTGTGGGAGGTCATCGAGGACCTGGTCGCCGGCGGCACGACTCTCCTGCTCACCACTCAGTATCTGGAGGAGGCCGACCGCCTCGCCCACGACATCGCCGTGGTCGACCGGGGCAAGGTGATCGCCCGCGGTACGTCCGACCAGCTCAAGGCCCAGACGGGCGGCGAGCGTATCGAGGTCGTCGTGCACGACCGGGCGGAGATCGCCACGGCCGAGGCCGTGCTGGACAAGCACACCCTCACGGCCCCGGGCCAGGGCGGCGGAGTCACCGTCGAACAGCACACCCGCAGGCTCACCGTCCCGGTGACCGGCGGCGCCAAGCTGCTCGCCGAGGTCATCCGGGAACTGGACTCCCGCGGCGTCGAGATCGACGACATCGGCCTGCGCCGCCCCACCCTCGACGACGTCTTCATCACCCTCACCGGTCACGCGGCGGAGGCAGCCGAGGCGGAGGCCGAGGCGGCAGCCGCCCCCGGCGAGGCGGCAGCCGGCAAGAAGGACAAGCGCAAGGCCAGGAAGCAGAAGAAGGAGACCACCCAGTGACCGCCACCACCTCGGCGCCGACCGCTCCGGGCCCGGCCGCCCCGGCCGGCGGCGGCATCCGCCAGTCCGCACGCGACTCACTGACCGTCGCGAAGCGCAACCTCATCCGGATGCTCCGCATCCCCGAGGTCGTCATCTTCGGCCTGTTCCAGCCGATCATGTTCGTGGTGCTCTTCAGCTACGTCTTCGGAGGGTCCATCCAGGTCCCGGGCGCCGGCCTGGACCCGGGCCTCTACCGCGAGTTCCTCATGGCGGGCATCTTCGCCCAGACCGTCACCTTCGCCACGGCGGGGGCGGGCGCGGGTATCGCCGAGGACATGCACAAGGGGCTCATCGACCGGTTCCGTTCCCTGCCCATGGCCCGGGGCGCGGTGCTCACCGGCCGTACCCTCGCAGATCTGGTGCAGACCGCTCTGACGCTGATAGTGCTGGCCCTCGTCGCGATGCTCGTCGGCTGGCGCACCCACGAGAACGGGCTCAAGATCCTGGCCGGCTTCGGCCTGCTGCTGCTCCTGGGCTACGCCTTCACCTGGATCGGCGCGCTGATCGGACTGACGGTCCGCTCCCCCGAGGCCGCCACCTCCGGCGGTCTGATCTGGCTCTTCCCGCTGACGTTCATCTCGAACGCCTTCGTTCCCTCGCAGAACATGCCGACGGTCCTGCGGAACATCGCCGAGTGGAACCCGTTCAGCGCCACGGTGCAGGCCTGCCGCGAGCTGTTCGGCAACCTCCCGCCGAACTATCCGGTGCCCGACGCATGGCCGATGCAGCACCCGGCGTGGGCCTCGCTGATCTGGTCCGTCCTGATCATCGCGTTCTTCCGCACGCTGGCGGTGCGCAAGTACAAGTCCGCCACCGGCTGACAGCGGCCGAAGGCGCAGCGGTGGGCCCCGGCCGACGGCCGGGGCCCACCGCTGCGGTTCCGTGCGGCCTGCCGGCCGCGCCTCAGCCCTGGTAGGGCTTGGCTTCGAGGATCTTGACCGACGCCATCTTGCCGTTCGGCAGCTCGTACTCGGCTTCCGTACCGACCTTCTTGCCGTTCACGCCGCTGCCCAGCGGGGACTGCGGGGAGTACGTCTCGATATCCGAGCTCGCGTACTCGCGCGAGGCGAGCAGGAAGGTCACCGTGTCGTCCTCGTCACCGTCGAAGGCGATCGTCACGACCATGCCGGGCGCCACCACACCGGTGTCCGCGGGAGCTTCGCCGACCTTCGCGTTCTCCAGCAGCTGCTGGAGCTGGCGCACGCGCAACTCCTGCTTGCCCTGCTCCTCCTTGGCCGCGTGGTACCCGCCGTTCTCGCGGAGGTCACCCTCCTCGCGAGCCGCCTCGATCTTCTTGGAGATCTCGGTGCGTGCAGGACCCGACAGGTACTCCAGCTCGGCCTTGAGCTGGTCGTACGCCTCCTGGGTGAGCCAGGTGACGTTGTCGCTGGTCTGGGTCACAGGTGCTCCTCGTCGGTACTGGGAAATAAAACTCGCCCTGCCCATGAGGCTGCGCCTTCAGGGTGGGGCGGAAACTACGAGCCTAACAATTCCGGCGGAAAAGGGAAGGAGACCGAACGCTGCGTACGGCGTCAGTGACGGTCGGTCGACCGGGGCGCGCAGCCCATCAGTTCGGCGCTCGTCGCACGGGACGTCGTCCGTACGGAGGCGACCGTGTCGACCCGCTTCTCACCGCCGCCGACCAGGACGTCCTTGCGTCCCACCTCGCCCGCGTCCTCGGCGAGCGCGCGCAGCGTGCACACCCCTTCGGCGCCGCCGTCCTTGCGGACCTCCAGGTGCACCTCGACGGCACGGTCCGAGACGACCTTGAACTTGATCATCTCGCCGCTCACGTCCTGCCCGGAGATGTAACCGGCCCCGAGCCAGACGACCCCCACAAGCCCCAGCACGCCGAGCACCGTGCCGACGATCTTCAGCCTGCGGTCGGTACGGGCGTCACGCTCGCCGGCACCCGTACGTCCGTACCGCCCCGGAGGCACCCCCGTCGAACCGGGGGTGCGCTCTCCGCCGGTCTCCGCTCGCACGTCAACCATGACAGGGTCCACTTCCGTCGCGTCGGGGGTGATCGGGAATCGGGAATACATCAGCAGCCGATTCGGTCACTATAGAAGTCGCCTGCCGTGACGAGTTGACGAGGACCGAGTCTTGACTGACCAGCTGCGACTGATGGCCGTGCACGCGCACCCCGACGACGAGTCGAGCAAGGGTGCCGCCACGATGGCCAAGTACGTGTCCGAGGGGGTGGACGTGCTGGTCGCGACCTGCACAGGGGGCGAGCGGGGGTCCATCCTCAACCCCAAGCTCCAGGGCGATCCGTACATCGAGGAGCACATCCACGAGGTGCGCAAGAAGGAGATGGACGAGGCCCGCGAGATCCTCGGGGTGAAGCAGGCATGGCTCGGCTTCGTCGACTCCGGCCTTCCCGAGGGCGACCCGCTGCCGGCGCTGCCGGAGGGCTGCTTCGCCGTCCATGACGTCGACGAGGCCGCGGGTGCGCTGGTTCGCCTGATCCGCGAGTTCAAGCCGCACGTGATCACCACGTACGACGAGAACGGCGGCTACCCCCACCCCGACCACATCATGACCCACAAGATCTCCATGGCGGCCTTCGAAGCCGCGGGCGACCCGAACAAGCACCCGGAGGCGGGTCCCGCCTGGCAGCCGCAGAAGATCTACTACAACCAGGGCTTCAACCGCCCCCGCACCCAGGCGCTGCACGAGGCGCTGCTGGAGCGCGGGCTCGACTCCCCGTACGGGGAGTGGCTGGAGCGCTGGAAGTCCATGGGCCGCGAGCGCGAGATCACCACGTACGTGCCCTGCGGCGACTATTTCGAGATCCGCGACAAGGCCCTGATCGCGCACGCCACACAGATCGACCCCGACGGCGGCTGGTTCCGCGTCCCCATGGACATCCAGCGGGAGGTGTGGCCGACCGAGGAGTACGAGCTGGCCAAGTCCCTGGTGGACACCTCGCTACCCGAGGACGACCTCTTCGCGGGCATCCGCGACAATTGAAGACATGACCCTGACGAGTCCGACACAGAGCACCGTGGACCAGCTCCTTCCCCTCGCGAAGGAGCTGGATGAGAACAAGGTGACTCCGGGCGTCCTCGGCTTCGTCGTCTTCGCCGTGATGGGCCTCGCGGTGTGGATGCTGATGAAGTCGATGCACCGGCACATGAACAAGGTCGACTTCGAGGAGCGGCCCGCGGGGGACGGCGGCCCTGCGCAGGGCGTCGCCGCCGCCCCGGCCTCCTCGTCCTCGGCACCGCTTCCGGCACAGCCTGCGGCGTCCGGGGACGGGGAACCCCCCGCCTCGGGCACCTGACCAGGAACACACGTACGCAAGACGGGAGTTCGCCATGCTGTTCGGCAGCCACAAGAACCGCCTCCCGACCGCGGAGGAGGCCCTGCCGGGCCGCCCCGAGCGGGAGTTCACCGTTCCCGAGCGTCACACGGTCCTCGGCAACCCGCTGCTGGGCCCGTACCCGGAGGGCCTGGAGGTCGCGGACTTCGCCATGGGCTGCTTCTGGGGCGCGGAGCGGATCTTCTGGCGCGCCGACGGAGTCTGGACGACCCTCGTCGGCTACCAGGGCGGGCACACACCCAACCCGGCGTACGAGGAGGTCTGCTCCGGCATGACCGGGCACACCGAGGGGGTCCGTGTGGTCTTCGACCCCGCGAAGGTCACGTACGAGCACCTGCTCAAGCTCTTCTGGGAGTCCCACGACCCCACACAGGGCTTCCGCCAGGGAAACGACACCGGCACCCAGTACCGCTCGGCGATCCACACCCACGGTCCCGTGCAGCAGGCGGCGGCCGAGGCGTCACGCGACGCGTACCAGAAGGTCCTCACCGCCTCGGGGCACAGCACCATCACGACGGAGATCCTCCCCGCCCAGGGGCGCACCTTCTTCCCGGCTGAGGGCTACCACCAGCAGTACCTGGACAAGAACCCGGCGGGATACTGCGGGATCGGCGGGACGGGCGTGAGCTGCCCGGTGGGGGTGGCGCCGGCTGAGGGCTGAGTTCCCGAGCCGGGCGGCGGCGTTCCTGCCGGCAACGGTGCTCTGGAACATCGCTTGTCCGGCTCGTCCGGCTCGTTCGCCGCGTCGACTCCCGCCGCAGACAAGTACGTGAGGTCACTCGTCGGGGTGCCTATGCGCTGATCCCGCTCGGTACCCTGTAGCAGAGATCAGACTCTCATCCATGGGAGCAGCCATGTCGACCCCCGCCGCCGAGCAGCCACTCGTACCCCAGCCTCCGGACACTGTGTCTGCCCTGCGGCAGGCGTTGGCTCAGATCGCCCCCGCCGCGCTACCGGCTTTCACCCGAGAACTCGACCTGGCGGCCGATCAGTCCCGGCACGGCGACGATCTCGCTCCGTTGCAACGCTTCATCGCGCAGTGGGGCGTCTACGTCCATATCCAGCGGCAGCCGGAGCTCGCCGACGAATTCCGGCGCTGCGAAGACCTCGCTGAATCCGGCGACGCGGTGCAGGCCAGACGCGCCGCGTCCGAGCTCGGCCGACTCCTTGATGAAGCACACGCCGCGCTCCAGCTCCCGCCGCGGTGAGCAGCAAATGGCGCTGGGAGTACGACCCGGACCACGCCAACGTGGCCGGTGGAGTCCCGAAGCACGTGGTCGCGGAGGTGGAACGCCTTGCCGGACAGCTCGTCGAGCTGGCCGAAGTGGGGGTCGAGATCAGCGATGCCGCCTTCATCGACATCTCCCGCATGCGCCAGCTGCTGCACGACGACGGCGTCGAAACCACCGCGGCGATCTGCAAGCTCGACGAGACCGACATGGCGGGGCGGGTTCTTGAACAGTGCACGCCGCAGTGCGGCTGATCAGTCGAGGCAGAACTCGTTGCCCTCGGGGTCGGACATCACGATGTGTCCGGTCCAGAGCGGCGGCGCGGGCTCGAAGCGCCTGAGCCGGGTGGCGCCGTGTGAGACGAGCCGCTCGGCCTCCGTCTCCAGAGCCGCCATCCGCTCATCGCCCTCGAGCCCGGGGGCGGCTCGCACGTCGAGGTGCACGCGGTTCTTGACCTGCTTGCGCTCCGGCACCTTCTGGAAAAACAGCCGCGGCCGGGAGCCTTCGGGATCGACGAGCGCCGAGGCATCGTTACGGCTCCCGGGCGGTACGCCCATCGCGTCCAGGGCCTGTTCCCACGACTCGAATCCGCCGGGCGGATCCATCAGCCGGTAGCCGAGGGCCTCGGCCCAGAACGCCGCCAACCCGCCCGGATCGGCGGCGTCGAAGGTGAATTGCACGTCGCGGGCCATCTCAGCTCGCCTCCCGTCGGGTCTGCAGGCGGGTGTGCCGGTGCAGGTCGCGGAGCAGGCACACCTCGGCAAGATGGTGGATCAGCTCCCGGTTGATGTGCAGCACGAGCGCCGCCAGAGGATGCGCCGCGTACGGGCCCTCGGACTCTCCGCATGGACGGGTGAGGCCGGCTTCGCCCAGCGACTCGACCCCCGCCAGCCATGTGGCGTACTCCGCGTCGAGCTGGGCCAGCGCCGCAGCCGCGGTCCCGGCGTACTCGAACGACTGGTAGTCGGTGGTCTCACGACCGAAGTGCGCGGCGTTGCGCACCGCGAGCACGCCGACGATCACGTGCCCGAGTCGCCAGGCGATCGTCGTGAACGGTGGCGGGTCGGGCTCGGGCATCGCGAAGTCGATGGTCATCGCTCCGGACCCGGCCTGCACGGGTGCGGTGCCGGTGCCGCGTGGGCGCACGCTCCAGCAGCCGGGCTCCGGCTCCCAGAAGTACTCGTCGTCGGTGAGACCGTCGAGACGGTCGCGCAGCTGTTGGGTCCAGTGCCAGTCGAGCTGGTCTCGGAGCAGGGGGTTCCAGATCTGGTCGGTCATGGTGCCAGCCTTCCGCATATAGCGGACAGGATCGTTCCGTGATCTGTGGAACGATGAGTGCGTGACCGTGGAGGGGACGACCGAGCGGGTGCTGCGTTTGCTGGCGCTGCTGCAGCGCCGGCCGACCTGGACCGCCGCCGAGCTCGCCGCAGAGCTGGGTGTCACCGACCGATCGGTGCGCCGTGACGTGGACCGGCTCCGCGCGGTCGGTTACCCGGTACACGCGACGGCGGGCGTCGGCGGCGGCTACCAGCTCGGCGCGGGCACCCGGTTGCCGCCGCTGCTCCTCGACGACGAGGAGGCGATCGCGACGGCGGTTTCCCTGCGGCTCGCATCGGGCGGCACCGTCGCCGGGGCGGGCGAGGCGGCTCTGCGGGCTCTCACGAAGCTCGACCAGGTGATGCCGCCCAGGCTGCGCGCCGAGGTGCAGGCAGTTCACGGCGCCACCGAGACCCTTGTCGGCCCCGGAGTCGAGATCGACGCGGAGCTGCTGGTGACACTCGCCCGCGCCTGCCGCGACGCCGTACGGGTGCGGTTCCGGTACGCCGGACGCGACGGCGACGAGCGCGGACGCTCGGTCGAGCCGGTGCGAATGGTCGCCACCAGCCGCCGCTGGTACCTGATGGCCTGGGACGTCGACCGCGACGACTGGCGCACCTTCCGGCTCGACCGGATGCGCGAAGTGGTGGCTTCGACCTGGCGCTTCCGGGTGAGAGAGCATCCGGATCCGGTCGCCTACGTGCAGCGGTCGGTGACCGCGGCGCCGTACCGGTATGTCGCCCGGGTGCGGCTGCGCGGCCGGCCCGACCAGGTGCGGGAGATGGTGCCTCCCCAGGTGGGGCGCGTCGAGGACGATCACGACGGGTGGTGCGTGCTCGTCACGGGCGGGGAGGACCTGGACTGGCTCGCCGTACACGTGGCCCGGCTGGGCTTTGAGGCGGAGGTGCTGGAGCCTCCGGAACTGCGAGAGGCCGCTGCTCAGCTCGCCCGGCGCCTCGCGGCGACGGCCGGGGACGGCTGAGGGTCCGTTCGCTCCTTGCTCAGCGGACAGTACGGCTCGGCCGCGGGCTCTCGTCCTGCCGGCCGACGGCTGGTGCCGGTTCCGTTCGCTCGGGGATTCGGATCCGACCACGAGTGACAGCGGCCGCATCGCATTCTTCAGGGACAGCTTCGGGCCTTTGGCGGAGTTCATCGGGGCGATGAACTGCGAGGAAATCGTCGACAACCCCGAGCGCGCCCCTGGACGGCCTGGAAAGCCCGGCCCAAGGTGAAACCGGTGCGGCACCCGGAAGTGCCTCAACGGTAATTGCGAGGCTACGGCGGGATTCGGTCATGGCTACTTAGCATGGGTGGATGGCGGATCGACCATCACAGAATCCCCGGCTGCTGTCGGGCGGCAACCCTCAGATTCCGAAGGGCGACGGCGATGAGCCTGTCCAGGCGTACATCGCCGCAATGCCCGCCTGGAAACACGATGTCGGCCGGCACCTGGACGACCTCGTCGTGCGCACCGTCCCCGGCGTGCGCAAGGCGGTCCGCTGGAACTCGCCCTTCTACGGCACCGAAGGCAACGGATGGTTCCTCAGTCTCCACTGCTTCACGAGGTACGTGAGAGTGACGTGGCTCAACGGCTCGTCGCTGGACCCGCTCCCCCCTGGCGACTCCAAGCACGAGCACGTGCGCTACCTCGACATCCATGAGGATGACGAGCCGGCGGAGAAACTCATCGCGAGCTGGATCCGGCAGGCGGCCGGCATGCCCGGCGAGGACCTCTTCTGAGCGGACCGTCCCCGCAGGAATCAGTGCGCGGCGCGGACGTCTCGTCGTCGCAGCCCCGCTATCCGGTCGGCCGCACTTCCGGGCCTGTGTCCGGGCAGCCGTACCCGGGCGAACACAACGCAGGCAGGGTCGGCGGGCGGGGAGGCGTGCTGACCTGAACACGGCGGAAAGCGTGAACGCCCCGGCGGTCGAATTCACGGGAGAGACAAGGCGTTCGTCAAGAGGCGCCCTCGTTCCATCCATCCCTCGGGTGGTTTCGTGCGGACCCCATGTACTTCTGCCGTCCTTACCGCATTTCCTGATGTGTGTTGTCCTCGCTGCCGGGCGGACCACTGTTCCCCGGCATGCGCGCACCCTTTCAGGAGGATCGAAATTCGCATGCACCGCACTCTCGTCACGCGCCTGGCCACGGTCGTCGGCCTGATCGCCGCGATGCTGGGCACGTCCGTCACCACGGCCACGGCCGCTCCGGGCGACCGGATCACTCCCGTCACCATCGTCAACTCCGCGACCAGCGGACACCTCATTCCCAACGACTACGGGAACAACCGGGAGGACGGCATCTACACGTGGGCCTGGAACGGGCCCACCTACGGCAGCGACCAGTGGACACTGGAGGAGAGCAGCAGCGGCCACTACCTGATCCGTAACAACTCCACCCGCAAGTGCCTGAAGCCCGGCGGCACTTACTACGCGAAGACCTATGTGACCCAGGGCAACTGCGCGGACAGCTTCGAGTACCAGTGGGATCTGGAGCGGGCGCCGTTCAGCAACCTCTACAAGATCGTCAACCGCTCCACGCACCAGGCCATGACCCCGTACTACAACGCGCCCAACCAAGTCGTCGTCCTCGACAACGACAGCAACGACGCCAAGAACCTCTGGTCCCTGACCGGCCTGTGATCTGACGGGCGGCCGTTTCCCCGCGGTTCGCACGCGGGGAAACGGCCGCCCAGGCCGGGAGCGCAGCCGGGAGCGCAGCTTGGAGGCGGCTTTGGCGGAGCGTCACGAGGCACGAGAAGATCTCCGCGACGGACCACCACGTGCTGAAGAGCTCCCCCGGCCGGCGGGCTTACCGAGGCGGAGGTGCGCGGGCTCGCCCGCCACACCTATGGGAGGAGGAAGTCCCGTACGAGACCGCCCACTTCCTTCGGCGACTGCAGGTGCAGCATGTGTCCGGCATCCTGCACCCGGGTGATGCGCAGTCCCGGTCGGCCGTTCTTCCTCAGCGCTTCGAGCCCGTTGTGCACTCCGGCCAGCAGTGCCTCGTTCAACTCCCGGAGGGGTGCGGGCAGTCCGGCCAGATTCGGGACCTGGCCACCCTGCACGAGGAGCGTGGGGCAGACCGCCTCGCGTACGACTGTGAAGGTGTTCCAGCCCTCGAGCGGTTCCATCAGAGGTGCCTGGTCCGAAGCCGCCGGCTTGCGCCGGTAGCGTCCGTCCGCCAGCAGTTGGAGCGAACGCCGGGTGCCGGCTTCCTCCAGCGCGGTGTCCAGTCCGTACACCGCGGCTGCCTGACGGGTCCGCTCGATTGCCTGTTCGGCCTGTTCCGCATCGAGGACGTCCGGTGCGAGTGCCGCGGAGTGAGCCGCGAGTTGCTGCGCGCGCCGGTCCGCGACGACCCCTGCCTCCAGACCTGGATACAGCTCCGCATCGCCCCCACCGAAACCGTCGAGATCGACCACCCCGGGGCATTCAGGGCGCCGGTGGCCATGGCACAGAGCGATCATGCCGCCCAGGGAGTGGCCGATCACGCGCGGATTGTCCAGGGCCAACGCGTCGGCGATCGCGTCCAGGTCGGCGAGGTGAGCGGCCCAGCTGTAGTCGCCGTCCACCGGCGGGTCGGACAGGCCGTGCCCGCGGAGGTCGTAGGAGACCAGTCGCATGCCGGTCAGATGGGGTCGCATGCGCTCCCAGTCGAGCAGACTGCGGTTCGCTCCGTGACAGAGCACGACATCCGGGCCGTCACCGCCGTGGTCCGCCACGGCGAGGTCACCGGCCGGCCCGGCGACACGGTGATGCGGTGGTTGCGACAAGGGATCCCCTCTCAGCGGCCGGAGCTGACCAGGCAGCGGCCGGCGTCTTCTCTGTGACCTCGCACGTGGCGCGACGCGCGTCGGCGGCGCCGTCGTGTCGAGGTCCCGGCACCAGCCGGGACCGTCGCACGGCCCACCCGGACCGATCCACTGAATTTCACGGCGGAGCGAACGCCCCCAGCCGGGAGGGTGACCCGACGTCCTCGGGCCTCGTCGCGCGGAGCGCCGCTGTGCCGGTGCCGCACACCGCGCCACCCTGAAGCCGGCCGCTTCACGCCGGCCGACGCCTCCTGGGCGAAGCCGATCGAGGCGCACAGGGCATCCGCTGGTGCGGCCGCCCTCTCCATCCAGCGCCCCGCCCGCCCCGTGACCGTCTGCGTTCTGGCACGCGAGCGGCCTCGCCGCAGGAACAAGCCCCGTCAGGGCCGTTCAGGCTTGCGGGCCAGCAGGCAGGCGTGCGGTCTCCTCATCCGTCCGCCGGGCTCCTGCTCCAGCCTCGCGGTGACAACGAGTCCGGCCTGCTCCAGCAGGCCGACCACGCGGTTCAGCGGCAGAAGGTACGACTCGTAGGAGACCGGACGGCCGTAGCCCCGGGTCGAATGCAGCCGTTCATCGCCGACATGGTCTCCCCAGAGCAGGTGGCCGCCGGGCGCGAGCGTGCGGTGGAACTCGGCGAACACCACCGGCAGCCACCGCGGGGGCGTGTGATGGGTGGAGTACCAGGCCAGGATGCCGCCGAGCTCGTCGTCCCCCATCTCCAGCGAGGTCATCGAGCCCTCGGTGAACCACAGGTTCGGATATGCGTGCCGGGCCAGCCCGATCATCTTCGGTGACAGATCGACGCCGAAGGCGGACACCCCCATCCCGGCCAGGTGCGCCGTCACGCGGCCGGGGCCGCATCCCAGGTCCGCCACCGGCCCCGGACCGGCCGTCCGCACGAGTTCGGCGAACCCCGCCAGCATCGCGCGTGACAGCGGATCCATCTCGGCCGGAGGCGGGACGCGTTCGACGTAGTCGACGGCAACCGTGTCGTACGACGCACGTACGGCGGCCAGAAAGGAAGGCTCGGCCATGCGGACGACCGTAGACCGGGGAACTGACAGGCGGTGGCGCGACCTTGTTGACCTGCGTGACACCACCGCCGCGGCCGCCCGGCCGTCAACCCGCTCCGGTGATCACTTCCGGTCACGTACTAGCGAGGCGTCACTGTGTCGCGTGCCGCGACTGCTTCTATGAGGCGCTGTTCGGCGTCCTCGCCCGCGGCGACCCTGGGCAGGCGCCACAGGAACACCGCTCCGACCAGCCACCAGCCCCCGACGATCGCCCACTCCGCCGGCCATATGAGAGCCGCGGGCATGCCGGGCAGGTAGAGCGTGGCGAGTCCGAGGCTGAGTATCAGTGCGACGACGCCGGAGGCGACGCCGCCGGGGGTGCGGAAGGGCCGGTCCATGGCCGGTTCACGGCGGCGCAGCATCAGGAAGCACATCACGACGACGGTGTACGCGATCACGATGTTGATGCCACCGGCGTCGACCAACCACACCAGCATCGGCTCTCCGAACAGCGGGGCGAGCACCGACAGTCCCCCGATGAAGAGCACCGCGTTGCCGGGCGTGCGGAACCGGGGATGGACACGGCCGAACCAGCCGGGAACCATCCTGGAGCGTGCCATGGCGTACAGCAGGCGACTGCCGCCGATGAGGAATGCGTTCCAGCTGGTCAGGATGCCCGCGATGCCGCCGATGACGAGAACGTCGCCCATGGCTTCGCTGTTCCACACGGCGGCCATGGCGTCGGCGGAGGCGAGTTCGGAGTCCGCGAGGGCAGAGGCACTCAGACCCGAGCCCACCGTCAACATGATCATGACGTACCAGACCGTCGCGCAGAGCACGGAGACGACGAGCAGCTTTCCCATCTGACGGTAGGGCAGCTTGATCTCCGCCGCGGACTGCGGGATCACATCGAACCCGACGAACAGGAAGGGCACGGCGACCAGGACCGTGAAGAACCCTTCCATCCCGCCGGCGATCAGTGGCCGCATGTTGCCGGTGGAGCCGCCGGTGAGGGACCCGAGCAGCAGGGCTGCTCCGGAGGCGAGGAGGAACAGCACGGCGATGGTCTGGAACACGCTGGCCGGGCGGATGCCGCGGTAGTTCAGAGCGGTGATGCCGACCGCCGAGACGACGCCGACTGCGACCCAGCTGGCATGGACGTCGTAGTCGGCGACGGTCCACAGATGACCGGCGAGCATGTCGGGGAAGAGGTGGAGGACGGTCTGCGGCAGGGCCACGGCTTCGAAGGCGGCGACGGAGGCGTATCCCAGGACCAGGGCCCAGGACGCCACGAACGCCCCCCGCCCGCCCAGCGCCCGGAGCGCGTAGTTGTGCTCGCCGCCCGCGTGGGGCATGGCGGAGACGAGTTCGGCGTAGGTGAGGCCGACCATGCAGACGATCAGCCCTCCGCCCGCCATGGCCAGGGCGGCGCCGAGCGGCCCGGCCTCGCTGATGAAGTCGGAGGTCAGCACGATCCAGCCGAAGCCGATCATCGCGCCGAAGGCCAGGGCCAGGACGTCCCCTCTGCCGAGGACCTTCAGGAATCCTCCGTTGTCAGCCATGCGCGGGTCCCGCCTCTCGGGAGGTCGATCCGGGGTGCGCAACAGTGGAGCCCAAGGCAAAGCATGACGCCATGCGCATGACGTACAAGTCCTGCCGCGTCTCTGTACGCGGAGTCGAACGGGACGAGCGTGCCTTGCTCTCCCCCTGACCTCGGCTTTCGGGCCGGGAGTCCGGCGCGGCCCCGGGAGGTCCCGGAACTCCCGGGGCGTACCGCGGGCTTGCGGTGCTGCGTCCGGGGAGCCACTCACGGCACGGATGCCGGCTCCGGGGCCGCCTCGTGGTCGTACGGAGCGTCCCGCCGTTCATCGGCCCGTGGGCGCCGTACTGCTCGTTGCAGACGGCGCGGCGGGTTCGCCGGCACGGGATGTGAACCGGCCCGGCCGGAGTCACTCCCGGCCGGCGCCGGGGCCGGGTACCGGACGCCGGCTTCCCGCGCCGGCGGACTCCGGCCGGGAACCTCGCCGGATCCGGCGGCGACGTGCCAGCCGAGTCGCGTCCGGGCTCCCGCAGGCCGGATTCCGTGTGGTCACGGTGTCAGAGCTTGTCCATCCCCGTGTAGGGGCTGACGATGCGGGCCTGGTGGGAGCCGAAGTCGACGAGCATCGCGATGCCTTCCTCGGCACCGACGACTCTGCCCAGGCCGTACCGGTCATGTGAGACCCGGTCACCCAGTGCGAAGTGCTTGGCCAACGGATCGGCGGGAGCTTTGAAGGGACTGGTGGGCAGATGGCGCCGAGGCGCGGAGGGTTTCGTCATCGTGAGTTCAGTATGCGCTGCCCGGGCCCTGAGCGATCAGGCCGGGACGGCAGGAGTGGACTTTCGGTAGGGGCCCCGGACGCTCGGCCGGGCACGCGGTCCGGCGCACGGCGGCGCGAGGCGTCGTACGTGCCGGCCGTCCGTTCCCCTCCCCGCAGACCTCTCCGCGGGCCTCCAGCTCCCCGCCCCGCTGCTCTCCGGGGCGAGATCCGGCCTCGCGCGGGGTAGAGGCTACGGAGGCACGCGACGAACACGAGCGGGGTCCATCCCCGAGCGACCCGACCACGGAGAGCCATGCTGAACTCCTTCACCCACCGCCTCCCCACCCCCGAGGAAGCCTTACCGGGCCGCACCGAGCCGATGTTCTCCATTCCGGAGACCCATCCCGTGCTCGGCACCCCTCTGTCGGGCCCCTGCCCGGAAGGCTTCGAGACCGCCGACTTCGCGCTGGGATGCTTCTGGGGCGCCGAGCGGCGCTTCTGGCGGACTCCCGGCGTGTGGACCACTCTTGTCGGCTTCCAGGGCGGCAGCACGCCGAATCCCATCTCGGAGGAGGTCGCCGACGGCCGCACCGGTCACGCGGAGACGGTCCGCGCGGTCTTCGACCCCTCGAAGGTCTCGTACGGGGAACTGCTCAAGCTGTTCTGGGAGTCCCACGACCCGACACAGGGCTTCCGGCAGGGCAACGACGTCGGCACGCACTGCCGCTCGATGGTCTTCTTCCACTCCCCCGCCCAGCAGGCGGCGGCGCAGGCGTCCCGCGACGCCTACCAGAAGGCCCTCCGCGACGCGGGCTACGGCGACATCACCACCGAGATCGTTCCCGCGGAGTCCTTTCCCTTCTATCCGGCCGAGGCCCGTCACCAGCAGTACCTGGAGCGCAACCCGACGGGTTACTGCGGCCTCGGCGGTACGGGCGTCGAGCTGGGCATGCCGTTCGGGACCGGCTGATGCGCCGCCGGCCGGGTCCGGCGGACCCGGCCGGCGGGACGCAGCACGCACATCCGGGCATGCGGCCCATTGCAGACGCAGGCGTCCCGCGCCTGCACGGCTCGATTCGGATACGGCTCGGTCACGAATTCAGACACAGTTTTCGGCCGTCCCGGAATACAGAAAGCATCCCGTCACGAACGGAGCGGATTCTTCCTGCCCGGTAACCGCCCGTCGGCACGCGTGAGCGATCACATCCGGGCAGTGAAAAGACACGCTCACCAGCGGTGCGGCGGCCGCGGCCGCCCCTCGGGCACTACTGTCATCAACTTGTGACTACCGCCACAGGAATTAGTGATCGTCATCCTTCCTCCCGCAATTGACGCGTGATAGGAACTGACGACAACCCGGCCTTTGGCCTGCCCTTTGAGTACCTTCTTCTGAAGGGTCGGTGAACGTCGGCCGCAGTACAGTGTCCCAACTCCATCCAGCGGCGCCTGCACAATCGGGGCGCCACACGAGTATTTGGGACACACTCCGCCCAATTCCGTTCCACTTCTGCCAAAGGTGACCCATGTCACTTGACTCTCTGACGAACAACATCGACAAGACCGTCAACGAGATCTTCGATCCGGTCGCCACGTGGCTGACCGAGGTCGTCTTCTACGCGGTCCCCGTGGCCGGCGCGGATCTGCCGCTCATCGTGGTGTGGCTGGTGGTCGCCGGTCTTGTCTTCACCACCTGGTTCGGCGTCATCCAGTTCCGCAAGTTCAAGCTCGCCCTGGACGTCGTGCGCGGGAAGTACGACGAGGGCGGTTCCTCCGGTGAGGTCAACCACTTCCAGGCGCTGACCGCCGCCGTCTCCGGCACGGTCGGGCTCGGCAACATCGCCGGCGTCGCGGTCGCCGTGAGCATCGGCGGTGCCGGCGCGACCTTCTGGATGATCCTTTGTGGTCTGCTCGGGATGGCGACCAAGTTCGTCGAGGTCACCCTTGGCGTCAAGTACCGCGAGGTGCACGCTGACGGCACCGTCTCCGGTGGCCCGATGCACTACCTGCCGAAGGGGCTCGCGGAGCGCTTCGGCAAGCGCGGGAAGGTCTTCGGTTCGGTCCTGGCCGGGCTCGCCTCGACCATGATCCTTTTCTTCGGCCTCTTCGGCGGCAACCTCTTCCAGGTGAACCAGAGCTACGCCCAGCTCGCCGCCACCACGGGCGGCGAGGACGGCCCGCTCGGCTCCTCCGGCGGCGCGCTCGCCTTCGGTCTGCTGATCGCCGCCATGGTGGCGATCGTCCTGATCGGCGGCATCCGCTCCATCGCCTCCGTCACCAGCCGGCTGATCCCCGCCATGGCGATCATGTACATCCTGGCCTGCCTGACGGTCATCCTCATCAACGTCACCGCGGTACCTTCCGCGATCGCCACGATCATCGAGGGTGCCTTCAACCCCGAGGGCGTCGCGGGCGGTGTCATCGGTGCGCTGATCGTCGGCTTCCAGCGTGCCGCCTTCTCCAACGAGGCCGGTCTCGGCTCCGCGCCGATCGCCCACTCCGCGGTGAAGACCAAGCACCCCGCCAGCGAGGGCCTGGTCGCCCTGCTGGAGCCGTTCATCGACACGGTCATCATCTGCACCATGACCGCGCTGACGATCGTCATCGCCGACCCGGCCAGCTGGAGCGAGGCGAAGGACGGCAACGAGGTCGACGGTGTCACCATCACCTCGGACGCGTTCGGGACGGTGCTGCCCTGGTTCCCGAACCTGCTGACGGTCGCGGTCCTGCTGTTCGCGTTCTCCACGCTGCTGACATGGGGCTACTACGGTCTCAAGTCCTGGTGCTACCTGTTCGGGAAGTCCCGCACCAGCGAGATGACCTTCAACATCGTCTACAGCGTGGTCTGTGTCGCCGGTGCGCTGCTCTCCCTCGACACCCTGATCAGCATGGCTGACGCGATGCTCTTCCTGCTGGCCGTCTTCAACGTCACCGGCCTGTATCTGCTCGCGCCCATCGTCAAGAGGGAGCTCAGCTCCTTCGTGGCGCACGTCCGCGGTGAGGGCACCGCAAAGGAAGAAGAGCCGAGCGAGCCGGCTGCCAAGTAGGCACACCGCCCCGTCGAGGTTCCCGTACGCGCCGTCAGCGGTGCGTACGGGAACCTCTTCGTTTCCGGCGGCCTCTGCCCTCGGCGAATCTGCCGAGGGGCAAGACCTCTGACGCGGCGTCCCCGGCGGGCCAACAGTGGGATGTGAGCGGCGAATCGCGCCGCTCCCGCCCCGTCTGAAGGAGCCCCGATGCCGCCACTCGCCATCCAGCACGACCCCGCCGGGGTCCCGCGCGCATCGCAGGAGGAGACACCTGCGAGCCGGTTCGACGACCACCTCGCCGCGCAGCTCCTCACCCAGCGGATCGTCCTCCTCGGCAGCCAGGTCGACGACGTCTCCGCGAACCGCGTCTGCGCGCAGCTGCTCCTGCTGTCCGCCGAGGACCCGCGGTCCGACATCAGCCTCTGCATCAACAGCCCCGGCGGTTCCGTGACGGCGGGACTGGCGATCTACGACACGATGCGGCTCGTCCCCAACGACGTCTCCACGCTCGCCATGGGCTTCGCGGCGAGCATGGGGCAGTTCCTCCTGACGGTGGGGGCGGCGGGGAAGCGCCACGCCCTGCCGAACTCGCGGATCATGATGCACCAGCCGTCCGCGGGCATCGGCGGGCCGACCGCGGACATCGCGATCCAGGTCGAGAACCTCCAGTTCATGAAACGGTCCATCGAACGGATCACGGCGGAGCACACCGGGCAGAGCGAGGAGACGATCTCCCGCGACGGTGACCGCGACCGCTGGTTCACGGCCGAGCAGGCGGTGGAGTACGGCTTGGCCGACCGGGTCGTCCAGTCGCTGGACGACGTCCGTCCGGCCGTCCCGACGCGACGGACGGGGCTGTGAGATGAGCCAGTACACGATTCCGACCGTCATCCAGCGCACCCCGCAGGGAGAGCGCGCCTACGACATCTACAGCAGCCTGCTCGCCGAACGCGTCGTCTTCCTCGGCACCGAGATCGACGACGGCGTCGCCAACTCCGTCATCGCCCAGCTCCTCCACCTGGAGTCCTCAGGCCCGGACCGCGAGATCTCCGTCTACATCAACTCACCGGGCGGCTCGTACACCTCGCTGACAGCCGTCTACGACACGATGACCTTCGTCGGCGCACCGGTCTCGACCTACTGCGTCGGGCAGGCGGCCTCCACCGCGGCGGTGCTGCTGGCAGGGGGCGACCCCGGCCGCCGCTACGTACTGGAACACTCGCGGGTGCTGCTGGGGCAGCCTGCGAGCGGCGGCAGGCAGGGGACGGTCTCGGATCTGAGCCTGCAGGCAGAGGAGATGATGCGCATCCGGTCCGAGGTCGAGGAGGTGCTGGCCCGTCACACCCACCACGACGTCGCGACGCTGCGCGCCGACATGGACCGTGACAAGGTCTTCACCGCGCACGAGGCGGTGGCCTACGGGCTCGCCGACGAGGTGCTGAGCAGGCGGATGCAGCCGGGCTGACCGCCGCGACCGGGAGAACGCTCGGCTCTCAGGCGGCGAGGCGCACGTCGCCCGGGCGTCTCCCCGCCCGGGCGGCAGGCCCGTTACGCCGGGCGCTCATCTGCGTCACGGACGTCACGGTGGCCGCCTCGTCCTCCGCGGCCGCGCCCCGGGAGCCGGCGTCGTGCGCCGGAGTGCGCGGGGCGCCGGCAGCCGGCGCTGCGGCAGGGGACGCGGCCGGACGCCGCCGGTAAGGCCCGGCCAGTTCGCTCCCGGCGAGTGAGAGGACGTCGGCCAGCCCCAGCCCGAGTGCCTTGGCGGCGGCCGCGAGCACCTCGGACGAGGCCTCCTTGCGACCCCGTTCGACCTCGGAGAGGTAGGGCATGGAGATGCGGGCCGCGTCGGCGACGTCCTGGAGGGTGCGCTGCTGAGCGCGGCGTTCCTTGCGCAGTACGTCTCCGACGAGGTGCCGCCACAGAGGCTCCACGGCCCCTCGGGCGTGCGCCGCCGGCGGGTGGGGACTCAGTGGGATGACGCGGTCCTGTTTCGGCGAGTGGCTGCTCACCTCCCCAGAGTAGGAGCGTCCCGCCCGGACGGGCTCCCCCCGGGAGCGGCGTTCCGCCACCGGCGAAACCAACAGGGTCGCCGTCCCTACGGGTGCGCCGGGCCGCCCGCCGGGAAGCGGGGAGCCCGGGCGGCTGCCGCCGGACGGCGTCCGTACAGAGGCGTCGGGCGACGCCGCTCAGCACTGACCGGGCCCGGGGCGGCGGTGCACAATCTGAGGCATGAGCCGAGGACGAACAGCCACCGGACAGGACCGGCCCGAGACCGACGTGGCGAGCCGGCCCGCGCCCGGAAGGAGCGGGCCGCTGTGGACCTGGCTGATGCCGAGCCTCCTGACGCTCGGCGCGATGGCCGTGTGGGGCGCTGTGCGGTACCCGGAGCTGCCCGACCGGGTGCCCCTGCACATCGGCCCGGACGGCGTCGACGCCTGGACGGGGAAGACCTTCTGGAGCGTCTTCGTCCCGGTTCTCACCTATGCGGGAATCACCCTGGTCGTCGTCGGCTGCGCGGCCCTGACGGCGCGCATCACCCCGCTGGACGAGATGCCGGAGCCCCGGGACGGCCGGCCCGCGGGCGGCCTGAGCAGCCGCCCGGCCAGCGCGGTCTCGGCCCGCCGCACGGCCAGGTCCCTGCTGGTCCTGAACGCCGGGCTCGGTGTGGGTCTGGTGCCGCTGTGCTGGGTCCAGTGGCGCACGTCCGAAACGGCGGACGTGCCGGTCTGGCTCCTGGCTGTCACGCCCGCTCTCTTCCTCCTCGCCCTCGTCCCGGTCGGCGTGGCCTGGTGGCGGGACACGGCCGACAAGAGAACGGCCTGAGCCGGCGGCGCCCGTCGGTCACCCGTCCCTGCCGCCGCCACGGCCCGGCGGTGAGCAGTCGCCGCGAGCCGAGCGCACGCTGAGCCTTCGCCCCCGAGTGCGCAGACGGGCCGAGAGCGGCCGCGGGCCGGTGCGCGTCCCGGGGGTGGTGTGTTGACCTTGCCGCAGCGTCAAGGTCTTCAATCGGTGCATGCGAATCGGCGAGCTCGCCGCCCTGGTCGGGGTCTCCACCCGAACCGTGCGGCACTACCACCGGCTGGGTCTCCTCCCCGAGCCCTCACGCCTGTCCAACGGCTACCGGGATTACCGCCTGCGGGACGCGGTGACCCTGGCCCGCGTACGGCGGCTGGCCGAACTCGGCCTGTCGCTGGAGGAGATCCGCGACGTGCTGGCCGACGAGCGGGGCCGGGAACTGCGCGAAGTGCTCCTGGAGCTCGACGCGGACCTGGCAAAGCAGCAGGAGAGGATCGGTGCCAGACGGCAGCGGCTGGCGGCGCTGCTGGCGGAGGCCGAGCTGCACCCCGACTCGACGGTCTCCCCCGAGATGGCGGAGGTGCTGCGCGGACTGCCCGCCGGCGGCTCGCAGTTCGCCGAGTTCGACCGGGAGATGCTCACTCTCGTCAGCACCCTGGCCGGACCCGAGGACCAGGCACACCTCGCCGGTCTGCTGCGCCCGCTCACGGAGCCCGCCGCGGTCGAGCGGGCCCACGCGCTCTACTCCCGGCTCGACGAACTCGCCGACGCCGCACCCGGCGACCCCCGCGTCGCGGCGCTCGCCGCCGACCTGGCCGCCCACATCCCCGACGAGATGGCCTCGGCGATGACCGGGAACCCGGACACGGCCACCGGCCGGCCGCCGGTGGCCGTGCCGGGCGGGAACCGGGCAGGGACGACCCTCGGAGGCGAGGACCGGGAGGACGGGCAGGACCTGGAGGGCGGCGGGCGGTGGCTGGAGAACCTGGCCGCCGAGATGTCGCCCGCGCAGATCGAGGTCTTCCGGCTGCTCATGACCCGCCTGAAGGGGGAATCGTGATGCTCCGGATCTCGCGTGCCGCCCTGCTGGCCGTGCTCCCGGCGGAGCTGCTGCTCGCGCTGCTGCTCGTCTCCGGGGTGTCGCTGCCCGGACCGGTGCTCGTCCTGGCCGAGTTCGCCGTCCTGTCGGTGGTCGTGCTGGAAGTGGTGACCGCGTCCCGGCTGTTCAGGGCCGAAGTAAGCGGCGGCGCGGGACGGCGTACGGCGCTGCGGCGGACCGTCGGACGGATGGTTCCCGTCCCGGTGCGCAGGATCGTGGGCTTCGAGTTGCGGGGCATGTCCGCGATAGCCCTGTGGGCACTGCGCCGCCGCGACGGCGTGCCGCCCGGAGCCGTCGCCCTGCCCTACTGGCGGGAACAGGCATCCACGCTGCTGGCGCTGCTGTTCGTGATGGCCGTCGAGACGGTGGGCACGGAGTTGCTGCTGCGCGCACTGGGGGCGCCCGCGGGACTGCGCGCGGTCTTCCTCGTGGTGGACGTCTACTCGGTGGTGGCGGTGCTGGCGATCCTGGCGGCCAGGGCGACCCGTCCGCACGTCGTCTCGCCCGGCGAACTGCGTATCCGCTCGGGGGTCTTCCTGGATCTGCGCGTTCCCCGCCGGCTGATCACCTCCGTCCGGCGCGTGCGCAACTACAACGAGAGCGGCATGGCCTCCGTCGAGGACGGGCGTCTCGCCGTCGCGATGTCCTCGCAGACGAATGTGCAGGCCGAGCTGAGTGAACCGGTGACGGTCGTACGTCCGCTCGGCGGCCGCGCGCAGATCACCACGATCCGCTTCTTCTCCGACATTCCGGGCACTGCGCTGGAGGTTCTCAACACCCCGGCTGCGCACGGTGAACCGTCTGCGCACGAGTGAGTGCCGCGCGCCGGGTACCCGGCTCCTGGCCGGCCCGTCCGGCAGCAGGCACCGACAGATCGGAGAAGCATGTCAACCCAGCACCCGGCAGTTCGAGGTGGCGAACGCAGGGGCCCTTTCGAGCGCCTGGCCGAGTCCGCCTCCAACGTCACCAGTTCACCGTTGTTCTACGTCTTCTGCCTGCTGCTGATCGCGGCCTTCGTCACCGTGCACCTCACCGGTGTCCCGCTGGCCTGGATGATGTTCGCCGGTGATCTGCTGGCCGCCGTCAACCTGCTTCTGCTCACGCTCCTGAAGAACACGGAGCGCAGGGCGGAACACGCCCTGCAGCGCAAACTCGACGCGATAGCCGCCGTGATGCTGGAACAGCACGAGGGCGGTACGCGGGATGCCCACGAGCGTCTGCGCGGGGCCATCCGCATGGACGAGAACGTGTGACGCCACATGTCCCGTAGCAGCGGGCGGCACCGGTGGACCGGTGCCGCCCGCCGTCGAAGGCGGCGGCCGTCACACACCTGGAATCCAGGACGCCGACAGGACGGCTGCACGCCTCGCCGGATGAGCAGCTCGGCTGCTCGCACGGCTCTCACCCCCGCGCGGCCGGTTCACGGCCGTGCGGCGGTGGAGCCGGTACCGGAGGTGCCGGGACTCAGCCCGCCTCGGCCGCGGCGATCATCTCCCGGGCCTTGCCCTCGCTCTGGTCGTAGCGGTCCGGGAAGGCGGACCGCTGGACGCTCTGCGCGAGCTCGCCCGCGGTGTAGCCGGGGTTCGCCTGGTCGTTGGGGATGGCCTGGTCCAGGAACGCGTTCGTCGCGTAGACCGGGTCCAGGATCTGCTCGGGAGTGCCCCAGCCGGCGCTCGGGCGCTGCTGGAAGACGCCGAGGGAGTCGCGGTCACCACAGTTGAGGTTGTGCATGTGGGACTCGACCCAGCCCGCCTCGAAGGCGGCGAGCATCACCTTGTCGGTGACGCCGCGGCCGCTGGCCACGTCGTGCACGGTGTTGATGATCGCGGGGTCGTAGTCCGGCGGAACCGTGCACTTCTCGTCGAGGATCTCCGCGTTGGACCGGTGGTCCCCGGCCTTCGCACCGGTTTCTCCAGCCGTGGCGGTCACTCCGAGACCGGTGGCGATGAGCACCCCGGCGGCCAGTGCGGTGGCGCTGCGGACGACCGTCTTGCGTCTGATCTTCATCGTGCTTGTCATGGGTTTTTCCTTCCAGGTGGGGGACAGGAACGCGCGTAGATGCACGCCCCTGCTGGCGCGGAACCCTGTGACTCCCGCCGGTTCCGGGCCTTGGAGTGACCTGGAGGACGGCGAGCAATCGATTTCGTGCGGGACCGTACAAGCCTGACGCTGACACGTCAATGGACGCTGGTTTTCACGCTCCAGGCACTTGGGACACATCCCCGAATCACGCAAAGCAAGCGGACAATCCCACCTTTACAGCTCCCAATTCCCGGGCCGGGGAACGGCGGCCGACACTCGGCGAAGGCATCGAAATCGATTTCACCAATGGTCCCACCAATGCCCGGTCCACGGCCCGCGCGCTCTGCATGGCGGCATGGCGGAATGACCGCAACCGGGCTGGGGACCCGGCCGGGGACAGCGAAGTATGTGACGTGCTGTGCGCGGCGGATGCGCGGGCAGCGCGCGGAAGGAAGTGGCCGGAATGCGCATCGCCTTTCTCATGGCCCCCGAAGGGGCCGAACAGGTCGAACTGACGGAACCGTGGAAGGCCGTGCAGGACGCCGGGCACTCGCCCCGGCTGGTGTCCACGGGCGCGGGCCGTGTCCAGGCGTTCAACCACCTCGACAGGGCGGACACCTTCCCCGTCGACCAGACCGTCGACGAGGCATCGGCCGAGCAGTACGACGCCCTGCTGCTGCCCGGCGGCGTGGCCAACCCGGACGCGCTGCGGCTGGACGACGACGCGGTGCGGCTGGTGAAGAGCTTCAGCGAGTCGGGCAAGCTGATCGCGGCGATCTGCCACGCCCCGTGGACGCTGATCGAGGCGGACGTCGTACGCGACCGCAGGCTCACCTCGTACCCCAGCCTGCAGACCGACCTGCGCAACGCCGGCGCGCACTGGAGCGACGAGGAGGTCGTCGTCTGCGACGACGGCCCGAACACCCTCGTCACCAGCCGCAGGCCCGACGACCTCAAGGCGTTCGACGACGCGGTGGTGGGTCTGCTCGGCGGCTGAGGTAGACATTGCCCATGGCTGAAGCTTTCACCGTCCCGGTCACCGTCCGGGGCTACGAGACGGACTCCCAGGGGCACCTCAACCAGAGCGTCTACCTCCAGTACGCGGAGCACGCCCGCTGGATGATGCTGCAGGCCGCCGGGGTCCGTCAGGCGGACCTGCTGGCCAGGGGCGTGGGCCCGGTGGCGCTGGAGACCAACATCAGATTCCGGCGGGAGCTGCGCGCGGGAGACGAGGTGGAGGTCACCTGTGCCTTCGTGTGGGGTGAGGGCAGGACCTTCAAGGTCGAGAACGACGTCCTCACCCCGCAGGGCGAGGTCGCCGCCCGGCTCACCGGCACGGGCGGGGTGATGGACCTGGAGGAGCGGCGCCTGCTGGAGGACCCGCGTGAGCCGTTCCTGGAGCTGGCCGCCCGTCCCGGACTGCTCGGCCTTGGCCCGGGGCCGGGCCAGGGCCCGGATGATCAGGACGCTGCCGGGAGCTGATCCGGGAGCCGGACCGGGAGCCGGGCCGGGCGCGCGTCAGGCCCGCAGCCGGGTCCGGGCGGGGACGGGGGTGGCTCTCCGGGGCGCACGTGCGGCGGCTTCGGGCACGGCGAAGGGCGGGGCCGGGGCAACTGTGGCCCCGGCCCCGCCCTGTGCGCTCGTCCGGCTGCTGCCGGCCCGGCGGCGCCGGTCAGACGGCGGAGCCTGCCTTCCACTCCGCCCAGTTCATGTTCCAGCCGTTGAGCCCGTTGTCCGGCTGGATCGTCTTGTCCGGGGAGCCCGTGACCTCGACGATGTCGCCGATCATCGAGTTCGAGTAGAACCAGGAGCCGTCCGTGCCCTTGTCGTCCGCGCCGCGCTTGTCCTTCAGGCCGACGCAGCCGTGGCTGGTGTTGCCCGAACCGAACGGCGCGCCCCAGTAGTTGCCGTGGATGAAGGTGCCGGACGTCGACAGGCGCATGGCGTGGGGGACGTCCTTGATGTCGTAGCCCTCGTCGCCCTTGCGGCCGAAGCCGACGGTGTCGCCGTCCATCCGGGTCTCCTTGTGCTTCTCGGAGATCACCATCTTGCCGTTGTACGTGGGGTTCTTCTCGCTGCCCGCCGAGATCGGGATGGTCTTGAGCTCCTTGCCGTCCCGCGTGACCGTCATCTTGTGGTTCTTGACGTCGACGGTGCTGACCTGCGCGCGTCCGATGTTGTAGGTGACCTGCTTGTCCTGGACACCGGTGACGTTCGGCCCGCCCTTCACACCGTCGAGGCCGAGGTCGACGGTGACCTTGGAGCCGGCCTCCCAGTACTCCTGGGGGCGGAAGTCGAGGCGGGTGTCGTCGAACCAGTGCCCGACGACCTCCTGGCCGCTGCTCGACTTGACCTTGATCGCGCTCTGCACGGCCTTCTTTTCGCTGATCGCCTTGTCGAAGTTGATCGAGACGGGCATGCCCACGCCGACGGTCTGGCCGTCCTCGCCGGTGTAGGTGCCTATGAAGCTGTTGTCGGGGGAGACGGTCGTGAACGTCGAGTTCTCCACGGCCTTGCGGCCGCCCTCGTCCTCCGCCGTCGCCGTGATCTTGTACTGGGTGGCGCGCTCGAGCTGGTCCTGCGGCTTCCACTTCTTGCCGTCACCGGACATCGAGCCCTCGACGGCCGTTCCGCCCTGCACGGCTATGAGCTTGACGTCGGTGAGCTTGCCCTTGGTGACGGCGACGTTCCCGCCGGTGTTGATGCTCGCGCCTTCCGACCCGTCCTTGGCGCCGATCTTTATTCGGGCCTCCGAGCTCTTCTTCCCGCGCGCCTCGGACTTGGCCTTCTCCGCCCCGTCCCCGCCCTCCGACGAGCTGCACGAACTCAGCACCAGCACCCCGCCGAGCAGTGCGACCGTCATCGACATCGCCTTGCGGTGCTTACCCAGCGTGCTCACAGGCTTCTCCATATGCGTCAGAATTCCAAGCTCCCCGAATCACCGCGTTCGCCCCCCTGCCGGAGCATCCCGGACATGTGCGGACCCAGCTCTACGGACCAGAACGCACTGAGGCACGTGACCGGTTCCACTCGTGACAAAACTGTGTTCCACGACACGTGGCACCGCTCACAGCCCCGGAACGTGCCGTCACGACGCCTGTGACCACACCACTTCAGCGCCGGCTGACGTCCAGGTCCTCCCCCTGATTCTCCTCCAGGTCCTCCCACGGGCAGCCGCCGGGACCGTCGAGCGCGAAGAGGTCGTCGACGTCGCCCTCGGCGAACTCCTCGCTGCCCCAACTCGCGTGCGCCAGCTCCACTCCGGGCAGCCCGCGCACGAGGTCGAAGGGGTCGACGAGGTAGGCGATGGCCTCCCCCGCGTCCGAGGCGATGGTCTCCCTCGCGTGCGACCGTTCCTCGTCCGGCATCAGCTCGTCGCGCTCCACGCGGTCCAGGGCCGCGGTGGTGAGCGCGCCCGCGTCGGCGACCTCGACGACGAGCTCCACCCGTAGCCGGATGTGCGGGGAGGGGCCGGGGCCCCCGGACGCCTCGGCGGGCCCGGCCCCGCCACGGGAGCCGGTGGACGGGGAACGCAGTGTCTCGTCAGCAGCCATGTCCGGAGCGTAGGCCGCGGCGGAGGCTCGGCTTCCGTACGACCCGCGGCTGTCTATAACATCGGCTCCCTCGCCGACAGTTCACGGCTGACCCAGCCGTCGACCGGGAAGGGGCCCTCTCCGTGTCCGCAGCCGGACCCGACACCGCGCCGGCACGCCACCGCTCCCTGGTGACGGCCACCGCGGCAGGCGCGCTGCTGTGCGCTCTCTGGTTCGTCCCCTCGGCGAACGCCAGTCCGGACGGCGGTACGGGTGCGCACGCCCGGCAGGCGGTGACGCCGGCCGCCGCGCACGGCGCCGGGCGGGCCCCGCAGGGGGCCGGCACGGCGGCACCGTCCGGCGAGGACGGCGGCTTCGGCACCCCGGCCGCCCTCGGCTGTCTCGTACTCGCGGGCACCGGCGGCGCCTTGGCCCTCCGCGCGCGCCGCCGTGGCGCCGCGTGCGCCTCTCAGACGAGTTCGCCCGTCACCGACTGAGCCGCACGCACCAGCGCCCCGGTCCCCACGAACTCCTCCGCCGCCGCCAGGTCCGGCGAGAGGAAGCGGTCCGGGCCCGGGCCCTGCACACCGGCCTCGCGCAGCGCGGCCACGATCGCCCCCGCCGCGTCCCCCGGCGTCAACCTGGCGCTCTGGGCGCGCAGTTCCACCGCACGCGCGGCCGTGTAGAGCTCGACGGCGATGACACGGGTCAGGTTGCCCACGGCCGTGCGCAGTTTCCGCGCGGCGGACCAGCCCATGGAGACGTGGTCCTCCTGCATCGCCGAGGAGGGGACGGAGTCCGCGGAGGCGGGGACGGCCAGCCGCTTCATCTCGCTGACCAGCGCCGCCTGGGTGTACTGCGCGATCATCAGACCGGAGTCGACGCCGGCGTCGTGGGCGAGGAAGGGCGGCAGACCGTGCGAACGGTTCTTGTCCAGCAGGCGGTCGGTACGGCGCTCCGCGATCGAGGCCAGATCGGCCGCGGCGACGGCGAGGAAGTCCAGTACATAGGCCACGGGTGCGCCGTGGAAGTTGCCGTTGGACTCGACGCGTCCGTCGGGCAGCACGACCGGATTGTCGACGGCGGCGGCCAGCTCGCGCCCGGCGACCGTACGGGCGTGCGCGAGGGTGTCGCGCCCGGCGCCCGCCACCTGGGGGGCGCAGCGTACCGAGTAGGCGTCCTGGACGCGGGGGGCGTCGTCCTGATGGTGACCCGTGAGTCCCGAACCGGCGAGCACTTTCAGCATGTTGGCGGCCGAGTCCGCCTGGCCGGGGTGGGGGCGGATGGCGTGCAGCTCGGGCGCGAGCACCTTGTCGGTGCCCAGCAGGGCCTCCATGGTGAGCGCGGCCGTGATGTCGGCGGAGGTGAAGAGGCGCGCGAGGTCGGCGGAGGCGAGGATCAGCATTCCGAGCATGCCGTCGGTCCCGTTGAGGAGTGCCAGCCCTTCCTTCTCGCGCAGTTCCACGGGGGTGATGCCGTGCGCCGCGAGCAGTTCGGCGGCGGGCGCGAGACCGCCGTCCGGTCCCTCGGCGTCCCCTTCGCCCATCAGGGTCAGTGCGCAGTGGGAGAGGGGTGCGAGGTCGCCGGAGCAGCCCAGTGAGCCGTACTCGTGGACGACGGGCGTGATCCCGGCGTTCAGCAGTTCCGCCATCGACCGGGCGACCTCGGCCCGTACGCCCGTACGCCCGGAGGCGAGCGTCTTCAGCCGCAGGAACATCAGGGCGCGCACGACCTCGCGCTCCACGCGGGGGCCCATGCCGGCGGCGTGCGAGCGCACGATGTTGCGCTGGAGCTGTGCGCGCAGGCCGGGGCTGATGTGGCGCACGGCGAGTGCGCCGAACCCGGTGGAGACGCCGTAGACGGGGTCCGGCTTGGCCGCCAGCTCCTCGATGTGGCGGCGAGAGGCGTCCAGTGCGGCCAGCGCCTGTGCCGACAGCTCCACTCGGGCGCCGTCCCGGGCGACCGCGACGACGTCCTCGGGGCTCGTGCCGGAGTCGCCCAGCACCACGGTGTGCATACTCATATTCAGGCACCCTAAAGAGTGAATCGATTCCTGTCACGACCGGGTGCCGCCGAACACAGCGCGCGAGGCGTACGCGGCCCCTCTCACCCCGCGGATCTCACCCCGCGAATCTCACCCCGTGGAGCGGCCGTCCGCCCGGGGCGGGGTGCCGGGCGGGTGCGGCGGGTCCGCCGCGTCCGCCGGGTCCGCGCCGTCGCCGCGGAAGTGGCGGCGGAAGTGGCGACGGTCGCCCACGGGCGGCGCCTGGGCTGCCTCCTCCGCCTCCGAGGCGTCGGCGAGCCGGACGACCGGGTCCGCGACGCCCCCGTCGCGCCCGGCCACCACGGGCTTGCGCGCCCGTGCCGCCTTCGCGCGGTACTGCGCGGCGTCGGCGAGCCGGAAGAGCCGCGCGGGAGACCGCACGGGGCCGATCGGGTCACCCGTGGAGGCGACGCCGCACGCGACCCCGTCCCCGGCGGGCAGGCCGCACGCCTTGCGGCAGACCTCCTCGGCGGCCCGTACGACCTCGTCGGCGTCGGGGCCCACCGTCAGCAGGCAGAACTCGTCACCGCCCAGCCGCGCCGCCAGAGCCCCCGGCAGCGTCGCGCCGCACAGCGACAGCACCATCCCGAAGCGCTCCAGCAGCCGGTCGCCCGCGGCGTGGCCGAGTTCGTCGTTGACGCGCTTGAGTCCGTTGACGTCGCAGACGACGAGGCTGACGACGGAACCGTCCTCGCGGTGCCGCTCCAGGCCGTCCTCCAGCTTCCCCTCGATGGCGCGGCGGTTGGCCAGGCCCGTGAGCTGGTCGGTGAAGGCGAGACGCCGTACCTCCTCCAGCTGCTCGTTCTGGGCGATTCCCGCGGCGATGATCTCGGCGAGTATCGCGGCGAAGTGCGCGTCGGAGCGGTCGAAGACCGCCCCGCCCCTTCCGCGGGCCACGTACAGCTCCCCCCAGGCACGGCCGTGCAGCACGATCGGTGCGACCACGCAGCACCCCCGGCCGCGGCGGCGCAGCGCGGCCGCCCGCGGATGGGACGGCGGCCCCTCGGGCAGACCGTGCCGCGGTTCGGCCGTCTCGACCCACGCCTGCGGCTCGTCCTTGCCGTCCAGGGCCCACCGCTCACGCAGCGGCTCGGTGATCTCCGGGAAGTCGTGCACCGGGTAGGACTCGTCCTCGGGGAACTCGCTCTCCCCCACGGCGAGCTCCCCGACGTTGACCAGCACGTCCAGCCGTCCGCGCGCCCGGTCCCAGGCGGAGACGGCGGCGAACGTGGCGTCCATCGCGGCGCACGCCCGTACGGCCGCCGCCCGAGCGACCTCGCGGTGCGTGGGCTGCCGGGGGTGCGCCTCAAGGAAGCGCTGCGCGGTGGCCATGGCCTGCGCCAGCTCGACCACTGCCCGCAGCCGGGGGTCCTCTCCCATGTGGCCAGGCTAGGAGCGTTCGGCCCGCCCCGCCGGGTGGGTTGCTCCCGGCCGCCGCCCGAGGCGGGCTCCATGGACCGCCGCCGTGGGGCGGCGGTCCGCGGCCCGGGCCCCGCTGTCGCCGGCCTTACGGGCCCGCCGCCCCGTCACTCACCGGGCCACTGCGGCTTCCGCTTCTCGTTGAAGGCGGCCACTCCCTCGGTGCGGTCGCCGGAGAAGGCGACACCGCGCCAGGCCGCGTCCTCGATCTCCAGGCCCGCACGCAGGTCCATGCCCCAGCCCGTGCGCAGGGCACGCTTGGCCGCGCGCAGCCCGACGGGTGAGTTCGCGGCGATGCGGGCGGCCAGTGCGAGCGCCTCGTCCCTGTCCTGTCCGGCTCCGGCGAGCTGGTCCACCAGGCCGAGTTGACGCGCCTCGGACGCCTCGACCCGGCGCGCGGAGAAGATCAGCTCGGCGGCGCGGGCCGCACCCACCCTGCGGGGCAGCAGCTGTGTGCCGCCGCCGCCCGGGATGACCCCCACCGACACCTCGGGCAGCCCGACGACGGCGCTGGGGTCGGCCACGATCAGGTCGCAGGACAGGGCGAGTTCGAACCCGCCGCCGAGCGCGAAACCGTGCACGGCGGCGATGGTCGGCATCGGCAGCTCCAGCACCCCGGTGTAGGCGGCGCGTGCCGTCGGACGGTGGCGGCTGAGCTCGGCGTCGCTCAGGGAGTTGCGCTCCTTGAGATCGGCGCCGACGCAGAACGCCCGCTCGTGCGTCGAGCTGAGCACGGTGGCGCGTACGTCGCTGTCGGCGGCAAGGGCGGCGCACGCTTCGGCGAGACGGGCGGCGAGTTCGGCGGAGACCGCGTTCATGGCGCCGGGGCGGTCCAGCACGAGTTCGGCGACGTGGTTGCCGGCGTCCTTGCGGACCACGATCCACTCGCCGTAGCGCTCTTCGCTCACCGTGCTCATACGACCCTCCGGTTAACGCTCGCTCACCACTGTCGCGGGCAACCTTACGGTCAGCACGGTGGGACGAGCGGCGCCGGGCGGTCACCGCGCCCCTCGCGCAGGGCCGTTGACCGGTGCGGGGAAGGCAGTGAGCACGGTGACAGGACCGGACGCGCGGGGCTGCGGAGGCGGGAGAGCGCGGTGGCGGGAAGTCCGGGACGGCGGGCGAACGACGTGAGGCGGGAACAGCGCAGGCACGGAGGAGTGGAGGCTCCGGGACGCGGAGGCGCGGGGACGCGGGGCGGTCTCAGCGCCGGCCGAGCATCCACGGCTCGACGACGCCAAGCCCCCGCACGGGCCGCTGGTAGAGCGGCTGGAGCGCGAAGCGGTACCCGCTCAGGTCCTCGGTCTCCTTCTCCGACTCCGGAGCGTCGCCCGCCGCGATCAGCTCCGACCGGAATGCGCCGTCGACGAGGACACGGTCCTTGGGCGCTATCGACGTCAGCCTGCTGGCGAGGTTGACGGTGTTGCCGAAGACGTCGCCCATGCGCGTCGTCATCGTGCCGAAGGCGATGCCGACGCGCAGTTCGGGCATCGTCTGGTCGTTCGCCATGGTCTCGATCAGCCGAAGCCCGATCTCCGCGGCCGTCCCCGCCGTCTCGGCAACGTAGAGCACCTCGTCGCCGAGCGCCTTGATCAGACGGCCGCCGTTCGCGGCGACCAGATCGGCGGCCGTCGTCTCGAACGCCTCGACCAGCTCGCCCAGTTCGTCGTCCTCCAGCCGGCGGGTCAGCCGCGTGAAGCCGACCAGGTCGGCGAAGGCGATGGCCTGCCGCCGTGCCACGGCGTCCTCGTCGTCCAGCGCCTGCACGACCCGGCCCGTCGCCGCGGCGAGCTGCCGCCGCCACACGTACACCAGGAACTCCTGCAGCTCGGGCAGGAGCAGCTCCACCAGCGGATATGTGACCTCGTTACGGCTCATGCCGGCCTCGGGAGGCTCGGTGAGGCCCATCAGGAAGGAGTCGATCTGCCAGTCGGCCAGGCGGGAGGTCGTCTGCCCGGTCGACCGTGCGACCTGCACGGCCGTCGTCTCGCTGAGCAGCCCGGCCTCCACAAGGCCCGCCAGCCGGCGCAGCGCCAGTACGTCCGCCTCGGTCAGCGCCCGCGCCTGCCCCACGTCGGCGAAGCCCATGGCCCGCCAGAAACGGGAGGCGAGCTCCATGGAGACGCCTGCGGCGCGGGCCGCCTGGAACGGCGTGTACTGCCGGCCGGAGCCGAGGATGAGCTCCTCGATGCGCTGCGCGCTGTGGTCGTCGTCGGAACCCTCAAGGGCGTCGGCCGGCTCGTGGTCACCGGTGCCGGTGCCTTCTTCCGGGGCGTCCGCGCCTTCCGCGTCGTCGGGGACGTCCTCCCGGGGGGCTTTCGCCCGTCCCGCCGGGTCCACCGGACGGAGCGGGGCGCCCGGTGCCTCCGCTGTACGCGGTGCCTCCGCCGTGCGCGGTACGTCCCCCGGCCCGGGTTCCGGTGCCGGCTGCGGCCCGGACGGACGCGCGGGAGTGTCCGGTTCATCGTCGGCCACTGTCCGCCCCTCGCCAGGTCCGCTCGTCCCTGCGCACTGCCCTTCCGTTCTCTTGCCCGGATCCTCCGGGGATCACCGGGACGCGCTGCGCACGCGTCCCCTCCGCCGCGTGCCCACAATACGGCAGCAGCGCGCTGAACTGGTCCCTCTGCGAACGCAGCGACAACTCGCGGCCACCGCCCCGGCGGATCACCGGTGTGCCGCCGCCCCGCGCCACTCTCACGCCCCCGTGCCGCCGTGCCCCCGCAGATGCACGATGTCGCCCGCCGCGACGGGCCGCTGCACCCCGTCCTCCGTCGCGATCACCAGCCGCCCATCGCTGTCGACCGCCACCGCCTCACCGGTCACCTCCCGCCCGCCGGGCAGCTCCGCCCGCACGGTACGGCCGAGCGTCCCGCACACCGCCGCGTACGCCTCCAGCAGACCGCTGCTGAGCGGGTCGCCGTCCGCGGAGCTGAAGCGGCCGTACCAGTCCTCGACCGAGCGCAGCACGGCACGCAGCAGGGGGTCGCGGTCGGTGCCGGCGGCGCCCGCGAGCACGAGCGATCCCGCTGTGGGCACGGGCAGTTCGAAGGCGCGCTGGGAGACGTTGAGCCCGATGCCGAGGACGACCGCGGCGTCACCGTCCCCGGCCCCGGCAACTTCAGCCGCCTCCCCCGCCTGTCCCGTCCGGGCCCCCGCGGCCTGCGCCCGGGAGGGCAGCGCCGTGCGCTCGGAGAGGACGCCGCCCGTCTTGCGCTCCTCGCCCTCGGTCTCGATGAGGATGTCGTTGGGCCACTTCAGCCGGGCGTCCGCGCCCGCCGTCCGGGCGATGGCAGCCGCTGCCGCCACCCCCGCGAGCAGCGGCAGCCAGCCCCAGCGCTCCTGCGGCACCCGCGGCTCCAGCAGGACGGAGACGAAGATCCCGGAGCGCGCCGGTGCCGTCCACTCGCGGTCCATGCGGCCCCGGCCGGCGGTCTGCTCCTCCGCGACGAGTACGGCGCCCTCCCGCGCGGTCCCCTCACGCGCCCGCTGCGCCAGGTCGGAGTTGGTCGAGCCCGTGCTCTCCACCACCTCCAGCGACGTCCACAGACTGTCCTGCCTGATCAGGGCTCGGCGCAGCGAAGGAGCGCTGAGCGGCGGGCGGCTGAGGTCGGACCAGCGGCTTGAGGAGTCCTCGGACGGGTTCGGCGTCATGGCGCCAGGGTAGGGCGGCGGCGGGCACACCGCGTGCGCGGCGTGACCGCACGGCGGAGTTCCCCGGCGGGTGCCGGCCGGGAGGCGGGCGAGTACGGAGGCGGCGCCGGCAGTGTGGCCAACGCCGCACCGACGAACGGCCGCTTCACGGATAGCCTACGAACCGGTAGCCGCACGCTGACGAGTAGGAGCCGCACGCTGATGTCCGAGCAGCAGAGCCCAGCCCCCGACGATCAGCAGCGCCACACGACCGCGGGCAAGATCGCGGATTTCGAGCGCCGCGCTGCTGAGGCGACGCACGCGGGCTCCGAGCGCGCGGTGGAGAAACAGCACGCGAAGGGCAAGCTCACCGCACGCGAACGGGTCGATCTGCTGCTGGACGAGGGCAGCTTCACGGAGCTGGACGAGTTCGCCCGGCACCGCTCCACCAACTTCGGCCTGGAGAACAACCGCCCCTACGGGGACGGGGTCGTCACCGGCTACGGCACGGTCGACGGCCGTCCGGTGTGCGTCTATTCACAGGACTTCACCATCTTCGGCGGCTCTCTCGGCGAGGTGTACGGCGAGAAGATCGTCAAGGTCATGGACTTCGCGCTGAAGAACGGCTGTCCGGTCGTCGGCATCAACGACGGCGGCGGGGCACGCATCCAGGAAGGGGTCGTGGCACTCGGGCTCTTCGCGGAGATCTTCCGCCGGAACGTGCACGCCTCCGGTGTCGTCCCCCAGATCAGCCTCATCGTCGGCCCCTGCGCCGGCGGCGCCGTCTACTCCCCCGCCATCACCGACTTCACCGTGATGGTGGACCAGACCTCGCACATGTTCATCACGGGTCCGGACGTGATCAAGACGGTCACGGGTGAGGACGTCGGCTTCGAGGAGCTGGGCGGCGCCCGTACACACAACACGACATCCGGCGTCGCCCACCACATGTCGGGCGACGAGAAGGACGCCGTGGAGTACGTCAAGGCGCTGCTGTCCTACCTGCCGTCCAACAACCTCTCGGAGCCGCCGGTCTTCCCCGAGGACGCCGATCTGGAGACCTCGGACGACGACCGCGAGCTGGACACGCTGATCCCGGACTCCGCGAACCAGCCCTACGACATGCACTCCGCCATCGAGCACGTGCTGGACGACGGCGAATTCCTGGAGACGCAGGCGCTGTTCGCGCCGAACATCATCACGGGCTTCGGGCGGGTCGAGGGCCACTCGGTCGGCGTGGTCGCCAACCAGCCGATGCAGTTCGCGGGTTGCCTGAACATCGACGCCAGCGAGAAGGCGGCGCGCTTCGTGCGCACCTGCGACGCCTACAACGTCCCCGTCATCACATTCGTGGACGTGCCGGGCTTCCTGCCGGGCACCGACCAGGAGTACGACGGCATCATCCGGCGCGGCGCCAAGCTGATCTACGCCTACGCGGAGGCGACGGTGCCGCTGATCACCGTCATCACCCGCAAGGCGTTCGGCGGGGCCTACGACGTGATGGGGTCCAAGCATCTGGGCGCCGACCTCAACTTCGCCTGGCCCACCGCCCAGATCGCGGTCATGGGCGCCCAGGGGGCCGTCAACATCCTGTACCGCAAGCGGCTCGCGGGTGCCGAGTCCGGCGAGGAACGCGAGAAGCTGCGGGCGGAGCTGACACAGGAGTACGAGGACGCGCTGCTGAACCCGTATTCCGCTGCCGAACGCGGGTACGTGGACGCTGTGATCATGCCGTCCGAGACCCGCCGCCACATCACGCGCGGTCTTCGCACGCTCCGCTCCAAGCGAGAGCAGCTTCCCCCCAAGAAACACGGCAACATCCCGCTGTAAGGAGGCCGTTGCGATGCTTGAGCCCACGACAGGGGAGAACCCTCCGTTCCCGCCGATCAAGGTGGTGCGGGGCAATCCGACCCCGGAGGAGCTGGCCGCGGCCCTGGCGGTGGTCAGAGCACGGGCGGCGGCCGCGATGGTCTCCGGCGGACCGGCGTCCCGGACCGCCGACGAGTGGTCGGACCCGGCCCGTACGGTGCCGCGGCGGCTGCCGCACCCGGGGCCGAAGGCGTGGCGTACGAGCTACTGGCCCGCCTGACACCGCCGGTCCCGTCACGGGACGTCCGGCCGCGTCACGTCCGTCACTTCGGTTACGCCGCCTTGCGGCACCGCCCGGCTCCGGCACCGTCCACCGGGCGGTGCCGGAAGGCGCGAATGAGTACGCGTACTCAGGCGCCGCGCCGCGCCGGCGCAGCAGCATGGACGTCATGCTGCTGTCCGACCCCCCTGACGAGCCGCCGAACCAGATGCGCGCGACCATGGCGATGCTGCGGCGGCTGGGCTGGCTGCTGCCCGTCACCGTCGTGGCCTCGCTCGTGCTCGTCAACGTTCGCTGAACGCGGGCGCCCGCGATGCCGTGCGGCGCTCTCGCGGCCGGGGAGCCTCCCTACGATGGCGGCATGACCTCTCAGCCCGCACGCCCCTCGCAGTCCCGGCCCTCCTCCCCGTCCACGGGCCGCCGGCTCGTCCTCGCCTCCGCCTCCCCCGCGCGTCTGGGGCTGCTGCGGCAGGCAGGGCTGGCGCCCGAAGTGATCGTCAGCGGAGTCGACGAGGACGCGCTGACGGCCCCGGACCCCGGTGCGCTGGCACGGGTGCTGGCGGAGGCGAAGGCCGCGGCGGTGGCGGCCCGTCCGGAGGCGGCGGACGCGCTCGTGGTGGGCTGCGACTCGGTGCTGGAGCTGGACGGGCAGCCGCTGGGCAAGCCCGCAGACGCGGAGGAGGCCACCGCCCGCTGGAAGGCGATGCGGGGACGCTCCGGGGTGCTGCAGACGGGCCACTGCGTCATCGACGTACGGGAGGGCACGCGCACTTCGGCGACCTCCGCGACCACCGTGCACTTCGGCGAACCGACGGACGCGGAGATCGCCGCATATGTCGCCTCGGGTGAACCCCTGCACGTCGCGGGCGCGTTCACCCTCGACGGACGCTCCGCACCCTTCGTCGACGGGATCGACGGGGACCACGGCACCGTCATCGGGCTGTCGATGCCGCTGCTGCGCAGGCTCCTCGCACAGCTGGGAGTGACCGTCACCGACCTGTGGGCGTGAACCTCCGTCCGCCCCCGCGCGAACGAACGTCCGCCGCCGCGCGGGCCGTCGGGCCCACGGCAGCGCGACGGACCCCCGCGGGACTACGTCGCGGTGGGCTCGGGGCCCGGCACGCCGGCCGGCGAAGTCTCCTTCGCCGGCGACTCGTCGACGCTGTAACACACCAGCGACCAGACGATCAGCCCCAGCACGAGCATCATGAACAGGAACGCGACCCAGCCGACCAGTCCGACCGAGGCCGCCCCGAGCAGGCCGTGCACCACGGCGGCACTGATGAGGACGATGCGCAGCAGCCCGGCCGGCGCCCTGTCGCGTACGGCGGTACGGAGCAACACCCCCGCGCACAGCAGCAGATAGCCACCGAAGAGGGCGCCCGCGACCACCGCCGAGAGGGACATCGAGCGGGGTTCGAGCCCTGCCATGGACATCTGCTGCGCGTCCACGACCATGCCGAGAAAGATGTTCAGCAGAACGATGCCGACCGCCTCGACGGCAAGTATCAGCGCCGCGGCCGCAGCCACGGTTCGTCTGAGTCCCACCCCGCCCACCCTCTTCCGATTTCCCGCCGCCCGGACCGATGTTGTCCGTTACCTGGAGTACGTCTCCATCGCACCGCGAACGCTACTTACGGGTATCACACCGGGCAAGAGGATCGACGCGAAGCAAAGTTTGCCCCCGTGGTTCATAGGAACCCCACAAAGACCGGGCGATCCGGCGTGCGGTCGCACGCGGAGACCTTGCCCACATGCACCGATCCGCAGGCTGCGCCGAAAACCCGGCGTACCTTGGGATGACAGGGAACACCCCGGGCCGGGTCGCCCGCACGTCACACTCCGTGTGGGCAAGCTCACGCCCATGAGCGACTCGGCCTGCGGTGTCGCCTGTACCTAAACTCATCACGTCAATCTTGTTGCGGCGCAGCGCCAAGTAGGGAGTCATCGTGCGCAAGGTGCTCATCGCCAACCGCGGCGAAATCGCTGTTCGCGTCGCCCGCGCCTGCCGGGACGCGGGGATCGCCAGCGTCGCGGTCTATGCCGAGCCGGACCGGGACGGGCTGCACGTCCGGGCGGCCGACGAGGCATTCGCGCTGGGCGGTGACACTCCGGCGGCCAGCTACCTCGACATGGACAAGGTCCTCAAGGCGGCCGCCGACTCCGGCGCGGACGCCGTCCACCCCGGATACGGGTTCCTCTCCGAGAACGCCGAGTTCGCCCAGGCCGTCCTCGACGCGGGCCTGACCTGGATCGGGCCTCCGCCGGAGGCAATCCGCGGCCTCGGCGACAAGGTCGCCGCACGGCACATCGCGGAACGTGCCGGTGCCCCGCTGGTCGCGGGCACGAAGGACCCCGTCTCCGGCGCCGACGAGGTCGTCGCGTTCGCCGAGGAGAACGGGCTGCCCATCGCCATCAAGGCCGCCTTCGGCGGCGGCGGCCGCGGCCTGAAGGTCGCCCGCTCGCTGGACGAGGTCGCGGAGCTGTACGACTCGGCGGTACGGGAGGCGGTGGCCGCGTTCGGCCGCGGCGAGTGCTTCGTGGAGCGCTACCTGGACCGTCCCCGGCACGTGGAGACACAGTGCCTGGCCGACAAGCACGGCAACGTGGTCGTCGTCTCCACCCGCGACTGCTCTCTGCAGCGCCGCCACCAGAAGCTCGTCGAGGAAGCACCCGCCCCCTTCCTGACCGACGAGCAGAACGCCGAGCTGTACCGCGCCTCGAAGGCGATCCTCAAGGAAGCGGGCTACTCCGGCGCCGGCACCTGCGAGTTCCTCGTGGGCCAGGACGGCACGATCTCCTTCCTGGAGGTCAACACCCGCCTCCAGGTCGAGCATCCGGTGACCGAGGAGGTCACCGGCATCGACCTCGTACGGGAGATGTTCCGCATCGCCGACGGCGAGGCCCTGGACTACGACGACCCGCAACTGCGCGGCCACTCCTTCGAGTTCCGCATCAACGGCGAGGACCCCGGCCGCAACTTCCTGCCCGCGCCCGGAACCGTCACCACCTTCGCCCCGCCGTCCGGCCCCGGCGTCCGGCTGGACGCCGGAGTGGAGTCCGGCAGCGTCATCGGCCCCGCCTGGGACTCCCTGCTGGCCAAACTGATCGTCACCGGCGCCACCCGGCAGCAGGCGCTCCAGCGCGCCGCACGCGCGCTGGAGGAGTTCACCGTCGAAGGAATGGCCACCGCCATCCCCTTCCACCGCGTCGTCGTGCGGGACGCGGCCTTCGCCCCCGAGGTCAACGGCAGCCCCGACGCCGCGTTCGACGTCCACACCCGGTGGATCGAGACGGAGTTCGTCAACGACATCAAGCCCTTCGCGGCCACGGGTTCCGAGACGGACGAGGAGGACGCCACCCGCGAGACCGTCGTCGTCGAGGTCGGCGGCAAGCGCCTGGAGGTCTCCCTCCCCTCCTCCCTCGGCGTCTCCGCGGCGCCGGCGGGCGGCGGGAGCAAGAAACCCAAGCGCAAGGCGTCCAAGAAGGCAGGCAGTGCGGCGTCCGGCGACGCACTGGCCTCCCCGATGCAGGGCACCATCGTGAAGGTGGCCGTGGAGGAGGGCCAGCACGTCGAGGAGGGCGAACTCGTCGTCGTACTGGAGGCGATGAAGATGGAACAGCCTCTCAACGCCCACCGCTCCGGCACCGTCAAGGACCTGCACGCCGAGGTCGGCGGCTCGCTGTCGGCGGGCACCGTCATCTGCGAGATCAAGGACTGACACCTCGACGGACCCCGTCCGCGGCGAGTTCGGCGCGGACCGCCGCCGCGGACGGCGAACCGCCCCCCGGTGGACGCCCGTTCAGCGGCGCCGTGGAGCCAGATCCGCCACACGCCCCCCGGCCGGCGACTGTTCGGGCAGGGCATGCGAGCCGCGCAGCTGCGGAGGTGCCGGGCTTCCACCGCCCCCCTGCGGGTGGTTGCGCCGCTGGCCGGGCATCGGCACGTCCCGGCGGGCCTTCTCACCGCCACCGCCGCCGCGCTGCACCGGCGTGGACTCGGCACCGCCCGAGGGTGTCAGCCCGGCCACGGTGATCTGCACACCCTGGTCGGCCAGGGCCTGCAACTCCGTGCCCGCGCGGTCGTCCTGAGGCGGCGGCTTGTCCGTCACCAGCCGCGTCATGACGTCCGTCGGGACCGTCTGGAACATCGTGTCCGTGCCCAGCTTGGTGTGGTCGGCCAGCACCACCACCTCCGACGCCGCCTGCACCAGCGCCCGGTCGACGCTCGCCGAGAGCATGTTGGACGTCGAGAGCCCGCGCTCCGCCGTGAGCCCGCTCCCGGAGAGGAAGGCGCGGGAGACGCGCAGCCCCTGGAGGGACTGCTCGGCGCCGCTGCCGACCAGCGCGTAGTTCGAGCCACGCAGGGTGCCGCCCGTCATCACCACCTCGACGCGGTTGGCGTGCGCCAGCGCCTGGGCGACCAGCAGCGAGTTGGTCACCACCGTCAGCCCCGGCACACGGGCGAGTCTGCGCGCCAGCTCCTGCGTCGTCGTACCGGCACCGACGACGACTGCCTCACCCTCCGAGACGAGACCCGCGGCGAGGTCGGCGATGGCCGTCTTCTCGGCGGTCGCCAGCTGCGACTTCTGCGGGAAACCGGACTCCCGGGTGAAGCCTCCCGGCAGGACCGCACCGCCGTGCCGGCGGTCGAGCAGTCCTTCTGCCTCCAGCGCCCGCACGTCTCTGCGCACGGTGACTTCGGAGGTCTGGACGACGCGGGCGAGCTCCCGGAGCGAAACCGCTCCGTTGGCACGCACCATTTCCAGGATCAATTGACGACGTTCTGCAGCGAACACAGAACTGACAGTAACGCCAACGGCCGTCTGGTTTCAGCAGTTTCCGTCGATAACTGGAAGTTGTCCATGAACGGACTTGCGACATGCTATGGGACCAACTGGACAAACCACCCAGCCGGTTTCAGGCGTCCTCGGCCGTCTTCCGTGTGTGCAACTGCCGCGCCACCTCGCCGATCGACCCGGTCAGCGACGGATACACGGTGAAGGTGTTCGCGATCTGCCCCACCGTCAGGTTGTTGTCGACCGCGACCGAGATGGGATGGATCAGCTCACTCGCACGCGGCGCCACCACCACCCCGCCCACGACGATCCCCGTGCCCGGACGGCAGAACAGCTTCACGAAGCCGTCCCGGATGCCCTGCATCTTCGCGCGCGGATTGCGCAGCAGCGGCAGCTTGACGCACCAGGCGTCCATCCGGCCGCTGTCCACATCGGCCTGGCTGTAGCCGACGGTCGCGATCTCGGGGTCGGTGAAGACGTTCGCGGAGACGGCCTTGAGGTTGAGCGGCGTGACCGTCTCGCCCAGGAAGTGGTACATCGCGATGCGCCCCTGCATGGCCGCGACCGACGCGAGCGCGAAGACGCCCGTGCAGTCACCGGCCGCGTAGACACCCGGAGCGGACGTACGGGAGACCTTGTCGGTCCAGATGTGCCCGGACTCCTTCAGCCGGACGCCGGCCTCCTCCAGCCCCATGTCCGCCGTGTTCGGCACCGCGCCGACCGCGACGAGGCAGTGGCTTCCGGTGATGGTGCGGCCGTCCTGGAGGGTCACCTCCAC
Organism: Streptomyces sp. TAA204; assembly: GCF_000424965.1. NCBI lineage: Bacteria > Bacillati > Actinomycetota > Actinomycetes > Kitasatosporales > Streptomycetaceae > Streptomyces > Streptomyces sp. TAA204. The sequence continues at coordinate 378,794 of NZ_AUKW01000004.1, forward strand.
GTGATCGTCCACACGCTTGGCGGAGGCGGCGCGGGAACGTGCCATGACGTTCATGCCACGGCGCCGGAAGACGTCCTCCAGCACCGCGGCCGCATCCGGATCCTCACCCGGCAGCACCCTGTCCCGCGACGAGACGAGCGTGACGTTCGAGCCCAACGCCCGGTAAGCACCGGCGAATTCGGCACCCGTCACACCGGAACCCACGACGATCAGCTCTTCCGGCAGCTCCTCCAGGTCATAGAGCTGCTTCCAGTTGAAGATCCGCTCACCGTCCGGCTGCGCGTCCGGGATCTCACGCGGATGGCCGCCCGTCGCGATCAGCACCGCGTCGGCGGTGAGCCGCTCCTCCTGAGCCGGAGCTCCTCCGGCTCCGCCGGCGGCCTCCCCCGTCGGCGTGACCACGACCTCCCGCGAACCGCCCGGCCCCTGCGCCGGCTCCAGCCGGCCACGGCCCCGCAGCACCCGCACACCCGCGCGCGTCACGGACGCGGCGATGTCGTGCGACTGCGCGAGCGCCAGCCGCTTCACACGGCGGTTGACCTTGCCCAGATCGACGCCGACGACGCGGGCCGGGTCGTCCGGGTCGTGCGTACTGTCCTCGACGCGGATGCCCAGCTCCTCGTAGGAGGAGTCGAAGTTCGTCATGACCTCGGCGGTCGCGATGAGGGTCTTCGACGGCACGCAGTCGGTCAGCACCGACGCGCCGCCCAGACCGTCGCAGTCGGTGACGGTCACCTCCGCCCCGAGCTGCGCCGCCACAAGGGCGGCCTCATAGCCGCCCGGTCCGCCACCGATGATCACGATCCGAGTCACATACCCCATTGTCCCGCACTCGCCTCCCGGCGCCGCCGGTGCCCCCTCCGGGAGCCTCCCGGGACCTCCGCGGGCGACCCACCGCCACCGCGTTCGCCACCGCCGCCCCGGCAGCGAACTCCCGTACCCTCGTCGTCATGTCGCTCTACGCCGCTTACGCCGCGAACCTCGATCCGCGGCTGATGTCGCGCCGCGCCCCGCACTCCCCGCAGCGCGGCACGGGCTGGGTCACCGGCTGGCGCCTGACCTTCGGCGGCGAGCAGATGGGCTGGGAAGGCGCGCTTGCCACGGTGGTGGAGGACGTGGGAGCACAGGTCTTCGTCTCTCTCTACGACATCGCACCCATGGACGAGGAGTCCATGGACCGCTGGGAGGGCGTGAGCCTCGGCATCTACCGACGCAGCCGGCTGCGCGTGCACACGCTCGACGGCGAGGCGACGGCCTGGTGCTACGTCCTCGACGGTTATGAGGGCGGGCTGCCCTCGGCCCGCTACCTCGGCGACATCGCGGACGCGGCGGAGGCGGCGGGGGCGCCGCACGACTACGTGATGGAGATCCGCAAGCGGCCCTGCTGAGCTGATTGCGGGGTGCCGGGTGCCGTGTCCGGCGGTGGTGGGTGCGGGGTGCGCCGGGGTGTGTGGTGGGTGCGGGGGCGTGCCGCTGCGCGCGTGACTCCGGGACGGCATGATTTTCGGCCCGGCCCCGGAACATCGAGGGCGAAGCTCACCAACGCCGGGCCGCAAATCATGCTTGAGTGTCCCGGAGCCACCCGCTCCGCGTCCCGCCCCCTCCCGCCCGTTCCCCGGCTGCCCTCGACTCCGGTGCGGACCCGGTCGGCCGTGCCCTCGCACACTGCGCGCTTCGCCGTCCGGAGGGGCGCCGGTGTGCGTACCTGACTCCGCGCCCCTGAACGGTCACCGGCTTCCCCGCGTGCGGGTGGAGCGGCCCCCGGGGGGAGAGCCGCCGACGCACGGGAGGGGGTGGGACGCGGAGGGGACGCCCCGCGGGCGGGGTCCCGGTGGGAGTGACAAGGGAGAGCGGCCGACGCACGGGAGGGGGTGGGACGCGGAGGGGTGGGTGTCCGGACACCTTGGGGTCTCCCCGGCGAAGCCAGGGGAAGTGATTTGCGGCCCGGCGAAAAAGGGCTCGGCCTCGATGTTCCGGGGCCGGGCCGAAAATCATGCCGTCCGGACATCCATCCCGCAGCGGCACACCCCCGCACCCACCACCGGCACACCGGCACACCGGCACCGGCGCAGCCGCGAACCCGCAAGCGCGAACGCTTGTGTGGATTCCGCGATATTCCCTTGGTCCGTCTACGCGCGTAGGCTGTTACAGGCTACGCTCATCGCGTGAACGCTTCAGCCTCGAACACCGCCGATGATCCGTACCGTTCCGCCGATGCCGCCGCCGGGCGGCTGCGGGAGCTGACCGGCACGGACAGCCACGACGTTGTCCTTGTGATGGGTTCCGGCTGGGTGCCCGCCGCCGACGCGCTCGGGACGCCCGAGTCCGAGTTCCCGGTGACGGAGCTGCCCGGTTTCCCCGAGCCCGCGGTGGAGGGCCACGCGGGCACGGTGCGTTCCCACGAGCTGGGGGACAAGCGGGTGCTGGTCTTCCTCGGCCGCACCCATCTCTACGAGGGCCGCGGTGTCGCGGCGGTCACGCACGGAATCCGTACGGCCGTCGCCGCGGGCTGCAAGACCGTCGTGCTGACGAACGGCTGCGGCGGCCTGCGCGGCGGGATGGTCACGGGCCAGCCCGTGCTCATCAAGGACCACATCAATCTGACCGCCACCTCCCCCATCGTCGGCGCCAACTTCGTCGACCTCACCGACCTCTACTCCCCCCGTCTGCGCACCCTCTGCCAGGAGGTCGACTCCTCCCTCGAAGAGGGTGTCTACGTGCAGCTGCCCGGCCCGCACTACGAGACGCCCGCCGAGATCGGCATGGTCCGCGCCATCGGCGGGGACCTTGTCGGCATGTCCACCGTGCTGGAGGCGATCGCCGCCCGCGAGGCGGGTGCGGAGGTCCTCGGCATCTCGCTGGTGACGAATCTCGCCGCGGGCATGACGGGTGAACCTCTCAACCACGAGGAAGTGCTCCAGGCGGGCCGTGATTCGGCCGCACGGATGGGTTCGCTGCTGGCACAGGTGCTCGGTCGGATCTGAGCGGGTACCGGGCAGGCCGGGGTCCAGGGCGCCGGTACCCCGCTCCCGACGGCCGCGGCACACGTGAGAGAGAGGCGACACTCGTGCAGGACGATGTGACGGAGCTGACCGCCCGCGCCAGGGCCTGGCAGGCCGAGGACCCCGATCCGGAGACGCGCGAGGAGCTCGCAAAGCTCATCGAGGTCGAGGACCGCGAGGAACTGGCCTCCCGCTTCTCGGGCACGCTCCAGTTCGGTACGGCCGGGCTGCGCGGCGAACTGGGCGCGGGCCCGATGAGGATGAACCGTTCCGTCGTGATCCGCGCGGCGGCCGGACTCGCGGCCTATCTGCGCGGCCAGGGCGCGGCAGGCGGAGGCCCGGGCGGGGACTCCGGTCCCGGCCTCGTCGTCATCGGCTACGACGCGCGCCACAAGAGCTACGACTTCGCCTGCGAGACCGCGTCCGTCATGACCGGCGCGGGCCTGCGCGCGGCGCTGCTGCCGGGCCCGCTGCCCACACCGGTGCTGGCTTTCGCGATCCGCCGGCTGGGAGCGGTGGCGGGCGTGATGGTCACCGCCAGCCACAACCCGCCCCGTGACAACGGCTACAAGGTGTACCTGGGCGGCGGCTCGCAGATCGTCCCGCCCGCGGACGCCGAGATCGCGGCGAGGATCGACGCGGTCGGCCCGATCGCGGGTGTGGCGCGGCCCGGCTCCGGCTGGGACGTGCTGGACGAGGACGTCGTCGAGCGCTATCTGGCCCGTACGGGTGCCGCGCTGACCGAGGGTTCACCGCGCGACGTGCGGGTCGTGCACACGGCGCTGCACGGCGTCGGCTCCCGCACCCTGCACGCGGCCTTCCGGCGGGCGGGATTCCCCGATCCCGTCCCGGTACGTCAACAGGCCGAACCCGATCCGGACTTCCCCACCGTCTCCTTCCCCAACCCGGAGGAGCCGGGAGCGATGGATCTCGCGTTCGCCACGGCCCGCGAGACGGCCTCCAGTTCCGGCCCTGTCGACCTCGTCATCGCCAACGACCCGGACGCCGACCGCTGCGCCGTCGCCGTTCCCGACGAGCAGGCCGGCAGCGGCTTCCGCATGCTGCGCGGCGACGACGTCGGTGCGCTGCTCGCCACTCATCTCGTGCACAAGCGGGCGCGCGGCACGTTCGCCACGACGATCGTGTCCTCCTCCCTGGTCTCGCGGATCGCCCTTGCGGCGGACCTGCCGTACGAGGAGACGCTGACGGGCTTCAAGTGGCTGGCCCGTGTGGAGGGTCTGCGCTACGGCTGGGAGGAGGCGCTGGGCTACTGCGTCGACCCCGACGGCGTACGCGACAAGGACGGCATCACGGCCGCGCTGCTCATCGCCGAGCTGGCCGCCGAACTCAAGCAGGCCGACCGTTCGCTGACCGACCTGCTCGACGACCTCGCCGTGCGGCACGGGCTGCACGCGACCGACCAGCTCTCGGTACGTGTCGAGGACCTCTCGCTGATCACCTCCGCCATGGAACGCCTCCGCACGAGCCCTCCGGCCTCGCTCGCCGGTCTCGCCGTGATCTCCGCGGAGGATCTGAGCGCGGGCACCGAGGCGCTCCCGCCCACCGACGGTCTTCGTTACCAGCTCGCGGGCGACCCTGCCTCGGGTGTGGAGAAGGCGCGGGTGGTGGTGCGTCCCAGCGGCACCGAGCCCAAGCTCAAGTGCTACCTGGAGGCCGTGCTTCCGGTCCGCGACCAGGCGGCACTCGGGGACGTCCGTGCGCGTGCGGCGTCGGTGCTGGCCGAGCTGAAGGCAGACCTCGGCGCGACGGCGGGCGTCTGACGCCGCGACTGCTTCACGGCACCCCTTCGGCCCGGCCTCCTCGGGAACAGCCGGTTCGGCGCTGCTGGGGCCGCACGGCTGTTCAGAGCGTCAGCTTCCGTCGGGCTACGCGCGAGCAAGGTTGTCGTTGACCGCCTGGGCCGCGCGGGCCGCGTCGTCGACCGTGATGACGAACTCCCTGCCGTTCTCGAGCTGGAGCCACACCGCGTCGCCGGCCCGCAGGGAGACCGCCGTACGCCTTGGCTGCCAGCGGTAGCCCCAGCCGCCCAGTTGCATCGGGCGTGTCCGTTTCGACGAGGCGCCGGTGATGCGCGTGAGCGGAATGCGGCGGCGCAGCGGCGGCACGGCAATGGAACGGACCATCACATGGCGGCTGTTCACGGTCACCTCGACCGCGCCCACGCCGAGCAGGACGGCCGATCCGGCGAGCGCCACGAGGAAGACGAACCAGCGGTCGCTGAACAGCGCCGTCAGGACGAGGAAGGTCACGGCGCACAGGCCACCGCTGATCAGCATCCATGGTGCGGTCACGCGATTGCGCCACTCCCTGACGGGCCCGCTGCCGTGCCGTGCGTACTGACTCATGCCCTCACCCCGGTCTCGCTCGGCGAACCCGGAGTTCCCGGGCCCGCCACCCATCCCACCCGCCCGGCCTGCGCGGCACAACATGGCCTCCGCGGCCACCTCCCGTCCCGCGCCGCGAGTGAAGCGGGAACGGCCCGGCTCCTGCAGCCGTGCGGACGCGGTACGGCCGGGACCGGGCGGCTGATGCCGCCGGGCCCCGGCCGTGGGGAAACCGCGCTGAGCGACCGCAGTACCGCAGTACGCGGAGACCCGGCGGGGGCTTCGGACACGCTGCGAAGCCCCCGCCGGTTCAACGGCCGTCCGGCTCAGCGGCCGTCCGGCTCAGTAGCCGTACGCGCCGCCGCGCTCGGCCCGGGTACCGGCCGGGCAGGTGATGGCCACGCGCTTCGCGCCGGCCAGCGGCCCGACGGTGTAGCGGCGGTCGTTCGAGCAGTCCGTGTAGACGTACCACCTGCTGCCCGAGCACGAGACGGCGAACGTCCGGCCGGAGAGGTTCGGGTTCCAGCAGCGCAGCGCGGCTGACTTCCTCGGCACGGAGACGGCCTGGCCGCCGGGTGCTTCCATCGCCATCCCGGCCCGCGAGACACCGGTCCGCAGGTCGGTCTGGGTGTAGGTGGCGTCGTCCCCCCACGATGAGGGAACCGAGTGAGCAGCGGGGGCCATGGCTCCGCCGAGCCCGAGCACCATCGCGGCGCTCGCCCCCAGCACTGCCAGAGATTTACGGATCTTCACTTCTGTCTCTCACTTTCTCGTCACTCGGCCTGCTGGCCGATCGCCCGATACGGGCGATGTCGACCAGATTCCTCACCAAATGACGGAAGAACAAGAGAACTCGATTTTCATGACGATATGCGTTCTTGATTCGAATTTCATGCGCAGCCTCGCGGGGCATCAGAGAATCGATTCACCAACTGCCCTGCCCCACAGGGCATTTCACCCTTACGAGCGATGCCGCCGGTGTCTCCGGCGACCCCGCGCACAGCCCGCACCGGGCGCGGGAGAGGCACTTCAACAGCCGAGTACGGCCCGGCGGCAGCACGTTCCGGGCCGTACGCAACGACGCGGCAGCCATCGGGTCACGCCCGGGCCGGGAATCGCCGGGCGCGGTTGACCCTCGTCAGCTCGCGAACAGGACCGCCAGGGCTACGCCCCCGGCCAGCGCGGGGGCCGCGATCTCGTACGCCCAGCGGACCGTGACCTCGCCCTGCGCGGCGGGGCTCTCACCGTGGTCCGCGGCGAGCGTCCGCAGTTCGTCGACGGCCTGGTCGGAGGGCGCCCTCTTCTCGCTGCCGTCGGCCACGGCGTCGCCGGGTGTCCCGCCCAGCCCGAACAGCCCGCCGGGCCGGGCCGGCGCGGCACCGCCGGAGGCCGCACGTTCCGAGCGTTCGGTCTGACGGGCCGCCCGCTTGCGGGCACGCAGCGAGACCGGGATGGACCACAGCTGGTACTTGGCGCCGTCGGCGAGGACTTCGCTGGAGTAGCCGGACCGGACGGACTCCACCGCGCCCCAGGGGACGGTGATGGTGCGGAAGGGATTCCGTACGCGCATCCGCTGCGGGTTGGCGTAGACAGCGGGCCGCAGCGTGTAGGCGACCACGAGCGGGACGGCGAAGAGGAGCCCGGCGAGAGCGGTCAGGCGCGTGTGGTTCGTGCCGCCGACCAAGGCGTCGGCGGCGAGCCAGACGCCGAGCAGGAGCAGCAGAATGCCGCCCGCGAGGGCGCCGGGTGAGCGGTAGCAGCGGTCGGCGTACGCGGGGGTCTCGGGCTCCTGCGACGGGCCGGGACCGGATACGGACGCGGAGCCGGGCTCCGGATCTTCCGTGCGGGCCGGTCCGGTAGGTGCCGGTTCCGTGCGGGCCGGTTCCGTACGTGCCTCCTCGGCCCGGTCTTCCGTGCCGGCCTCTTCCACGCGCTCGGCGTCGGCGCGGTCTGCGGGCTCGTTCTCGCGGACGCGCTCGTGCTCCGGCGCGCGCCCGTCCTCGGACTCCTGTCCGCTCCCGGGCCCGCGCTCTGGTCGGGACTCGCTACTCATGGGGACCGATTCTGCCGGACCGTCCGCATGGCGGGCATTGCGGCTCGGCATCGATCTGCGCCTCCTCCCCGGCCCGGCGCGCCTCCCGCGGCCCTCCCCGCACCCCCGCGACCGCACCCGGCGCCGCATGCTCCGCATCCCGGCCCCTCTGGCCCCTACCGGCGTAGCTACGCGTGTAGATATGCTCCCCTTGTGACTGTGTCTTCTGCGCCCACCTCTACCGCATTCGCGGACGTGACCGCGTCCGACGCCGCGTTGCGCCGTTATCTGCACGGCCTGCCCGGTGTCGACGCCGTCGGACTCGAAGCCCGCGCCGCGACCCTCGGCACCCGATCGATCAAGACCACGGCGAAGGCGTACGCCATCGACCTGGCGATCTCGATGATCGACCTGACCACCCTCGAAGGGGCGGACACCCCCGGCAAGGTGGGGTCCCTGTGCGCCAAGGGCAGCAACCCCGACCCGAGCGACCGCACCACCCCGCAGGTCGCCGCGATCTGCGTCTACTCCGACATGGTGGCCACGGCCCGCAAGTCGCTGGCCGCAAGCGGAGCCACCGGGATCAAGGTCGCCTCCGTCGCGACCGCGTTCCCCTCCGGACGCGCCGCCCTGTCCGTAAAGCTCGCCGACACCCGGGAGGCAGTGGCCGCCGGGGCCGACGAGATCGACATGGTGATCGACCGCGGCGCCTTCCTCTCCGGCCGGTACGGAAAGGTCTTCGAGGAGATCCAGGCCGTCAAGGAGGCCTGCGCACGGGCCGGGGGAGAACCCGCCCACCTGAAGGTGATCTTCGAGAACGGCGAGCTGTCGACGTACGACAACATCCGCCGCGCATCCTGGCTCGCGATGCTCGCCGGCGCCGACTTCATCAAGACCTCCACCGGCAAGGTCGCGGTGAACGCCACACTGCCGAACACGCTGCTGATGCTGGAGGCCGTGCGCGACTTCCACGCCGCCACCGGCACCCGGATCGGCGTGAAGCCCGCGGGCGGCATCCGCACCGCGAAGGACTCCCTGCGCTATCTGGTGGTGGTCAACGAGACGGCGGGGCCGGACTGGCTCAGCCCCGACTGGTTCCGCTTCGGCGCCTCCAGTCTCCTCAACGACCTGCTGATGCAGCGCCAGAAGCTGAGCACCGGCCGCTACTCCGGTCCCGACTACGTGACGGTGGACTGAGGCACTCCATGACAGACCAGATTTTCCAGTACGCACCCGCGCCCGAGTCCCGCGCACTCGTCGACATCGCCCCCTCCTACGGGCTGTTCATCGACGGCGAGTTCCGCGAGGCGGCCGACGGCAAGGTCTTCAAGACGGTCTCCCCCGCCACCGAGGAGGTGCTCTCCGAGGTCGCACAGGCGGGCACGGAGGACGTGGAGGCCGCGGTGCGGGCGGCACGCGCCGCCTTCGCCGGCTGGTCGGCGCTGCCCGGCACCGAACGTGCGAAGTACATCTTCCGCATCGCCCGCATCATCCAGGAACGCGCCCGTGAACTGGCCGTCCTGGAGACACTGGACAACGGCAAGCCGATCCGCGAGACCCGCGACGCCGACCTGCCTCTGGTGGCGGCCCACTTCTTCTACTACGCGGGCTGGGCGGACAAGCTCGCCCACGCGGGCATGGGCACCGACCCCCGGCCCCTCGGGGTGGCCGGGCAGGTCATCCCCTGGAACTTCCCGCTGCTGATGCTGGCGTGGAAGATCGCGCCCGCCCTCGCCACGGGCAACACCGTGGTCCTCAAGCCCGCCGAGACGACGCCGCTCTCCGCGCTCTTCTTCGCGGACGTCTGCCGCCAGGCCGGTCTGCCCAAGGGTGTCGTCAACATCCTCACGGGCGACGGCTCGGCGGGCGCGGAGCTGGTCGGCCATCCCGGCGTCGACAAGGTGGCCTTCACCGGTTCCACCGCCGTGGGCAAGCAGATCGCCCGTACGGTCGCGGGTACGCGCAAGAAGCTCACGCTCGAACTGGGCGGCAAGGGCGCCAACATCGTCTTCGACGACGCCCCCGTCGACCAGGCCGTCGAGGGCATCGTCAACGGCATCTACTTCAACCAGGGGCAGGTCTGCTGCGCCGGTTCGCGGCTTCTGGTGCAGGAGTCCCTGCAGGAGGAGCTGCTGGAGGCGCTCAAGCGGCGGCTGGCCACGCTGCGCGTGGGCGACCCGATGGACAAGAACACCGACGTGGGCGCCATCAACTCCGCCGAGCAGCTCGCCCGTATCACCGCCCTCGCCGACTCCGGCGAGGCCGAGGGCGCCGAACGCTGGTCCGCGCCCTGCGAGTTGCCGCGGAACGGCTACTGGTTCGCGCCGACGCTCTTCACGGGCGTCAGCCAGGCGCACCGCATCGCCCGCGAGGAGATCTTCGGGCCCGTGCTGTCCGTACTGACGTTCCGAACACCGGACGAGGCCGTTGCGAAGGCCAACAACACACCGTACGGACTCTCGGCGGGCATCTGGACGGAGAAGGGCTCGCGCATCCTGTCCATGGCCAACAAGCTCCGGGCGGGCGTCGTCTGGGCCAACACGTTCAACAAATTCGATCCGACCTCGCCCTTCGGCGGCTACCAGGAGTCGGGCTTCGGCCGCGAGGGCGGCCGTCACGGTCTGGAGGCCTACCTCGATGTCTGACAGCTCCAAGAAGACCGGGCAGGCCGAGAAGGCCGGGACACAGGCGGCTTCGCGCCCGCGCAAGGCCGCCCCGGCGGCCTCCACGGCATCGCGGAAGCCTGCGCGTACGCCGGTGCGGCTCGATGTACTGAAGACCTACAAGCTCTTCGTCGGCGGCAAGTTCCCGCGCAGTGAGAGCGGACGGGTGTACGAGGTGACCGACTCCCAGGGCAACCGGCTGGCCAACGCCCCGCAGTCCTCACGCAAGGACGCGCGGGACGCGGTCGCCGCCGCACGCAAGGCGTTCGGCGGCTGGTCCGGTGCGACGGCCTACAACCGGGGCCAGATCCTCTACCGCGTCGCGGAGATGCTGGAGGGACGCCGGGAGCAGTTCACGGCCGAAGTCGCCGCCGCGGAAGGGCTGTCGGCGGCACAGGCAGCTGCACAGGTCGACGCGGCCGTCGACCGCTGGGTCTGGTACGCGGGCTGGACCGACAAGGTGGCGCAGATCGCGGGCGGCGCGAATCCCGTCGCCGGGCCCTTCTTCAACCTCTCCACACCCGAACCGACCGGCGTGGTGGCCGTACTGGCGCCGCAGGAGTCCTCGCTGCTGGGCCTGGTCTCGGTGCTCGCCCCCGTGATCGCCACGGGCAACACGGCGGTGCTCGTCACGGCGGAGGCGGCTCCGCTGCCCGCTCTGTCGCTGGCGGAGGTGCTGGCCACCTCCGACCTGCCGGGCGGCGTGGTCAACGTCCTCTCCGGACGCACACGTGAGATCGCCGCGACGCTCGCCGCGCACCAGGACGTCAACGCCATGGATCTCGCGGGCACTTCGACGGATGCGGAGCTGGCCAAGGAGCTGGAGGAGGCCGCCGCCGACAACCTCAAGCGGGTGCGGCGCCCGGCCCCCGGGACCACGGACTGGGCTGCCGACCCGGGTACGTCCCGGCTGCTGGCGTTCCTGGAGACGAAGACGGTCTGGCACCCGATGGGCGTCTGACGCGGGCGGGCCCGACGGGCGGGGAGCAACGCGATCCGCCCGGACGGTCTGCGTCAGGTCTACGAGGCGGTGGACCTCCTGGCGCGTGAGGGGCGCGTTCCCGCATGCCGACCGAGTGGTTACGCAGCGGGCCGGATGGCCGACAATGGTCTCTCGTGACCGATCCCCATGACACCTCACGCTCGCCCCGCGTGATCCTGCTGACCGGACCCTCCGGCTCCGGCAAGTCCCGGCTCTCCGAGCGCAGCGGGCTGCCCGTCCTGCGGCTGGACGACTTCTACAAGGAGGCAGGAGACCCGACGCTGCCCCTGCTGCCGCACGGCATCGGCGTGGACTGGGACTCGGCGCGGTCCTGGGACGCCGACGCCGCACTCGCGGCGGTACGCGAGCTGTGCTCCGAGGGCGAGACGACCGTTCCGCTCTACGACATCTCGCAGAGCGCGCGCGTCGGTTCGGAGACACTCACCCTCGGTTCGTCGCCGCTGTTCATGGCGGAGGGCCTCTTCGCCGCGGACATCATGGAGCGCTGCCGCGAACTGGGCCTGCTCGCCGACGCGATCTGCCTGCGCGGGCGCCCGTCCACCACGTTCCGGCGCCGCCTGCTGCGGGATCTGCGCGAGGGGCGCAAGTCGGCGCCCTTCCTGCTGCGCCGGGGGTGGCGTCTGTTGCGCGCGGAAGGTGCGATCGTCGCGCGGCACCGGGAGTTGGGCGCGTATCCCTGCGCCCGGGACGAGGCCGCGGAGCGGATAGGGCGGCTGCGGGCGGCGAGCGGCGTACGCACGTCGATGTGAGACCGGCACGGATACGGGCCCGGTGACGACGCAGACAGCGGGTACAGGCAGACCCCCCGGTTGCCCGTACCCGCTCTCTGTCACCCGTCCCCCGACGGGTCCCCGTGATCCCCCGCTTCCCCCGTGCTCCCCCGTGTTCCCCCGCCCCCGGGGCGCCCCCACGCCCCTTCCTGCGGTCCCCCGTCAGGGCCCCCCGGCCCTGTCCTCAGGCTCTTCGGCCGGACGCCGTCCGGCTCGGCTCACTAGGCGACCAGTTCACCGAAGGACTCGTCCCGGTCCCGGCCGACGCTGAGCACCTCGTCCTCGCGCAGCCGGCGCAGGGTGCGCCAGATGCTGCTCTTGACCGTGCCGACGCTGATGTCGAGTATCTCGGCGATCTCCGGGTCGGTGCGGCCCTCGTAGTAGCGCAACACCAGCATCGTGCGCTGGAGTTCGGGCAGCCGGGAGAGCGCCTGCCAGAGCACCGTGCGCAGTTCGGTGCCGCGCATCGTGTCCTGGTCGCCGGCGGTCTCCGGCAGCTCCTCGGTCGGGTACTCGTTCAGCTTGCGGCGGCGCCACGCGCTGATGTGCAGGTTCGTCATGGTGCGGCGCAGATAGCCGCCGACGGCCGCCTTGTCGCTGATCCTGTGCCAGGCGCGGTACGTCGAGAACAGCGCGCTCTGGAGCAGGTCCTCCGCTTCGAAGCGGTCCCCCGTGAGGTGGTATGCGGTGGCGTACAGGGAGGCGCGGCGCTCACGTACGTAGGCGGTGAACTCCGCCTCGGACGTTCCCTCTTGCCGCGCTCCCGGCTCCTCCCTGTACGCACCGTCCCCCGTGCGGGCCTCCCCTCGAAGGCCCTCCACCGCGGTGATGTGCGGCGGACGTACGCGTCCGGTGCTTCCCCCGTGACTTCCCGGGCGGGGGGTGCCCCCGAGGCACCCCCGCCCGTTGGTGGCCCCCGCGGTGGAGGCCTTGGCGGAAGCACCGGACTTCTCCGCGACGTGGTTCGCGGGAACCGTCGGGGTGTGCAGGCGCGTGTGAATGACTGCGCTGATGTTTTTGCTGTGCAGTGTGTTCATCTCGCGCCCCCCTCGGGCCGAACCGGTCGCTTGCTGATGTCGTACACACTGCACGGGCAGTTTCATCGCGGCGTCCGTCGTCTGTCACAGCGGTGTCACAAGGCGGGGAGAGGGCGTGTCCTCCGCCGTGCACGGCCGTCCCGCCCGGTGTGACGGCCCGCTCCCCCGGGGCTCCCCCCGGGCTCCTGCGGGGCGGCCGGAGCGGGGATCGCGCAGGGCAGGAGACCACCGAGGGGTACCGCACGGTCGAAGTGGGAGGGGGGCATGGGACAGAATGGCCCGCGTGCCTTTCCTGTTGCTGATCGAGGACGATGACGCCGTTCGTACCGCCCTGGAGATGGGTCTGACCCGTCAGGGGCACCGCGTGGTGACCGCGGCGTCCGGTGAGGACGGCTTGAAGCTGCTGCGCGAGCAGCGGCCCGACTTGATCGTCCTGGACGTGATGCTGCCGGGCATCGACGGCTTCGAGGTGTGCCGTCGCATCCGCCGCACCGACCAGTTGCCGATCATTCTGCTGACCGCGCGCAGCGACGACATCGACGTGGTCGTCGGGCTGGAGTCCGGCGCCGACGACTATGTCGTCAAGCCCGTGCAGGGCCGGGTGCTGGACGCCCGCATCCGCGCGGTGATGCGGCGCGGGGAGCGCGAGTCCAACGACGCGGCGACCTTCGGCAGCCTGGTCATCGACCGTTCGGCGATGACCGTCACGAAGAGCGGTGAGGACCTGCAACTCACGCCCACGGAACTGCGGTTGCTGTTGGAGCTGAGCAGGCGGCCCGGACAGGCACTCTCCCGTCAGCAGCTTCTGCGGCTGGTGTGGGAGCACGACTACCTCGGTGATTCCCGCCTCGTGGACGCCTGTGTGCAGCGGCTCCGGGCGAAGGTCGAGGACGTGCCGTCGTCGCCGACGCTGATCCGTACCGTCCGCGGTGTCGGATACAGGCTGGACGCTCCGCAGTGACGGACCCGGCACGGCCGAGGTCGCCCGAGCAGGAGCGGGAGCAGAAGCGGGAGCAGGAGCATCGGGGACGGGAGCGGCGCGGACAGCGGGTGCGGGGCCGGCTCGCGGGTGTGCTGCCGACGCTTCGGCTTCGCCTGGTCGTCGTCTTCGCGCTGGTGGCTCTGACGGCGGCGGTCTCGGCGTCCGGGATCGCCTACTGGCTCAACCGGGACGCGGTGCTCACGCGGACGCAGAACGCCGCGCTCAACGACTTCCGCAAGTCGATGGAGGACAACGCGGGAAGCCTGCCCCGCCGCTACGACTGCCGCCAACTGCGCGAAGCCGCCGAGAAGATGGCCGGCACGTCGCAGAACTACGAAGTCCTGCTCACCGGCGAGGACGCCGAGGGGGCGCCGTGCACGGCCGCCTCCGACCAGGACGCGTTCACCATGCGGGACGTGCCCGGAGCGCTGCGTACGGCCGTGGGCAAGCGCCGGCCGGTCGACAGCGACAACAGGCACTCGTACCACCTCTACTGGCAGCGCACGACGGAGGAGGGCGGCAACGAGCCCTTCCTGGTCGGCGGGGCGAAGATGATCGGCGAGGGGCCGACGCCCTCGGGCTACATGCGCAAGTCGCTGGCGCCCGAGCGGGACGATCTCAGCTCCCTGGCCTGGTCGTTGGGCATCGCGACGGGCCTGGCCCTGGTCGGTGCGATGCTGCTGGCGCAGGCCGCGGCGACCACTGTGCTGCGGCCCGTACGGCGGCTCGGTGACGCCGCGCGGCGGCTCGGCGAAGGCAAGCTGAACACCCGGCTGAGGGTCTCGGGAACAGACGAACTGGCCGAGCTCTCCCGGACGTTCAACCGGACCGCGGAGGCACTGGAGAGCCGGGTCGCCGACCTCAGCGCGCGGGAGGAGTCCTCACGGCGCTTCGTCGCCGACATGTCGCACGAGCTGCGGACACCGATGACCGCGATCTCCGCGGTCACCGAGGTGCTGGAGGAGGAGCAGGACAACCTCGACCCGATGATCGCGCCGGCGGTGCAGCTGGTGGTCAGCGAGACCCGGCGGCTGAACGATCTGGTGGAGAACCTGATGGAGGTCACCCGCTTCGACGCCGGTACGGCCAAGCTCGTGCTCGACGACGTGGACGTGGCGGACCAGGTCACCGCCTGCATCGACGCGCGTGCCTGGCTGGACGCGGTCGAACTGGACGCCGACCGGGGCCTGATGGCGCGGCTGGACCCGCGCCGGCTCGACGTCATCCTCGCGAATCTGATCGGCAACGCGCTCAAGCACGGTGGTTCGCCGGTCCGGGTCTCGGTGCGTACGCAGGAGCCGCGGCAGGCAGCGGACCCGGCGGCGGGCTCGGGCCCGGGTTCCGCCTCGGGCTCGGGCGACGGGGAGCTGCTGATCGAGGTCGCGGACCGGGGGCCCGGCATCCCCCAGGACAAGCTGCCGCACGTCTTCGACCGATTCTTCAAGGCCAGCGCGTCCCGGCCGAGGTCCGAGGGCAGCGGTCTGGGGCTCTCCATCGCACAGGAGAACGCGCACATCCACGGCGGCTCGATCTCCGTGCGCAACGACCCCTCGCCGGAGGGCGGCGCCGTCTTCACGCTCCGTCTGCCGCGCAATACGGGCGGGCCCACCGCCGGGGACGGCGGCGAGGCGGACGAGGAAGCGGAAGCGGCGGCCGAGCGCGAGGGCCGTGAGGCCCGTGAGGCCCGTGAGGCCCGTGAGGCCAGGGGATCCCGGGGTGAGCCGGGAGGCGGCAGAGAACGCGACCAGGGCGGACGGAACGCGCGCGGACACGGGGACACCGACGGCGAAGGCGGCAGCGGCAGAAGCAGCGACGACGGCAGCAACGACGGCGACGGCGGCAGGAGGGACGGACGGTGAGCGGCACACAGCTCCTCGGAACCCGCGTACGCAGCGCGAGCGGTGCGTTCCTGTGCCTGGCTGTGGCCGGCGCGCTGCTCTCCGGCTGCGGCATCCGCCCCACGTCCGTGCCCGTCGACGCCGGTGCCGCGCCCTCGCGCGTGAGCTGTGTGCTGCCCGGCGACCGTGAGACGGCCGGCGAGGCCGGCAAGGGCAACCTGCCGGTCAGGGTGTATCTCGCGTGCGGCTCCCGGGTCTCTCCCGTGGAACGCCGCGTGGCCCTGCCCGACGGTGACGACTCCGAGCGGCTGCCCGTCGCCCGCGGGCTCCTCGACGCGCTGCAGGCCCCACCGGACGCCGAGGAGGACGCGGCCGGGTTCAGGACGGCCGTTCCCCGCCACCTGACGGTCCAGGGCCCCGCGGAGGAGGACCCTCCGGGCGCACTGCGGCTGAGCATGCCGCTGCGCGATCTTCCCGAGTTCGCACTGGCGCAGATCGTCTGCACGTACACGGACACCGCGGCGTCCGGCACCGACCAGTCGGTGCTCCTCGGCGGGCCCGCCGAGGGGGACGGCGCCGGTGAGGGCGATCCGCCGCAGCGATTCGACTGCGGTACGGAGCTGCGCACGCGCCCCGAGGCCGCCGCCACAGCGGGAACGACGGCCTGAGGAGCGCCACGCCTGCCGCCCGCCGCTCCGTGCCGTCCGCCACGCCCCGTGCCCCCGACGCCCGGAACGCCCGGAACCGCGACCGGAGGGGCCGCGTCCTTGATGGTGTGCAGCGCCATGGCCGTGGCGGCGGGACCGCCGCTCCCGCTTACCGAATCCGCCTCGCAGGGACCGTCCTGCTGAGCGCGTATCTGGCGTTCGCCGGCTGGCTGGCGCTGCGCCCGCTGTCGGTGCCGTGGGTGGCCCCCGCGAACCTGCAGCCCCTGGCCACGATCCGCTCCGATCTGGCGGCCGGCTCACCCGAGGCGCTCGCCGACCTCGCCGGCGGTCTGCTGCTGCTGGCGCCGCTGGGCGTGCTGATGCCGCTGGCGGCGGGACGGCTCCTGGCCCCGCTGCCGGGCACCTGGGCGCGTACGGTCGCCGGGGGCTCGCTGATCTCGTCCATGGTCCTGCTGCTTCAGTCCGGAGTGCCCGGACACGTGGTCGATGTGGACTCGGTGCTGCTGAACACCGCCGGGATCGCGCTCACCTGTCTGCTGGCCTTTCCGCCGCTGCGGGCGCGGCTGCGCCGCAGTGCCGGGCTCGCGCCCGGTCCGGGCGGGGCCGCACGAGGAAGCGCTCCCCATGCCTCCTTCCGCGGGCCCGCCGCGCAGGACGCGCTCCTCCGCCGGGAGGACGCGGGTCAGGGTGCATCCCCCAGAACAGCCGGGGTCGGCATCGCCCCCTAGCCCGATGCCGGAAGGTGTGAGCCCGCATAGCGTGGAAACACGATCACTGGCAGCACCCCGTAGTGAAGGAGTCACGTCATGCCCGCACTTGCCCGCCCGCGCGACAGCCGGATGATTGGCGGTGTGTGTGCCGGACTGGCACGCCGCTTCGGCATGAAGCCCAACACGATGCGGCTGATATTCGTACTGTCCTGTCTGCTGCCCGGCCCGCAGTTCCTTCTCTACATCGCGCTGTGGATCCTGCTCCCCAACGAGGAGGAGCGGACCGCCTGGTAACGGCGGACCGCTCCGCGTACACGGCCGGGCCGCGCACCTTCGCGGGTGCGCGGCCCGGCCCGTTCGCGTGCCGCTGCCGCCGCCCGAGGTACGCCCCGCCTCAGCCGCCGAAGAGCCACTCCGACTTCAGCTCCGCGTACCCGGGCTTGATCACCTCGTTGATCATCGGGAGACGCTCGTCGAAGGGGATGAACGCGGACTTCATCGCGTTGACCGTGAACCACTGCATGTCGTCGAGCGTGTAGCGGAAGGTCTCCACCAGGTGCTCGAACTCCTGGCTCATGCTCGTGCCGCTCATCAGCCGGTTGTCGGTGTTGACCGTCGCGCGGAAGTGGAGGCGGCGCAGCAGCCCGATGGGGTGCTGCGCGTACGAAGCGGCCGCGCCCGTCTGGAGGTTGGAGGACGGGCACAGCTCCAGCGGGATGCGCTTGTCCCGTACGTAGGAGGCGAGGCGGCCCAGCTTCACCGAACCGGCGTCGTCCTCCTGGATGTCGTCGATGATGCGCACCCCGTGCCCGAGCCGGTCCGCACCGCACCACTGGAGGGCCTGCCAGATGGACGGCAGACCGAACGCCTCCCCGGCGTGGATGGTGAAGTGGTTGTTCTCCCGCTTGAGGTACTCGAACGCGTCGAGGTGACGGGTCGGGGGGTGGCCCGCCTCGGCACCCGCGATGTCGAAGCCGACGACGCCCACATCCCGGTACCTGTTGGCGAGTTCGGCGATCTCCAGAGCGCGGGCGGCGTGCCGCATCGCGGTGAGCAGCGCACCCACGCGGATGCGGTTGCCCTCGGCGCGTGCGCGCTGTTCGCCCTCGCGGAAGCCTTCGTTCACCGCCTCCACCACCTCTTCGAGGGTGAGGCCCTGCTCCAGGTGCTGTTCGGGGGCGAAACGGACCTCCGCGTAGACCACGCCGTCGGCGGCGAGATCCTCGGCGCACTCGGCGGCGACGCGGACGAGGGCTTCCCTGGTCTGCATGACGCCGACGGTGTGCGAGAACGTCTCCAGATAGCGCTCCAGCGAACCGGAGTCGGCGGATGCGCGGAACCAGTTCTCCAGCCGTTCGGCATCGGTCTCGGGAAGTGCTTCGTACCCCGTCTCACGGGCCAGCTCGACGATGGTGGCGGGCCGCAGACCACCGTCGAGGTGGTCGTGCAGCAGCACCTTCGGGGCGCGGCGGATCTGCTGCGGGGTGGGAATCGTGTTGAGGGTCTGGCTCGTCATCCGCGTACTCTAGCTCCTACGCGCGTAGATGGCATCTGCACCACAACTTCCGTTTCGCCGCCGGTCGTTGAGGGACAAGCGCCCGTTCGATACGCAATGGTGATCCCGAGGCACCGTACGCACCGGTCCGCTTCTGCCATCGTCATTCCCATGGCTCAGCAAGCTTTGCCCGAGCGGGAGGCCCGACTGGGGCGGGCGATGGGCGCGGACGGGTCCGGGTCGGCACCGCACGCCGTCGTTCTGCTGCTGCCGGGAGGCGGCACCGCTCACAGCCTCCGCCGGCGCTCGGCGGTCGCCGCCGCGGCGCTGCGTCCCCTGGCACGGCGGCTGGTACGGGCCGCGCAGCAGGGCGAGCCGGACGCCTCACTGGTGGCGCACGTGGTGCACTACCGCTACCGCGGCTGGAACGGCGAGGCGGCACACCCCGCCTGCGACGCGGAATGGGCCGTGACCGAGGTCGTCCGCCGCTACGGCGACGTACCGGTCTGCCTGGCGGGGGTGGACGTGGGGGCACGTGCGGCACTGCGCGCCGCCGGCCACCCGGCGGTCGGTTCCGTGCTCGCGCTCTCCCCGTGGCTCCCCGCCGCTGGGGACGGGGCGGGCAGCGCTGCCGGCACCCGGCGCCCCTCCTCCGCGCGGGAGGAGGAGCACGCGGAACCCGTACGCCAACTGATCGGCAGGCAGGTGCTGTTGGTGCACGGCACGGACGACGGGCACACGGACCCCGAACTCTCCTACCGTCTGGCCGAACGGGCCAAGAAGGTCAACGCGGACGTGTGCCGGTTCGAGGTCCACACCGACGGCCACGGACTCCGCCAGCACCACACGGAAGTCGCCGCGCTGGCTGAGAACTTCGTGCTGGGCACGCTCTGTGGAGGGGAGTTCGCCCGTCCGCTGACCGACGCCATGGCGGCACCGCCGCCCCTCGGTCTGCGGATGCCGCTCGCGACGGGCTTCGGGCGCAGCCTGCGGCGCTGACAGCCGGGAGGCGGGGGCGCCGGGACGTCAGGACGCGCGGCCCGTGTGGACAGTGACGGCCTCCAGGTAGAAGGCGTCCGGCCGGTGCATGATCCCCGTCGGGGCCTCCTCGTCGAGCAGCGCGTCCAGCACGAGCATGTCCTCCGGCTCCAGCCGCTCGTCCAGCACTTCGCGGGACCGGGTCAGCACCGCGTACAGGTGCTTCCGTGCCGGGGCTCCGAGTGGCGCGGGCAGGTCGATGAGGAAGCTGCGCGTACCCGCCGGGGTGAGGCCGGCGCGGGCGAGCATGGCGGGCCAGTCCTCGACGGTCTGCGTGTGGCCGGGGAGCGAGGCGCGCATCTCGTCCTCGAACCAGTCCTCGTTCATCGCCTCCAGCCGCGTCTGGAGCCCCGGACGTCCGAGGCCGATGTCCCGCGGCAGGAAGCGGGCGGCCAGGCCGCGTTCCACGACGGCCAGGAGGCCGCCGGGACGCACCGCTCCGGCGAGGGCGTCCAGGGCCGCCTGCTGGTCGCCGATGTGGTGCATGACGTTGCTGGTCCAGATGAGGTCGGCGCTGCCCAGGCTGCCCAGCTCGTCGGGAAGCTGGGCCTGCAGCGTCCGCACGCGCCCGGCGACGCCCTCCCGTTCCGCGCGGTCACGGGCACGCTCCAGGAGGCTGGCGGCACCGTCCACGGCGACGGTCTCGGCCTGGGGGAATGCGTGCGCGAACACGCTGGTCTGGACGCCGGGGCCGCTGCCCACGTCCAGCAGCCGCTCGCACGTGTCGGGGCCGCAGCCGCCCTCCAGCAGCACGCCGCGCAGCCAGGCCACCGCCTCCTCCACGAAGGGGAGGCGCATCTCGCCCTCCCTCTCCAGGTGTTCGGCCATGGCTTCCCAGTCGATGTCCTCCTCGCCGTGGCCGTGGCCGTGGCTGTGGCCGTGGCTGTGGCCACCGTGACCGCCGTGGCCACCGTGCCCCTGCCCGGGGCCGGTGTGCCCGTCGCCCTCGCCGCCCTCGTGTCCGGTGTGTGTGCTCATGCGGTACTCCTCGTCCGTACGGCTCCGCTTGCGTGCCCTGCGGGGAGCCTGCGGCCCTGCACGACGTCTCGGCAACTCACGTTGCCGTTCTGGCGAAAAGAGCGATCGGATGGCGGTCCGCTCAGCCCGACAGCAGCCGTCCGCGGCGGCTCAGCAGGAAGCTCTTGAACGCGGCCACCGGCGCCGTGTCCGGCCGCCCCGCGAGCCACGCCAGGCCGATCTCGCGGACCGCGCGCGGCGCCGTGACGGTCAGTTCGCGCACGCCGGGGCGGGGCACGGCGGGCGGCGGAAGCAGAGCGACGCCCAGACCGGCCGCGACGAGACCGCGGATGGTCTCGGCCTCCTCGCCCTCGAAGGCGATACGGGGCGTGAAGCCGGCCTCGGCGCAGAGCGCGTCCAGGATGCGCCTCATGCCGTAGCCGCGCTCCAGGGTGACGAAGTGCTCCTCGGCTGCCTCGGCGAGACGGACGCGCCGGCGGGCCGCCAGCGGGTGATCGTCCGGTACGACCAGCCGCAGCCGCTGCTCGTCCAGGGGGCGGGCGACGAGGTCGGGCGCGTCGGGCACCGGCGAGGTGAGGCACAGATCGAGGCCCCCGGCACGCAGCCGGTCCAGCATCGCCTCCCCGTAGTTCTGCACGAGGGCGAACCGCACTCCCGGATGGCCGGTCCGGAAGGAGCGGATCAGACCGGGGACGGTCTCCCAGCCGAGGGTGTGCAGGAACCCGAAGGCGACCTTGCCCTTCGCGGGGTCCGCGTCCGCGGTGACGGACTCGGCCGCCTGTTCGACCGCCGCAAGGGCACGTTCGGCGGAGGCGAGGAAGGTGCGCCCGGCCGGAGTGAGCGAGACCGTGCGGCCGTGCCGGGCGAAGAGGGCGACGCCCAGGTCGCTCTCCAGCCTGGTGATCGCACGGCTCAACGTGGACTGGGGGACGCCGAGTTCGCCCGCGGCACGAGTGACGTGCTCGTGCCGGGCGACGGCGGCGAACTGGGCGAGGCGCGGCGTGAGCGAGGCCGCCCAGTCGGATGTGACCGGGATGTCATTCTCTCCGTGCAGAGCCGCCATGATCCGCCTCAGGTGCTGTGATGCGTCAGAGGAACGATTCTGGCAGTTCTGTGCATTGGACGCATCAGTGGGCGGCTCGTAGCGTCGAAGCATGCCCACCGCCGATACCGGGGCGTCCACCGACGTGGGCGCCTCCGCCGTTCCCGCAGGACCCTCGCGGCCCGCCGTTCCCGCAGGACCCGCGCGGCCCGCCGCGACCGCGCCGCCCGCCGGAAGCACCCCGGACGCCGACCTGACCAAGCTGAGTCCCGGCGACCCCGGACACCGCCGTATGCGGTTCGCCCTCTTCGCCGCGGGCCTGGCCACCTTCGCGCTCCTGTACTCCACGCAGGCGCTGCTCCCGGAGATCTCCCGCGACCTGCACGCCGACCCCGGCACGGCGAGCTGGACGGTCTCCGGCGCCACGATCGGACTCGCCCTCGCGGTACTGCCCCTGGCGGCGCTCTCCGAACGCTTCGGACGCCGCCGGATGCTGACCGTCTCCATGACCCTCGCCGTCGTCCTCGCCCTCGCGGTCCCCTTCGCACCGGACCTGGGCACGCTGATCGCGCTGCGTACGCTCCAGGGCGCCGCCATCGCGGGCGTCCCGGCCTCGGCGATGGCATTCCTCGCCGACGAGGTGCGCGGGAGGCATCTCCTCGGCGCGACGGGGCTCTTCGTCGCGGGCAACAGCGTGGGCGGCATGAGCGGCCGGATCCTCAGCGGCTGGATCACCGAGGCGTGGGGCTGGCGCGCGGGGCTGGCCGCGGTGGCTCTCGCCGCCCTGGTGTGCGCGGTGGCGTTCCGGGCGCTGGCTCCCCGGGCCCGTCACTTCCGGCCCGCACCGCTGAACGCGCGTGCGCTGGCCCGTACGGTCAGGGCGCATCTTCGCAATCCGCTGCTCGTGCGGCTGTACGGCATCGGCCTGCTTTTCATGATCGTGTTCGGCGCCGTCTACACGGTCATCGGCTACCGGCTGGTGGCGCAGCCGTTCGGCCTCTCCCAGGGCCTCGTCGGCTCGGTCTTCGTCATCTATCTGGTGGGGGCGGCGACTTCGGCCACTTCGGGCAGGATCGGCGCCCGGCTGGGGCGGCGCGGAACGCTGTACGCGGGAATCGGGACGACGACGTCGGGCCTCCTGCTGAGCCTCGCCGACAACCTGACCGCCGTCGTCCTCGGGCTCGTACTGATCACGGCGGGCTTCTTCGCGGGTCACACGGTCGCCTCCGGCTCGGTCAGCCACACGGCGGCGGAAGGACGGGCGCAGGCCTCGGCGCTGTACCAGATGGCGTACTACACCGGGAGTTCGCTCGGCGGCGCGCTGGGAGCGGTGGCGTTCGCCGCGGGCGGCTGGGCGGCCACCGTGGCCCTGTCCCTGGCGGCGATGGCCCTCGCCGGCGGTGTGACGCTGCGGGGCACCCGGCGGGCCGTGGCACAGCGGCGGCTCCTCGGCGCGGGATGACCTCGGGCAGCCTCAGCCGAGGGGGAAGCCGGCTGTCTCCAGCCGCACGCCGAAGGGCTCGGGGAGGCCGTGGCCGACGGTGAGGGCGCTCATGGCGGTCTCCTTCATCGGTGTGTCACCGGCGCCGGCATGCCCAGAAGGGGCGCGGCACCGCTACGGACCGCTCTCACCCGAACGGGAACGGCCCCCGCCGAGGTCCGCCGGGCGCTGCCGTGCCCTCACACCACCCGTTCCAGCACGATCGGCGTGACGGCGAACTCCGTGCCCTGCGGCGCGATGTCGTAGGCCCCCTCCAGTGCCTCCTGCGCGTAGGCGAACTTCTCGGGGGTGTCCGTGTGCAGCGTCATCAGCGGCCTGCCCGCGGTGACCGGGTCACCCGGCTTGGCGTGCAGTTCGATGCCGGCGCCCGCCTGGACCGCCTCCTCCTTGCGGGCGCGTCCCGCGCCCAGACGCCATGCGGCCAGGCCCACCGCGTAGGCGTCGAGACGGGTGAGGATGCCGGAGGCGGGGACCGTGAGGGCGTGCTGCTCGCGGGCTGTGGGCAGTGCCGCGTCGGGGTCGCCGCCCTGTGCGGAGATCATGCGGCGCCAGTGGTCCATGGCGCTGCCGTCGGCCAGGGCCTTCGCCGGGTCGGCGTCGGCGAGGCCCGCGGCGGAGAGCATCTCGCGGGCCAGGGAGAGGGTGAGCTCGACGACGTCGGCCGGGCCGCCGCCCTCCAGCACCTCCAGGGACTCGCGCACTTCGAGCGCGTTCCCGGCGGTGGCACCCAGGGGTGTGTCCATGTCGGTGAGCAGGGCGCGTGTCCGCACCCCGTGGTCCTTGCCCAGCTCGACCATGGTGGAGGCGAGTTCGCGGGCGTCCTCGAGCGTCTTCATGAACGCGCCGGAGCCGGTCTTCACATCGAGCACCAGCGAGCCCGTGCCCTCGGCGATCTTCTTGCTCATGATGGAGCTGGCGATGAGCGGGATCGACTCCACGGTCCCGGTCACGTCGCGGAGGGCGTAGAGCTTCTTGTCCGCGGGGGCCAGCCCCTCGCCCGCCGCGCAGATCACCGCGCCGACGTCGTCGAGGATGCCGAGCATCCCCTCGTTGCTGAGGGACGCCCGCCAGCCGGGGATGGACTCCAGCTTGTCGAGGGTTCCGCCGGTGTGGCCCAGGCCCCGGCCGGAGAGCTGGGGCACGGAGGCGCCGCAGGCGGCGACCAGCGGGGCGAGCGGCAGCGTGATCTTGTCCCCCACACCGCCCGTGGAGTGCTTGTCGGCGGTGGGGCGGGTGAGGGAGGAGAAGTCCATCCGCTCACCGGAGGCGATCATCGCGCCGGTCCAGCGGGCGATCTCGGGCCGGGTCATGCCGTTCAGCAGGATCGCCATCGCGAGCGCCGACATCTGTTCGTCGGCGACCTCACCGCGCGTGTAGGCGTCGATCACCCAGTCGATCTGTTCGTGGGTGAGCGCGCCGCGGTCGCGCTTCGTACGGATGACGGAGATGACGTCCATGGTCATAGAACCGTGAGTCTCCTTCACACAGAGCAGGGAACCGTGGGCGTGGGTTCACGACACGGACGAGGGACGGGACCGGAGGAGCCCGGGTACCGGGGGCCGGACGGGCGGAGCGGCGAGGGCGTCACACGCGCCCGTCGCGCCGCCGCCCGTCAGCGCTGGAGGTCGGACGGCCCGAAGGCGTCGGGCAGCAGATCGGCCATGGGCCGGATGCCGCCACGGGCCGTGTCCACCAGCAGATCCGGACCGCCGTGCTCCCACAGGAGCTGACGGCAGCGCCCGCACGGCATCAGCACGTCCCCGTTGCGGTCGACGCAGGTGAACGCCGTGATCCGGCCGCCGCCGGAGGCGATCAGCGACGAGACCAGCCCGCACTCCGCGCACAGGGCGACGCCGAAGGCCGCGTTCTCCACGTTGCAGCCCGTGACCGTGCGGCCGTCGTCGGCCAGAGCGGCCGCGCCGACGGGAAAGCCGGAGTAGGGGGCGTAGGCCCGGGACATCACG
This sequence comes from Streptomyces sp. TAA204, assembly GCF_000424965.1. NCBI lineage: Bacteria > Bacillati > Actinomycetota > Actinomycetes > Kitasatosporales > Streptomycetaceae > Streptomyces > Streptomyces sp. TAA204. The sequence goes on from NZ_AUKW01000004.1 coordinate 403,862, forward strand.
TCCCGGGCGGCTGCCCGCAGCGCGGCCCAGTCGGCGTCCGCGGTCTCCGCGCCGTCGGCCGGGGCGCTCGTCATGTTCCCTGCCCTCGGCGGTAGGACCTGCCGATGGCCTTGGGTGGTCGCAGCCGCTGCGCGGCCAGCGAGAGCACCAGCAGGGTGGTGATGTACGGGCTCATCTCGACGAACTCCAGGGGAACGGTGTCCGTCACCAGATACCACACCAGCAGGCCCACAGCGATCACGCCGCTGATGGCCGCCTGGATGATGCCGCCCTTGCGCAGCTTCCACAGCGCGAGCGCCGCCAGCAGCACCGCCACCAGCAGCAGCAGCGCGTGCACGGTCGGGCCGCCCGCGCGCAGCTGGAGGGCGTCCATGAAGCCGAACAGGCCGGCGCCCATGGCGACACCGCCCGGTCGCCAGTTGCCGAAGATCATGGTGGCGAGGCCGATGTAGCCGCGCCCGCCGGTCTGCTGGTCCTGGTAGATGTGCACGCCGATCGCGAGGAACGCGCCGCCGAGTCCGGCGAGCGCACCGGAGACGACGACCGCCGCGTACTTGTACCGCAGCACGTTGACGCCCAGCGTCTCCGCCGCCACCGGGCTCTCTCCGCAGGCGCGCAGCCGCAGCCCGAAGGAGGAGCGCCACAGCGCGAAGAAGCTGCCGACGAAGAGTGCGACGGCGAGCACGGCCAGCCAGGAGACGTTGCTGACCAGTGAGCCGAGGATGCCCGCCAGGTCGGAGACGAGGAACCAGCCGTTCTCCTCGACCGCCTGGAGGCCGTCGGCGAGCCCCGGAACGGTGAACGTCGGCATGTCGGCCATGGGAGGCGACTGTTTGTCGTTGCCGCCCGCCGCCGCGGCGGCGCTGCCCTCCGCGCCGAACCACAGCTTGGCGAGGAACTGCACGACGCCCAGAGCCAGGATGTTCACGGCGACACCGGAGACGATGTGGTCCACGCCAAAGGTGACCGTGGCGATGGCGTGGATGAGTCCGCCCAGCGCCCCTCCGAGGATTCCGGCCAGCGCCGCGATCCAGGGGCCGTGCTGCCAGCCCATCCAGCCCGCGCCGAAAGCGCCGAGCATCATCATGCCTTCGAGGCCGATGTTGATCACACCGGCGCGCTCCGACCACAGGCCGCCGAGCCCGGCGAGGCCGATGGGGACGGCAGCGGCCAGCGCGCTGGAGTACTGGCCGCTGGAGGTGACCGCCTCGGAGCCCGTGACCATGCGGAGCACGGAGAGGGCGACGAGGCCGCCCGCGATCATCAGCAGCACGACGGGGAAGGAGAGTCCGCGCCGTCCGCCGGCGGGCCTGCCCGGGCGGAGGCGCTTGCCGATGGTCCCGCCGTTCCCGTTCCCGTTCCCGTTTCCCTTCCCCTTCCCCTTCCCGGAACCGTTGCTGCCGCCCTGCGTGCCGGTGCTGTTCTCGCCGGTCCCGGCGGTGATGTTCGTACTCACGCGGACACCCCGGCCTTCTCGTCGTTGCTGTCGCTCTTACGGGCCTGCGTGGCCAGCTCCTCGCCGACCCTGCGCTGCTGCCTGCGGAGCCCGTAGCGGCGTACGACCTCGTACGCGATGACCACGCACAGGACGATGACGCCCTGCATCACTCCGACGATCTCCTGCGCGTAGCCGTCGAACTCGAGCTGTGTGCCCGTACGTTCCAGGAATCCCCACAGCAGCGCGCCCAGCGCCATACCCAGCGGGTGGTTGCGTCCCAGCAGGGCGATGGCGATGCCGGTGAAGCCGATGCCGGCGGGGAAGTCGGTGCCGTAGTTGTGCGAGGTGTTCAGCAGCGTCGGCATGCCGACCAGACCGGCGACGAGGCCGGAGAGCACCATGGAGGTGACCACCATCCGCTTCACGCTCACTCCGCTCGCGGAGGCGGCGGACTCGGAACGGCCCACCGCGCGCAGGTCGAAGCCGAAGCGGGTGCGTCCGAGCACGAACCAGTAGGCCAGACCGACCAGTACGGCGATGAGGATCGTGCCCTGGATCGGGTCCGGCGAGGTGGGGATGGTGAAGAAGTGGCTGGAGGCCGGGATGTCGGGCGTGTGGAAGAGATTGCCCTCCTTCTCGGCCAGCCGGCCCTCTTGAAGGAAATAGCCGATGGCCGAGCCCGCGACGGCGTTCAGCATGATCGTCGTGATGACCTCGCTGACGCCCCGCGTGGTCTTCAGCAGACCGGCGATGCCGGACCAGACCGCGCCGACCAGCATCGCGATGAGGATGATGAGCGGGATCTGGACGATGCCGGGGAGCGTGAGCGAACCGCCGACGACGGCGGCGAAGAAGGCCGCGATGCGGTACTGGCCGTCGACGCCGATGTTGAAGAGGTTCATGCGGAAGCCGATGGCCACCGCGACCGCCGCGAGGTAGTACGGGATCGCCTTGTTGATGATCCAGACCTGGCTGTCGCTCTTGGAGCCGAAGTCGATCATCACGTAGAAGGCGTGCAGCGGGTCCTTGCCCGTGACCCCGATGACGCCGGAGGTGATGACCAGCGCGGCGACGAGGGCGAGCAGCGGGGCGCCGAACGCCAGGATCAGCCTGTCCTTGTCGAACTTCACCGGTTCTCGCCCCCTTCCGGTCCTTCCTTCGGTCCTTCCGGGCCCGCGGCGGGACCGCCGGGTCCGCGGGACTGCTCCGGCAGCGCGCCCCGGGTCGCGTCCCCGGGGGCGTCCTGCGCGGAGTCCTCGACGTGTTCGAGGTGGCCGCTCGCGGCGCCCGTCATGGCGGAGCCCAACTCCTCGGGGGTGATCGTCGCGGGGTCGGCGTCGGCGACCAGCCGGCCGCGGTACATCACCCGCAGGGTGTCCGAGAGCCCGATCAGCTCGTCGAGGTCGGCGGATATCAGCAGTACGGCCAGCCCTTCGCGCCGTGCCTCACGCAGCTGGTCCCAGATCTGCGCCTGGGCGCCGACGTCGACGCCGCGGGTGGGGTGCGCGGCGATGAGCAGCTTGGGACGGTGGCTCATCTCGCGTCCGACGATCAGCTTCTGCTGGTTGCCGCCGGAGAGCGAGGCCGCGGTGACCTCGATGCCGGGGGTGCGCACGTCGTAGTCGGCGACGATGCGGGCGGTGTCGGCCCGCGCTCCCACCAGATCGAGCAACTTCCCCTTGCTGTTGGGCTCTTCGGTGACGTGTCCGAGGATGCGGTTCTCCCAGAGGGTGCTCTCCAGGAGCAGGCCGTGGCGGTGGCGGTCCTCAGGGATGTAGCCGATGCCGCCCTCGCGTCGCCTGCGTGTGGAGTACGCCGTGATGTCGGCGCCGTCGAGGGTGACGGCGCCGGCGTCGGGATCGCGCATGCCCATGACGGCTTCGACGAGTTCGGCCTGCCCGTTGCCCTCGACGCCTGCCACGCCGAGGACTTCGCCCTTGTGGATGGTGAAGGTGATGTCGTCGAGCACGGCCCGCACGGCGCCGTCGGTGTCGGTGGCGGAGAGCCGCAGCCCCTCCACGGCCAGCATCGGCGTGGTCGTCACGGTCGACTCGCGCGTCTCGGGCGAGGGCAGTTCGCTTCCGACCATCAGCTCGGCGAGCTGCTTGGGCGTGGTCTCCCCGGGCTTGACCGAGGCCACGGTCGTACCGCGCCTGACGACGGTGATGTCGTCGGCGACGGAGAGGACCTCGCCCAGCTTGTGCGAGATGAACAGCACGGTCAGGCCCTCGGCCTTGAGTTCGCGGAGGTTCTCGAAGAGCGCGTCGACCTCCTGCGGCACCAGTACCGCGGTGGGCTCGTCGAGGATCAGCGTCCGTGCGCCCCGGTAGAGGACCTTGAGGATCTCCACGCGCTGCCGGTCGGCCACGCCCAGGTCCTCGACGAGCACGTCGGCACGGATGCCCAGCCGGTAGGCGTCCGACAGCTCCTTGATCTTCTTACGGGCGCGGGAGCCGATGCCGTACAGGTCCTCGGCGCCGAGCACCGTGTTCTCCAGCACCGTGAGGTTGTCGGCGAGCATGAAGTGCTGGTGCACCATGCCGATTCCGCGCGCGATGGCGTCGCCGGGAGTGGTGAAGGAGACCTGTTCGCCGTCGACGGTGATGGTGCCCTCGTCGGGCTTCTGCATCCCGTAGAGGATCTTCATCAGCGTCGACTTGCCCGCGCCGTTCTCACCGACGAGGGCGTGCACGGTGCCGCGGCGGACGGCGAAGTCGATGTCGTGGTTCGCGACGACTCCGGGGAACCGTTTGGTGATGCCGTGGAGTTCGACGGCCGGCCGCGAGACGGTGCCGGCTGCCGCACCGGCCGCAGGCGGGCTGCTGCTGGACGTTGAAATGACGCACTCTCCTGAAACGCCGCTGCTCGGTGGGGGGTTCAGCTCTTCTCCGGGACGTCCGGCGGGCGGGCCCGGCCCCGGACGTCCGCCCCGGGGACGGTGTCGGGCGTATCCGCAGGGCCGTCGGCCCGCGGATACGCCCGCTCCGGAACTCCAAGGACGTTCCGGCACGCGGGCCGGAACACCGCCGGTCAGGTCCGTGGACCTGCCGGCGGTTCGGTCACGGAGTGTCCTTGACCTTGATCTTCCCGTCGATGATGCCCTGCTTGGCCTTGTCGATGTCGCTCTGGATGTCGTCGATGAAGCCACCGGAGGTGGCCAGCGAGACACCGTCCTCCTTGAGGTCGAAGGAGGTGGTGTCCTTCATCGGCTTACCGTCCTTGACGCTCTTGACGAGGTCGAAGACGGCGACGTCGACGTTCTTGACGGCCGAGGTGAGGATCGAGTCCTTGTACTTGGCCAGGCCGGGCTGCTCGTACTGGTCGGAGTCGACTCCGATCGCCCAGGCGCCCTTCTTCTTGCTGATGACCTCGATCGAGCCGACACCGGACTGGCCCGCGGCGGAGTAGATCACGTCGTTGTCCGCGTCGAGCATGCCCTTGGCCTTGGCCTTGGCGGCGGCCGGGTCGTTGAAGCCCTTGGTGTTGGTCGGGTACAGGTACTGCGAAGTGACCTCGACGTCCGGGTCGGTGTCCTTCACGCCCTGCTCGAAGCCCGCCTCGAACTTCTGGATCAGCGCGTTGTTGACGCCGCCGATGAAGCCGACCTTCTTGGACTCGGTCTTCTTCGCCGCGGCGACACCGGCCAGATAGGACGCCTCGTGCTCGGCGAAGACCAGGCCCGCGACGTTCTTCTGCTCCGAGGGGGAGTCGACGACGCCGAAGGTGGTCTCCGGGAACTCCTTCGCGACCTTGTTGATGGACTTGCCGTAGTCGAAACCGACGCCTATGACGGGGTTGTAGCCCGCCTTGGCCAGGGAGGTGAGCCGCTGCTCGCGGTCCGCCTCGGTCTCGTCGTTGCCGGCGGTCATCTCCTTGGACTTGACGCCGAGTTCCTCCTCGGCTTTGTCCACACCACGGGCCGCGGCCTCGTTGAAGGAATGGTCGTCGCGGCCGCCGACGTCGAAGGCCAGGCCGACTCCCGCGTCCTTCTCGCCGGCGGACTCGGTGGAGCTCTCACCGCACGCGGTGGCGGTCAGGGCGAGGGCCGCGGTAGCTGTGACCGCGGCGGCAAGCTTTGTTACCCGACGCAAGAGGACGTCCCCTTCGGCTCTTGGAAGCGCCTCTTCCGGCGCTGGCTTCCGGCTCAGATTAACGCGCGTAGATTTCAGGTAAAGACTTGCCGGAATGCTGTTATCGGATCGGTGCCGAGGGCGCGGAGTTCCAGGTGGAAGGGGGGTCGCCGGCCGCCTCCGGGGCCCGGAGGCGGCCGCACGCACCGGACCCGCGCCGCCACGGGGAACGGCGCGGGTCACTCCCGGGGTCACCGGTGCCGGGAAGGGCAGGACCTGCGGGAGGCGCTATGCCCCGGGCACCTCGAGCGGAGTGTCCAGCAGCGCGGCGGCGGTGAAGAGCTCGACGCCGACGGTGATCGCGCTCTCGTCGGCGTCGAAGTCGCCCTGGTGCAGATCGCGCGAGTGCCGGTCACCGGGCCCGCGCACACCCAGCCGTGCCATGGCTCCGGGCACGTGCTCCAGGTACCAGGAGAAGTCCTCGCCGCCCAGGCTCTGTTCCGTGTCCTCGACGGCGGGCGTGCCGCGGCGCGCGGTCATCGCCGTACGCAACAGCTCCGTGGTGCCGTGCTCGTTGACGACGGGCGGCACTCCGCGCACGTACGTGATCTCCGACTTGGCGCGGTGGAGCGTCGCCGTCTCGTCGATGGCCGCGTGCACCATGTCGGGCGCCTCACGCCAGGCGGCGAGGTCGAGGCAGCGCAGCGTGGCGGACAGTTCGGCCCGCTGCGGGATGACGTTGCAGGCGTGACCCGACTCGATACGGCCCCACGTCAGAGCCAGCCCGGCCCGGGCGTCGACGCGGCGGGAGAGCAGAGCGGGAACCTCGGTGACCAGCTTCGCCGCCGCCGTGACCAGATCGGTGGTCAGGTGGGGACGGGCCGTGTGGCCGCCGGGGCCGCTGAGAGCGACCTCGACCCGGTCGCAGGCGGAGGTGATCGGTCCGGGACGCAGCCCGATCCGGCCCGCCTCGACACGGGGGTCGCAGTGCACGGCCATGATGCGGCCGACGCCGTCCAGTGCGCCGCCGTCGATGGCGTCCGTGGCGCCGCCGGGCAGCACCTCCTCGGCCGGCTGGAAGAGCAGCCGTACGGAGCGCGTCAGGTGCCCCGCGCGGGCGAGGCCGGCGAGTACGAGACCGGCGCCGAGCACGACGGTGGTGTGCACGTCGTGCCCGCAGGCGTGCGCACGGCCGGGGACGGAGGAGCGGTACGGGACCGTCTTGGTGTCCGGAATGGGGAGCGCGTCGATGTCGGCACGCAGGGCGAGCATCGGACGGACTCCGTCCCACCGGTCGGCGAGACCGGGGTGGACGTCGCACAGGAGGCCGGTGCCCATCGGCAGGGTGCGGGGCCGCAGTCCCGCCTGCTCGAGGCGGGCCTTGATCGCGGCAGTCGTCCGGAACTCCTGGTTGCCCAGTTCCGGATGCATGTGCAGGTCGCGACGGAAGGCGACCAGTTCGTCGCGAAGCGCGTCGGGAAGTCTGCCGGGCAGCTCCGGGACCACGCCCAGCAGGGCTGCTTCGACTGCTGCTTCGCCGGTTGGGTCCACCTCCGGCTCGGGGGACAGGACTCTGTTCATATCCGCAGGGTAGGCGCATTCAGGCCACCGCATACAGCCGATCCCGCAAAGTTCAGCCCCTCAGGCGACCGAAAATCTCTGAGGACGGCGATTATGTCCGTTTGCCGGTGGGTATAGTTACGCGCTCGCGCGACCGGCTCTCGGTGGGACGGACGTCCTGGACGGAGACGGGCCCGCGGGCGCCGCGCTCTGCTGTCCGGAGGTTCCGCTTCCGGCCGTTTCGGCTGCCCCGGGGGACGCGGCGGACGCGGGCCCCGGGGACGCCGCCCCGGCCGCCCTCGCCGGGCCGAGCGCTCCGAGTCTGCGTACGTTGCGCGCGGTGCCGGTGACGCCCGAGAGGAATCCCTCCGCGCGCGGCGAGGCACCGTCCGTCAGCCAGGTCCGCTCCACCTCGCACACCGCGACCGAGACCGGCGTGCCGGCCAGCGCGAGGGGCAGGGTGTGCACGACGGTCGAGGGAAAGCTGAGGATCGTACGCCCGATCGGGCCGCGTCGGGCGACCAGCTCCAGCGGAAGGTCGGGGCGGACGATCTCCAGTCCCGTGGCCGCCGTCACCCGCTGCAGCTTCTCGCTGCTCTCGCGGCGGTGAGCGAAGTAGCGCGTCGCGCCGTGCGCGCGAGCCAGCGAGGAGACCGCCTCGAGATAGCGCTCCAGGTCCACCACTCCCGTCTCGACGAGCGAGGTGCCGACCAGGTCCGTGCCCCGGGTCAGCCGCGGCGGCCCGAAGCGGGCGCGGGTCCAGGCGAAGTCGTTGGAGGTGACGGTCACACCCAGGTCCCGCAGCTGAGCGGAAGAGGCGTCGACGGGCATCGAGCTGAAGATCTCGACACGCCTCCGTGCGCCCCGGGTCCCTCCGCCGTCCGCGGGACTGCCGGGAGTGAGACGGGAGCGGGCCCGGCGGGCGAACGGCGCGAACAGCGCGGCCTGCGCACCGCCGGCGCCCTTTCGGTGCCAGCGCACCAGCCGTTCGCCGTGGGCGAGCTGGGAGACGAACTCCATGGTGGCCGTGCCGTCGTCGACCACGACGACGCTGCGTGCCGTGGTGAGGGTGAGCAGCAGCTGCACGTAACGGGAGAAGGGGTCCCCGATGACGACCCTGCGTGCGCGGCGCAGCTCGCCCGCGAGAGAACCGAGTGTCTTCAGGGGCGCGGTGGCACCGCCGCGCGCCTCCTCCCAGCGCACGGCGATGCCCTCGTCCCTGGCCAGCTCCGCCACGCGGCGCAGCTGACCGCGCGTCATCGGGTCGTGCGGGGAGAGCACGACGACGGTGAGGCCCGGCGCGGGGGCTTCGAAGTCCCCGCCCGTCACGGCCGGCCGGTCCTGCCCGTCCCGCCCGGCCCGTGTGTCCTTCCCGTCCCGCCCGTCCTGCCCGTCCCGCGCGGTCGGGCCCTCCTGCCCGGACGGCCCGCCCTGCCCCGGCCCGGCGGCGGGGGCCGCGGAGCCGTTCCCTGCCGCCCCCGGCCCCGTCCCCGTCACGGACGCGGTGTCCCTGTGCGCCCACTCGAGGACGTTGAGCAGTTGCACAGGGCTCTCGACGAAGGCGAGGGTGCCCCCGGCCCGTCTGCGGGGCAGACCCCGCAGACGGCGCGGCGGGACGGCGTCCCCGCTCTCCGGCCGGGCCGCGTACGCACCCGCCGTCGAGGGAGGGGGCGTGGGAAGGGCCGGGCCGGTCGGCACGGGCTCGCGCCCGTCAGGTCGGGTCAAGGCTGCCACTCCGTCGCTTCGTCATACCGTGACCGGCTCGCGGTCCGCGGACTCCTCGGCCTCCGCGACGACGCCCTTGACGCGGCGGAGCTTCTCCATCGGCTTCAGCTCGCTGTCGTAGACCTGCTTCACCCCGTCACCCAGGGACTCCTCGATGGTGCGGATGTCGCGCACCAGCCGCTGCAGGCCGCCCGGCTCGACGGAGGCCGCCTGGTCGGAGCCCCACATGGCGCGGTCGAGGGTGATGTGCCGCTCCACGAAGCAGGCGCCCAGGGCGACGGCGGCGAGGCTGGTCTGCAGTCCGGTCTCGTGGCCGCTGTAGCCGATGGGGACGTTCGGGAACTCGTTCTGCAGGGTGTGGATCATCCGCAGGTTGAGCTCCGCGGCCTTGGCCGGGTAGGTCGAAGTGGCGTGGCAGAGCACGATGTTCTCGCTGCCGAGGACCTCGACCGCGTGCCGGATCTGCTTGGGGGTCGACATGCCGGTGGAGAGGATCACCGCACGGCCGGTGGCGCGCATGGCCCGCAGCAGCTCGTCGTCGGTGAGCGAGGCGGAGGCGACCTTGTAGCAGGGCACGTCGAACTTCTCCAGGAAGGCGACGGACTCCACGTCCCACGGTGAGGCGAACCAGTCGATGCCGCGCTTCGCGCAGTGCTCGTCGATCGCGCGGTAGCCCTCCTCGTCGAACTCCACGCGGTGCCGGTAGTCGATGTAGGTCATCCGGCCCCAGGGGGTGTCGCGCTCGACGTCCCACTGGTCGCGCGGTGTGCACACCTCCGGGGTGCGCTTCTGGAACTTCACGGCGTCGCAGCCGGCTTCGGCCGCCGCGTCGATGAGCGCGAAGGCGTTCTCGAGCTCGCCGTTGTGGTTGATGCCGATCTCGCCGGTGACGTAGACGGGGCGGCCGGGGCCGACGGTCTTCTCGCCGAGGGTGCGCAGACGGTTGGTGCTCATCTCGATGGTCTCTCTCTTCAGTGGGTCGGTATGTGCTGGTCGTGGAGGTCGTGAGGGTGGTGGTCGTGAGGGGGCCGGCGGCGGACGCGGCGTGTCACAGGGACGGTCCGAGAAGCCAGGAGGCGATCTCGCGGACGGCTCCCGCGCCGCCTCCCGTGGAGGTGACCGCGCGCGCGGCCCCGCGTACGGCGTCGTGGGCGCCCGCGACCGCGACGGGCCAGCCGACGAGGTTGAAGCAGGACAGGTCGTTGACGTCGTTGCCGACGTAGAGCACGCGCTCGGGGACCACGCCCCGCTCCTCGCACCACTGCTTGAGCGCGAGGTCCTTGCGGTCGATGCCGTGCAGCACGGGGACCTTGAGCTTGTCGGCCCGCGCGGCCACGACCGGGTTCACCTCCGTGGAGAGGATCAGCAGCTCCAGCCCGTCGCGGCGGAGGGCGGCGATGCCGAGGCCGTCGCCGCGGTGCACCGCGACGATCTCCCGTCCGTCGGAGTCGATCAGCACCCTGTCGTCGGTCTGGGTGCCGTCGAAGTCGAGTACGACCGCGTCGACGTCCTCCCGCGAGGGCAGCGCACCGGGCCGCGCTTCGTCGAGCAGCGGCGCGAGCGCCCGGGCGCGGGCGAGGTCGTGCGGGTCGTCGATCTCCAGGACGCGGGCGGGGTCCGTACGCACCGGTTCGGTACGGCCGAAGAAGCGGTGACCGCTCCTGCGGAAGCCCGCGGCGTCCATCGCGTACGCGGCTCCGGTCTCCAGCAGGTCCTGCGGGCGGTCCTGGCGGCGCGGCCGGTGGGCCTTGTCGTGGTTGACCCCGGTGCCTCCCGTGTCTGCCGTGCCTGCCGTCCCGGTGGCGTCCGTCCCGCCCGCGTCCGTGCGGTCGGCGTCCGTGCCGTCGCGCCAGATGAAGCCGTGGAACGGGGCGACGGTCAGCGCGCTGTCCGCGCCGCCCACGGCCACCGCGCCGGCGACCGCGTCGATGTCGCCGTGGGTGATGAACGGGCTGGTGCACTGCACCAGCAGCACCACGTCGGCCGCCGCTCCCGTGCGCTCCTCGCAGATCTCCACCGCGTGCAGCACCGCCGCCTCGCTGGTGGCGGTGTCCCCGGCTATGTCCGCGGGACGCTCGACGACCTGGGCGCCCGCCGCGCGTGCGGCGGCGGCGATGCCGGAGTCGTCGGTGGAGACGACGACGTCCGTCACGAGTTCCGCGGCCCGGCACGCCCGTACGGCCCTGGTGACCAGCGGGAGACCGCCGACCGTGGCGAGGTTCTTCGCGGGTACGCCCTTCGACCCTCCGCGGGCCGGGATCACGGCGACCACCCGGCGCTTCCCCACGCCGCTTCCGGCCCCTGTCTCGAACAACTCGGTCATATCCGCTCCTCGGGAGTGGTCGGGCAAGGGCTGGAGGTCTCGGGAAGCGCCCGCCGCCGGGCGCCGCGGCACGTCACAGCTCCCCCATGCGGCGGATCACCGGCGCCACCCGCTGCACGCCGTGCCGGTAGGCGCCCCGCGCCGCGTCGCGCACGGCGCCGCGCACCACCGCGCGCAGCCCGGACGGCGCGTCCTGCCCGGCTGCCGCCGCGGCGCCGGGCAGCGGGGCGCCGTGGGCGTCGAGGCCGTAGCGGGCGAGGATGCCGGGCAGGTATCCGGGGGCGGTGGTGGGTGTGTAGTACGGCGTGAGCGCCGGGAGCCGTTCCCTGCCTGCCAGCTCCGCGACCCGCCCGCATGCCTCGTCGAAGGCGTGCTCGTACCGGCCGCCGGGCAGTACGCCCTGCCGCGCGGTCCACTCCCCGGCCGCCTCCGGCAGGTGGCCGGCGTCGAGTTCGTCCCAGGAGGCGAGGCAGCCGGAGCCGAGGAAGTGGTGGTTGCCCAGTGCCTCCCGCACGCCCAGGTCTGTCAGGACGGCCGTGGGGACAGCCCGGTGCAGGGACTCCAGGGCGGCGGTGGAGCTGACCGTCACCAGCAGGTCGGTGCGGTCCAGCACCTCGCCCATGTGCCCGTAGACGAGGCGGCAGTTGGGCGGCAGGCCGCCGGGCAGCCGCGCGGCGAGCTTCTGGTACGGCTGCTCCTCGATGTGCGTGGTGTGCTCACCCGGCCTGCTGCGCAGCTTGATGAGCACTTCCCGTCCGGGGTGGGCACGGGCGTGTGCGGCGGCCCGGCCCAGCAGGTACGCGCGGTCGGCGCGGCTCGCGGGCACGGACGGCTGTGCGGCGAAGACCACGGTGAAGGGCCGCCCCGGCTGCGGGCCCTGGTAGGGAGTGCCGCCCAGGAAGGGGAGCGCGCCTTCGGTGACGGAGGCGCCGTCGGCTCCGACCCCGGCGTAGACGGAGCGGAAACGCTCGGCGTCGTAGCGGGAGTTGGCGAGGACGACGTCGGCTCCGTGCCGCAGCAGCAGCCCGTCGGCGAGCTTCTCGTAGACGACGCCGACGTAGCCGGTGACGACCACGGGGCGGCGTACGAGCGCTCCGGCGGGGGCACCTGCGGAGGTGCCGGCGGAGGCCGCGTGGGCCATGCCGTGCAGCATCGCCTGCACCGCGCCGCCGACGCAGGCGAGGACCACCACGTCGTACGCGCCCCGGTCCGCGGCCTCCTGCGCGAAGTGCACGCCGCCGGTCTCGCGCAGCGAGTCCGCGGTGACGCCGACCTCGGCGAGCTGCCGTGCCGTCGGAGTGGCGCGGCCGCGCAGCAGGAAGCCGTCGATCCGGGCGCCGGGGGTGAGGCGGCGGGCTGTGAGCGCACCCCATTTCCAGCGCGTGTCGGAATCGGCCAGTACGGCCGTCCGCAATGCGGGGGCGGATTCCGGGGGCCGGCCGGGAAGTGCTGAGCGATTTCTTGATGCCACGTCCCAGACGCTAGAAAGCAATTCCGGAGTCCGGCCCAACGCAAATACAACAGCCGGTTAACAGCGCACCGCCGGACGGCCAACCCGACCGCGCGCCAAGGGCGTTCACGCTACCGCCATGCGCCGTTCACCGGCACGTACGCCGCAGGTCACAACGCGGGCCGGGGGCACCCTTAAGGTCGGCCGGGTGGTTAAGCTCTCCGTCATCGTGCCGTTCTACAACGTGCAGTCCTACGCTCCGGAAACGTTGCGCAGTCTATGTGCCAACGCGCGCGGGGACATCGAATTCATTCTGGTCGACGACTGTTCGTCCGACGGCACCCCAGAGATTCTCGCGGACGCCGAGCGCGATCTGCGCGGCGCCGTCCTCGTCCGGCACGAGGTCAACGGCGGCCTCGCCACCGCGCGCAACACCGGCCTGGACGCCGCCCGAGGCGAATACCTGACCTTCCTCGACGGTGACGACTGGCTGGCGCCCGGCTACTACCCGGACCTGCTCGCCGCCGCCGAGCACCTGGGCTGCGACTTCCTGCGGACCGATCACGTCCAGTGCACCGCCCGCGCCCGTACGGTCTCCCGCGTCCCGCACGGCCGCCGGGGCGTGGTGATGGACCCGCGCGAGGCGATCCTGCCCGCCGACCGCACCACCTCCGTCGACTACGCCTACGCCTGGGCGGGGATCTACCGCCGCAGGCTGCTGGAGGAGGGGCTGCTGCACTTCACGGACGGGCTGCGCACCGCTGAGGACAGGCCGTGGATCTGGCGGCTGCACCGCGAGGCGAAGTCCTTCGCGGCGGTCGGGCTGACGGGCGTCTTCTACCGGCGTGGCGTGGCTTCCTCACTGACCCAGATCGGCGACGTCCGCCAGCTCGACTTCATCCGCGCCTTCGACCAGGTCGTCGCGGAGACAGCCGGGGACAAGGACGCCGCGGCGCTGCTGCCGAAGGCGGTGCGCACCTACTGCGCGATCATCTCCCACCATCTGACCAGCGGAAGGTTCCAGCCGCACGTGGCACGCAGGCTCCGCGCGATGAGCTCCGCCGCGCTCAAGCGCCTCCCCCCGGACGTCCTGGCGGACGCGCTGGACTCCATGGACGTCGAACGTGCCTCCCGGCTGCGCCGGCTGCGCCGCCGCCCCGCGGTACTGAGCGCCGGGGCGGGTGAGGCCGCATGAGTGAGACAGCCGACCGTGGAGTTCACCGAGGACGGACCCCGATGCGTACGCAGATCTTCTTCGCCTCGACGCTGTACGGGGCCGCCACCCTCGCCGCCGCGCTGGACGCGGGGCACTTCACGCCCGCCGACCGCCGTCTGCTGCTGGTGAGCAACAACGCCGCGAACCCCGAGACGACGCCCTCCCTGGACACGATGCCGGGCTTCGAGCGGCTCCGGGGGCGCTTCGACCGCGTGCTGTCCTGGAACGAGGCCGTCCGGCCCTTCCACCCGGGCGGCTGGTCGCCCCGCACGGACGACGTGCCGATGTGGGAGCGGTACGCGCGCATGCTGTGGGGCCTGGGCGACGACGACGTCGAACTCGTCGTCGAGTCCATCCAGGTCGAACCGGCCCTCGCCGTGGCCCGCCTCTTCCCCGACGCACCCGTCGACGTCTACGCCGACGGCCTGATGAGCTACGGCCCCACGCGCAACAAGCTCGACCCCCTGGTCGGCTCGCGCGTACGGCGGCTGCTCCACCTCGACCTGCTGCCGGGCCTGGAGCCGCTGCTTCTCACGGAGTTCGGCGTCGGGAGCGAGGTCGTCCCCACCGGCACCTTCAAGTCCGTGCTGGCCGAGCTGGCGCGGGACGTGCCGCCCGGCGCCGCCTCGGTGCCGGCCGGTTCGGCCCTGCTGCTCGGCCAGTACCTGTCGGCGCTGGAGATCCTCACGGCGGAGGAGGAGGAACAGCTGCACGTGAGGATGCTGCGCGGCGCCGCCGGACTCGGCCACCGCAGCGTGGTGTTCAAGCCGCACCCCGTCGCGCCGGCCCGCTTCTCCCGTGCGCTGGAGAAGGAGGCCGGGGAGCTGGGCGTCGAACTGCACGTGCTGACCGCGCCGGTGCTGGCGGAGGTGCTGTACGAGCGGATACGCCCGTCTCTCGTCGTGGGCTGCTTCTCGACGGCCCTGCTGACGGCCGCCTCCTTCTACGGGCTGCGTGTCGCCCGCGCGGGCACGGACCTGCTGCTGGAGCGGCTGGCGCCGTACCAGAACAGCAACCGCGTGCCGGTCACCCTCGTCGACGCGCTGCTGCCGGACATCGGCGACGCGACGGCTGTCGGCACGTGGAGTGCCCCGGACGCGCACCGCGTCGAAGGCGAACTGACCGGTCTGGTACGGGCCGTGGGCTTCTGCATGCAGCCCGCGATCCATCCGGGGCTGCGCGGCGACGCCGAGCGGTATCTCGCACAGCACCTCGACGAGCGCACCCGCCGCTACTTCAAGCGCCGCCGGCTCACCTCACTCGCCCTGCCCGGTGCCGTGCCGCGGCAGCTCGCCTTCGTGCCGCGCAACCGTGCCGTGAGAAGGGTGGCGCGGCGCGTACGGGCGCTCAAGCGCGCGGCGACGAGCTGAAGCAGCCGCTACCGACGTGCGGGCACGGCTCCCCGCTCGCGCAGCACGGCGAGGGCCTGTTCGGTGACCGTTCCGGGGTCCTCCTCGACGGAGACAGCGGCTCCCCGCTCGTCCGGCTGCAGCTCCTCCAGCGTGGCGAACTGCGAGTCCAGCAGGGCGGGCGGCATGAAGTGGTCCCGGCGCTCTTCCATGCGCCGGGCGATGAGCGCCTTCTCGCCGGTGAGGTGGAGGAAGAAGACGCGCGGCGCCGCCGCGCGGAGCCGGTCGCGGTAGACGCGCTTGAGCGCGGAGCAGCTGACCACTCCGCCGAGCTGCTCTCGTTCGCGCGCCCAGGCTCCTATGGCGTCGAGCCAGGGCGCGCGGTCGGCGTCGTCCAGCGGGGTGCCGGCGGTCATCTTGGCGACGTTGGAGGGCGGGTGGAAGGTGTCGGCCTCGGCGTAGGGCACTCCCAGGGCCTCGGCCAGCAGACCGCCCACTGTGGTCTTGCCGGTACCGGCGACTCCCATCACGACCACGACGTCCGCGGCGGCACTCGAACCGGGGCGGTCACTGCCCGTGGGGCTCATCTCTCATACCTCGCTGTCCGCGCCTCCGGGCGCGCTCTTCTGCCTGGTCGCCGCACACTCAACCCCATTACGTCACATGTATTCAATAGGGCGTGATCTATTGGTCATACTTAAAGTGCCCGCTGAGGACCACGTAGTCTGATTCCCCCCGGGGGCGGAGAGAACTCAGGAGATCCATGACCAGCCAGGCGGACGGCCGAGGGCGCGGCCTGCACGCACGTCTGCTCGCCCAGCTCGGGCCCGCGATCACCGCGGGCGAATACCCTCCGGGCACGGTTCTGCTCACCGACGAGCTGGCCGAACGGTACGAGGTCTCGCGGACCGTCGTGCGCGAAGCGGTTCGGGTGCTGGAGTCGATGCACCTGGTGGAGTCGCGGCGCCGGGTGGGGGTGACCGTTCTGCCCACCCAGCGGTGGAACGTCTACGACCCGCAGGTGATCACCTGGCGGCTCGCCGGGGCGGACCGGCCACGGCAGCTGCGTTCGCTGACGGTGCTCCGCTCGGCGGTCGAACCGGTCGCCGCCCGCCTCGCGGCGGAACTGGCCACCCCCGAGGAGTGCGCCGAGCTGACCGAGCACGCCCTGGGCATGGTGCGCACCTCCCGCGGGGAGCAGCTCCCGAACTACCTCGTGCACGACGTCGCCTTCCACCGGGTGATACTCCGGGCCTCGCGCAACGAGATGTTCGCACGGCTCGGCGACGTCGTCGCCGCAGTCCTGACCGGACGCACCGAGCACGAGGTGATGTTCAGCGACCCCCGCCAGGAGGCGGTCACGATGCACGTCCAGGTCGCCGAGGCCGTACGGGAGGGGGACGGCCCGGCCGCGGAGCGTGTGATGCGGACCATCACCGACGACGCGATGGCCGAACTGGACGTGCTCGCACCGTGAGCCGCGGGCTGCTCAGGCCCCGGTGACCCGTCGGACTGCTTGAGCGCGAGCCCGGCACGTCGCGAACGGGCAACCCCGCCGGGAGCGGACCTAGGAAGCCGCGCGGGCAGGCCCCTGCTGCCCGGCCTCCGGCGGCCATCTCTCGAACCAGCGCTGGTCGGCCTCCAGTTGAGCCGCCAGCGAGACCAGTACGGGTTCGCCGCCGGCGGGGCCGAGCAGCTGTGCTCCCAGCGGCAGGCCCGTACCGGTGAATCCGGCGGGCACATTGACGGCGGGCCAGCCCAGCACGTTCCACGGCCAGGCGTAAGGGCAGTGGCCGATCATCGTGCGGTCCGTCTGCAGGCCGGACAGTCCGGCGAGGTCCCCGATGCGCGGGGGCGGCGTCGCGGTCGTCGGCGCGAGCACGACGTCGAAGCGGCGGAAGATCCGTCCGACGCGGCGCTGCAGCGGCGCCTCCGCGGCACGGGCCGCGCGCAGCACGGCCCCCTCCAGCAGCCGGCCCGTACGTGCGGCGCCGCGCGTACGGGGGTCGAGCAGGCCGGGGTCCGGAGCGCGCAGGCTCCACTCCCTGACCCCCGCAGTGGCCCGCGGCACGAACGTCAGTCCGATCGGGCCGTACTGGGGGTCGGCCTCCTCCACGTCGTGGCCCAGCGCCGCCAGGCGCTCCGCGATCCCGGCGACCGCTGCCCGTACCACCGGATCGAGTGACTTCCGCGTCGCGGTGAAGGGGGGACGTGTGGAGAGCGCGATACGCAGCCTGCCCGGATCTCGGCCGGCCGCGGAGCGGACCTCGACCGGCGCCGGACGGTGCAGATCTCCGTCCGCGTTGCCCGAGGCCACATCCAGCAGCAGCGCCGCGTCCCGCACCGTACGGGCGAGCGGCCCGAAGACCGTGATCCCCTTGAACGCCTCCGGGTCGGGCAGCGTCGAGATCCGGCCGCGCTGCGGCTTGATGCCCACCAGATGGCTCCACGCGGCCGGGATGCGGATGGAACCCGCGCCGTCCGAGCCCAGCGCGGCCGGCACCAGCCCGGCGGCCACCGCCGCCGCCGAACCCCCGGACGAGCCGCCCGGAGTGTGCTCCAGGCTCCACGGATTTCGGGTCTCACCGAAGGCCGGCCCCTCGGTGAAGGGCCACTGGCCCAGTTCGGGGGCGTTGGTCTTGCCGACGACGACGGCTCCCGCCGCGCGCAGCCTGCGTACGCACTCACTGTCCGCATTCTTCGGAGGGAACTCGCCGCGGCAGCCGAACGCCGTCGGCTGTCCGGCCACGTCCATGTCGTCCTTGACCGCCAGCGGCACGCCCAGCAGCGGGAGACGCTCACCGCGCGCCAACCGCCGGTCGGCGGCGTCCGCTTCGGCCAGAGCCTCCTCCTCGCGTACGCGGCGGAACGCGTTCAGCGTCGGG
Source organism: Streptomyces sp. TAA204 (assembly GCF_000424965.1). Taxonomy (NCBI): domain Bacteria; kingdom Bacillati; phylum Actinomycetota; class Actinomycetes; order Kitasatosporales; family Streptomycetaceae; genus Streptomyces; species Streptomyces sp. TAA204. The sequence goes on from NZ_AUKW01000004.1 coordinate 421,878, forward strand.
CGGCTCGCTTCGATACGGGCGAGGGCGCTCGCGGTCAGCTCACGCGCCGTCACCTCGCCCGCGGCCAGCGCGGCCGCCTGGGCGGCGAGTCCGCGCGGCTCACGGGGCTCCGTCCTCGGAAGGGCTTCCGCGCTCACGGGCACTCCCAGTCCCGGGGCCCACGCCCCGTACTCGCCGGTAATACGCCCCTCATCCTGCGCCCTTCCGTCCGTCCCGGCAATGTCGCACGGCGCGGATGCGCTATGAATCCCCCATGACCACTTCCGTCGTGTGCGGCCCCGAGGGGCCCGTCCGCGCCCTTCCCGGCCGGGTTCCGCCACCATTTGCAGCGGTGCTCTTCGACTTCTCCGGCACCCTCTTCCAGATCGACGCCTACGCGGACCGCATACGCGCGGTGCTGCCGCACAGCGTGAGCGAGGCCGGGATGGACCGGCTCCTGACCGGCCTGGAGGCGGGGCTCGAGGACCCCGCCGTCATCAGCGCCCAGCGCGGGCGTGACGTCTCCTCACAGGCGCACCGCCGCGCGTTCACCACCTGGTACGCCTCCGTGCCCGACCTGGCTCCCCACGCGGACGCGCTGTACGCGCAGTTGCAGTCTCCCGAGCACTGGCGTCCGTACGCCGACACCGCAGACACGCTGGAGCGGCTCGCCGGACGCGGGATCGCGCTGGGCGTGGTCAGTGACGTCGGCTGGGATCTGCGTGCCACCTTCGCCCACCACTCCCTCGCGCACCACTTCTCGTCCTGGGTCCACTCCTACGAGCACGACACGGAGAAGCCGGACCCGCGTCTGTTCCTGCACGCCTGCGGGGAACTGTCCGTGACGCCGGGGGAAACGCTGATGGTGGGCGACCACCCGGCCAAGGACGGCGGGGCCGCGGCCGCCGGACTGCGCTCGTACGTACTGCCCGCGGGCGCCGCACCGGGTTCCCCGCGCGGCCTCGACGCGGTACTGCGTCTGCTCGGCCCGCAGACGCCGTGAACGGGCCGGCGGCCGGGGCGGAACGCGCGCACGCGGCGGCCGTTCCGCCCCGGCGGCGGTGGTTGTGGACCTCCGCGGACCGCTCACTTTCCGTGCGCGGGGCGGAACCTTTCGCGCACGGCACGTCGTGCGGGGCGGTTCGCGCGGGAGCCGCGAGGGAATGCAAGGGGCGGCCGGAGTCGAGGATTTCGTGATGACCGTGAAGTGTCAGGGGGTTCGTATGGCGGGGGCAGGAGCAAGGCGGGGCGGTGCGCTGGCGGTCACGGCGGTGCTGGTCGTGGGCGGCGGAGCGGCGGCGGGCTGCAAGGCGGACACCAGCAGCGGTGCGCCCATCCGTGTGACGAAGACGTCCGTTCCGCCCGCGACACCCTCCGAGCGCGAACAGTCCGCTGTGACCGACGAGAAGCCGGACGCACCGGAGAAGACCGCGCCGACCACGCCCCCGCCCGAGCGCACCGAACCGGCCGACCCCGTGTTGATGTCCGTCGGTTCGAACAGCACGAAGGTCCGTGAACTGCAGGCGCGGCTGCGGAAGCTGCAGCTCTTCGACCGCAACCCGACGGGCTACTTCGGCCCGGTCACCAAGGAGTCGGTGCGCGACTTCCAGCGGCAGCAGGGCATGGACCGCACCGGAGCGATGACCTCGCGTGCCTGGACCGCACTGAGCGCCCGTACGAGCATGCCGAGCCGCAACGAGCTGTACCCGCCGACCACCCGGCCTCTCGATGATCCCGACCCGCGCTGTCTGACGGGTCGCGCCCTGTGCGTCAGCAAGGAAAGCCGGACGCTCGCCTGGTACGTGGACGGGAAGATGCGCTCCGCCATGGACGTGCGCTTCGGTTCGGCCTACTCACCCACGCGCGAAGGAGAGTTCGGGGTCGACTTCAAGAGCCGCGACCACGTCTCGACGATCTACGACACCCCGATGCCGTACGCGCTCTTCTTCAGCGGCGGGCAGGCGATCCACTACTCCGCGGACTTCGCCGCCCAGGGCTACCAGGGCGCGTCGCACGGCTGCGTGAACGTACGGGACAAGAAGAAGATCGCCGCGCTCTTCGACAAGGTGAAGAAGGGCGACAAGGTGATCGTCTACAAGTGACGGCGGCCTGCGGCCCGGAAGTCGGCCGGGGAAGGTCGAACCGGAAGAGGTCGAGCCGGAGGAGGAAGCCGGGGGAGGAGGCCGGGGGAGGAGGCCGGGGGAGGAGGCCGGGGGAGGAGGCCGGGGGAGGAGGCCGGGGGAACCGGAGTGCCGGCCCGGCCGGATGCCGTGGTCCCCGATGGGGCGCGGGCGGGACCGGGGGAACGTGTCCCGCCCGCGCCATTCGCGCGAGCCCGAAGGTACGGGGGGAACCTCGGACTTGTCGCGCAGCCGATGACCAGTCGGCTCACTACTTACTGCGCCGTGCAGCTTGAAAATGTCACACCAGGATTCAACTAAATTGTGTGGTCTGCGTCACACGTTCGAGGGGGCCTGCGACGAGTCCGCGGCCGCACCCTCCGAGTCGTCTTCTTCCGGCGACTGAGAGCCGTCGTCGCCCGGCGCCGGGTTGAATCCGTCACCGTCGCCGCCGTCGGGGTCGCCGCCGGGCGTGCCTATCCCGCCCGGCCCGCTGCCGCCGCCGGAGGAGTCGCCGCCGCCCGCGTCGCCGCCGCCGTCACTCCCCGACCCCCCGGAGTTTCCCGGACCACCCGGGCCTCCTGGACCGCCCGGTCCACCGGGGCCGCCCGGCCCGCCCGAGCCGCCACCGGACTGGGCGTTGCTGCCGTCGTACTTGTCGCAGAACTTCTCGACGTCCGCCGAGCCTCCGGCCACCTGCTCGAGCTTCAGCCGGGCGCCGGCGGAGAGGTCCTCGTTCTCGTACGCCGCGCACAGGGCCCGCGCTATCGCCTGCTTGTCCGGTCCCGACAGACCGCCTTCCGGCGGCGCTCCCCTCCCGGGGCCCGGTTCCTTCGGATTCTTGCCTTCGCGTCCGCGCTCCGTACCCGCGAGGTCCTCACCGCTCGGCGAGTCGGACGGCCCTGACGAGCCGTCCCCCTCACGGGTGCCGCGTCTTGGCCCGTTGTCCTCGGCGCTGCCGCTGCCGCCCTGCGCCGCGTCGCGCTCGCCGTCGCTCGGACTGGCCAGCGGTGACACGCTCGCCGCGGGCGACTTGCTGTCACCGAACGGTGTCGGCAGCACGCCCGTGGTCGCCGCGACAGCGGCACCGCCCAGGGCACATCCGGCGACTGCCATGGCGAACCCGGCGCGCAAGGGGCGTCCCGCCAGGGACACCCGGCGTGCCGCGCCGGGCGGACGACGGTCGTGTGCACGGCCACCGCGGCTGTCACGGCTGTCACGGACCGCACGTCTGCCGATGACCGTTCCCGACTCCGTGGGGCCGGCGCTGATCTCGACCGTTCCGCTGTGCACGCCCGTTCTGGCGTGCGCCGCCCGGAACGCCTCCAGAGCGGCGGCCTCTCCGGGGAGCTCGGCGGACCGGTCGGACTGCCCGGTGCCCTGCGCGGCGTGCCGCTCGTCCGCCTGATGCACGGTCGCCGTCTGCTCGGCGGCGAACTCCTCGAGTGCGGCCGCGAGCCGTTCGGCGGGATCAGCGGCGTGCCCGGACCGCCGGGGGTGCTGATGCGGACCGCCGGCTTCACGGCGGGCCCAGGACGGAGTGGTGGCTCCCGGCCGTCCCGTGGAACCACCGGAGACCGCGCCGGCGTTGCGGTGACTCTCCGGCTGACGTCCGGCGCGAACAGCGCTACGCGCATCGACCGACTGGCCGCGGAGCAGTCGCTCCGCCGCCTCTTCGTCCAGCCACCTGTACCGGTCGTCGTCCGCCATCACGTTTCCCTCAGCGTTCGCGGGGCCTGATGCGTCACACCGCGGCCTGTGTCCCACTGAGACGCTTCGGGGCCCTCCCCCGGTTCTGCCGGCCCCTCCGCGGTGTCCTCCAGCAGCTCCGCGAGCTTGCGCAGCCCGCGGTGTGCGGCCGTACGCACGGCACCGGGCCGCTTGCCCAGCACCTGGGCGGCGCCCTTGGCGTCCAGCCCCACGACCACCCGCAGCACCACGGCCTCGGCCTGGTCCTGCGGCAGCTGCGAGATGATCGCCATGGTGCGCCCCGTGCCGAGGGACTCCATGGCCTGGGCGGCGGTGTCGGCACCGGCGGGGAGTACGGCCAGGTCGCTCTCGTCGCCGCCGATGACGGGGCGGCGGCCCTTCGTGCGCAGATGGTCGAGTGCGCGGTTACGGGCGATCCGCGCGGCCCAGCCCCGGAAGCGGTCGGCGTCCCCGCTGAACCTTCCGAGGTCGCGTGCTATCTGGAGCCATGCCTCCGAGGTGACGTCCTCGGCGTCGGGTTCGTTGACGAGCGTGCGGACATAGCCGAGCAGCCGCGGGTGCACAGCCCTGTACACAGTGCGGAAGGCGACTTCGTCCCCGCCCTGTGCCGCGCGCACCGCGGCTGTCAACTCCGCGTCGTCCCCCTGCACGCCCGTTTCTCGCCCCACTCCGCGATGTCCCAACGGATCTGGTCGCGCCCCTGGTCCGGCGCCTGACTGTCGTGTCGCTGATGCCTGCGTAATCCGTATGCACCAACCAGCATCGATGCGAGAGCACGCTAAGGCCAAGTGTGCGTCGACGTCCACGTAAGTTGACCACGTAACAGAATCGGGCCGGGGAACGCTGTAAGGGGTACGGGCCTGCCCCTGGCGTGGTGCGCCCGTTCTCGAGGGCGACCGGGGTCTCTCCTGTGGGGGGTGGCGATCCCGGTCGCCTTCGCATTTCTCAGGCCGTGCGCGCGCCGAGCTTCTGGAAGTCCTCCCAGCTCAGAGCCGGTTCGGAGGGGTTCCACAGCTTCTGCGCGGTGGCACGCAACGGCATCCGGATTCCCGCCGCCACCTGTGCGGGGGTCTGCGCGTCCGCAAGGTCGCACCACACCGCGAACCTGCCGCCGGGTACGTGCTCCGGTCCGGAGAGGGATTTCGGGACGGGCTTCGTTCCGCGCAGCACCGCCGGCGTCCACTGCTCGTAGATGCGCCGCCCCGTGGGGTAGGTGAAGTCGTTGGGCTGCCCGAGGACGTAGTAGAGGTACTCGTCGTTGAAGTTGATCAGCTTCCAGCCCTCCTTCAGGTACTCCACGGGGTCGCGCTCCCCGATCTCCTTGCCCGTCCAGTACGTGATCTGCCTGTTCTTCTTCTGCGGTACGGCGCCTCCGGGGTGGACGCCGTCGTTCCACACCTGCGGTGTCCTGCCCTCCTCGCGCACGGTCTCGGCCCGGTCGTTGAGCCAGGCGGCTGCCAGGTCGCGCACGCCGGCGTCCCTGCCGTACTTCTCTCGTGCCTCGGAGGCCAGCTTTGGATAGGAGGCCTCCGGGTCCCGTTTCGTGAGGGCCAGGTACTCGTCTCCGCCCAGGTGCCAGTACTTGCCGGGGAAGAGGTCGGCGTACTCGCGCAGCAGATCGTCGATGATCTTCGCGGCCTTCGGGTCGGCGATGTCCACCGCGCCGCGCGTCGGACTGCCCGACTCGTCCTTGAGCTGCAGCTCCGGGTGCGCGTCGATGACCGCGCCGAGGTGCCCCGGAGAGTCGATCTCGGGAATGACGGTGATGTGCCGGGACTCGGCGAGCTTCACGATCCGCCGCATCTGCTCCTTGGTCAGCCGGGGACGGGAGACCACCTCCGGGTGGGAAGTGCTCTCGAGCCTGAACGCCTGGTCGTCGGAGATGTGGAGCTGGAGCTGGTTGAGCTTGAGGTCGCCCATCTCCCGGATGCGGTCCTCGATCCAGTCGGCGCTGAAGTGCTTGCGCGCGATGTCGAGCATGAAACCGCGCTGGGGGCGGTCGGGCTCGTCCCTGACGACACCGTCCGCGACTCCGCCGCGTGCGCGGACCGACTGGAGCAGGGTGCGGGTGCCGTAGAAGACGCCGGCGTCGGCGGAAGCGGTGATCCTCACCTTGCCCTTCCGGCTCCGCAGCTCGTATCCCTCCCGTCCCGTACCGGCGTCCTCGTCCTTCACGAGTTCGACGTCCGCCGTACGGGCCGGGCCCTTGCTGAAGGGGACCTTCAACTCACGTGCGAGCAGCTTCGCCTCGCCGGCGAGCGGACCCTCGGGGTCGGCGACGACCCGGGTGTGCTTCGAGGGCTCCCAGCCCGGTCCGCGCACCGGCTGCCAGTCGCGCACGGAGGGGATCGCCGCGGGAGCGGGGCCGGTTCGGGCCGGAGCCGTGGGAGTCGGGACGGCGGACGAGCCGTTCGCCGGACCCCCACCCCCTCCGCCGCCGGTGTCCTCGTCCGAGCAGGCGCTGAGAGTGAGAACCGTCACCGTTCCCGCCACGAGCGCGGCTGTCGAAGCCTTCAGCTTCTTTGGCCACATAGATCCCATAAAGATAGGTTATTGCCCCTTTTCATCTCGCACTCGTCAGGTCCACGAACAGGGTCTTCTCCCTTCCGAGTGAATTTCACATGCTCGTCGTATCGTTCGCGCCCCGCCTCGTTACGGTGGCCGCGGCGCCGCCAGCACCGCCCCGAACCGGCTTCACACAGCGGGGCCGAGCGGCCCGCCGGACGGTCCCGGCCCTCCCGGCACGGTGACGTCCGGCTGTCCTGTCCGTCGTACGCCACTTTCCCGTACGTCCGCCGTTCGAGGAGTTCATGCCGCCGCCCAGTCCGCAGAGCGAGGAGACGGCCCCGGCCGGGTCTGCCGGCGGCCTGGCCGGAGCCGGGCCCGTGGTGACGGGGCAGCGGCCCGCCCCGCCGGCCGCACCGCTGCCGAAACCGCTGCCGATGCCCCTCTCCCGCTTCAACGCCGCGCCCACGGCCCAGACCTCGGCACTGCTGCTGCGCTGCGCCGGCAGCCGCCGCTGGGCGATACGCGTCGCGGCCTGCCGCCCCTACCCCGACATGGAGGCGCTGCTGGCGGCCGTGGACGAGGCGAGTTACGACATGACGGCGCGGGACCTGTCGGAGGCGCTGTCCGCGGAGTCGGCCCAACTGCCCTCCCCCGGTCCGCACGCCGCGGTCCCGTCCGCCGAGCGGCGGGGGATGCTCGCCGCGCACACGGCTCTGCGGGCCGCGCACTCCGCCTACGAGAAGCGCTTCGGGCACACCTTCGTCGTCTGCCTCGACACGTACCGTCCCGAGGAGCGGCTCGACCAGGCGCTCGCCGCGGTGCGCTCCCGCCTCGGCCACGACACCGACGAGGAGCGCGAGGTCTCCGCAGAGGAGCTGCGCCTCCTCGCGCGCGGCAGGCTGTCCGGGCTGGTCACGGCGCCCCGCTGAGGCCGTCCCACGGCGTGGCACCCTCACTCCACAGCCGGCCCGTACGTGCCTGATTGATCACACCCGCCCCACCCGGGACGGTTGTGCCGACAAAGCGTCGCTACGATGGCCCAGGCCGGTGATCCGTACCCGGCCGAGCCCGGCCGGCACCGCTGCACTTACCCGAGTCGAAGATGGCGGCAGGCTCTGAAAATCTGCTCCCGGAAGGTTTTTTCCGTGCCGGCTGGAACGCTGTATCGCGGCCGGGAAGGCATGTGGTCCTGGGTGGCTCACCGAGTCACCGGCGTCCTCATCTTCTTCTTCCTGTTCGTGCACGTGCTCGACACCGCACTCGTCCGCGTCTCACCCGAGATGTACGACGAGACAGTGGCGATCTACAAGACACCGCTCGTCAACCTCATGGAGTACGGCCTCGTGGCTGCCGTCCTCTTCCACGCGCTGAACGGCCTGCGCGTCGTCGCCGTGGACTTCTGGTCGAAGGGCGCGAAGTACCAGAAGCAGATGCTGTGGACCGTGATGGGCATCTGGGGCGTCCTGATGGCCGGTGCCTTCTACCCCGTGATGCAGCACACCCTGCGTTCGCTGTTCGGGAGCTGAGAGAGATGTCGACCGAGACCGCCGAGACCGCAGCCGCGAAGAACTCCGCCGGCGGGGACGCCCCCGCCTACAGCGTGGACAACCCGGCACCCCTGATCGAGCCCCCGCGCGCCCGTACCGCCAGGACCCCGAAATCGACGCGCACCAACTTCGAGCTGTACGGCTGGCTGTTCATGCGGCTGTCGGGCATCGTGCTCGTCGTCCTGGTCATCGGCCACCTGCTGATCCAGCTCGTGCTGGACGGCGGCGTGAGCAAGATCGGCTTCGCGTTCGTCGCCGGCCGCTGGGCCTCGCCGTTCTGGCAGGTGTGGGACCTGATGATGCTGTGGCTCGCGATGCTGCACGGCGCGAACGGCCTGCGCACCGTCATCAACGACTACGCGGAGCGGGACGGCACCCGCATGTGGCTGAAGATGCTGCTCTACACGGCCACGGTGTTCACCGTCCTGCTGGGCACGCTGGTGATCTTCACCTTCGACCCGAACATCCGCTGACGTACGTACGGGCCCGAGGTGACCCCATGAAGATCCACAAGTACGAGACCGTGATCGTCGGAGCCGGCGGCGCCGGCATGCGCGCGGCCATCGAGTCCACCAGGAGCAGCCGCACCGCGGTACTGACGAAGCTCTACCCCACCCGCTCCCACACCGGCGCCGCCCAGGGCGGCATGGCCGCGGCCCTCGCGAACGTCGAGGAGGACAACTGGGAGTGGCACACCTTCGACACGATCAAGGGCGGCGACTACCTGGTCGACCAGGACGCCGCGGAGATCCTGGCGAAGGAGGCCATCGACTCCGTCCTGGACCTGGAGAAGATGGGCCTGCCGTTCAACCGGACCCCGGACGGCACCATCGACCAGCGCCGCTTCGGCGGCCACAGCCGCAACCACGGCGAGGCGCCGGTGCGCCGCTCCTGCTACGCGGCGGACCGCACGGGCCACATGATCCTTCAGACGCTGTACCAGAACTGCGTGAAGGAGGGCGTGGAGTTCTTCAACGAGTTCTACGTCCTGGACCTGCTGCTGAACGAGACCGACGGCATCCGCAAGACCGCGGGCGTCGTCGCCTACGAACTGGCCACCGGCGAGATCCACGTCTTCCAGGCGAAGGCCGTCGTCTTCGCCTCGGGCGGCAACGGCAAGTTCTTCAAGGTCTCCTCCAACGCGCACACGCTCACCGGCGACGGCCAGGCCGCCGCCTTCCGGCGCGGACTGCCGCTGGAGGACATGGAGTTCTTCCAGTTCCACCCGACCGGCATCTGGAAGATGGGCATCCTGCTCACGGAGGGCGCCCGCGGTGAGGGCGGCATCCTGCGCAACTGCGACGGCGAGCGCTTCATGGAGAAGTACGCGCCGGTGATGAAGGACCTCGCCTCGCGTGACGTCGTCTCGCGCGCCATCTACACCGAGATCCGCGAGGGGCGCGGCTGCGGCCCCGACGGCGACCACGTCTTCCTCGACCTGACGCACCTGCCGCCGGAGCAGCTCGACGCGAAGCTGCCGGACATCACCGAGTTCGCCCGTACGTACCTGGGCATCGAGCCCTACACGGACCCGGTGCCCATCCAGCCGACGGCGCACTACGCGATGGGCGGCATGCCGACGAACGTCCAGGGCCAGGTGCTCGCGAACAACAACACCCCCGTCCCGGGCCTGTACGCGGCCGGCGAGGTCGCCTGCGTCTCCGTGCACGGCGCGAACCGGCTGGGCACCAACTCGCTGCTGGACATCAACGTCTTCGGACGGCGCGCCGGCATCGCCGCCGCCGCGTACGCGTCCACCGCGGACTTCGTCGAACTGCCTGAGGACCCGGGCGCGTTCGTGCAGGGCGAGGTGGAGAACCTGCGGGACGCGACCGGCAACGAGCGGGTCGTGGACATCCGCAGGGCGCTCCAGGAGTGCATGGACAAGAACGTCATGGTCTTCCGTACGGAGCAGACGCTGAAGGAGGCCGTCGAGGAGATCGGCGAACTGCGCAAGCGCTACCGGGAGATCAGCGTCCAGGACAAGGGCCGGCGGTTCAACACCGATCTGCTGGAGGCCCTCGAACTGGGCAACCTGCTGGACCTGGCCGAGGTCACGGCGGTCTCCGCGCTGGCCCGCAAGGAGTCCCGCGGCGGCCACTACCGCGAGGACTACCCGAACCGCGACGACGTCAACTTCATGCGGCACACGATGGCTTACCGCGAAGTGGGCGACGACGGCACCGAGTCGATCCGGCTGGACTACAAGCCGGTCGTGCAGACCCGCTACCAGCCTATGGAGCGTAAGTACTGATGAGCACCGCTGTCACGGAGAAGACCGGCACGCCGGCCGGGGGCCCCTCGGCGGGGTCCGCCGTCCCGCGCGTGATCACCGCGACCTTCCGCATCCGCCGGTTCAACCCGGAGGTGTCGGCCGATGCGGTGTGGGAGGACTTCACCCTCGAGATCGACCCCAAGGACCGCGTCCTGGACGCGCTCCACAAGATCAAGTGGGAGACGGACGGGACGCTGACCTTCCGCCGCTCCTGCGCGCACGGCATCTGCGGCTCGGACGCGATGCGCATCAACGGCCGCAACCGGCTGGCGTGCAAGACCCTGATCAAGGACATAACCGCGATCAAGGACGGAAAGGGCACCAAGCCGATCACCGTCGAGGCGATAAAGGGCCTCACGGTCCACAAGGACCTCGTGGTCGACATGGAGCCGTTCTTCCAGGCGTACCGGGACGTCATGCCGTTCCTGGTCACGACCGGGAACGAGCCGACGCGCGAGCGTCTGCAGTCGGACGCCGACCGTCAGCGCTTCGACGACACCACCAAGTGCATCCTGTGCGCCGCGTGCACCAGTTCGTGCCCGGTGTTCTGGAACGACGGGCAGTACTTCGGCCCGGCGGCGATCGTCAACGCGCACCGTTTCATCTTCGACAGCCGCGACGAGGCCGGAGAACAGCGTCTGGAGATCCTCAACGACAAGGACGGGGTGTGGCGTTGCCGCACCACCTTCAACTGCACGGACGCGTGTCCGCGCGGCATCGAGGTGACGAAGGCCATCCAGGAGGTCAAGCGGGCGCTGATCACACGCCGCTTCTGACCCCTCGGTCGAGCGGGGGCGCACACGCCCCCGCTCGCACGCGCACGCAGGAGGCGCCCGGAGTCCGCTCCGGGCGCCTCCTGCGTGCGCGTGCCCCGACTCCCGTTCGACGCAGCCCGTTTCGGGGCACCATATCGACGCGCGACCGCACCACAAGCACGTCTGCCCGCACCACTCGTCTGCACCACCCCCCGCAGAAGGAGTACGCGTGAGACGCACAAGACGCATACGCACAGGCGCCGGAGCACTTGTCGCCGCGGGAGCCCTGATCGGGCTCACCCTTCAGACAGCGCCCGCCAACGCCGACTCCGCCGGCTCACCAGGCCCGGCACCGTCGAAGGCCGTGTCCCAGCTCGCCGTGCCGGAGGCCGAACAGGAGCGTGCCGCCGGCCACTGGACAGCGGAACGGATGCGCAAGGCCGTACCGCTCGACCTCCCCGCCGCCGGTTCCGCCGCCGTCGAGCGCGCCGGCAAGGCGGTGCCGCGCGGCACCGAGTCGAAGGTCGCACCGGTCGCGCCCCGGGCCGGAACCAAGGCGCTGCCCGAGGCGGGCGGGCCCTGGACGGGCGGCGGCGACGTCGTCCAGACCTCGGGCCGGGTCTTCTTCACGATGGACGGCCGCGAGGCGTCCTGCTCCGGCAACGCGGTCACCAGTGAGAACGCCAGCACGGTCATCACGGCCGGGCACTGCGTGAAGTATCAGGGCAGCTGGCACACCGACTGGGTCTTCGTGCCCGGATACCACGACGGCGAGGCCCCGCACGGCACATGGACGGCCGCCGAGACGCTGACCACTCCGCAGTGGGAGGCCAGTGAGGACATGAGCTTCGACATCGGCGCCGCAGTGGTCAGCCCTCTGGACGGCCAGAAGCTCACCGACGTCGTGGGCGGCCAGGGCCTGTCCTTCAACGCCCCCTACGACACCACCATGTACGCCTTCGGCTTCCCCGCCGCCGACCCGTACGACGGCGAGAAGCTGGTCTACTGCAGCGGCACGAGCTTCCGCGACTTCCTGCTCACCAGTGACCACGGACTCTCGTGCAACATGACGGGCGGCTCCAGCGGCGGCCCGTGGTTCACCGAGTTCGACGAGGCCTCGGGCACCGGGCTGCAGGCGTCGGTGAACAGCTTCGGCTATGTCTTCCTGCCGGACACCATGTTCGGACCGTACTTCGGGGAGGACGCCCGGACGCTGTACGAGACGGCTCAGGCCGGATAGCACCCGGACCCGAGCCGTCCGGCAGGGCTCCTCAAGCCTGCGGGTCGTCGCGCAGCCGCACCTCGCACTCCCCGTCGTAGGAGAGGTAGGAGGTGATCGTCTCCGGCACCCGCAGGCTCGGGGTGTTCAGGTACAGGGCACGGACACGTTCGAAGTCGGCGTCGACCGTCACCCGGGCCGCCTCGTCGAGCACGGCCAGTTCCGCCTCACCCGGCTCGTCCCCCGCGGAGCCGGCGGCGCCGCCGTCACCGGCGCCCCACGCGTCCCAGGGCAGCACCTCTGCCCGGTTGAGCGCGGCGAGGTCCCGTACGACGTTGGCCCGCACCATCCACATGCCCATGAGACCGAGGACGCTGACGCCGAACGTCTTCGGGTCGGCCTCGCCGCTGCGGCAGCGGCGCCAGCTCTCGCCCGCGACGAGGAAGCGGTCGCGCGGGAGGTCGAGGGGGTCCACGTCGACGTCGTAGGCCGACTCGATGCGTGAGTCGGGCACCATCTGCGGGTCCATGAGGACCCAGCCGCGCTCGGGGTGCAGATACTCGGTCACCCAGTGGTCGTCGTGGAATCCCTGTGCGAAGTAGGTGGCGTAGCCGCACCGGATACGGGCGGGGGTGCCGGTGTGGCGGAGCAGCGCGCAGTGCAGCAGTGCGAAGTCGCGGCAGGTTCCGGCGAAGCGGTCGAGGGGCCGGCGGGGTGCCGTCAGCGGGGCGTCGTCGAGCCGCGTGACGATGTCCAGGATGTCGACTATGTAGCGGGTTTCGGCCTCCTCCCGGTAGCGGGACTCGGGCAGCGCACACCCGAACCGCCCGGCCTCCTCCCGGTGGATGAGCAAGTTGCGGACGAGCAGGGCCAGTTCACCGGGACCGGAGGGAAGTTCCGCGAGCCTGTCGGACGAACCGGGATCACTGTGGACGCTCTGCGTTAAATAAAAGTCACGCTCTGCGGGCAGCATGCGCGACAGCGTGTCGGATATCGGCCCGGATTTCCAGCCGGGAGGAACGGCCGATTCCGCTGCGCCGGAACACGGTGCGTATGGTGCCCGGCGTGGGACGAATCGGGAACGCGCACAAGGCCGCCGCCGCCCTGTTGGTGCTGGCGGCGGGCACGGCATGCTCGGAAACGGGCGGTTCGCACGACGCGCGCCGCCCGGACAGCGACCGGGTGGCCATCCGGGTCGACCGCCCCGAGGCCCTGGCGGACGAGAGATTCCGCGTGAAGATCGACGGACTCGGGGCGCACGACCGGGTCACCGTCGCCGCCCACACCGAGGACCAGACCGGCCGCCCCTGGAGCGCGGAGGGCGAGTTCACCGCGGACGCGGGAGGCAGGCTCGACCTGGGGAAGCAGGCACCGCGAGGCGAACGCCCGTACGCGGAGCCGGACAGCATGGGGCTGGTCAGCGCGATGCTGCCGCGCCGCGGGCCGGGGGTGAAGATGATCGGCAGCGGCGACGCCTTCTCCTACCACCCGCCCGCCCCGGCGCAGAAGCGCGCGTACGGCCTGCGGCTGACCGTCAGCAGGGACGGCGACCAGCTCGCCGGCCGTACCGTCGAACGCCGCTGGCTGCCCTCGTCCGAGAAGGTGCGGCACCGCAAACTCACCGTCGCCGAGGACAAGGTCGACGGCGAGATGTACTCCCCCGCCACGGGCGCCCCCCGGCGTGCGCCCGTTCTGGTCTTCGGCGGTTCCGAGGGCGGCAACTCCGGTGAGTACGCAGCCGCGTTGCTCGCGGCACGCGGCCACCCCGCGCTGTCGCTGTGCTACTTCCGCTGCGGCGAGGGCTCGGGGCGGCCGGACGCGATCGACATGATCGACCTGGGCTACTTCACCCGTGCCGCCCGCGTCCTGGCACACGAACCCGCTGCGGACCCGCAGCGGCTCGCGGTGATGGCCAACTCGCGCGGCAGCGAAGTGGCCCAGCTGCTGGGCCAGCGCCACCCCTCCGTCTTCCGCGACGTCATCGCCTACGCGCCGTCCGCCAAGGTCAACGGGCCCTATCTGGCAGGGCCTTCGGGCCGTGCGGCCTGGGCCGAGAACGGCCGTCCCCTCCCCGCCGGACCCATCGAACTCGACCAGGTGCGCGGCACCGTGCTGGCGGTCGCGGGCGGCAACGACAAGATGTGGGACTCCGCCGCGTCGGCCCGCCGCATCGCCGCGCAGCACAACGCGTCCGGCAAGAGGCACCGGCAGCTCAGCTACCCCGGGGCGGGCCACCACGTGAACTGGTTCCCCTACGGACAGCCCGGCCAGGAAGGCGGCGCGAACGGCAGCGTCGTGGCCACGTCAGCCGCGGACCAGGCAGCCCGCGAGGACAGCTGGTCGCGCGTGCTGAAGCTGCTCTCCCGCTGAGACGGGCCGGGCGTGCGGCCTCGCACCCCCGGCCCGTCCTGCCACGGTCCGTCCCGCCACGGGTTCCCCCGCAGGCCGGCGGACTGCCCGGCCCCCGGGGGGCCGGCCCGCCCCGGAGGGGCGCTCAGCCCTGGAGGACCGCCTCGAACTGCTCCAGGCCCCAGTCCAGGTCCTCCTTCGTGACCACCAGCGGCGGCGCGATGCGGATCGTCGAGCCGTGGGTGTCCTTGACCAGGACGCCGCGCTTCATCAGCTTCTCCGACAGCTCGCGGCCCGTACCGTGCGCGGGGTCGATGTCGATGCCCGCCCACAGCCCGCGCCCGCGCACCTCGCGCACGGCTCCGCCGCCCAGCAGCGTCCCCAGCTCGCGGTGCAGATGCTCGCCCAGCTCCTTGGCCCGCTGCTGGTACTCACCGGTGCGCAGCATCGCGACCACCTCCAGCGCCACCGCGCACGCCAGCGGGTTGCCGCCGAAGGTGGAGCCGTGCTCCCCGGGCCGGTACACGCCCAGCACGTCACGGGAGGAGACCACGGCCGAGACGGGTACGACGCCGCCGCCCAGCGCCTTGCCCAGCACGTACATGTCGGGATGCACGCCCTCGTGCTCGCAGGCGAAGGTCGCCCCGGTACGCCCGAGGCCCGACTGGATCTCGTCCGCGATCATGAGCACGTTCCGGGACCTCGTCGCCTCGCGCACCCCCGCGAGATAGCCCGCCGGCGGCACCAGCACGCCCGCCTCGCCCTGGACGGGCTCCAGCAGCACCGCCACGGTGTCCCGACCGTGCTCGTCGAGCGCGGCCTCCATGGCGGCGAGGTCACCGTAGGGGACGACGACGAAGCCGGGCGTGTACGGGCCGAAGTCCGCACGTGCCTCGGGGTCGGTGGAGAAGGAGACCACCGTCGTGGTGCGGCCGTGGAAGTTGTTCTCCGCGACGATGATCTTCGCCTGGCCGTCGGGCACGCCCTTGCGCCGGTACCCCCACTTGCGGGCCGTCTTCACGGCCGTCTCCACGGCCTCGGCGCCGGTGTTCATGGGCAGCACCATCTCCATGCCGCACAGCTCGCCGAGCTGCTCGCAGAAGTCGCCGAAGCGGTCGTGGTGGAAGGCGCGGGAGGTCAGGGTCACCCGGTCCAGCTGCGCCTTGGCCGCCTCGATCAGCCGCGGGTTGAGATGCCCGAAATTGAGCGCCGAGTATCCGGCGAGCATGTCGAGATAGCGCCGCCCGTCCGAATCCGTCACCCAGGCCCCCTCGGCGGAGGCCACGACGACGGGCAGAGGGTGGTAGTTGTGGGCGCTGCGCGCTTCGGCGGCGGCGATCAGCCCTTCCGAGGTGGACATCCGGGGTCTCCGTTCGTCTCGTGTTGTCCCGCGGCTCCCGCGCCTCTGCTCACGTTGTCCCGTGACGGAGGCGGGGGATGCCTCTTTCTATCGTCCACCCACCGCCCCGCGAAGAAACTTCCGCCCCGGCAGTGGCCTCCCGGGACCGCGTCGCCACCGGGGGCGCACGTCCGCGGCCGTGGCCGGACGGAGCGGGGCGCCGGACGGAACGGACGGAGCGGACAGGCCGAGGCAGGCGGGCGGACGGAAGCAGACGGGGAGCGGAGGGGGAGCGAAGGGCCGCGCACGGCGGACGACACGGTGCCTCAGCTCACTGCACAAGCGTGCACACCGGCCCCCCGGGACCTGAGACAATGGGCGCATGCCCAATGACCGTCCGCGTGTGCTCTCCGGGATCCAGCCCACATCGGGTTCGTTCCACCTCGGCAACTACCTCGGCGCCGTGCGCCAGTGGGTTGCCCTGCAGGAGTCCCACGACGCCTTCTACATGGTCGTCGACCTGCACGCGATGACTCTCCCGCAGGACCCGCGGGAGCTCCGCGCCAACACCCGGCTCGCCGCCGCGCAGCTGCTGGCCTCGGGGCTCGACCCCGAGCGGTGCACCGTCTTCGTGCAGAGCCACGTCCCGGAGCACACGCAGCTGAGCTGGCTGATGGAGTGCCTGACGGGCTTCGGCGAGGCGTCCCGGATGACGCAGTTCAAGGACAAGTCGGCGAAGCAGGGCGCGGACCGCACGTCGGTGGGCCTGTTCACGTACCCGATCCTGCAGGTCGCGGACATCCTGATCTACCAGGCCAACCAGGTCCCCGTCGGCGAGGACCAGCGGCAGCACATCGAGCTGACCAGGAATCTCGCCGAGCGCTTCAACAGCCGCTACGGCAGGACCTTCACCGTCCCCGAGCCGTACATCCTGCGCGAGACGGCGAAGATCTACGACCTTCAGGACCCGTCGGCCAAGATGAGCAAGTCGGCCTCGTCCCCGAAGGGCATCATCAACCTGCTGGACGAGCCGAAGACCTCGGCGAAGAAGATCAAGAGCGCGGTGACCGACACCGGCAGCGAGATCAGCTTCGACCCCGAGGACAAGCCCGGCATCAGCAATCTGCTCACGATCCACGCCACGCTCACCGGCACCGGTATCGCGGAACTGGAGCAGAATTACGCGGGCAAGGGTTACGGTGCGCTGAAGACGGACCTCGCCGAGATCGTCGGCGACTGGGCCGCCCCCTTCCGTGACCGCACACGGGAGTATCTGGACGATCCCGAGACACTCGACTCGCTGCTGGCGAAGGGCGCCGAGAAGGCACGAGCCGTGGCCGCGGAGACACTCGCACAGGCATACGACAAGGTGGGGCTGCTGCCCACCAAGCTCTGAACCTGACCGCGCACAGCACGCGGTACGGAACGAAGAGACAGACCTGAACACGCAGAAGGGAGAACGAGGTGGGGACCGTCACGCTCGGCGTATCGATCGCTGTCCCCGAGCCGCACGGCAGTCTGCTCCAGCAGCGGCGTGCGAGCTTCGGCGACCCCGCAGCCCACGGGATCCCCACCCACGTCACCCTGCTGCCGCCGACGGAGGCGGACCCGGCCGACCGCCCCGACATCGAGGCGCATCTGTCGCGGGTGGCCGCGGCGGGGCGTGCGTTCGAGCTGCGTCTGGCCGGCACGGACACCTTCCGTCCGATCTCCCCGGTCGTCTTCGTGCGCCTCGTGGCGGGCGCGTCCGCCTGCACGTGGCTACAGGAGCAGGTGCGGGCGCCCGAGGGCCCGGTCGCGCGCGAGCTGACCTTTCCGTACCACCCGCACGTGACGGTCGCGCACGGCATCTCCGAGGAGTCCATGGACCGGGCCCAGGAGGAGCTCGCGGAGTTCGAGGCGTCCTGGACGGCCACCGGCTTCGCGCTGTACGAACAGGGCGCCGACCTTGTCTGGCGGCTCCAGCGGAAGTTCACCTTCGGCACCGGTGACGAGGGCTCGCCGTCGTTGTCGGCCGTGCCGCGTCAGGTCGCACAGCCCCTTCCCTCCGGCGACGAGGCGGGTTTCGCGCCGCTGCGCTGATCCGGATCGCGATCGGGGGGCAAGGCCGGGGTGAGAACGCGGAGTGCGGGTAACCGCTGATCATGGAATGGCTCACGAAGCTGCCGTGGATCGGCCCCCAGGCGGAACGGTTCTTCCGGACCCGTGTCTGGCGCGTCTACCTGCACCTGGACGAGCGCAAGTGGACGCGGCTCGCCGCGGCCATCACCTTCACCAGCTTCCTGTCGCTCTTCCCGATGCTCGCCGTCTCGGCCGCCGTCGGGGCCTCGCTGCTGTCGCCGGAACGCATGCGGACGCTGCAGGACACCATCAGGGACCAGGTCCCGGGCATCTCCGAACAGCTGGACATCGAGTCCTTCGCGGAGAACGCCGGCACCATCGGGCTCGTCGCCGGTCTGGCGCTGCTCTTCACCGGCGTGAACTGGGTCGGCACGCTCCGCGAGAGCCTGCGTGCGCTGTGGGACCTGGAGGAGGACCCGGGCAACCTCGTCGTCCTCAAGCTCAAGGACCTCGGCGCGCTCCTCGGGCTCGGCGCGGTCGGACTCTTCTCCCTCGGCGGCTCCGCCTTCGCGGTCAGTACCGTCACCTGGCTGGCACGGCAGCTCGGACTCGCCGAGGGCGGCATCGGCACCGTCCTGCTCAGCGCCGCCGGATACACAGCCGCCGTGGCCGCCGACTTCGCGCTGCTGTGGTACGTGCTGACCGTGCTGCCGGGCGTACGCCCGCCCCGCCGCGCGACCGTCCTCGCCTGCGTGATGGGCGCGGTCGGATTCGAGCTGCTGAAGCTGCTGCTGGGCGGCTACCTCCAGGGAGTCGCCGCCAAGAGCGTCTACGGAGCGTTCGGTACGCCCATCGCGCTGCTGCTGTGGATCAGCTTCATGGCGAAGCTGATGCTCTTCTGCGCCTCATGGACGGCAACTCAGCGGACCCTGAAGCCGATCGAGGAGATCGACGCGCTGGGCAGCGGGGCGCCCGGACCGGCGGAGACGGAGCGCGCCGCCCCCAGCCCGCACGGCGAGCCCGCTCAGGACGTCACTCGGGCTTCCGAGCGGCCACCCGGTCCGGACCGGACTCCGGACCACCGGAGTCGGCCTCCGGACGACCGGAGTCGGCCTCCGGATCCGGGTCGGGGCCGTCCTCCGGCGTCGTAGCGGAACCGGACGCCTGCTTCGCGGCGGAACCGGACCCCTGCTCCGGGCCGTGACCGAACGGAAGGCGTCCGAGCCGCGACAGATCCGGCATCGGCCACCTGCGGTGCACCGCGTAGGCGATGCCCGCCAGGAGGACCAGGCAGACACCGGTGACGCCGATGGCGACCCCCACGCCGCCCGAGCCGCCGTCGGAGCCGCGCTCCTCCTGGCCCCCGGCCTCGCCCGCGGGCTTGGCGTCCTCACTGTCGCCGGGCTTGCCCGAGGTGCCCGTGCTGCCCGGCGCCACCAGCTCACCCACCGGCTCCACCTTGTCCGCCGCCTCGAAGCCCCAGTCGAAGAGCTTGGCGGTCTCCTTGTAGACCTCCAGCCCGCCCTGCTCGTCGTCGGGGTGCATGCACGTCACGAGCAGTACGCGGTCGCCGCGCTGTGCGACGCCGGTGAAGGTGGCCCCGGCGTCGGACGTCGAGCCGTTCTTCACGCCCGCGATCCCCGGGTAGGGGTCCAGGCCGATGTCGCCCGTCAGCAGCCGGTTGGTGTTCTGGATCTCGTAGGTCTCGCGCTTCTTCTTGCCCTTCTTCTCCTCACCGGGGAACTGGGCCCGCGCGGTGGCCGCGTAGTCGCGGAAGTCGGACTTCTGCATTCCGGCACGGGCGAAGAGGGTCAGGTCGTAGGCCGAGGAGACCTGGCCCTTCTTGTCGTAGCCGTCGGGGCTGACGACGTGCGTGTCCCGCGCGTTCAGCTTCTCGGCCTTCTCGTTCATCTCCCGTACGGTCTTGTCCTTGCCGCCGTTCATCGCGGCGAGCACGTGGACCGCGTCGTTCCCCGAACGCAGGAAGACGCCCCGCCACAGGTCCTCCACGCTGTAGGTCTGACCCTCCTTCACACCCACCAGGCTGCTGCCCTCGCCCATGCCCTCCAGGTCGGAGCGGGTGACCTTGTGCGTGGCCGACTTGGGGAACTTCGGCAGCACGGTCTCGGCGAAGAGCATCTTCAAAGTGCTGGCCGGCGGGAGCTTCCAGTGCGGGTTGCGCGCGGCCAGCACCTCACCCGACTCGGCGTCGGAGACGATCCACGCGCGCGAGGTGACGCCCTTGGGAAGCCCCGGCGGTTTCTCTCCCGGTGCGGGCCGCATCTGGGTGCCGGGCACGCCGAGGCGCTTCCCGCCGACGGCGGACATCCGGGCGGGAGGTTCGGGGTCCTTGTCCTTGTCCTCCGCGTCCTCCGCGTCCTCCGCGTCGGCCACGGCCACCCCGGACGCCGCGGACGTGATATCGCTCACACCTCCGGGTGCTGCGGTGGGCGGTGCGGCTTGGGCCGAGCCGGCGAGTCCGGCGGGCAGCAGAAGCGAGAGGGCGACGGCCGCCGTGGCGGCGGGCATGCGGAGGGCGCAGTGTGAGGAAGTCGGCACAGAGCGAAAGTACATGCCCTTCGAACACTTGTGGACCGCCAGGCCCCCCGGGAAGGCGGCCCGATAGCCCCTCCCGGCGACCTTCTTAGCCCGATAGCCATACTTGACCCATGCGCCAGCCCTCCGGGACGCGGTCCTCGCGTCCTCCCACGCTCAGCCGTCGCGTGTCCTGGTTCCTGTTCGCCTTCGGAATCTGGTCGTGGTTCCTGTGGATCACGTTCGTCAGGAATCTGTGGAAGGACAGCAGCGGACTCGCCTTCGACGACGCCGGTGACCCCACGGGCTACTTCTGGGTCCATCTGGTGCTCGCCGTCACCTCGTTCCTGCTCGGTACGGCGATCGGTTTCATCGGACTGCGCGGGCTGAGGGCGCCGCGTGGCCCGCGGGCGGAAGACGAGGGAGTCTGACCGTGTTCTTCACACTGCTCATGATTCCGGTGCTGCTCGGGCACTGGTACCTGTGGCGCCGTCTCGTACGTGACGTCTCGCTGCCCCGAAGCCGCTGGCGGCGCACCGGCACGGTGCTCGTCTTCGCCCTGTCCGGCCTGGTGTTCGCCGCGTTCGTCGCGCGCCGCAGCGCGCCCTTCGTCGTGGAACAGGTGCTCGCCTGGCCGGGCTATCTGTGGGTGGCGATGATGCTGTACCTCTTCCTCGCCCTGCTGGTGGGGGAGTTCGTACGGCCGGTGCTGCGGCGGGTGCTGGAGCGGCGGGCGGCCTCCGCGGAACCTGGAGACGCTTCCGGGAGCGACGGCTCCGCCGCCCCCGCGGCGGAGGAGCCGCTGGAGGCCGAGACCCAGGCGCCCGGCGACGGCGGCGGAGGCACGGCCCTCGCGACGGAGACGAAGACCGCGGGCACGGACGTCCGCGACACCGCCGAAGCCGAACCGGGTGCCGCCGGCGCGACGGGGCCTCCCGCTGCGCCCGGAGGCGCCGACGGCCGGGGCGGCGCCGGGAGCGCGGCCCCCGCGGACCCCTCGCGGCGGCTCTTCGTCGCCCGTACGGTCGCCGCCGGTGCCGCCCTCGTCGCCACGGGGACCGTCGGCGCGGGGGCGTACGGCGTGCTCAACGGGCCCACCCTGAAGAACGTCACCGTGCCGCTGGCCAAGTTGCCGCGCTCCGCGCACGGTTACCGCATAGCGGTGGTCAGCGACATCCACATCGGCGCGATTCTCGGACGGGGCCACCTCCAGCGCATCGTCGACACCATCAACAGCGCCCAGCCCGATCTGATCGCCATCGTCGGCGACCTGGTCGACGGCAGTGTGGAACACCTCGGCGCCGCTGCCGATCCGCTGCGCCGGCTGAAGGCGCGCGACGGCTCGTTCTTCGTCACCGGCAACCACGAGTACTTCGGCGACGCGGCGGAGTGGATCGACCGCCTGGGAGAACTGGGCGTACGCACTCTGGAGAACAGCCGCCTGGAGATGCCCGGCTTCGACCTCGCGGGCGTCAACGACGTACAGGGCGAGGAGGAGGGAGAGGGGCCGGACTTCAACAAGGCGCTCGGCGACCGCGACACCTCACGCGCGTCCGTGCTGCTCGCCCACCAGCCGGTGCAGATCCACGAGGCCGTCGACCACGGCGTGGACCTCCAGCTCTCCGGACACTCGCACGGCGGCCAGATGTGGCCCCTCAACTATCTCGCGGCACTCGCCAATCCGACCGTCGCGGGGCTGGAGCGCTACGGGGACACCCAGCTCTACGTCACGCGCGGAGCGGGCGCCTGGGGACCGCCGGTGCGGGTGGGGGCGGAGTCCGACGTCACCATCGTCAAGCTCGCCTCCAAGAGGGCCTGACGAACGGGCCGTACCCAAGACCCCGGGGCGCCGCCCCGCACCCCGACGGGCCCCGCACACCGTGCCCCGCGAGCAGAAGGCCGGGATCACCGCCCCAGCGGTGTCCCGGCCCCTTCTGCCCTCGGCGGCGGCCCCGGAGGGCCGCCCTCAGGCATACGCCCCGGCGGCGCGGCGCGTCACTTCTTCGGCAGCCACTTCTCCCAGGTGTCCTTGTTCTCCTTGGCCCACTTCTCCGCGGCGTCCTCGGAGGACATCCCGTCGCCCGCGATCCACTGGGCGACCTGGTTCTGCTGGTCCGTGGACCACTTGAAGTTCTTCAGGAACTCTGCGGCGTCACCGCCGTTCTCCGCGAAGTCCTTGTTCATGTACTTCTTCAGCGGAGTGTTCGGGTAGGCGCACTTGGTGTCCTCGACCGGCTCGTCGCAGCCCTCCTTGTACGGGGGCAGCTTGACCTCGACGAGGTCGAGTTCCTCGTTCAGCCACTGCGGGGTCCACCAATAGGTGATGAAGGGCTTCTTGTCCTTGACGTTCTTCTTCATCTCGGTGATCTGGGCGGCCTCGCTGCCCGCGTACACCGGCTTGAAGTCGAGGTCGAGGTTCTTGATGATGTGCTTGTCGTTGGTGGAGTACGACGGTGAGCCCTCCAGGAGCTGGCCCTTGCCGCCGCTCTCCGTCGTGCGGAAGTCCTCGGCGTACTTGTTGAGGTTCTTCCAGTCCAGTACGTCGGGGTTCTCGTCCGCGAAGTACTTGGGGACGTACCAGCCGATGTGGCCGGTGACGCCCAGGTCACCGCCGTCGACGACGGTCTTCTTGTCCTCCAGGTACTGCTTCTCCTTCTTCGGCACACCGCGCCAGTCCTCGAGGAGGGCGTCGGCCTTGCCGCGGCCTATCGCGTCCCAGGCGACGGGCTCGTCCATCTGCTGGGCCTTGACCTTGTAGTCCATCTCCTCTTCGAGGATGTGCTTGGCCACGGCGACGTTCGCCTCGGCGCCCACCCAGGACGGGATCAGGAGGGTGACGTTCTTGTCGCCGGCGGACTTGCCGGTGTCGGCGGCGCCGCATCCCGCGGTCGCGGCGGCCAGACCCAGCACCCCCACTCCCGCGAGGACGGACCGGAGGACTCGGTTGCTTCTGCTGGCAGTGCTCATGTCTTGATCGCTTTCTTCACTGGGGGCAACAGGGGGTGGCTGGAAAGGTAGGCGGATGGGTCGGCGTGCGGAAGGGCCGGGGCCGCTCCCCGCGCTCATCGGTCGCGTCGTTTGGCGGCTCCCGCGGGCTGGGTGATCCGGTCCAGCACCAGACCGAGCAGGACGATCGCGGCACCGGCGGAGAGCCCGACGCCCAGTTCGCTCTTCTGGAGGCCGTAGACCACGGCGTAGCCGAGTGCGCCGCCGCCGACGAGGCCGCCGATGACGACCATCGCCAGAACGAGCACCACGCCCTGGTTGACGGCGAGCAGCAGCGCCGGGCGGGCCAGCGGGAGCTGGACCTGCCTGAGCTGCTGTGCGCCGCTGGCGCCCAGCGAGCGGGACGCCTCCAGAGCGGAGGGGTCGACGTTCTTCAGTCCCTGTGCGGTGATGCGGACGACCGCAGGGAGCGCGTAGAGCAGCGCCGCCGTGATCGCCGCCGCCCGTCCGACGCCCGCGAGGGCGACGACGGGAATGAGATAGATGAACTGCGGCAGTGTCTGCAGAACATCCAGCAAGGGCCTGATCATCTGCTCGACCCGGCCGATCCGCGCGGCCACGATGCCGATCGCGAAGCCGAGCGCCAGCGTGAGGAAGAGACCCGCCAGGACCTGGGCGAGGGTGTCCAGGGACGTGTCCCACACCCCGATGACGCCGATCACGGCGAGCGAGAGCGTGCCGGTCAGCGCGGTGCGCCAGGTACCCACCACGAGGGCGAGCGCGGCGACCACGAGGAGCAGCATCCACCAGGGCGTGCCCTGGAGCAGGTCGCGCAGCGGGTTGAGGACCCAGATCGTGAACTTGGTCGCCCACACCTCGGTGCCGCCGATGACGGGGATGCCCTCGGCGAAGTTGTCGGTGAACCAGTCGACGGCCGTGTTGGTCGGGCGGGCGATCTCGACCGTCCAGCCGTCGGGCCACTCCGAGGGGTCGGAGGAGACGGCCTTGCCCAGCACCCAGCCGACCGCCGTGACGAGGAGGATGCCCAGCACCGCCCATACGCCGCGGACGCGGTCGAGCAGCGAGAGGCGACTGCCGGGAAGAGCGGAGGTCTCCTCCATCCGCTCCCCGGCCGCCGAGGTCGTACGGTCCAGCCAGATCGCGATCATCACGATGGCGAGTCCGGCCGCCAGGGCCTCACCGATGTTCACCTTGGACAGGGCGCGGAAGACCTCGTCACCGAGTCCGCCCGCGCCGATGACCGAGGCGATGGTGACCATGGACAGCGCCATCATGATCGTCTGGTTCAGTCCGAGGAGCATCTCCTTGCGGGCCAGCGGCAGTTGAGCCGTCCACAGGCGTTGCCAGGCGTTGGCGCCCAGCGATGCGGAGGCCTCCAGCGCCGACGCGTCGGCGCCGCGCACCCCGAGCGAGGTCAGACGTGCCATGGGCGGAGCGGCGTAGATGACGGTGGCGAAGAGAGCCGAGGGGACACCGACGTCGAAGAAGAGCACGAACGGCAGCAGATACGCGAACGCCGGCATCACCTGCATGGTGTCGAACACCGGCCGCAGCACCTTCTCGCAGGTGTCGGACAACCCGGCCGCCAGGCCCAGCAGCAGCCCGACCACGGCCGATGCCGCGACGGCGACCACCATCAGCCCCAGCGTCTCCATGGCCGGTTCCCACACGGCCAGCAGCCCGCACACGGCGAAGGCACCGAGGGCCGTGCCCGTCACACGGGCGGCCCGGCGGTCGGCGCGGAGTCCGGCCGCCCACCAGGAGATGGCCAGCACCGCGCCGAGGACGCCGAGCCAGCCCATCGCGTCCAGGAGCTCGGTGACGCTGTCGACGGAGGTCTGTGCGGCGTTGCTCAGATGCAGCAGGAAGTAGAGGAAGAGCGGATTGGTGTCACGGTTGTCGATGACCCACTGGTTGGCGTCGTCGAGCGGCCCGTTGACGTCGACGCTCAGCTGCTCGGGCCAGCCGCCGCTGCCCCACAGCCCCGCGCCGAGGGGGACGAGCACCACGGCGAGGGCGAGGAGGGCCAGCAGCTTGCGCCCCGCGGCCTTCTGCCACAGCCGGCCGGGCCGGGCCGGGCCCTGGGAACGGGGCGGCGACTTCTCCGGGGGGTTCGCACCCGGCGCGGTCACGGTGCCGCTGTCGGGCCCGGTGACCGTATCGGTGCTGCTCACGCTGCCACCCCTTCCTCCTCGTCGAGTCCGGCGATGACCTCCAGCAACTGCTGCTCGTCGATGATCCCGAGCAGTTCGTCGCCGTCCATGACCCGGGCGTGACCGCCGCTGCGGACGATGGTCTCGATGGCCTCGGAGACGATGGCGTTGGGAGCGAGGGTGGCTCCGCTGTCGCCCTCGCCGCCGTGGGCGGGGCGCATGGCACGGCGTACGGATATGACCTGCTCGCGGGGGACGTCGCGGACGAAGTCGCGGACGTAGTCGTCCGCCGGCGTGGCGACGATCTCCTCCGGGGTGCCGCACTGCACGACCTCGCCGTCGCGCATCAGGGCGATGCGGTCGCCCAGCCTCAGCGCCTCGGACAGGTCGTGGGTGATGAAGACCATCGTGCGGCCTTCCTCGCGGTGCAGGCGGATGACCTCCTCCTGCATGTCACGGCGGATCAGCGGGTCGAGGGCGCTGAACGGCTCGTCGAAGAGGAGCACTTCGGGGTCGACCGCCAGTGCGCGTGCCAGCCCGACGCGCTGCTGCTGACCGCCGGAGAGCTCGACGGGACGGCGCTGTCCGAGCCCGGCCAGGCCCACCTTCTCCGCCATCTCCATGGCCTTCTCACGGCGTTCGGCCTTGCCCATGCCCTGGATCTCCAGGCCGTAGGCGATGTTGTCGATGACGGTGCGGTGCGGCAGCAGGCCGAAGTTCTGGAAGACCATCGCGGCGCGCTTGCGGCGCAGCTCGCGCAGCCGGTTCTTGTCCATGCCCAGGACGTCCTCACCGTCGATCTCCAGCTTTCCGGAGGTCGGTTCGATGAGCCGGGTCAGGCACCGTACGAGCGTGGACTTGCCGGAGCCGGAGAGGCCCATGACGACGAAGACCTCGCCGCTGTGCACGTCGAAGGAGACGTCGCGCACGGCGGCGGTGCAGCCGGTGCGTTTGGTCAGCTCCGCGCCGGAGAGGCCGGCGTACTCCGCGTTGCCGGGAATCCTGTGGCTCTTGGGGCCGAAGACCTTCCACAGGTCACGCACGGAGATCACCGGGGTGGAGCCTTCGGCTCCCTCGCGTTTCGCGGGTACGGCGTCCTCGACGGCCTCCGTGTTCCGTGCGGTCGCCGCGGTGCCTGTGGCCGCTGCGGTCTCTGCGGTCCCTGCGGTCTCTGCCGACTCGTGGGTCTCGGTCATCACGCAACACCTCCCGGTGCCGTAGTCGTAGCGGGTCGTTCGGGCCGGATGAGATCAGCCGCCTTCTCACCGACCATCAGCACACCGATCATCGGATTGACGGCGGGCATCGTGGGAAAGACGGAGGCGTCCGCAACACGAATGCCCTCCATGCCGCGGATCCTCAGCTGAGGATCGACGACCGCGAGTGCGTCGTCGGCGGCCCCCATCCGGCAGGTGCCCGCCGGGTGGTAGACGGTGTGGGCGACCCTGCGGGCGTACTCGCTGATCTCCTCGTCCGAGGTGATCTCCGGGCCGGGGGCGACCTCGCGCTTGAGCCACTTCGCGAGCGGCTCGGACCGGGCGACCTCCCGTGCGGCCCTGACGCCGTCCACCAGGGTGCGGGCGTCGTAGTCGCCGGGGTCGGTGAAGTAGCGGAAGTCCAGGGCGGGTTTGACGGCGGGGTCGGCGGAGGTGAGGCGGAGACGCCCGCGGCTGCGGGGCTTGGGGATGTTGGGTGTCAGCGAGACGCCGTGCGGGGGCCGTTCGTAGCCCAGTCGCTCTGGATTGTCCGTGAACGGGATCTGGTAGAAGTGGAACATCAGGTCGGGGCCCGCGCTTTCCGGATCGCGGCGCAGGAAGAGCCCCGCGTCGGAGTCCATCGCGGAGTTTTCGGGGATCGGCCCGTCCGTCTCCCAGACGATGACCGACTCGGGGTGGTCGAGCAGGTTCTCCCCCACACCCGGCAGATCGTGCGTGACGGTCAGGCCCAGCGCTTCCAGGTCCCCACGGGGTCCGATCCCGGAGTGCATCAGCAGCCGCGGGGTGTCCACGGCGCCCGCGCAGAGCAGCACCTCGCGGCCGGCGGATATCAGCCGCTCGCCGCCGTCCTTGTCGCGTACGTGCACGCCGGTCGCCCTGTTGCCGGCCAGTTCGAGCCGGTAGGCCCAGGTCTCCAGCAGGATGTGGAGGTTGGGGCGGTCACCCGCCTCGATGTGGGGGTGGAGGTAGGCGACGGAGGCTGAGGAACGCTTGTTGGTCTCCGGGTGGTAGGAGAGGTCGAAGAAGCCGACGCCCTCGTGGAAGGGCTGCTTGTTGAAGCCCTCGATCTCCGGGACGTCCAGGGCGTCCTTCGCCGCGGCGATGAAGTCGCGGGCGATGGCGTTCCGGTCCTGCTCGCCGACCGGCACGATGTTGTTGCGCAGCTTGCCGAAGTAGGGGTCCATGGCGGCGGCGCCCCAGCCCGCGGCTCCCCCCGCCTCCCACTCGTCCCAGTCGGACGGCAGGGGCTTGAAGGAGATCAGGGTGTTGTGGGACGAGCAGCCGCCGAGCACCTTCGCGCGGCTGTGCCGGATGTGGGAGTTGCCGCGCGGCTGCTCCGTGGTGGGGTAGTCGTAGTCCAGCTCACCGCCGAGCAGACCCAGCCAGCGGCGCAGTGTGAGCACCTCCGGCCGGTCCATGTCCGACGGGCCGCCCTCGATGAGGGCGACGGTGACGTCCGGGTCCTCGGTGAGCCGTGAGGCGATCACCGAACCGGCCGTACCGCCACCGACGATGACGTAGTCGTAGCTGGGAATGCCGTTGCTGGACATTGCCGTGTCGTGCTCCTTGGGGTTCACGCTTCCGTTTCCGTGCGGAGGGGGCGAAGGGGGCATGGTGCGGTGACCCTCAGCCGGAGAACCAGCGGACCGGTGCGGGACGCAGGTTCTCGTACACGTGCTTGGTCTCCCGGTACTCGGCCAGCCCGTGCGGCCCCAGCTCGCGGCCCACTCCGGACTTGCCGAAGCCACCCCATTCGGCCTGCGGCAGATAGGGGTGGAAGTCGTTGATCCACACGGTGCCGTGCCGCAGACGGCCTGCGACGCGGCGGGCGCGGGCGGTGTCGGAGGAGAAGACGCCGCCGGCGAGGCCGTACTCGGTGTCGTTCGCCAGGGCGACGGCCTCGTCCTCGGTGCGGAAGGTCTCCACGGTGAGGATCGGCCCGAAGGTCTCCTCACGGATCACCTTCATCTCCCGGTGACAGTTGTCGAGCACCGTCGGCGAGTAGAAGTAGCCGTCGGCCGGGCGTACTCCGGAAGGCGCGGGGCGCTCGCCGCCGCAGCGCAGGACCGCGCCCTCCTGGAGGGCGGAGGCCACGTACGCCTCGGTCTTGGCCAGTTGCTGTGCGGAGACCAGCGGCCCGCACTCGACGTCCTTCTCGGTGCCGCGGCCCAGCCGGATGCGCCCGGCACGTGCGGCCAGTTCGGCGACGAAGCGCTCGCGCACCGGCTCCTCGACGATGAGGCGGGCGCCGGCGGAGCAGACCTGGCCGCTGTGGATGAAGGCGGCGTTGAGGGCCTGGTCGACGGCGGTGTCGAAGCCCTCTTCGGTGGCGCAGGCGTCGGCGAAGACGACGTTGGGGTTCTTGCCCCCCAGCTCCAGGGCGACCTTCTTCACTCCCGGCGCGGCGGCCTGAGCGACCTTCGTACCGGAGGCGAGGCCGCCGGTGAAGGAGATCAGATCCACCTCGGGGTGCTCCGCGAGGCGGGCGCCGACGGGGTCGCCCGGCCCCGTCACCAGGTTCGCGACTCCGGCGGGGAGCCCCGCCTCGGCCAGCAGACGCACCAGGTGGACGGTGGTCAGGGGCGTGATCTCACTGGGCTTGATCACGAAGGTGTTTCCGGCGGCCAGCGCGGGGGCGACCTTCCAACTGGCCTGCAGCAGCGGGTAGTTCCACGGTGTGATCATCGCGCAGACACCTACCGGTTCATGCACGACAACACTGTGGACGCCGGGGTCCCCAGCGTCGACGACCCGGCCGCCGGACTCTCCCGCGACGAGGTCCGCGAAATAGCGGAAGGCCGCGGTCACGTCGTCGACGTCGACCCGGCCCTCCTCCAGAGTCTTTCCCGCGTCCCGGGACTCGGTGAGCGCTATCTCCTCACGGTCCCGCTGGAGGAGGCCGGCGACCCGGCGCAGCAGCGCGGCCCGTTCGGCGACGGCTGTACGGGGCCACTCCCCCTCGTCGAAGGCGCGGCGCGCGGCGGCGACCGCCGCGTCGGTGTCCTCGGCGCCGCCCTCGGCGACGACGGCGAAGGTGGTGGCGTCGGCGGGATCGAGGATCTCCCGCGTCCCGCCGGCAGCGGCGGCACGCCACTCACCGTCGATATGAATGCTCTGTGTTTCGGACACCCTCTGTACTGCCTTCCGAACTGATGACAACGCTTTGTGTCACGAAGAGCGCTCTTCGTGATCACCACGGGACTGCGGCCGTGCGCAGGGCACACGGCAAGAGCGAACCCTGCCCCGTCCTGGCGTTTACATGTCCGCCCGGAGCAGATAAGTGGGCTTACTCACTGGCCGAAGTCCGACGGACACAAAAGGGGCTCAAAGGACGCACCTTCTGTGTGCTTTTCTGCCGTTTTGCGTGCCCCGACTTGACCGCTTCTGTTTGGTTTCCGGCCGGACACAGGGTGATAACGGCGAGTGAGGCCCCCGCGTCGCGAGACCGCCCCCCGGCGAGGCCCGCGCGCTGTACCCACGGTGAGGCCGGCGGCGGACCGGCCGGCAGGCTCACGGACGGCGACGGTCCGGGGCAGACGTACAGGCGGCAGACGGGCAGCGCGTGCCCGCAGGGGGAGGCGCGTGCCCGCAGGGCGGCGCGGACGTAGGCCCCCGGTGGAGGCAACAGGCACCCGGCACCGAGGCGGAAGACCGCCTCAGGTGCCGCCGCGCGGCTCGTCGGTGCACTCCGCGCCGGAGGGGCAGAAGAACTTCACTGCCTCCTCGAGCAGTTCCTTCTCCTCGCCCGGGTCGCCCTCCTCGGTCTGGCCGTAGGCGATGACCGCGTACAGCTCGCCGTCCTCGGCCTCGAAGCGGTGGTCGATGACGTGCCGGGGGCCGCCGTGGTCCTCGGAGTCGTAGGTGTACTCGAGGCGGGCGGCGGAACGGCCCTCGCCGCTGTCGAGCCGGTCCAGGGATTCGCGTTCGTAGTCCTTGAGCTTCTCGGCGTTCTTCTCCGCCAGCTCCAGCGAGGCGTACGGGTCGGAGTCCTCGACCCAGAAGATCTGGAGCTGCCGCGCGCCGCCGGGCTGCTCGTAGAAGACGACGTCCGAACCGCTCTCCCTGCCCTCCGTCCGCCGGTCCCAGTCCTCGGGGACGGCGACGCTGAAGCCCTCCGGGTCCTCGTTCAGCATCCAGCCGGGCGGAAGGGTGGCCGAACCGGGTCCGGCCGTCGCCCCGTTCCCGGGTGCCGTCGGGGAGTCCCCCGGCCCGGACGGCGGTGAGGAAGGCCCTTCGGAGACGTTCGGTGACGGCATCGGCCGGCTCTGCGGCGGCGGCTCCGGCTCGTCCTTCCAGCCGAGGGCCCAGGTGCCGAAGGCGAGGGCACAGACGGCCAGCACCGCGAAGGCACCCTTGAGCACCTGCCGCTGGCGTCGCACGGACTCGGCGTGCTGCTGTCCCCGCTGCACCTCGGCTTCGTGGTCCACCCAGCGCTGGTGGTCCGCGTCGAAGCGGATCATGCGCCCTTCCCCCTCACGTGATTCAGCCCAGTACCTGCGCGGCGGCCTGGGCGACCGCCGTCGCCGACGCCAGCAGGCCGACCGCCGAGGTGCCCGACTCCAGCAGTTCACGCAGCCGCGACACCCGCGTGGAGCCGGCCCGGCCCGTACGGGTGATCTCGCCCTCGATCTCGTCGAGTTCACCGCTCACGCCTCGGGTGTCGTCGCTGACCGCGAGGACCGCCATGTCCGCGCGCAGCGCGCGGACGGCCTCCAGCAGGGCCAGGGTCGCCTCGTCGGTCTGCTGCGGCGGGGAGTTGTACGTGTACGAGGTGGACGTGGCCGTGCCGTGGCTGCCGGTGGCGACCGAACCCCCCGACATGGTGCCGATGTTCACGGCCCCGCCTCCCCCGCCGGATGCCGCCGCGCCCTGCTGCTCCCCTTCCCGTTCCTGCTCCCGCTCCCCGGATCCACCCTCACCTGACGTCATGCGAGGCTCCTCTCCACATGCTGGGCCTGGCCGTGCTCACCCGTGGCGACGGCCCCGCCGCTCATCTCCTTGATGAAGACGCCGCCGTCACGCACGTTGACGATCTGCTGCTCGAAGCGGTCCGTGCGGTAGCCCCGCTGCTCCAGCGCGTCCCGCACACCGCCCGCGATGCGGTCCTGGACGGTCTTGACGTACCGGCTGACGTCCATCTCCTGGAACAGCGAGAGCTCGTTCGTGCTCGCCAACTCCCGTACGGAGACGAGCGGAGCGTCGGGCGCCGCGTACTCGGGAGGGCTGAGCCAGACCCGGCAGACCGACACCAGCGTGCGCACCGCCGCGATCCCGGTCGTGACGGTGACGGCGGGCGCCGTCAGCAGCGCCAGAACGCCCTCGCGCAGAGGCCCGCCCGCGCGGCGCCCGATGATCGAGTCCACCTCGCGGAAGCTCTCGGCGACGGGGCCCAGCACATGTGGCGCGACCTCCAGCACGAGCATCCCGCCCTGGGTGTGCACGCGGACGAGCAGCGTGACGACGACCTGCTCGTCCCAGGCGCCCACCCGGACGCGGAGGAAGTGGCGGCGGGCCTCCCCGCCCTCGTCGACGGCTTCGTCCAGGTGCACGCGCACGCTGTCCGGACCGTAGACGCCGGTCTCGCGGTGCGGGCCGGAGGGGAGATAGACGAACTCCTCGACCTCCAGCTCCCGCAGCCTGTCCCGGCCCGTGCGCTCCGCGGCGTCGCGCAGCGCCACGAGCCGCGGCGTGATCATGTCGATGACGTGGCGGGCGGAGAGCCGCGTCTCCCCCTGCGCCGGTACGCCCCCGCCGTTCATCTCCTTCTTGCGGCGCAGCTCCAGCGCGAACGACCAGGGCTTGTGCGGGACGCCCGCGCCCACGAAGGGACGGTTGGAGTCGTAGAGCGCGGCCCGCGCCTGCTGTTCACGGTCGATGGCCTCGCCGATCCGGCGGTAGCGGTCGGAGAAGGGCAGCTCGGGCTGGCGGGCGGTGGCGAAGCTCTCCCGCCCCAGCTGCTCCCTCAGGACGGTGTTCGTACTCATCCGGTGCAGCCAGACCACTGCGGCCATCCCCAGCGGGAAGATCACCGGATACGGGTTGTCGGCGATGCCCTCCACCACGGTGAGCCAGTAGAACACCGCGCCGATACGGGCCCAGACCGTGACCAGCCGGCCGAGCCAGCGCCGCACCAGTGACCACATGGGACTGCGGGTGGGGGCCGTCCGCGGCGGCGCCTGCCCGTCACGGCCGAGAAGTGCACGTCCGGCCCACAGCGAGAGCACGACCCCGGCGTAGAGGAGCACGTAGTCGGTGGGCTTCCCTGACGGGGAGGAGCTTCCCAGCTCGCTCAGCGAGAGGGCCATCGAGAGGAGTTCACCCAGGGTGGGTTCGGGGCCTCCCCCGTAGGCGTCGCCGAGGGTGTCCCACAGCATCAGGAGGGACGTGAGGAAGAAGCCCGCCCACAGCGCCGACAGGGCCAGCGCCGTGCGCACTTCCTGCCGTCGGGCACATAACGCGTGGGCGAGCACGGGACGCAGGTCCACGCCCGCCGAGGGCGGCACCGGCCGCTCGGCGTGGCCGATCAGTTCCTCGATGACGCGCCTGCGGAACGCGGCGTTCAACCGCACTCCCGCGCACAGCAGGCGCGTGGCCTCGCTGTGAGCATGTGTGCGCGCTGGGTGATTCACGGCAGCCCCCGATTGCCCCAATACCGTTCCAGGGAGAGCCAAGAACATACCCGAGGGGCACGACGCAGGGCTACAGCGTGACCACCGTCTGTGGATAACTCTTGTGACACATCCGGGCAACGCGGAGGCAGCCGTCCCGCTGCGTCAACTGGCCTGCGGACGCGAGGAGTCGGCGACGAACCGGCCGCGTGCGGGCGCGGCGGCGCACAGCCGGGAGCCCGCGCGTCCCGGAACGTTCCGGAACCCGCGGACCCTCACCGCCGGCGCCGAAGCAGACCGGCGTGCGCGGCTGTTCAGAGCAGTCCGAGGCCCCGTACCGCTTCGCGCTCCTCCGAGAGCTCCGTCACGGAGGCGTCGACCCGGGTACGTGAGAAGTCGTTGAGCTCCAGGCCCTGAACGATCTCGTACGAGCCGCCGGAGCAGGTCACCGGGAAGGAGGAGATCAGGCCCTCCGGCACTCCGTAGGAGCCGTCCGAGGGGATGCCCATCGAGGTCCAGTCGCCCTGCGGGGTGCCGTTGACCCAGGTGTGGACATGGTCGATGGCGGCGTTGGCTGCGGACGCCGCGGAGGAGGCGCCGCGCGCCTCGATGATGGCGGCGCCGCGCTTGGCGACCGTGGGGATGAACTCCTCGGCCAGCCACTTCTCGTCGTTCACGGTCTCGGCGGCGTTCTTGCCCGCGATCTCCGCGTGGAAGATGTCCGGGTACTGGGTGGCCGAGTGGTTGCCCCAGATCGTCAGCTTCTTGATGTCGGAGACCTGCGAGCCCGTCTTCTTCGCGAGCTGCGTCAGCGCGCGGTTGTGGTCGAGGCGGGTCATCGCGGTGAACCGCCCGGCCGGTACGTCCGGGGCCGCGGCCTGGGCGATGAGCGCGTTGGTGTTCGCGGGGTTGCCGACGACGAGGATCCTCACGTCGTCCGCCGCGTGGTCGTTGACGGCCTTTCCCTGCGGCTTGAAGATGCCGCCGTTGGCCTCCAGCAGGTCGCCGCGCTCCATGCCCTTGGTGCGGGGGCGGGCCCCGACGAGCAGCCCCACGTTCGTGCCGTCGAAGGCGACGTTCGGGTCGTCGGTGATGTCAATGCCGTGCAGCAGCGGGAAGGCGCAGTCGTCGAGTTCCATCGCGGTGCCCTCGGCGGCCTTCAGCGCGGGTGTGATCTCCAGCAGACGCAGCTTGACGGGCACGTCCGCGCCGAGCAGCTGGCCGGAGGCGATACGGAAGAGCAGCGCGTAGCCGATCTGGCCGGCCGCTCCGGTGACGGTGACATTGACAGGGGTGCGGGTCATGGCGGTCTCCGTAGTACCTGACGGTGGCGAAGGGCCTTCCCCGGCCGAGCCGGAGGGAACGCGCCCTGCCCTTTCGGAAGTCTCTCTACATCAAGAGAACCGGCGCCAGGCTATCCGACGCGGCGTTCGCGTCGGCAGCCGCCCGCGCGAGGAGGGGGTGACGCGGAGGCGGCTGCCGACGGCTGCCAACCCGTGGGGGGTGCTGAACGGGCGTCTTCCCGGTATCGCGCGGGCCATGCATGCGCATTCATCCGGGGCCCGCCACCGGCGCGCTCCCCTGCGGCCGCAAATCACTCGCCCCAAGTCGCCCTCGCCGCCGGGCTGTTGAAGACCGTTCGGATTCAGGGCCGGGTCACCCGCAGCGGTTACGGGGTGTCCGGCACGGACGGCGAGGCCGAGTCCGGCGCGTCGGCGGCGCCGACCTGCGTGCATCCCGTCGTGCCCGCCGCGAGAGTCGCGCATGCGCGCGCCTCGGTCGGGGAGCCGACGGCGACCATCTCGGTGTAGGCGTCGTTGGTCGAGTCGACTTCGTCGCTCTCGACCTGACCGTCCGCGCTTATCTTCAGACCGTCCCCCTGTGCCGCACCCGTTATCCGCCCCCACGCCGCCCGGCACACCTTGCTGTAGCGCACCTCGACCATGCTCGGGCCCACGAAGGCCGAGTTGCTGCTCTTGACGTTCTGACCGCCGCAGCCCATCTCCTCCGGGTCCTTGCCGGAGCAGTCCTTGCCCTGGCACTTCACACCCGCCGGGAGGTCGCGTTCCTCCCGCGCGGACGGCGAAGGGGACGGCGAGGCGGAGCTGTTGTCCGTGGCCCCGGGCAGGCCGAAGACCAGGACACCGACGACGATCAGAGCCGACGCTCCCGCGGCGCCGCCGAGAAGAGCCGCGATCCGGCGTCCCCGTGACGAACCTCGCGGACTCTCCGGGCCGCCGGGTGCGCCCGGACCGTCCGGACCTGCCTGCCCGCCGGGAAGCCCCGGCGGTTCCGGGGTGTGCGCGGGGTACGCGGCCCCGCCGGCGGTTCCGCCCCGCTCCGTCCCGGCACCGCGCCCGCCCGGCGTGACCCGGAGGGCCGTCGTGTGGTCGTCCTCGCGTGCGGAGGTGCCCCAGGAGGCGAGATCCACCCGCTGCTGCCTGCTGCCGCGCCCGCCGGTGCCCGGGAGCGGGCGCGGACGCAGTACGGCCGTCTCCTCGTCCGCCGGCGGCCCGTCCATGTCCGTGGCACCGCCGGACGCGCGCACCTCACCCCGGCCGCGGCCGGAGAGGTCGGCGGACGACGGCGGAGCCGACGACGGTGGAGAGGCGGAGGGCGGAGCGGACGGTGCGGCGGAGGATGCCTGCTGCTGGTCGTCCCCGGGGCGGCCGGCCGCGGCGGGCTTCTCCTTCGCCGGCTCGTCACCGGCCCCGGACCGGTCCTTGTCCTTGTCCTTGTCCCGGTCCTTGTTACGCCCGCGCTTGCGGCCCTTGGCCGGCTCGTCCCAGAACTCCCCCAGCGCCTCCCGCGCCTGGGCGACGCGGATGGCCTCCATCGTCTCGTCGTGCCGCATCTCGGCACGGCTCCACGCCCGCTCGGCCAGCTCCCACATCGTCTCCAGGTGGCGGATGTCGGTGCCGGTGACCTCGGCCAGCGCGCGCATGGCACCCCGCGGCGGCAGCAGCCGGCCGCCGAGGTATCTCTCCCACGACGACTTGCTGTAGCCGGTGCGGTCCGCGACCGTCGCGACGCTCATTCCGCTGCGGTCCACCAGCCGTCTCAGCTGGCTGGTGAACTCGCGTATCTGCGGGTCCAGTTCCTCCGGTAGCGGCCTCCACCGAGGCATGTGCCTCCCCCTTGTCCCCCGAATTCGTCGACATCCCCCGCACCAGGCCGCCCAGTCTGCCACCCGGCCGGGAGGGTGCGGTCATGAAGGCGGCCCGTGACTTCCGCGCGGAAGTACGGGCCCCCGTCTCACCTCACGCGGTGTACCGGAACGCTTGCCCTGCGCCCCGGGGCGTCATCGGTGACGTGTCTTTGGCCTCTCCGCCACCTCGCCGGACGTCCCGCTTCGGCACGCCTACCGCGGGCCTCACCTGATGGTGAAGCGGACGATGTCCTCCAGGATCGGGATGTCCAGCCACGGGTTCGGCTGCGCCATCATCGCCAGCAGCGTGATCGTCAGGCCCAGCACTCCGTACGTCGCTATGTCCGTGAAGTTCGAGCGGACGGCCAGCATCCCCACGGACGGCATCGTGCGCCGCATCACCGCGGCGCCGAGCAGCGAGACCCCGATGATCAGCGTCCCCGCGCGGAACTCGCTGACCGTCACCAGGAGTCCGAGCAGCACCCCGCAGCACACGGCCAGCAGCGGCCACTGCCTGTACGGCGCCGCGTGGCCCGCGCCCACCGGACGTCCGCCGCCCTCGGGGCGGGCCGTGTCACGCGTCACAGAGGGGAAGCGGCGCGTACGCCGCACACGTACCTTCATCACTCCACCGCCGGGGTCTGCGCGGCACGCTCGGCCGCCTCGACGACATTGACGAGCAGCTGCGCGCGTGTCATCGGGCCGACGCCGCCGGGGTTCGGGGAGATCCAGCCCGCGACGTCCCGTACACCCGGGTGGACGTCGCCGACGATCTTGCCGTGTTCGTCCCGGCTCACGCCCACGTCCAGCACGGCGGCACCCGGCCGTACGTCCTCCGGCTTGATCAGGTGCGGCACTCCGGCCGCGGCCACGACCACGTCAGCCTGCCGCAGCAGCGCCGGCAGGTCGCGGGTGCCGGTGTGGCACTGCGTGACCGTGGAGTTCTCGCTGCGCCGGGTCAGCAGCAGGGGGATCGAACGGCCGACGGTGATGCCGCGCCCGACGACCACCACGTGCGCACCGTTCAGCTCGACGCCGTGCCGCCGCAGGAGCTGGATGATGCCCTGCGGCGTGCACGGCAGCGGGCCCGGCTCGTTCAGCACGAGGCGTCCGAGGCTGGTGGGGTGCAGTCCGTCCGCGTCCTTGGCCGGGTCCATCAGCGCCAGCACGCGGTTGGTGTCGATGCCCCGGGGCAGCGGGAGCTGGACGATGTAGCCCGTGCAGGCGGGGTCGTCGTTGAGCTCCCGTACGACCGCCTCGATCTCCTCCTGTGCGGCGGTGGCGGGCAGTTCACGCTGGATCGAGTGAACGCCGATCTGCTCGCTGTCACGGTGCTTGCCGGCGACGTACTTCTGGCTGCCGACGTCGTCCCCGACGAGCAGCGTGCCCAGGCCGGGGGTGACACCCCGCGCCCGGAGCGCGTCGACGCGCGCGGTGAGGTCGGTCTTGATCGCTGCTGCCGTGGCCTTGCCATCGAGAATCTGGGCCGTCATGGGTACATCCTCCCGGATGCGGAGTCCGGTTCGAAATCCGTGTCGCTCCGCGGGACGCCGCGCCCCGGCGGCGGGGGAGTGAGCGCCCGCCCGGCATCCGGAACGGCCCTCGCACGGACGGAAGTACGGGCGTATCGACGAGCAAGTCAGCGTCTCGTTGCGGATTCGCCACATTCCGAGATCTAGCTGGACAGGACAGCTGTGCGGCCACGAACATGAATCGGCGGCGCCGCGCCCGAACCAATATGGGCCGACGGCACGGCGTCGCATCATCGGGGGAGGCACATCGTGCATAGCACACACCTCACGCAGTCCACTGACGGCATCTGCGGGGGCGGAACTGTCATTCCCCCGAGTTCTTCGGCCCATTCCGTCCCCTGCTCGACGCTCGGAGGAAGAGACTCGTGAGCTACCCACCGCCCCCCGGCCAGGACCCGAACAACCCGTACGCCAAGCAGCAGCCACAGCAGCCGCCCCAGCAGCCCGGCGGCCACCCCGGCTACGGCTACCCCCAGCAGCCGCAGCAGCCGCAGTACGGCCAGCAGCCCGGCTACGGCTACCCGCAGCAGCCGCAGTACGGCCAGCAGCCCCACCCGGGGGGCGTCCCGGGTCAGCCCGGGTACGGCTACCCGCAGCAGCCCGGCACCGTCCAGGCCAACAACGGGTACATAAACATGCACCACCTCGGCCAGGTGCCTCTGGCCACGATGGGCCAGCGCTTCCTGGCACGGCTCATCGACGGCCTGATCCTCGGCACGGTCTACACCGTCGTCCTCGTCGCCGGGCTGGGCAGCACGATCGGCCTGACCACCTCCTCGCTCGAGGAGTGCGGCACCTACACGGACCCGGGCTACAACCAGTGCGTGCAGGACGCCAACGCCGAGAGCATGGGCATGATCGGCGTCTTCTTCGTCATGGTGCTGGGCATCGCCGTCTTCCTGGCGCTCTACGAGTGGCTGATGATCGCCTTCAAGGGCGCGACCGTCGGCAAGATGGCCATGGGCCTGCGGGTGGTCCGCGAGGCCGACGGCGGGCTCCCGGGCGTCGGCCCCGGCTTCATCCGCTACATCATCCCGATCGCGGGCGTCTTCGTCTGCTACATCGGCGCCCTTCTGGTCTTCCTCTCGCCGTTCTTCGACAACAGCGGCAAGCTGCAGGGCTGGCACGACCGTGCCGCGGGAACCCTGGTCATCAAGAAGTAACGGAGGGGTGGCGCCCCTTGGGCGCACCGAGCCCGGAGAGCATGAACGTCAACACGAGGGCCGCGCCGCGGGACAATCGGGGCGCGGCCCTCGTGCGTCCGGGCCCGAGCAGACGAACTGAAGGAATTCCCCGATGAGTTATCCGCCCCAGCCCCCGAACGACCCGTACGGGAAGAATCCCTACGCCCAGCAGCCGCCTCCGCAGCAGCCCGGCGGCCACCCCGGCTACGGCTACCCCCAGCAGCCGCAGCAGCCGCAGTACGGCCAGCAGCCCGGTTACGGCTACCCCCAGCAGCCCGGGAGCCCGCCCCCTTACGGCTACCCCCAGCAGCCGCCCGGCCCTTACGGCCCGGGGGCACCCGTGCCGCCCGGCGTGCTGTCCGGCAAGGTCAACGGCGCCCGCGTGCTGATGCTCATCGCGGGCGGTCTTCAAGCCGTGGTCTCCGTCATCGCAATGATCATGCTCGGCGTGGCGGCCAACGGCTTCGAGGACATCGCGCACGCCGCCGACTTCCACTTCGGTCTGGGCGTCCTCTACGTCGTCTGCGGAATCCTCCTCGTGCACGCGGTCATCGGCATCGTGCTGGGCACCTCACTCACCAAGGGCGGCAACGGCACGCGGATCAGCGGCATCGTGTGGGCCTCGTTCCTCACCGTCTTCGGACTGGCCGGCTTCCCTCTCGGGGCGGTGTGGATGGGCGTGGGGATCACATGCATCGTGCTGCTGGCCCAGTCCGGGGACTGGTTCAACAGGCCGCGTCACTGATGACGGTTCCCACGGCCGCCCGGTGCGGCAGCGCACGTACGAGCACCCCGGGCACGTCACCCGCCGCCCGGGGTGCCGTGCTCCCCTCGCCCGTCTCCCGTCCTCGGAAGGGCCGCCCGCCGGCATGAGACCCGGCGGACGGCCCTGAGACCGGCGGACGCCCTGAGGCTCAGTGGAAGAAGTGCCGCGTGCCGGTGAGGTACATGGTCACGCCGGCCGCCTTCGCCGCCTCGGCGACGGCCTCGTCGCGCACCGAACCACCCGGCTGCACAACGGCCTTGACGCCTGCCCGCGTCAGCACCTCCAGCCCGTCGGGGAACGGGAAGAACGCGTCCGAGGCGGCGTACGAGCCGAGCGCCCTCTCCTCCCCCGCGCGCCGCACGGCGAGTTCGGCGGAGTCGACGCGGTTGACCTGGCCCATTCCGACACCGACGGTCGCACCGTCCTTGGCAAGGAGCACCGCGTTGGACTTCACCGCACGGCAGGCGCGCCATGCGAAGGCCAGCTCCTCCAGCTCGTCCGGGGAGAGCGCTTCGCCCGTGGCCAGCCGCCAGTTCGAGGGGTCGTCGCCCTCCGCCTGCAGCCGGTCCCTGACCTGGAGGAGTGTGCCGCCCTCGACGGGCCTGAACTCGACGGGCGCGGACGGCTCTCCGGCGCAGCGCAGTACCCGGATGTTCTTCTTGCGCGACAGCGCCTCGACCGCGCCCGCCTCGTAGCCGGGGGCGACGACGACCTCCGTGAAGATCTCCGCCACCTGTTCGGCCATCGCGAGCGACACCGGACGGTTGACGGCGATCACACCGCCGTACGCGGAGAGCGGGTCGCAGGCGTGCGCCTTGCGGTGGGCCTCCGCGACGTCGGAACCCACGGCGATGCCGCAGGGATTGGCGTGCTTGATGATCGCCACGCAGGGCCGTCCGGTGTGGTCGTGGGCGGCACGGCGGGCGGCCTCTGTGTCGACGTAGTTGTTGTAGGACATCTCCTTGCCGTGCAGCTGTTCCGCCTCCGGCAGGCCGGAGCCGCTGCCGTCCGTGTAGAGGGCAGCGGGCTGGTGCGGGTTCTCGCCGTAGCGCAGCACGCTGCGGCGGGTGAAGGCCGCGCCCACGAAACCGGGCAGTTCGCCGGCGCCGCTCCCGCCCGTCTCCTCCTCCGGCAGTGCGTAGCCGTCGGCGAACCAGTTCGCCACGGCCACGTCGTAAGCCGCCGTGTGCTGGAAGGCCTCGCCCGCCAGCCGCTTGCGTTCCGCCAGGTCGAATCCGCCGCCCTCGACGGCCTTCAGCACGTCCTGGTACCGGCCGGGGTTGACGACGACCGCGACCGAGGGGTGGTTCTTCGCGGCGGCGCGGACCATCGAGGGGCCACCGATGTCGATCTGCTCCACGCACTCGTCCGGTGCGGCGCCCGAGGCCACGGTCTCGCGGAACGGGTAGAGGTTGACGATCACCAACTCGAAGGGCTCCACTTCGAGTTCGGCGAGCTGCTCCCGGTGGGAGGCCAGCCGCCGGTCGGCGAGGATGCCCGCGTGCACGCGCGGGTGCAGCGTCTTGACCCGGCCGTCAAGGCACTCCGGGAATCCCGTCACGTCCTCCACCGCCGTGACCGGCACGCCGGCCGCCGCGATCCGCTTCGCCGTCGAACCGGTGGAGACGATCCCCACGCCCGCCGCGTGCAGGCCGCGTGCCAGCTCGTCCAGGCCCGTCTTGTCGTAGACGCTGATCAGCGCCCTGCGGACCGGCCGCTTCGCCTCCGAGGCGCTCGTGCCGCCCTCGCCGCCGTTGCCCATGCCACCCTCAGCCATGTCGCAGCCGTACCTTTCGTCCTTCGATGCGGTAGCCGTCGCGGGAGAGACGTCCCACGACATCGACGAGCAGCCGTCGCTCGACTTCCTTGATCCGCTCGTGCAGAGCGGCGCCCCCGTCGGCGTCGTCCTCGTCCAGGACATCGACCACGCCCTGCGCGATGATCGGCCCCGTGTCGACACCGTCGTCGACGAAGTGGACGGTGCACCCGGTCACCTTGACCCCGTACGCGAGTGCGTCACGTACGCCCTGGGCGCCGGGGAAACTGGGGAGCAGGGCGGGGTGCGTATTGACCACCCGCCCCCCGAAGCGGGCCAGGAACTCCTTGCCCACGATCTTCATGAAGCCCGCGGAGACGACAAGATCCGGCTCGTACGCGGCGGTTGCCTCGGTCAGCGCCCGGTCCCACGCGTCACGCGTGCCGTGGTCGCGTACGCGGCACACGTACGTGGGGATGCCCGCGCGCTCGGCGCGCTCCAGCCCCGCGATCCCGTCACGGTCCGCGCCCACGGCGACGATCCGTGCGCCGTAGGTCTCCTGGCCGTCGGCGTCGATCGCGTCGAGCAGGGCCTGCAGATTCGTACCGGAGCCGGACACGAGGACGACGAGACGGGCGGGAGGGGAGACGGGACGGGGGCGGCTCGGGCTCTGGTGCGCAGCCACGGCGGGGCTCTCTCTCACGGGAATCTTCCCGGCTCACAGGGCGCGGGAAGGGAAAGCAGCGGTTTGTGTGGTCGTACGAACTCATTGAGCGGCGGATTCCGGGGAACTCTACGAAGCGTCCGACCGTCGGCAACGATACCGGCCCCCGACACGGCCCCCACGGGACGGGGGCCCGTGGGGCAGGTAGCGTCAGGAGGAGGCTCCCGCGCGGTCGCGGGAGCGCACAGGGCCACAGGACACAGAGGACGCAGGGGAAGACACACACCACATGACCGACCGAAGCCGCCGCCGTGCGGCCCCATCCGACACCGCCTCGCGCGAGGACAACCCCTTCGCGGCACCACCGGAGGGGCGGCCGGACCGGCCCTGGCAGCCGCGCCGCGGCACGGACTCCGAGCGCGGCTCGGGCACTGGCACGGACACGTCAGGGCCGGGATCTCAGGGACCGGGAAGTCCGGACGGTCCTGGAGGCCGGTCGGACGGGGAGGACTCCGCGGAGGACTCGGGCGGCAGGCGCTCGTCCTGGGGCAGCCAGTGGAGCAGCCGCCAGCCGGGCCGGCAGAGCGGCGGCTTCGGCAGCGCGGGCGGAAACGGCGACGGAAACAGCAACGGGAACGGGAACGGC
This sequence comes from Streptomyces sp. TAA204, assembly GCF_000424965.1. NCBI lineage: Bacteria > Bacillati > Actinomycetota > Actinomycetes > Kitasatosporales > Streptomycetaceae > Streptomyces > Streptomyces sp. TAA204. The sequence goes on from NZ_AUKW01000004.1 coordinate 464,916, forward strand.
AACGGCGGCGGCGGGTTCGGTTCCGGCGGCAGCCGCGGCATGCGCTGGGACCCGACCGATCCCCTCCAGCGCCACGCGCGTTACTCCCTGCACACCGGCATCTGGGCCCTCTTCTTCGCCCTCTTCAGCCTTCCCGAGGTCGCCCTGCTCCTCGGCGCCCTCTCCCTGTACTGGGGCATCAACGCGCTGCGCGCCGGCGGCAAGCCGGCCTCCACGGAGGGGACTTCCGAACGGAGCCGCGGTGACTCCGGCGCCGCGGCGTCGGCCGAGGACGTCGCGGGCAGCGACCGTACGACCACGCCGGACAGGCCGAAGGCCGCCCCTGCCGTCCCGGTCAGCGCCACTCCGGCACAGGCCGCCAAGTCCCGTACGACGGCGGCTGTCAGCGGACTGATCACGGCATCGCTGGCGCTGGCCGTGGTCGCGGCGACGTTCACCTTCCAGTCCGTCTACCGCGAGTACTTCGTGTGTACGCAGGACGCCCTCACCCAGTCCTCCCGCGAGGACTGCAAGGAGCTCCTGCCCAGCGAACTCCGTCCGCTGCTCGAGAACCGCTGAGGCACCGCCGGGGAACCGCCGAGGAACCGCCGAACCCTCCGGCCCGCGGAGAGACCCGCGGGAGCGGCCGGCGGGGCGGGCCGTCGTCAGTCGCGGCGCGGCTCGAAGTCCGGCATCAGCCCGCCCGACGCCGTCTTGAGTGCCGTCCAGCGTGCCTGACGCGCCGCCGTCGCGTGCCAGTCGTCGTCGGGGCCGTGCTCACGCAGCCGCCACGCCCGTACGGCGAGTGCGGTGGGCAGCCCGGCAACCGCAGTCCACGCCACGACGGCGAGCCCCGTCAGCCGCCAGTCCGGCCCGAAGGACGCCAGCGCGTGCGTACCGACCGCGCCGCCGGAGCAGACCGCGAGCAGGGCCAGTGACGCGGCGCAGCCGCACGCCACCAGACCGAGGACGCACGCCGTGCTCTGCCTGCCCGACGCGCCCTCCCTGCTCCCCGGTTCGGGCACCGCGGCCCGCCCCACGTACCAGCCCGCCGTCAGCGCGGCCACGAGCGGCACACAGCCGGCGACCAGGCAGGCCAGGAGCCCGCCGGAGCCGTCCGGGGGCAGCGCGGCCAGCAGGGGAAACGGTGGCAGCCGTGCGTCGCCGCCCTCGGCCAGCGGCCCCACCACGGTTCCCGCTCCGAGTGTGAAACCTGGGCCGAGTCCGTACGCCGCCGCCCACACCGCCGCGTTCGGCAGCAGCGCGAGGACGAGGAGCAGCACCGCCAACCGGTCGCTCCAGGTGCCCGCGAGAGCCGGGAAGGCGCCCTGTACCGCCCCGATGTGCCAGACCATCGCCCCGCACGTGAGTACGAGGCCGCCGCCGCACAGCACGGCGGTGACGGTGAGCACCGCACGCACGGGGCGCAGCCGTCTCGCCAGTTCGGCGGACTCGCGCAGCAGTTCCGGAAGGGGCGGTTCATCCTCGGCTGGCCCGTCGCGAGTCGTTCGGTGCCCGTCGCCCGTCTGCGACGCACCCGAGGGATCGGAGGGGCCGGACGGACCGGACGGGCCTGAGGTACCCGAAGCGCTGCGACCGCCGGCCACCCACGCCGCCGCGGCCGCGACGCACACCACGAAGAGCGGCAGCCGCACCAGTGCGCTGAGCACATCGGCGCGTACGGGCCCACCCGAGGCGAAGAGGGCGGTGACGACGCCCGTCAGCAGATATCCGCCCGCGACCCAGCCGAGAGGAGCCGGCCCGCCCGGCGCCCGGTCGTCCTGCCGGTCCGCCCGCCCGCCGGCCTCCTCGCCCGCCACCAGAGCCTGCAGGCACGCGCGGTAGAGCAGCCACGCGGGCAGGACGACGAGCAGCAACGGCGTCAGGGCGACGGGGGCGGGCACGCCGGAGAGCGTCTCCATGCGCATGAGCCGGCTCCCGTGGCCCAGCAGCCAGAGGTCCGCGGCGATGCGCAGGGCGCCGCCGGCACCGCTGTCGGGGTAGGGGGAGATGATCCACAGCAGCACCACGAGGACGGCGAGCGCTCCGAGCCCCAGCCCGGCGGCGATCACCCCTTCGAAGAACCAGGTGGCCCCCGAGGGGAGCGGCCGTGACCTGCTTCGTTCGTACGGGGACAACGTCGGGCTGCGATGCGTCACTTGACTCACGTCGACATGCTGTCAACAACACACGTTCTGTCCCGGTAACACCATAGTTGTCGCTGTGTCGCCCACTATGTCCGCATGCACCTGGTCACACAAGCACTCCGGCATCGAGAGCGCGCATGAGACGCCGGCGCGATCCCGTCCGACACGGCACCGGCACGGGCGCGGTCGAGGACGCGGTCGAGAACGCCGGCACGGGCTCGCGCGGTGGCCCGGAGCGCGCCGCCCCCGTGCTCACCGCAGCCGACGCGTTCGACCTCCTGCACGGCAGGAACGCGTCCGCCCTCACCCGCCAGGCATTCCTCCTGTGCGGTCGTCCCCGGCTCGCGCGCCGCGCCGTCACGCACGCCTTCACACTCGCGTGGCGGCGCTGGCCGGAGATCGCCGTGGACCCCGATCCGGCCGGATGGCTACGCGCTGCCGCCTACCAGTACGCCCTCGCCCCGTGGCGCCACTTCCGCGTGCTCCACCTCGCGCGTCACGGACGGGCGTTGCGCGCAGTCCCGCCCCGCGACCGTGCTCTGCTCGACGCGCTGCTGCGTCTGCCCCGTTCGTACCGCGCGGCTCTCCTGCTCCGTGACGGGCTCGGGCTGAGCCACGCCGACACGGCCGCCGAGGTGGAGGCGAGCACGTCGGCGACCGCTGGCCGGCTGAGACACGCACGGGCAGCGCTCGCGGGGCCGGTGCCCGAACTCCGGGGCGCGGCGCCCGGGGAACTTCCGGTGCTCACCGCGCGACTCCTGCGGCAGCTTGCCGCGCCGCAGCCGTCCACGCCGCCGTCCGCACGGCACGTCCGCCGCCGCAGCGGCCTCCTCGCATGGTGCCCGACGGCCGGGCTCGCCCTTCTCGCCGCGCTGGCAGCCGCCGCGTTCACATTCGGGGCCACCGGCGGCGGCTCCGCGCCTCTTCCCGTCCCTGTGGGTCCCTCCGCGACGCTCGCACCGGGGCAGCAGTCCGGCCCTCCGGCACAGGTACCGCCACACCGGTGAGGCGACCACGACGGGGCCCGTCCCCTCCTCCGTTTCGGAGGGGACGGGCCCCGTCGCAGGTACGGGCGTACGTGCGCCGCCCGGCCAGTGGCGTCAGCCGCCGAGCAGTTGACGGGCCAGGCGCGCCGTCTCGGACGGCGTCTTGCCGACCTTCACGCCTGCGGCCTCCAGGGCCTCCTTCTTCGCCTGGGCGGTGCCCGACGAGCCGGAGACGATGGCGCCCGCGTGGCCCATGGTCTTCCCCTCGGGGGCGGTGAAGCCCGCGACGTAGCCCACGACCGGCTTGGTGACGTTCTCCTTGATGAAGTCGGCCGCTCGCTCCTCCGCGTCGCCGCCGATCTCACCGATCATCACGACGAGATCGGTGTCCGGGTCGGCCTCGAAGGCCCGCAGCGCGTCGATGTGGGTGGTACCGATGACCGGGTCGCCGCCGATGCCGACCGCTGAGGAGAAGCCGAGGTCGCGCAGCTCGTACATCATCTGGTACGTCAGCGTGCCGGACTTGGAGACCAGGCCGATGCGGCCGGACTGGGTGATGTCGCCCGGGATGATGCCGGCGTTGGACTGGCCGGGAGTGATCAGGCCGGGGCAGTTGGGCCCGACGATGCGCGTCTTGTTGCCCTTCTGGCAGGCGTAGTCCCAGAAGTAGGCGGTGTCGTGCACCGCGATGCCCTCGGTGATGACGACGGCGAGGCCGATGCCGGCGTCGACCGCCTCGACGACGGCGTCCTTGGCGAACTTCGGCGGCACGAAGATGACTGTCGCGTCAGCGCCGGTGGCCTCCATGGCCTCCTTGACGCCGCCGAAGACCGGCACCTGGGCGCCGTCGAAGTCGACGTCCGTCCCCGCCTTGCGCGGGTTGACACCGCCGACGATGTTGGTTCCGGAAGCAAGCATCCGCTTGGTGTGCTTCTGGCCTTCGGAGCCGGTCATCCCCTGGACGATGACCTTGCTCTCCTTGTTGAGGAAGATAGCCATGGTGTGTCGATGTCCTCGTCAGATCTCGGTCTCGTCCGGCTTACTTGGCGGCAAGCTCGGCAGCGCGGTCAGCCGCACCGTCCATGGTGTCCACCTGCTGCACGAGCGGGTGGTCCGCGTCGGAGAGGATCTTGCGACCCAGCTCCGCGTTGTTGCCGTCCAGACGCACGACCAGCGGCTTGTTGACGTCCTCGCCCTTGCTCTTGAGCAGTTCGAGGGCCTGCACGATGCCGTTGGCGACAGCGTCGCAGGCGGTGATCCCGCCGAAGACGTTGACGAACACGGACTTGACGTCGGGGTCCCCGAGGATGATCTCCAGGCCGTTGGCCATCACTTCGGCGGATGCGCCGCCCCCGATGTCGAGGAAGTTGGCCGGCTTGACGTTCTTGTGCGCCTCACCGGCATACGCGACGACGTCGAGGGTGGACATGACCAGCCCCGCACCGTTGCCGATGATGCCGACCTGCCCGTCGAGCTTGACGTAGTTGAGGCCCTTGGCCTTGGCCGCCGCCTCCAGCGGCTCGGCCGCGGCCTTGTCCTCCAGCGCCGCATGGTCCGCCTGCCGGAAGTCGGCGTTCTCGTCGAGCGAGACCTTGCCGTCCAGCGCGATGACCTTGCCCTCACCGGTCTTGACCAGGGGGTTCACCTCGACGAGCAGCGCGTCCTCGCGTACGAAGACGTCCCACAGCCTCTTGAGGACCTCGGCGACCTGGTCGACGAGTTCGGCCGGGAACTTCGCGGCCTGCGCGATCTCGCGCGCCTTGGCGTCGGTCACGCCCTCGATGGCGTCGACGGGGATCTTCGCGAGAGCCTCGGGCTTCGTCGCGGCGACCTCCTCGATCTCGACACCGCCCTCGACGGAGGCCATGGCGAGGAACGTGCGGTTGGTGCGGTCCAGCAGGAAGGAGACGTAGTACTCCTCCGCGATGTCCGCGGTCTGGGCCAGCATGACCTTCTGGACCGTGTGGCCCTTGATGTCCATGCCGAGGATGGCGCCGGCCTTCTCGACGGCGTCCGCGGGGTCGGCAGCGAGCTTCACACCGCCGGCCTTGCCACGGCCACCGGTCTTCACCTGCGCCTTGACGACCGCGCGACCTCCGAGTCGCTCGGTCACCTCGCGCGCCGCCTCGGGCGTGTCGATGACTTCACCGGCCAGCACCGGTACGTCATGCTTGGCGAAGATGTCCCTCGCCTGGTACTCGAACAGGTCCACGCGCGTACGTCCCCTTAATCAGTGGTTCGCGGTTGTCAGCGTGAGTGTGGGCGTGCCGCGTGGCCGCGGCGTTTCGGACGGCGCGCGGCATGTCCGCCTTGCAGGTTAGCCCTGCGCGTGAGCGGTGCATAAATCCAAGCTCACACCGGCGCGGTGACAACGGTCACAAACGCTTGTCCCGGTGACGTGGAGAACGTACAACTCACCGCCCGCCCCGGTGCCGCGAAGTACGGGGCGACACCGGGCGGGCGGCGTGGTGCGGTTCCTGCCCCGGACCACGTCCAGGGACGCCGCGCACGCGAAGTCCTCTCGAACCGGCCCGAGTTGATCATGGCCGGGGGCGACGGCAGGCGTGCGTCCCGCTGTTCAGAGGGACGGCACGGTCGGAGTGACGGGCAGCTCCGGCAAGGAGAGCGGCACGACGCCGACAGCCGGGACGCCCGGCAGCAGCTGCGGAACCCCGATCACGAAGTCTTCCGGCAGCCCCGGCGCGGACGGTGCGGCGGACGCAGCCGGGATGCCGGACACAGCAGCCATGTCCGTATCCGCGGGAGCCTGCGACGCCGTGGACACGGCCTGGCCGGCCTCTTCGGTGACATTCCCGACCGCCTTCCCCACGCCCTGCCGTACGCCTTGCTCCGTCTCCTTCGTCATGGCCGCTCTCCCGGCCGTCCGCGGCGCTTCCTGAAGGAGTTGCCGGGTGCCGTGCGTGCCGTGCGTGCCGTGCGTCCCGTCCGTGACGCCGTGGAGCACCCCGGCGCCCGCGGGCGGTTCGTCCGCCTGAGCGCCCGCGGTGCCAAGGGCCCACAGGCCCGCGGCCGCCGCCGCGACGGCGAGCCCGCGGCGAACGCTGTTGTTCCTGTGCATGGCTGTCTCGATCCAGTAGTCCGGTGGTGGTGCGGTGAACGGTGGTGCGGTGAAAGGCGGGTGCGTGGTGGTGCGAGCGGCACGGTGAGAAGGGCGTACGGGCCGCGAGGCCCGCGGGGTGGCTCGACCCCCTTGGACGAGCCACCCCGCGGACCTCTGCTCAGGTGCCCGGCAGCCCCGTGCCGGAAGGCTCAGACCGTGCGCCTCAGACCGTGGGAACAGCCGGCAGACGGTGGCTGGGCAGCCCCGGAACGTTCGCGATGTCGGTCAGGTCACGCGTGCTGGGCGCCTCGACGACCCGGACACCCGAAACCACGTGCACCACGGCTCCGTTGACGTTGGCGTGCGCACCGGCACTCAGCTGAGCCGCGTAGGGAACGGCGTCGTCGCAGGCACCCGCACCGAAAGCGTGGAGGTGGGCGGCCACGTCACCGCCGGCAGTGTGCGCGCCCCCGGCCAGGGTGTGGGTGCGGTGGACCGTGCTCTCCGCGAACGGGGCGGAGGTGGAGGCGGCGGCGTCGGCGGTCACGGCAACGTCGGCGGCGGCCCGGCCGGCGACGAGCTGCGCGTGCAGCGCGAGGTGGCTGCCGTAGGCGGGCAGGACGGTGCTGCCCGCACGGTCGACGAGAGGCCGGGCGGTGGAGACGCCCGCCTGGACCGTGGCCACGGTCTGCTGGGCGTGCTCGCCGCTCAGCCGGTCGGTCACCAGCTCGGGACGCACACCCGCACCGGCGAGACCACTGACGAGGTCGCCGGTGGCCGGTGCGGAAGGCACACCCGGGATCTGCGGAACGGGCGGCAGCGCCGGGGCGGGCAGCGTACGGGGCGGCAGCGGTGCGACGTCGACGCCGGGGAGGCCGCCGAGGGCCGGGGCGCCGGGCAGGTCTCCGGCGGCCGAACCGGCCTCCCGCTGGACCTCCTTGACCGCCTTGCCGGCCTTGTCGGCGTGGCCCGTCCCTTCGAGGGCCTCGCCCGCCTCGCCCTTCACGTCCCCGACGGTGCCCGCGGCTCGGCCGGCGGCGTCGCGGGCGTCGACGGGCAGGTGGCCCCGCACGCCCTCGACGGTGCCCTCGACCGTCCTGTTGAGGCCGTCGGTGGGCAGCGTGTTGGTGGGCAGGCCGTTCTCGGGGATGCCCTTGCTCGGCAGCTTTCCGGTGATGCCGCCGGTCACACCTTCGGTGGTCTCGCGGACGGTCTGCGTGGTCTCCTCGACCGTGCCGGTCAGGCCGCCCTTGTCGGCCTTCTCGACGGTGCCGGTCACGGAGTCGGCGGAGACGGGCAGTTCTGCAGCGCTCGCGGCAGCGGTGCCCAGCGTCCAGATGCCGGAGGCAGCGGCGGCGACTATGAGGGAACGTCGGATGTTCTTGCGCATGATGACTAAGGTCCTTCGAATTCAGTGATCTTGGGGCTCGGGCAGACCTGTCCACCCCCGCGTGGCAGGTCGCGGGTTCCGCAGACGGAGAGAAGGTCTGCCCTAGCCGGGGAATTCGAGGATCTCGGCGGCACGCTCACGCGTGGGGGTACCGGCCGCCGCGCGGACGGCTCCGGACTGCAGCGGCCCGGAGTTCCCGGCCCCGCTGACGACACCGGCGAGCTGGTGCTGACCGCGCGGGCCCTTGCCGTCGCCCGCGTACTGCGATGTGACGGAGGCGGGCGCGGCGGGAGCCTGCTGGGAGGGGAGCCGGTCCGGAACGCCCCCGTCGTCACCGCGTGAGGTGCCGTCACCGGACGTGCCGCGCTGGACCGGTCCTTCGGGGAAGGGCACCCGCGCGCTGTCCGGACCGGCGTACGACCGCTGACCGTCGAGGTCGCGGGCGGAGTCGCCCGATTCACCGGAAGGCGTGCTGTGGCCTCCCCCACCGGGGACGTCGTCGCCGTCCCCGTCACCGGGAGCGTCCTCGCCCTCCTCACCGGGGCGGAGGCCGAGCCCGTCGGAGAGTCCGTCCAGGCCGACCGCGCCGGTCACACCTTCGACGGTGTCCTCCACGGGCCGGGTGACCCGGCCGGTGTCCTCGGCGCCCTGTGCCACCGGTTCGAGCACGCGCGAGGCGGTACGGGCGGCGGCCTCCCGCGCCTCACGGCGCCGCTCGGCCAACTCGGCCTCGGACAGGCCCAGTTCGTTCCCGGCCTCCTCGCCGCCGACGGGGAGGGAGCCGGAGGACTTCTCCGGAATCGGCAGTCCGGACGATGCCGAGCCGACGGCGTCCCGGTCCGTACCGGCCGGGGCCGCCGAAGCAGCCTGCGCGCTGCCACCGAAGAGGAAGGCGAGCGTGAGGAAACCACCGAGGAGGAGCATCGTCAGCAGCGCTCGCCGGGCGGCGGCCGAGCGCGGCAGGCGCACGGCGGCAGGCACGGCGAAAGCGACTGACAAGGCGGAGACCTTTTCGGTGGAAGCGGAGAAGCGCTGCTCAGGGACGCACAACGGCGAACCGGGAACGCTGCGTTCCGGACAGTTGAGATCCTTTCACGGCGTCAGGTACCTGCCGCAACTGCCGTCACAAAGTGTTCACTTCTCCTTGATCCCGCTCGCGCTCCTTCCCGTTCCGGCCCGTACTTCCAGCCCTTTCTTCCGGCCCGTACTTCCGCCTGCCCTGCCGGTTCCCTCCTCCTCCTCCGATCCCCCTTGCGTCCCCCCGACGCGCGCCCCGTGGCCGGGGCCTCACTCGTCGGGCACCGGCAGGGGCCGCTTCTCGATCGCCGCGGCCATCACCTCGGGGAAATGGTCGGGCGTACAGGCGAACGCGGGCGCGCCCAGAGCAGCGAGCGCGGCCGCGTGCTGACGGTCGTAGGCGGGCGCGCCCTCGTCGGAGAGTGCGAGCAGGCACACGAACTGCACTCCGGCGGCCTTCATCTGCGCGACCCGCTTGAGCATCTCCTCACGGATACCGCCCTCGTAGAGGTCGCTGATGAGGACGACGACGGTCTCCGCGGGCCGGGTGATCTGCGTCTGGCAGTAGGCCAGCGCCCTGTTGATGTCGGTGCCTCCCCCCAGCTGCGTGCCGAAGAGGACGTCGACCGGGTCGTCGAGGTCGTCGGTGAGATCCACGACGTTGGTGTCGAAGACGACGAGCCGCGTACGCAGCGACCGGATCGAGGCGAGCACGGCGCCGAAGACCGACGCGTAGACGACGGACGCGGCCATCGAACCCGACTGGTCGATGCAGAGAACCACGTCCTTCTTCACCCCCTGCGACGCACGCCCGTGGCCGACGAGGCGCTGCGGCACGACCGTCCCGTACTCGGGCAGGTAGTTCTTGAGGTTGGCGCGGATGGTGCGGTCCCAGTCGATGTCGGCATGACGGGGGCGCTGCACCTTCGCGGAGCGGTCGAGCGCCCCCGCGAGCGTGGAGCGGGCACGGGAGGCGAGCTTGCGCTCCACCTCCCCGACGACCTTGCGCACCACCGCTCGCGCCGTCTCCTTGCTGGTCTCCGGCATGGCCTTGTTCAGGGAGAGGAGGGTGCCCACGAGATGCACGTCCGCCTCGACGGCCTCCAGCATCTCCGGCTGGAGGAGCAGCGAGGACAGCCCGAGCCGGTCGATGGCGTCCCGCTGCATCACCTGCACGACGGAGCTGGGGAAGTAGGTCCTGATGTCCCCCAGCCAGCGGGCGACTTGGGGTGCTGAGCCGCCGAGGCCGCCCGCACGCTCCTCGCGCCGCGTGCGCCGGCCGCCGCTCTGGCCGCCGTAGAGCGCCTGGAGCGTACTGTCCATTGCGCTGTCGGTGCCGGTCAGGGCGCATCCGGTGCCGTCGGAGCCGCCCGCGTCGCCCAGCACGAGGCGCCAGCGGCGCAGCCGTTCCGCGCGCTCGGCGGGAGCGGAGTCCGCAGCGGAAGCGCTGTCCGGGGCGGGAGCGCTGTCCGGGGCGGGAGCGCTGTCCGGGGTGCCAGGGCGGAGGTCCGTTGCCCCGCCGGCGTGGTCGCTCCATGCGTCACCGGTCATGCCGCTGCTCTCCCCCGTATCCGTGCCGTTGTTCATACGGCTGTCTCCTCCCGGTCCCCGGCGCTGTGATGTGAGGCAGTACCCGAACTCGCCCCACCCGCACCCGCACCCGCACCCGCACCCGCGAGCAGCAGACCGAGCGTCGGCAGGACTGCGTCCGCGCGTGACTCGTCCAGACCGGGGCCGAAACCGCCCGGCGCCCCACGGCGCGTAGACGCTCCCCCCGCGCCCGCTGCCGGAGGGCCCTGCGCACCGGACAGGTCCCCGCGCCGGACGAGTTCGCCCACGGTGCGCCGTACGCCCGGCTCGTACTCGGCGAACGTACGGCGCAGCAGGGGCAGTACGTCCGTGAAGGCGTGCCCCGGCACCCCGGCGAGCCACGCGTCGACCAGCGCCAGCAGCCGCTCGTCGTGCACCAGCAGCACGCCGCTGCCCGCGAGGAAGCCCTCGATCCACGCCGCCGCCTCTGCCGGTGCGGTGCCCGGCGACAGTGCCAGACCCATCAGCCGTGCCGCCTCGTCCGTCCCCAGATCGCCCTCGTCCAGCAGCAGCCGGACGCACCGGCCGCGCAGCAGGCCAGGTATCCGGTCGCGGGCGGCGAGGCGGCGAAGGACGGCACGCCAGCGCGACGTGACGCCGTCCGCGCTCGCGCCCCTTGCCTGCCGCAGAAGCCCCACGGACTGATGGACGCCCTCGATGTGGCGGCGCATCTCGGCCGCGCCGTCCGCGTCCAGCCCGGCGCACGCCGGCGGCAGCCCCACACACACCCGCTCGGCGAGCCCCTCGGCGACGTCGGCGAGCGCCACCGCATCGGTGCGGCGCACATCGCCGTAGCGCACGGAACGCACCAGCGCGGGCAGCGCCTCGGCGAGGCGACCGACGTCCGCGTCGAGGGCGGCACGGTCGGCCAGCGCCCGCATGGCCACCGGCAGCGCGTCCTGGAGTCCCGCGAGCAGAGAGCGCTCGGCGAGGGCGGTCAGGGTGGCCAGCTCGGTCGCGTCGGTGGCCTGCGAGACAGCTGCCGCCGTCGCCGCGCCCTCCACGGTCGTGCCCCACACTCCGGCCTCGGCGATCCGCACCGACAGCTCCGGCTCCCAGCGCAGGCGCCAGCTCTCCCGGAACGTGCCGGTCCCGCGGGGGGCCGACCGGTGCGGCTCGGCCCACTCGACGCGGAGGAGGCGCAGCCTGTGCAGCAGCCGGCTGCGCTCCAGGTCGGTCTCCTTGCGCAGGTCGAGCTCCAACTCCCGCTCCGCCGCCTCCGGTTTGAGCCGCAGCCTGCGCTGCTGCCGTGCCAGGTCCCGCTGGAGCGGTACGGCCGGGGCTCCTTCCGGGACCTCGCCGAGCACGTCACCGACGACGAGCCGGTCCTGGACGAGGGCGAGCGGTACGCCGGAGCCCTCGCACATCACCGCGCGTACCGCGTCGGTCGTCTCGGTCAGCCCGGCGAGGGGCCTGCCGCGCATGGCGGCCAGCGACTCGGCGAGCCGGACCGCCTCGATGACGTGGGCGGAGGAGACGCTGTGGTCCTCGGCCCGAAGCAGACGTGCCACCTTGGTCATCCAGCGCACGACGACCCGGTCGGGGGCCGCGAAGAGATGGCCGTACCAGCCGGGGGAGGCGATTCCGGCGCCGTAGCCGCTGCGCCGGGCGAGCCTGCGGTGCGTCCAGGGAACCCAGGTCATCTCGGCCTTCACCCTCGGCAGCCCCTTGAGGAGCAGACGGTCGGCGGTGACCTTCGTCTTCGCGGCGAGCGCGGGAACGTGCCAGGCGCCGCAGACCACGGCGACGGCGTCCTGCCCGAACTCCCCGCAGGCGTCGCGCAGCCGCAGGCGCATATGGGCCTCGCGCACCGAGTCGTCCCCGGGCCCTCCCCCGGCACCTTCCCCCTGGGAGTTCTCGGCGGCGCCATGCGTCTCGCGCAGTGCCTTCATGGCGTCGGCGAGGACGGCGAAGGGGGCGTAGGGCTCCGCTCCCGCTGGGGCACCGCGGTGCTCCACGACGTCCTCCCACCAGCGCTCCGCGTCGTCGTACCCCGCGGTCTCGGCGAGGACGGCGAGCGGATCGATGCGCAGCGCGTCGCCCGGCGCCGGGCCGGCGGGAGCGCTGTCCGGGCCGTCGGGGCAGTCCGGGCCGTGCGGGGGCTCCGGACCTTCGGCGTCCGCGCCGTCGCCGCCTCCCTCGTGGTGCCCATGTGGGCCTCCCCCGCCTCGCTCCGCGCTCTTGTGCGGGCCCTCCTCGCGGAGTGCAAGCGAGTGCGCGGCCGGAAGGTCGATGAAACGCACCGGCACCCCCCGCTCCGACGCCCAGCGGATCGCCACCCACTCCGGTGAGAATTCCGCGAACGGCCAGAACGCGGCTCTGCCCGGCTCGTCGGGCACATGAGCGAGCAGGGCGACCGGCGGGCGCATCTCCGCCTCCCCCGCGAGCGCGACGATGCCGTCCGCCTCCGGTGGCCCTTCCACGAGCAGCACCCGGGGCTGCCGTGCCTCCAGCGCGGCCCGCACGGCCCGCGCCGAGCCCGGGCCGTGGTGCCGCACACCCAACAGCAGGGGACCGCCGCCGTGTTCGCCGGACCGCGCCGTTCCACCGGATCGCGTCAGGCCGTCGGACCGCGTCACGCGGAGACCTCTCGGCAGGCACGGTAGAAGTCCTTCCACCCGTCACGCTCGCGCACGACCGCCTCCAGGTACTCCTGCCACACGACGCTGTCGGAGGACGGGTCGCGCACCACCGCGCCCAGTACGCCCGCGGCGACGTCGCCCGCGCGCAGCTCACCGTCCCCGAAGTGGGCCGCCAGCGCCATGCCGCCGGTGACGACGGATATCGCCTCCGCGGTCGAGAGCGTCCCGGAGGGGGACTTGACCTTCGTACGGCCGTCGGCCGTCACGCCGTTGCGCAGCTCGCGGAAGACGGTCACCACCCGCCGGATCTCCGCGATGCCGTCCGGCGAGGCGGGCAGGTCGAGTGAGCGGCCGAGCTGGTCCACGCGGCGCGCGACGATGTCGACCTCCGCCTCGGGTGTCTCCGGCAGCGGCAGCACCACAGTGTTGAAACGGCGGCGGAGCGCGCTGGAGAGCTCGTTGACACCGCGGTCGCGGTCGTTGGCCGTCGCGATCAGGTTGAACCCGCGCACCGCCTGGATCTCCTCGCCCAGCTCCGGCACGGGCAGCGTCTTCTCGGACAGGACGGTGATGAGGCTGTCCTGCACGTCGGCCGGGATGCGGGTCAGCTCCTCGACCCGCGCCGTCCTGCCCTCCGCCATGGCCCGCATCACGGGGCTGGGCACGAGGGCGTCACGGCTCGGGCCGTGGGCCAGCAACTGGGCGTAGTTCCAGCCGTAGCGCACCGCTTCCTCCGCGGTGCCGGCCGTGCCCTGCACGAGCAGTGTCGAATCTCCGCTGACCGCGGCCGCGAGATGCTCCGAGACCCAGGTCTTGGCGGTGCCGGGCACACCGAGGAGCAGCAGCGCGCGGTCCGTCGCCAGCGTGCTGACGGCGACCTCGACGAGGCGGCGCGGGCCCACGTACTTCGGCGTGATCACCGTGCCGTCGGGCAGCTCACCGCCGAGCAGGTACGTGCAGACCGCCCACGGCGACAGCCGCCAGCGCTCCGGACGCGGCCGGTCGTCCGCCGCGGCGAGCGCGCTCAGTTCGTGGGCGAACGCGTCCTCGGCATGTGGCCTCAGCGCCTGCTTCTCGGCATGGGTAACGGTCACAGATCCCCCTCCACACAATGGCGGTTCGATGTGCTCCTCACCCTGCACCCGGCCACTGACAATCCCTCCCTCACCGCGCTGAGCTGCACAGACCTCCGATACGGCGGCGGTACGGAGCGATTGTCAGTGGCGGCTTCTACGGTCGGGACCATGACTGGAGTGGGGGTCCGCTGGACGGCGGAGGAAGTACTGACACTGGCTCCTGACGAGGCGTCACGGAAAGCGGGCAGCCGGCTCTCGCGGTCCGACCACTGGTCGGACGCGGCAGCAGGTTCCGGCGCCGTGTGGGGTCTGTGCAAGGGCAGCAGCGGCAGCGCCAAGCCGTACCGGACGGTGGTGGATCTCGACAGCGCCGGCGGCGGGGGCGCGCCGGGCTGCAAGTGCAGTTGCCCCAGCAGGAAGTACCCCTGCAAGCACGTCCTCGGCCTGCTGCTCCTGTGCGCGGACGGGCAGGGGCAGCCGCCGGACGGGCACTCCCCGCCCGAGTGGGCCGGCGAGTGGCTGAGCAGACGCCGTGAACGCGCCCGGCGCGGAACGGAGGCGCCGGCAGGGGCGGGCGGCGACGGGGACAAGGGGGAGGGCCGCCGCTCCTCCGGCCCTCAGGCCGCGCAGCGCCGCGCCGAGCGGCGCACGCAGCGCGTCGCCGCCGGAGCCACGGAGCTGGAGGAACGGCTGGCCGACCTGCTGCGCGGCGGCCTGGCGGGGGCGGAGCAGTCCGGTCCCGCGGCCTGGGAGGAGACGGCGGCCCGCATGGTCGACGCGCAGGCACCCGGGCTGGCCGCCCGCATCAGGGAGTTGGGCGCCCTTCCGTCCAGGGGCTCCGGCGGTCCGGGAGGCTGGCCGGAGCGCCTGCTCTCCGAGTGCGCGTTGCTCCATCTGCTCAACCAGGGCTTCCTCGCCCTGGAGAGTCTTCCGGAGCCGCTGGCGGCGACCGTACGGACCAGGGTGGGCTTCACCGTCGACGCGGCGGAAGTACTGGCCGGGGGAGCCTCACGCGTCCGGGACGAATGGCTGGTGCTGGCCCGGCGGGACACGGAGGAGGGGCGGCTCACCGCCCGCCGCACGTGGCTGCGCGGGCACACGTCGGGCCGCTTGGGGCTGCTTCTCTCCTACGCACCGCTGGGAAGGCAGCACGAACTCGCTCTTCCCGCAGGATCGGTACTCGATGCGGAGCTGGCCTACTACCCCGCCGCCCGCCCGCTGCGCGCGGCTCTGGGCGAGCGGCACGCAGCCCCGCGTCCGGGCTCCGCACCGCCCGGCGGCACCGTGACCGGCGCGCTGGCGGAGTACGGGGCGGCGCTGTGTGACGATCCCTGGCTGGATGCCTGGCCCACCGTGCTGAGCGGTGTCGTGCCGGTCACCGGTGAGGGCGGGCTCGTCGCGCAACTGGCCGACGCGGAGGGAGAGTTCGCCGTGCCCGTCGCGCCCGGCACCGCCCCCGCGGCCCTGTGGAGGCTCCTCTCGGTCGCCGGCGGCGCCCCGGTCACGGTCTTCGGCGAGTGCGGCCACCGAGGCTTCGCCCCGTACACGGCATGGAGCGGCGAGGAGGGAGTGGTTCCGCTGTGACGCCCCGGCCGAGCTCTGCGGAAGAGCACCGACCCGTCCCCGCGCTCCGCGCGCCATCGCACGAACGGAGTGACATGAGCGCACCCGCGCAGCAGACACCGGAGCCACCCGGGCCGGAGGCACAGGCTTCACCGGCAGATGCACCAGCGGATGCACCGGTGGTACCCGCAGCACAGGGGCTCGCGACGAAGGCATGCGCACCGGAGACTTCCAGCGTCCCGTGGGACGAACTGGTCTCCGCCGCTCTGCTGGGCACCGAGCGGCGCACCCCGCCGGGCGGCGGCGGGGTGACGGAGCTGCTGGATGCGGCAGCAGTCGAGACCGTCCGGCGGCGGGCCGGCCTGCTCCCCGCCCCCGCCGGCCCACGCCCGGGCTCCGCGCCCGAGGACGGGCGGCCGCCGCTGCCCGCCGTGGCCGCCCGGCGGCTGACGACGCTGCTCAGCGCGCGTACCGGCGGGGCGGGGAGCGGCGGTGGCCGCCGCCGCGGTCCGGCCCCGGACCTCGCCGAACTGCTTCCTCAATGGCTCGCCGCGGCCAACCGGTTCGGGTACCGCCCGCCTGCCGCCCAGCTCCCCGCGCTGCTCGACGCGGCGCGTTCGCGGACAGACCTGCGCCCGCAGACACTGAGGTTCGCGGGCCCGCGCGGCCTGTGGCTCGCCCGGTTCAACCCGGACTGGAAGTTCGCCCTGCGCAACGGCGCTCCGCCCGGGACGCCTGCCGTACGGGCGGGGCAGGAAGCGAGCGACGAGGCCCCCGCCGAGGGAGAGACCCACGCCCAGGGGCAGGAGGGGGACAACACCGACGGCACCCTCGGCGAGACCGCCCAACAGCTCTGGGAGGAGGGCCTGTTCGCGGAACGAGTCGCTCTGCTCACCTCGCTGCGCCGCCGTGACCCGTCGACCGGGCTCGCGCTGCTGTCCACGACCTGGTCCTCGGAGAGCGCCGAGGACCGGCTGATGTTCCTGGACTCTCTTCGTGAAGGGCTGTGCTCCGCGGACGAGCCGTTCCTCGAGCGTGCGCTCAGCGACAGGAGCCGCACGGTCCGGGCCACCGCCGCCGAGCTGCTCAGCTGCCTCCCGGCCTCGGCCCTGGCGGCGCGCATGGCAGCCCGCGCCCGTACGTGCGTGACGCAGGACCCTCTCTCGACGGCGCCCGTCGTCGCCGTGGAGGCCCCGCCTGAATGCGACGCGGCCATGCAGCGGGACGGCGTCGTGCCCAAGCCTCCCGCCGGCCGGGGTGAGCGCGCCTGGTGGCTGACGCAGCTGGTGGAGGCGACGCCGCTCGCGGCCTGGTCCGGTCAGTTCGGAGGCCGGTCCGCAGAGGGGATCGTCGCGCTGCCCGTCGCCGACGGCTGGAAGCAGGATCTGCACGCCGCCTGGTGCCGCGCTGCCGTACGGCAGCGCGACGTGGAGTGGTCGAGGGCGCTGATCGGCGAGCCGTCCGAGCCGCTCTCGGAGGGCCGCAGCGATCCGGCTCCGCTGCTCGCGGTGCTCCCCGAGGGGGAACGTGCCCGGTGGGCGGCGGGATTCATCCGGGCGCACGGGCTCTCCGAGGCGTTCCACGTGCTCGAGGTGTGCGGAGCGCCCTGGAGCGAGCCGCTCGGCCGGGCGGTGGTCGACGCGCTGGAGATAGCCCGCGACGCGGGCAGTTACCCGTGGAGGTTCAGCGGTGCGATGGGGCTGGCCGAACGCTGCCTCTCGCCGTGCGACGCCGTACGGCTGGAACCGCTGGCCGCCGTCCCGGACGAGCCGGAGGGCGGATCACCGGGAGCGGGGGCCTACTGGGCCGAGGCGTTCCACCGCATGGTCGCCACACTGCGGCTGCGCGCCGTCATGGCTGCCGAACTGAGCGGGGAGGTGACCGGTCCGGCCCTGTCCTCGCCGGATTCCGCCGAGGGTGCCTGACACCTTCACGGGAGGGGACCGGGCGCCCGCCGCGCTCCGCCGTCCGGGGCCGAACCCGCCCCGGGCACAGGGCGGGGAGCGGAGGGCGAGGAGACGAGGGAGGGCGGAGAGGGAGCACGTGGACAGCGGCGAGGGGAACGCGGGGGTCAGGCGGCGAGGCGTCCGACGTTCGTCCTGATCCATTCGACGACCTCGTACGTCGTCGCCCCGGGCGTGAAGATCTCCGCCACACCGCTCTCCTTGAGCGGGGCGATGTCGTCCTCGGGAATGATCCCGCCGCCGAAGACCTTGATGTCCTCCGCGTCACGGTCGCGCAGCAGCTCCAGCACCTTGGCGAAGAGGGTGTTGTGCGCACCGGAGAGGATCGACAGACCGATCGCGTCCGCGTCCTCCTGGATCGCGGTGCCGACGATCTGCTCCGGCGTCTGGTGCAGACCGGTGTAGATGACCTCCATGCCGGCATCGCGCAGCGCCCGCGCGATGACCTTGGCCCCGCGGTCATGCCCGTCGAGACCCGGCTTGGCGACAACCACGCGGATCGGACCCGACACACCCATCACTGCCTCCATCTCAACGGCCCTTCGACGGTTCTACGACGGCATCTGCGTCATCCGTGGAGGGCGTCCGCGACTGCCGGAGTGAACGCACGTTATCCCCAGCATCCCGTACGCGCGTGGTTCCCGCCGCGAAGGGAGTGCGAAATCACACGTGGGCAGCCACCCGGTCACGTGCTGTGCACACGGCACGCAAGGGTGGCGGGCCGCCGCGCCCGGTGGTGACGAGGACGGCCGACGTGAGCGCCCGGCACCTGCCGGCCACCGCGGCCCAGACGGGATTTGTCAGACACCCCCTAGCGTCCGGCACGTCCGGCCGCGCACCGGCGTGGGGGATCTGTCCCCATCCGGGGGGAGTTGAGTGGCACCGTACGGAGCGGGAGCACCGGGGAGAGGTGCACCCGGGGAGCCGACCAACCGGCCAAAATTTCGAACGCGACTCGAACGCCAGGCCAAATACCCGTACGTAGAGCGCCGAAAGGCGCTCGAATGCCCGTTTCTCCCGAGCGTAAAACCTGTTGAAGATTGTCGTCCTCACGTACCCCCGGGTACAGTCGCCGCACTGTTCCGCCCTTGTTGTCGAGGCGAAAGAGAAGTTGGTGGTGAACGACCGTCACCCGTCGGGAACCTCGTTCCCGGCAGATGCCACTCCCGGCTTCCCGTACCCGGCGCACGACAGCGGTCCCTACGAGGAGGCGGCCTACGGCCTCTACGCACAGCAGGGAGTCCAGCAGGGTTACACCTCCGGGTACAACGGCTACTCCACAGCCGCCTACGGCAACTCCGCCGGCTCCTACGGCGATGGAGACCCCCTCTTCGGCTCCCTGCCGGGCGCCGACACGGGCGCGGGCGGCGGCAGTTACCCCGCGGCCACCTACGACGCGTACGCGTCCGACGGCAGTTACGCCTCGTACGGAACCGGCGGCTACGACACCGGCGCCGCGTGGACGGACGCAGGGTTCCCGCTGACCACCGAGGTTCCCGCCCAGCACGGCGGCGTGCACGGAGACTTCACCCAGGGCCAGGGGGAGACAGCCCACTGGGAGTCGGGCGGCTGGGACTCCGGGCAGTGGGAGACAGGTCACTGGGATCTGCCCGCCGACGGAGGCGGCTGGGACACCGGGGCACACGCAACGGCGGGGCTCGCCCCCGAATCCGGCCAGTATCCGGCGGAGCCGTACGACGTCTACGCCTACGGGCACGAACACGCAGTTCAGGGCCACGACAACCACGAGTACCACGAGTACTACGAGTCCTATGACGGACACGATCCGCGGGCCGCTGAGGGGTACGACACCTACGGGCAACACCCCTCCCACGACGGGCAGTTCGCGCAGAACAGCGGCCCGGACGCCACAGCGGCCCACCCCACCGTCGACAGCGACCACCTCCTGAACGCCGAGCCCTACGCGGAAGAGGACCACTTCCCCGCCGGCCACCGCGACAGCCACGACGACAGCCACGACAACGGCGATGTCCACGGCCACGGCCATCACGGCCACGACGACGTCTACAGCCACGACGAGGAACTCGCCTCCGGCGCCGCACCGTCCGCCGCCGCGTACGTCCCGCACCCGCGTGGCCGCCGCCGCTCCCCCCGGCCCAAGCGCTCGGCCATGCTCACCGTCGCCGTGCCGTCCGTCGCCGTGATGGGCGTGGCGGGCGCCGCCGCAGCATCCGTCGTCGGTGAGGGCCAGGAGAGCGACCAGGTCACCGCGCAGGCCTCCGCGGCCGACACAGCCGTGAAACCGGCCAACACCAAGCTCGACACCCAGCTCGCCGGACTCTCCGCCGACGCGAACGACTTCGCCGACCGCGCCAGCCGCACGCAGGAACGCATCGACCTCAAGCAGCGCCAGGAGGCGGAGCGCGAGCGCAAGGCGAAGGAGGCCGCGCGCAAGGAGGCGCTGCGTCCCAAGTTCGCGGTCCCCGTCAAGGAGCACGGGCTGAGCGCACAGTACGGGCAGGCGGGCCTCAACTGGATGTCCGTCCACACCGGGATCGACTTCCCCGTCGACGAGGGCACGCCCGTGATGGCCGCGACCGACGGGACCATCACCACCAAGTACGACATGTCCTTCGGGAACATGGCCGTGGTGACCGCGCCCGACGGCACCGAGACGTGGTACGCCCACCTGAGCAGCACCAAGATCCGCGCGGGTGAGGTCAAGGCCGGCGACACCATCGGGTATTCGGGCAGTTCCGGCAACTCCACCGGCCCGCACCTGCACTTCGAGGTGCACCCCGGCGGCGGTGCGGCCATAGACCCGCTCCCCTGGCTGCGCTCCAAGGGCCTCGACCCGTCCTGACCACCGCTGCGGGGCGGTCGGGCGTCATACCCGCGCCTGGTCCTCCACACCCGGCTGCCGCTCCGGCCCCCGGCGCGTCCGCGTGCAGGGCTCCGGGCGTACGGGCATGCGCCCCCGCCCGGCCCCCGTACGCCCGGCGGCCGGTCCGCTACAGCTTCTGCACCGGCGCGTAGCGCAGCAGCAGCCGCTTCGGCTTCTCACCGCCGAAGTCCACCGTCGCCTCGGAGTTGTCCCCGCTGCCCTTCACGGCCAGCACAGTGCCCAGCCCGAAGCTGTCGTGAGTGACCCGGTCCCCCACGGTCAGTGAGACCACGGGGCGGTCCGCACCACGCCGCGTCGCGAACCCGCTCGGGCCGCCGCGCCGGGCCCCTCCCCCCGCGGCCGACGAAAGAAGCGCGCCCGCACCGGAGCCCGTCCCGATGCCGCCACGGCCGGTCGCCCCGCCCCCGGTGGCCGCACCGGTGCGCTTCCACTCGACGAACGTGTCGGGGATCTCCTCCAGAAAGCGGGACGGCGGGTTGTACGACGGCTGGCCCCACGCGCTGCGCAGCACGGAACGCGTCAGGTACAGCCGCCTTCTGGCACGCGTGATGCCCACGTACGCCAGCCGCCGTTCCTCCTCCAGCTCCTTCGTCTGACCCAGCGCGCGCATGTGCGGGAAGACGCCGTCCTCCATGCCGGAGAGGAAGACCACGGGGAACTCCAGGCCCTTGGCGGTGTGCAGCGTCATCAGTGTGATGACGCCGCTCTCCTCGCCCTCCTCCTCGTCGGGGATCTGGTCGGAGTCCGCGACGAGGGCGACCTGTTCCAGGAAGTCGGCGAGCGTGCCCGGTTCGTCCTCGCCGCGCTCCTGCTCGAACTCCAGGGCCACGGCGGCCAGTTCCTGCAGATTCTCCAGGCGTGTCTCGTCCTGGGGGTCGGTCGAGGACTGCAGCTCGGCCACATAGCCCGTCTGCTCCAGCACGGCTTCCAGCACGGTCGCGGGCCCGGCGCCCGACTCGACGACGGTGCGCAGCTCCTCCATCAGCACGTTGAAGCGCCGCACCGCGTTGGCCGAGCGCGCGGCCATCCCGTACGCCTCGTCGACACGGACCAGGGCCTGCGGGAACGTGATCTTCTCCCGCAGCGCCAGAGCCTCGATCATCGCCTCGGCGCGGTCGCCGATGCCCCGCTTGGGAACGTTCAGGATGCGGCGCAGCGGCACCGCGTCCTCCGGGTTCGCCAGCACCCGCAGGTACGCCAGCACGTCGCGGACCTCGCGGCGCTCGTAGAAGCGCACGCCTCCGACGACCTTGTAGGGCAGGCCGACCCGGATGAAGACCTCTTCGAAGACACGGGACTGTGCGTTCGTACGGTAGAAGACGGCGACGTCGCCCGCCTTGGCCTCGCCCGCGTCGGTGAGCCGGTCGATCTCCTCGGCGACGAACTGTGCCTCGTCGTGCTCGGTGTCGGAGACGTAGCCCGTGATGCGGGCGCCGGCTCCGGACTGCGTCCACAGGTTCTTCGGACGGCGGTTCTCGTTCCGCTCGATGACGGCGTTGGCGGCGCTGAGAATCGTCTGGGTGGAGCGGTAGTTCTGCTCCAGCAGGATCGTCGTCGCGTCCGGGTAGTCCTCCTCGAACTGGAGGATGTTGCGGATGGTGGCGCCGCGGAAGGCGTAGATGGACTGGTCGGCGTCGCCGACGACGCACAGTTCGGCCCGCTCACGCGGGGCGTGTTCCCCCTCTCCTTCCCCCTCCCCAGCGTCCGTGCCCGAGTCCGTATCCGTGCCTGTGTCCGCGTCCGTGCCCGTGTCCGCGTCCGTGCCCGTGTCCGCGTCCGTGCCGACGAGTTCACGCACGAGGGTGTACTGCGCGTGGTTCGTGTCCTGGTACTCGTCCACCAGCACATGGCGGAACCGGCGCCGGTAGTGCCCGGCGACATCCGGGAACGCCTGCAGCAGATGGACGGTGGTCATGATGATGTCGTCGAAGTCCAGGGCGTTCGCCTCGCGCAGCCGCGCCTGGTACATCGTGTACGCCTCGGCGAGGGTCTTCTCGAAGCCCCCCGACGCCTGCCCCGCGAAGTCCTCCTCGTCGATCAGTTCGTTCTTGAGGTTGGAGACCTTCGCGCTGAACGCCTTGGGCGGATAGCGCTTCGGGTCCAGGTCCAGGTCACGGCAGACCAGCGCCATGAGCCGCTTGGAATCCGCCGCGTCGTAGATCGAGAACGACGAGGTGAAGCCGAGCTTCTTGCTCTCCCTGCGCAGGATGCGCACGCACGCGCTGTGGAAGGTGGAGACCCACATGGAACGCGCCCGTGGCCCGACCAGCTCCTCGACCCGCTCCTTCATCTCGCCGGCCGCCTTGTTGGTGAAGGTGATGGCGAGGATCTGACCGGGGTGCGCGCCGCGGGCGGCCAGCAGATACGCGATGCGGTGGGTGAGCACACGCGTCTTCCCCGAGCCCGCCCCGGCGACGATCAGCAGAGGCGAGCCCGTGTGCACGACGGCCGCACGCTGCGCCTCGTTCATCTCCTCCAGCAGCGTCTGCGCGTCCACGACGGTGCGCTGGGCGCCTCCGCGGTGGTACGCGCCGGAGCTGCCGCCGTCCCCTCCGCGGCCCTCGGATCCACGGCCCTCGAAGGTGCCCTGGAACAGGTCGTGCGGGATCTCTTCCTCGCCGTGGTGGCCCCCGTCGGGAGAAGGCTCCTCGCCCTGTCCGGGGGAGGGTCCGTCCTGCGCGCGCACGGGAGCGAGGTTCGCCAGGAAGCTGTCGTCGAAGAGGCTGCTCATCGTCGAGCAAGTCTAGGCTCTGGGTGTGACGCCGCAGAGCCTGGCGGCCCTGGAGGGGCCCGCCCCACGGCCTGACGTTCCGGGACGGACCCCGGCGTACGGCCCCGCCGTACGAGCCCGACGGTCCGGCGACCTGCGCGCATCCCCGCCCCTGCGGGCCCGGCGGCCCGCGGACGCTCCCATCCCGCGAAGGCCCGCCCGACCGCAGCCGTTTGATAACGAACAGATAGCGGACGTATCACCTCCGGTCTTCACAGGCACCCCACAACTCCGCTAGCGTGCCGTGCCGGACGCCCCGCACCGCTCGCCGGCGAAAGCGCCGGCACGGGTCGTCCCCGCCGAATCCGGCCGGCAGCACTGCCGGAGCCGGGGACCCACCGCGTACGCGGACCTGCGCGTACGCACCCGGGGTGAATCGGTCCGTACGCGCCCGCCGAAGCACGCGCACGGCCCGTAGGGCAGCCTTCCGAACGCCCGAACCCGTCAGCTAACCCGGTAGGCGGTTCACGGAAGGAGTTGCCGGCCTTGGCGTCCCATCGCAAGCCGCGCACACGCATATTCGGCTCCGCCGCGACGAAACGCGGCGCTCTCGGCGTCACCACCGCGGCGCTCGCCTCCGTCTCCCTGCTCTCGCAGAGCGCCCAGGCAGCACCGGACGACGGCAGGCCGTCGGTCTCCGAGGTCAAGAAGAAGGTCGACAAGCTGTACCAGGAGGCGGAGAGCTCCACCCAGAAGTACAACGCCGCCAAGGAGAAGACGGACGCCCAGCGCACCAAGGCCGACCGGTCGCTCGACGAGGCCGCCGAGCGCACCGCCGACCTCAACGACGCCCGGCGCACGCTCGGCAACTACGCCACGGCGCAGTACCGCAACGGCGGCATGTCGCAGACCGCGACGCTGCTGCTCTCTCAGGACCCGCAGCAGTTCTTTGAGCAGACACATGTGCTGGACCGGATGACGGGCCGCCAGAAGGAGGCGGTCGGCGACTTCGAGCGGCAGCAGAAGGCGGCGAAGGCCGAGCGCGCCGCGGCCACCGAGCAACTGGCCTCGCTGGCCGCCTCCCAGAAGGCACTCAAGAAGAACAAGCAGGACGTACAGGCGAAGCTCTCCGAGGCCCGCAAGATGCTCTCGAAGCTGACGGCCGAGGAGAAGGCGCGGCTGGCTGCGGCAGAGAAGAAGCGGGAAGCGGCAGCCCGCAAGGCGGCGGAGCGCGCGGAGGCGGAGCGCCGCGAGGCGGCGAAGGACCAGCAGGGTGACGGCTCCGAGGCCGGCACGGGCAGCGGTTCGCCGGACGGTTCGGCCTCGTCCAGGGCGCAGAAGGTCCTCTCCTACGCCAAGGCCCAGTTGGGCAAGCCGTACGTGTGGGGCGCCACCGGGCCGAGCTCCTTCGACTGCTCCGGGCTGACCATGGGCGCGTGGAAGGCCGCCGGGGTCACGCTGCCGCGTACCACCTTCGACCAGGTCGACGTGGGTTCGAAGGTGCCCAGGTCACAGATGCAGCCGGGCGACCTGATCTTCTTCTACGACGACGTGACCCACGTCGGCATCTACGCGGGGAACGGGCAGATGATCCACGCCCCGAAGCCGGGTACCGAGGTCAGGTACGAGTCCATCGACAACATGCCCTTCCACTCGGCGAACCGGCCGGGCTGAGGCACGGCGGGCGGGGGGCCGGGCCCCCGCCCGGACCCCCGGGCCGTTCCCGTCCTCAGGTCCACAGCACCGCGATGAAGATGTTCGCGGTGGTCAGCGCGCCGACCGTGCCGAAGACGGAGGCGGGGATCTTCTCCTCGTCCCGCTTGACGTAGACCAGGCCGAGGATCACCACGAGCAGCGCGAGCTTGACGCCTGTCTTGATGTTGTCGACGGGCTCGTCCGCCGCCTGGTTGAGACCGACGAGGACCATGCCGGTCACCAGCATCGTGAACGCACCGTGCAGCATGCCGGGACCGAAGCGGGCCTCGCCGGCGCGCATCGGCTTCATCTGGAAGAGGAAGCCGCCCAGCAGCGCGGCGATGCCGATGATGTGCAGGCCGAAGAAGACATCGATGAGTACGCCCATGCCGGGAGCCTAGCCAAGTGCCCCGTCCCGCCCGGCGGTTGGCCCGGCGAAGTCCACGGGCCCGGACCGCGGGCCGCTTGGCGGTCAGGACGTCGGGGCCGGCCGGCGGGGGCGGTGGCGCCCCTCCCATGTCCACGTCCTCCCCCATGTTGACGTCCCGTGCGCGAGGCGTTCGGTGCAGGTCCCCACCGGGCCGTCACAGCGGATCTCCCCGGCCGGCCCGTCGAGGGGATCCGAAGTCGACGCTGTGGTCGGAGAGTCGGGCGGGCGCGGGGTAATCGCGGGGCAAGGGGCCCGCGTTCGTCGCCGAATCCGGTCGACCGTGGCGACGTCGGTCCTGCCTGCCGACGCCTCTCACACGGCCGGGTGACGAAGCGAGCCCTGCCGCGTTCCCGGGGGCTTGCGTAGGGCACAATGCGCCTTTCACCGACGGTGTTTGAGACAGTGCTCGAGAGGCGGGGTTGCGCAGTGGCCGTGGACACGGCACGGGACGGGACGACAGGCGGCGGCAGCGCGAGCGAACAGGCCCTGTCCCTGCGCAAGTCCACTCCCTCCGAGGGCACTTCTCACACCCACTCCACCCGCTGCACCTGTGGAGACTGTCCGCACGGGGCCCGCGAGGGACTCCGCAGCGCGCTGGCGGACTTCCGCGGCCGCCGCGACGAACTCGCCGCGGGCGGCGGCCTTCCCGCCGCCCTCGCACACTCCCCCGGCGCCTCCCGCCAGTGGGTCTCGGACGAGCTGACCCGCGCCGCCCTCACGGTCGCCGAACGCGGCCGCCAGGAGGGCGCCGTCCGGCTGACGTCGCTGTGGCGCCACACCGTCATCGCCGTCTGGGCAGCCGTGGGGGTACTGCTTCTCGGGCAGTTGCTCACCGCCATCGCCGCGGGCTGGAGCATCGCACGCACAGCCGCCCTCATCGCCGCCTTCGCCGCCGCCGGGCTGCTCTCCGTCGCCGCGTATCTGCACAGGGCGCGGGGCGGCGCGCTCGCACCCGTCATCGGCGAGGACAACCGTCTCTCCACATCACGGGCCGTCGCCGGGGCCTGGGTGCTCCTCGCCGTCTACGACGTCCTCGTCCTCGCCCTCGAACTGGCCGCCCTGTCCGGGCAGGACGAGCGCCGCGAACTGCTGACCGGACTCGAACTCTCGCAGGGCGCTGGGCTGTTGACGGTGCTGGCGCTGAGCTGTGCCATAGCTGTCTTCGTGCGCCGCACAGTGACCGTACGGGTGCAGCAGCAGCGGCTGCAGAAGGTGCGTGCCGACCGCCCGCGCGCGTCCGACCTGCTCACCGATGACGCCGGCCGCGGCTCCTTCTGCGACGTGCAGTACGTCCTGGTCAGCGCCGTCGCCGTGGTCTTCGCCGCCGTACGTCTCGCCCGGCAGCCCGACCAACTGCCCGATCTGCCCTGGAGCCTGGCCCTCCTCGTGGTGGTCTCGGCGGCGACCTACCTCGCCGGAAAGTACGCGGAGGGCGGACGTCCGGTCGTGCTGTCGGTGGTGCGGGCCCGCGAGATCGGAGACCTGCACTCTCCCATCCGTACGGGCGACGACATCGAGATCCGCGGCGCGGGGTTCGTACCGCCCGGCGCGGACGAACCCGACCGGCTCGCACGGATGGTCGTCCGTGTGGGCGCCGTGCACGTGCCCGTGCCGCTGATTCCGGTCACGGGCGGCTTCTCCAACCCGGCCGACGCGACCCTCACCGTGCCGGTGCCCGTGGAGGTCGAGCCGGGACGGGTCGAGGTCCAGGTCGTCACGGCGGCCGGCGTCGAGACCAACCGGTACCCCATCGACGTCGCCGACTGACTGAGCGGTGACCGGGCGCCGGGCCGCGCCCGGCGCCCGGTCGCGGAGCACCCGCGAGCGCGCGTCGAGGTGGATCTTTTGCCGGTTCTGTCCCGAATCCTTCGTCAGCGGCGCCACTTCAGGCACACGCCTTGTGCACCGGAGCGTACATAGAGGGTGTGTGCGCGACCCCGGCCGCGTACCGTGGCGACCTGCCCAAGCCGAACGGGCATGCGGCAGCGGCACGAACGACGGAGGTGGGGCGTGGCATGTCTCTGACGGACGGACACACGACGGTGGGCGGCGACGCGCCTGTGAGCGGCCCGCCCGGCAGCATACGCGCGAGAGTGTCCAAGCACGCGCTGCTCCCGCTGCGTCTCTTCCTCGGCGCCACCTTCCTCTACGCCGGCATCGACAAGGTCACCGACCCCGCCTTCCTCGCCTCCGAGGGCAGCGGCTCGCTCGCGCAGGTGCTGGAGTCGGCACGCGAGGCGGCGGCGGTTCCCGCCCTGATCGATCTCGCGCAGAACGACCCCCGCATGTTCGGCATCGCCATCGCCGCCGGTGAGATGGCCGTGGGCCTGGGCGCCCTGGTGGGGCTGCTGACCCGGCTCGCCGCCTTCGGCGGTGTGCTGATCTCGCTGAGCCTGTGGCTGACGGTCAGCTGGTCGAGCGACCCGTACTACTACGGCAACGACCTTCCGTACATGATGGCCTGGGTCCCGCTGATGATCGCGGGGGCGGCGACGCTCTCGATCGACGCGGTGATCTCGCGCAAACGGCGCCGCAGAGGCAGGCACATCTTCGCCTGACCGGCCGGTCTCTCCCCAGCCGGTCTGCGCAGCCGGTCTGCGCAGCCGGTCTCCTCGCCCGGTCTCCGTGCCCGGTCGTCCTCGTCCCGTGCCGGTGGTCCCATGCCCGCCGGGACGGGACGGGCAACCTCACGGCCCGCCGGGCCCGGCCGGCCCCGGCCGGTCCTCCCCCGAACGCGCGTACCTCTCACGCAGGTCGTCCATCGGCATCCCCTCAGATCCCCTCACCGGCGGCGGCGCCCCTCTCCGCCGCAGCCGGCGGCGGACGAGGAAGGTCGCCCACGCTGTCAACGCCGACGCCAGCAGCGCCGCCGGCACGACCGCCGGCAGCAGCCACGCCGGCACCCTCCACTCCCCGAGGGCGTCCATCACGTACATCAGCGCGGTGCCGGCGAGCAGCACGCCGAGCAGCAGCCGTGCGGGTTCGAAGCGGTGCCGGTTCATCGCTCGCCCTCACTCCCGGCCCGGACCCCGGCGCCGGCCCTGCGGTCGTCCTGGAACTCCTCGGCGGGCGGGAGGCGGTCGGAGCGTTCACCCGCGGGGAGCGCCCGAACGATCTCGAACTGCCCGACGTCCATGTGCACCGACAGCTTGAGGGTCCCCCTGGGCTTCCGGCCGTCGAACGGGGGCAGCGTCATGCTCTCCCGCTGCTCGAGCCCCGCGTAGCTGTCGATACGTGCCTCCCCGTCACGGGTCAGCCCCCTGGGCAGCCGGATCTCTCCCGCCCCCACCCCGGCGTCGAGTTCGACCTGCGTGTCCCTCGGCACGACCACCTTCAGCATCCCCGCCCCGGCCCGCACGGTGGTCCGAACCGGCCCACCGTCCGCGGCGAACCGCACGTCACGCAGGTCGAGTTCGCCGCTTCCGGCGTCCAGCCGGTACGTACCGCGCACGTCCGGCGCGGACGCCGGCGTCCACGTCACCTCACGCCAGTCCGTGCCGATGCTCTTCGGAATGAGTGAGGCCCCGGCCAGCATGACGGCGGTGACGACCACCAGGAAGACGGTGCCGAAACCGACCCGGCCGGCGAAGGCGCTGACGACGAAGCCGATCGCGTACACCGCCAGCGCGCAGGCCAGCCCCAGAGTCAGGTTCGTGCCCAGTGGCCGGGACTCCCAGCCGGAGAACGTGCCCACCACCGCGGCGGCCGAGGCGAGCGTGGCGACCAGACCGCCGAGCGACCGCTCGCGACGGCCCCCGCACACGTGCTCGCCGGTGCGGCGGGGCCGGCCGCCGGCGGGCCGGGCGCCCGTACGGGGCTCCGCCGCCTCGTCCGGGCCCCAGAGATAGCCGGTGTCGCGGGCAGCGGTGCCGTCCTTCGTCAGGGGCTCGCGCCACCACGACGGTGTGCCCGGCACGGGCGGGGCCTGCGCCTCCGGCGGTGCGTCGGCGACGGCGTGCGCGGTGGCCGGGTCGACGGGAGCGCCGACCGCCTCGGCGGCCTCCGCCTCCCGGCGGTGGTGCGACCAGTACGCGGCGCCGGTCACCGCACCCGCGATGAGCAGGGAGTAGGGGGTGCTGCGGTTGCCGAGGGAGGCCAGGAAGAGCCCGCAGCCGACGAGAGCGACAAGGATCGCGGACAGCGTCGAGCCCTCGACCCGGCCCGACAGCAGCCACCGTGCCTCGTTCTGCTGCTCGCCCTCGGCGGGGATGAGCAGCCAGGCGAACCCGTAGAAGACCAGACCGAGTCCGCCGGCGACGGAGAGCACGGCGAGCGGGACGCGGAAGATGACCGGATCGAGGTCGAAGTAGCGGCCGAGGCCGGCGCACACACCTCCGGCGACCCTGGGGCGGCGGCTCCTGGTGAGCCTGCGGGACGGAGGCCCGGCGGACCCGCCGGACGCTCCCCCCGGCAACGGGCCGTCCGTGGCCGCCCCTTCAGCCGCGGCCCCGTGCGCAGCCGCCCCGTGCGCGGCCGCCCCGTCCGCAGTCGCGCCGCCGTCCGGGCGGTCCCCCGCGGCGGCGCCCCCGCCGCCCTCCCCGGGGGCGCGCGCCCCCGGTCCCTGTGACGATGCGTGTTCCTCCTCGGCCATGCGCCCATGTTGGCCCCTGATCACCGTCCGGTACATCGGGGCCGGTCCCCCACCGGCCCCTGATTTCGCCCCGACGTGGCAGGGTCGGATCAGGGAACAACCCTGATGACCCCCGCGCGCGGCCGTGTGACGATCGGTGCATGACCCCCGCCTCCCCGACCGCGAGCACCGCGCACACTGCGGGCAGCGGGACGACGGCACCCCCCGACGATCCCGCGCCGCAGCCTCCCCTGCGCAAGCTCTACCGCAGCTCCGAGGGCCGCATGCTCGGCGGTGTCGCCCGCGGACTCGCGGGGCACCTGGGCCTGCCGGTCTCCTGGGTACGCATCGTCTTCGTCGCGCTGGCCGTGACGGACGGTCTGGGCGTGCTGCTGTACGCGGCGTTCTGGTTCGTGGTGCCGCTCGGCACCGGAGGCGTCGACTCCGCCCGCAAGGCCGCCGCCGCTCCCGCCGCGGGGGATCGCGACAGCAGGAGCGGGCGCCGGGTGCGCAAGCCCGACAAGGGTCAGCTCTTCGCCGTGCTGGCGCTGCTCGTGGGCGCGGCGGTGGTGGTCGACAACCTCCAGTTCGGGCGGATCAACACCTATGTGTGGCCGATCCTGCTGATCGGTCTCGGCGTCGTCCTGGTGTGGCGGCAGGCGGACGACGCACGCCGCGCACACTGGGCGGAGGTCACCCGCCGCCGGAGGCTGCTGCCGCTGGCGCGCAGCGCGGCCGGGGTGGTGCTGGTGGCGGCCGGTGTCAGCGGGATCGTGCTCGTGCAGGGTTCGGCCAGGCATCTCGGGCCCGTCCTGCAGGCCGCGCTCGCCGTGCTGGTGGGTGTCGCGCTGCTCGCGGGACCGTACCTCGTCCGGATGATGCAGGACCTGTCCGAGGAGCGGCTGATGCGCATCCGCGCCCAGGAGCGGGCCGAGGTCGCCGCACACGTGCACGACTCCGTGCTGCACACCCTCACCCTGATCCAGCGCAGCGCCGACGACCCCCGCGAGGTCGCCCGGCTCGCCCGCGCCCAGGAACGTGAGCTGCGCAACTGGCTCTACAAACCGCAGGGCGACGGCAAGGACGAGGACGGCAGACCGCGGACACTCGCGGAGGCCGTCAAGGCGACGGCAGCCGACGTCGAGGACCATCACGGCGTGCCGGTGGAGGTCGTCTGCGTCGGTGACTGCCCGCTCGACGAGGGTCTGGACGCCCAGATCCAGGCCGCGCGCGAGGCGATGGTCAACGCCGCCAAGTACGGTGGTGGGGGCACCACCACCCATGCCGGAGGCCATGGGGGAGGGGCGGTTCAGGTCTACGCGGAGGTCGAGGGCCGTTCGGTCTTCGTGTCCGTACGCGACCGGGGGCCGGGCTTCGACCCGGACACCGTGCCGGAGGACCGGATGGGCGTGCGCGAGTCCATCGTCGGCCGTATGCGGCGCCACGGCGGTACGGCCCGGCTGCGGTCGTCGCCGGGCGAGGGGACAGAGGTGGAGCTCGAGATGGAGAGGGCGGCTCAGTCGTGACCGACGAGACAGCAGGCACAGGGGGGACCGGCGGCCCGGCGGGCGCGGGGGCTGCCGGCCCGGCGGGCGGCAGCACGGGCGACGGAACCGCGGGGAGCACCCCGCCCGCCGCCGGCGCGGCGCCTTCGGCTCCTTCGGCTCCTTCCGCGGAGCCCGGGCACCGCGTCAGGGTGGTGCTCGTCGACGACCACCGCATGTTCCGCGCGGGCGTCCAGGCGGAGATCGGCCGTACGGAGACCACCGGCGTCGACGTCGTTGGTGAGGCCGGCGACGTGGACCAGGCCGTCTCCGTCATCACCGCCACGCGCCCGGACGTCGTCCTGCTGGACGTTCACCTGCCGGGCGGGGGCGGTGTCGAGGTGCTGCGCCGCAGCGCCTCACTGATGGGCGGCGCCGACTCTCCCGTACGCTTCCTCGCCCTGTCCGTCTCCGACGCGGCGGAGGACGTCATCGGCGTGATCCGCGGCGGCGCCCGCGGCTACGTCACCAAGACCATCACCGGCTCCGACCTGGTGGACGCCGTCTTCCGCGTCTCCGACGGCGATGCCGTCTTCTCCCCGCGCCTGGCCGGCTTCGTACTGGACGCCTTCGCCTCCACCGACGCCCCGCCCGTCGACGAGGACCTGGACCGCCTCACGCAGCGCGAGCGCGAGGTGCTGCGCCTGATCGCGCGGGGCTACGCGTACAAGGAAGTGGCCAAGCAGCTCTACATCTCGGTGAAGACGGTCGAGTCCCACGTCTCGGCCGTGCTGCGCAAGCTCCAGCTCTCCAACCGTCACGAGCTCACGCGCTGGGCGGCGGCCCGGCGCCTGGTCTGACGCCACCCGGAAGGGCAGGCGCACCGGGAGGTGCCCGGCACACCGGCCGTCGCCCGGCAACGGGGACCACGCTGGCCACGGAGGACACCGGTGACGGAGAATGAAGAGCAGTGCCCGCTTTCCGAGTCCGTACAAGACGCGGCGGGCCCGTGACCGACTGAGGCCTTTCCGGGGGGAGTTCGGCCGCCGGATGAGCGGGGGGCATTCCGGCGGCGTCGGGCGCGTGCGCAGAGGTTTCACTGATGACTCAGCCTCCGCAGGACGGCTTCGGCGGCTCCCGGCCGCCGGACGGTCCACCCCCGGGCGGTCCGCCGCCGCCATCGCAGCAGCCCCCTCCACCGCCGGGGCAGCCGCCCGGGTACGGATACCCGCAGCAGCAGCCCCAACAGCCGCCCCCGGCCGGCCAGTCGTACGGCTATCCGGGTCCGTACGGGCAGCAGCAGCCCGGTTACGGGTACGGGTACCCGCCGCCACCGCCTCCCTCCCCGGGCCCCTCCGGCCCGAACGGCAAGCTCGTCGCGATCATCGCCTCGGCCGCCGTCGCACTGCTGCTCGTCGCCGGCGGGGTCTACCTCGCGGTCGGCGACGGCGGGGGCGGCACCGCTCAGCCGCAACCCGCGCCGAGCACATCGTCCGCGCCGGAGCCGTCCCCCACCGGGGAGTCGCCGCTGGAGCCCACGGAGGAGCCGACGGACGACTTCGGCGACGAGACCCCGGACCCGCACTCCAAGGAGGACGGCTTCCAGGGACAGTGGCAGTCCGAGGGCGGAAAGACCCTGACGATAGGCGCCAAGGCCCAGTCGGGAGACGCCGCGGGCAAGAACTCCGTGTCCTACATCGATGCCGGCGGCGAAGGCATCTGCATCGGGATCGGGGACGAGCGGAGCGGCGGCGCGACGTTCCGTACGGCGCTGCGCTGCGGGGGCAAGGACAGCAAGAAGTACATCGCGGGGAACGCGACGCAGGACGGCGACTCGCTCACCATCATCTGGGACAAGGGCGGTTCGGACACCCTGGACTGGAACGGCAGCCGGTAGGCCGCCGGGGCGTGTCCGCCGCACCGGCGGGCACGCCCCCACGCGGCACCCCCACGCGAGGCCACGCCGCCCGAGGCGCGCGGCACGACGCCGCGCGGCTCCCGGCGACACCCTGCGACACCCGGCGATCCGGGGCGGCCTTCGGCGGCTTCCCGCGGCTTTCCGCGCCGCTGCACACCTCTCGACCGGCGGCCCGTACGGAGCTACCGTGGAAAGCAGCCTTTCTACCCGAATGCCGGACTTGCGCGGCGGTGCAGGAGGCCATGATGGTCGTCGAGGTGATCGTCGGAATCGTTGCTGTATGCGTGGTGTACGCACTCTCGGCGGCACGCGTGGTCCGGCAGTACGAGCGGGGCCTGGTCTTCCGGTTGGGAAAGCTGCGCTCCCAGATCATGGAACCCGGATTCCATCTGATCGTGCCCGGAATCGACCGGTTGCAGAAGGTCAACATGCAGATCGTGACGCTGCCCGTGCCCGCCCAGGAGGGCATCACTCGGGACAACGTCACGGTGCGCGTCGACGCCGTCGTCTACTTCAAGGTGGTCGCGCCCGCCGAGGCGATCGTCCGGGTCGAGGACTACAGCTTCGCCGTCTCCCAGATGGCCCAGACGTCCCTCCGCTCGATCATCGGCAAGAGCGAACTGGACGATCTGCTCTCCAACCGCGAGAAGCTCAACCAGGGCCTGGAGCTGATGATCGACAGCCCGGCCGTGGACTGGGGAGTCACGGTCGACCGGGTCGAGATCAAGGACGTGTCCCTGCCCGAGACGATGAAGCGCTCGATGGCACGGCAGGCCGAGGCCCAGCGGGACCGGCGGGCGAGGGTCATCAACGCCGACGCGGAGCTGGAGGCGTCCAAGAAGCTCGCGCAGGCCGCGGAGCAGATGTCCGAGTCCCCGGCGGCGCTCCAGCTGCGTCTGCTGCAGACGGTCGCGTCCGTCGCCACCGAGAAGAACTCCACGCTGGTGCTGCCGTTCCCCGTCGAGCTGCTGCGCTTCCTGGAAGGCCCGCGGGAGGGCGGGACGCCGAACGGCAACGGCACCGCACGCCGCACACCGGTGACGCGGGGAGAGGAGACGGAGCCGGAGGCCGTCGCGCCGGACACCGTCATCACCGAAGGACCCGCCCCCGGCGCCCTCGCGCCGGAGGCGTCCGGGACACCGGAGGCACCGGACGTGCCGGAGCCCGCACCCGTGCCGGAGAACGCGGAGGTCCCGCGGGACACACGGGACCACCTCCCCGCCGGTGAACTCCCGGACGGCTCGGCGGAGGACGGGAGGGCGCTGCCCAGGCGGCACCCCCGCCGGTAGCCGGCCGCCGACTGCACCTGCCGTCTGCCGTCTGCCGTCTGCCGTCTGCCGTCTGCCGTCTGCACGTGCCGTACCTGCCGTCAACCGCTCGTGTGCTCAGTCCAGTCCGGCGAGGAAACTGTGGGGGTACGGGAGCCGCTGGGCCGAGGCATCGGTGAGGCGGCGGACCTGCTCGGGCTCCAGTTCCCAGTCGACGACGGCCAGATGGGACGTGAGCTGCTCCATCGTGCGCGCGCCGACGATCGGGGCGGTGACATCGGGCTGCCGCAGCAGCCAGGCGACGGCGACCTGGGCGGGAGGACGCCCTGTCTCCTCGGCGACGGCGAAGAGTTCATCGAGGACGCGCCACGTCCGCTCGTCCTGGTACGCGCTCCACGACTCGCTCCAGCCCTGCTTCTCCGCCTTCTCCACCCGGCTGCCGCGCGGTGGCTCCTGCATGCCGCGCCGGATCGAACCGCTCAGCCAGCCCCCGCGCAGCGGGCTCCACGGGATGACGCCCAGCCCCTCGTTCCGGCAGACCGGCAGCAGGTCCCACTCGGTCTCCCGGTCGAGCAGGTTGTAGAGCGGCTGGAGGCAGGTGAAGGGCTCCCAACCGTGCCGGCGGCTGAGGTCGACCGCCTTCTGGAGCTGCCATCCGCTGAAGTTGCTGGCGCCGACCGCCCGTACCTTGCCCGACCGTACGAGGGAGTCGAGCGTGGAGAGCGTCTGCTCGAGGGGCGTGGCCGGGTCCCAGGCGTGCACCTGGTACAGGTCGATGTAGTCGGTCTGCAGCCTGCGCAGCGACGCCTCGACGCCCTCCATGATGTGTTTGCGGCCCAGGCCCCTCTCGTTGGGCCCGTCCCCCATCGGGAACCTGACCTTCGTCGCGATCACCAGCTCGTCACGGCGGCGGGTGCGCAGCCAGCGGCCCAGGATCTCCTCCGACCCGCCGGTGGAGTACACGTCTGCGGTGTCGATGAAGTTGCCGCCGGACTCGACGAAGGTGTCGAGGATGGCGGCGCTGGTCTCCTCGTCGGTCTCGCGGCCGAACGTCATGCTGCCCAGGCACAGTTCGCTCACGCGTATCCCTGACCTGCCCAAGAGCCGATTGCGCATGTTCCACGACCTCCGGATTAGCGGTGACCTGCGGGAATGTGCTGTTCCGTGAGTCTAGTGTCCACGGCTGCGGTGGGTACGTCCCGTCAGTCAGCGGTCCGGAGGGAGGCCGCCCGGCAGGGACGGTGGGTCCGGCCCGGGGGCGTCAGAGCTCGGGAACCCCGGGGTGCGGGCCGCGCCGGTTGAGCGATGAGCGTCATTCCGCTCCCCTGCGCCTCTCCCGCCCCTACCATCACGGGCATGCCCGACGCCTCCGCGCACCACCTCCCCCCGGTCACCACCCGGCAGGCGGTCCGCAACACCGCTCTCGTCGTCGTCGCGCCGCTGACGCTGGCGGCCTTCGGACTCGTGCACCCCGGCGGGCTGCGTCCGTCCACCGGCGCCGCCTGGACGGAACTGCACGTCTGGCTGATCCCCGTCTGGCCGCTGCTGGCGCTCGGCCTGGTCGTGCCCCTGTGGGGACAGCCGCGCCGCGACGCGGCCGGAATCGCCACGGTCCTCGCCTGGACCGGGGCCTTCGGCTACGCGACGTTCTACACCGGCCTCGACGCCGTCGCCGGAATCGGTGCGGGCGTGGCCCAGGAGAACGGAGGCCCGCGGGCACGGGAGGTCATCAACCCGCTCTTCCACCTCGGTGACGCCCTCGGGCAGGCGGGTGTCGTCTGTCTCGGCGCCGGTGTGACCGCCGCGTCCGTGGCGCTCCTCCTCCGGCACGGGGTGCGTGTGCTGCCGGGCACGGCGGTGCTGCTGGTGTGCTGCTGGTCGTTCTACGACAGCCACATCTTCATGCCCCGCGGCGTGTGGACGATGCTGGGCTTCGCGCTGGGCTTCGCGCTGTTCGTACTGGCCACGGCAGCACGCCGGGGGCCGGGCACTCCCTCCTCCCGGCCGGAGGACTGACGGCGGCAGCCGCCGCGAGAGCTTCCACGAGGGGTCCCGTGCGTGCCGCTGCCGCACGGCGTCACGGTCCTCGCCGTGGTGCCCCGGCTTCACCCGCGCCGAGCTCCAGGAACGCGTTGGGACGGACCTCAGCAGCCTGCCCGACCGGGCTTGGCTCGAGTAATCCATCAAATGGCTTTGATGGATTATGCTGTCATGGTGTCCCGAGATCAGACAGCCCCGGCGTTCTTGCGCCTGGCCGCCAACCCACTGCGGTGGCGGCTGCTGACCGCCCTGGCCGCAGGCGACCACCGGGTCCGTGAGCTCGTCGACCTGCTGGGCCAACCGCAGAACCTGATCTCCTACCACTTGCGACTGCTGCGCAGAAGCGGGCTGGTCACCGCCCGCCGGAGCAGCTTCGACGGACGCGACAGCTATTACCACCTGGACCTGGAGCGCTGCGCGCACGCACTGACCGACGCCGGCGTCGCCCTGCACCCGGCGCTGCGCCTCAATCCCGCCCCGCCGCCACCCCTGGCTGCCGAACAGGCCCACCCTCGGGTGCTGTTCGCGTGCACCGGCAACAGCGCGCGCTCACCGATCGCCGAGGCCCTGCTGCTCCACCGCAGCGGCGGCCGCGTGGAGGTGACCAGCGCGGGCAGCCACCCCAAACCGCGTATCAACCCCCACGCCGTACGGGTCCTGCGCGAGCACTACGGCATCGACATCGCCGATCAGTTGCCCCGCCATCTCGACACGGTGCCGCGCCACCGTGTCGATCACGTGATCAGCCTCTGCGACAAGGTCCGGGAGGTGATCGCCGAATCCGGCGATCACCCGCGACCGACCCACTGGAGCATTCCCGACCCGGCCGCCGTCAACGACAACGACCAGGCAGGCCGCCCCGCCTTCAAGCACACGGCAGCGGAGATCGACACCCGCATCCGCTACCTGCTGCCCGTCCTCGCCCGCGCCACGAACCCGGAGATCCGACCATGACAACATCCGACGAGCTCGCCGGCGTCCGCTACATCGTCGACGACGTCGCCGCCGCCGTCCGCTTCTACACCACCCACCTCGGCTTCACCCTGCACACGAATCCCGCTCCCGCCTTCGCCGACGTGATCCGCGGCCCGCTGCGCCTGCTGCTGTCGGGGCCGGAAAGCTCCGGGGCCCGGGCGACGCCCGATGGCTCCACCGCGCCGGGCCGCAACCGCATCCATCTCATTGTCGACGACCTCGACACCGAGATCGACCGACTGCGCACCGCCGGGCAGTCCTTCAGCGGCGACGTCGTCTCAGGCCCGGGTGGACGCCAGATCCTGCTCACCGACCCGGCCGGCAACCTCATCGAGCTGTTCGAGCCTGCCTCACACTGAGCTGCTTCCGGAGGGAGGCCGGCAGCTCACATCGAGATCGCCCCCGTCTCCGCGAGGGTGCGTCCGCGCGAAGCCGTCTGCGCAAACGGCACACCGCCGCCCCGCACCCGTGCGAATGTGCCGGAATGACTACGACACCCGACGGCCGCACCGTCCCGCCCCGGAACGCCGGCGAACGTCCCATGCTGGAGAGCTGGCTGGACTTCCACCGTGACACCCTGGCCCTCAAATGCGCCGGACTGGACGACGCTCAGGTGCGCCTGGCCCCCGTGGAACCGTCTGCGCTGACGCTGCTGGGGCTCGTGCAGCACATGGCGGTGGTCGAACGCAACTGGTTCCAGAAGGTGTTCGCCGGGCTGGACGTACCGCCGCTGTACGGGGAGGGCGACGGGGCCGGCTTCGCGCTCACCCCGGAGAACGGCATGGAGGAGGCGGTGGAGGTCTGGCGTACGGAGATCGCCCGCGGCCGTGAGCTGACCGCCGCCGCGTCCCTGGACGACTCCGGCCGGTTCTCCGAGGAGGACGCCGCACTCCTCGGGGACAGCCATGTGTCGCTGCGCTGGATACTCATTCATCTGATAGAGGAGTACGCACGCCACAACGGCCACGCCGATCTGATCCGCGAACGCATCGACGGCGTCTCGGGCACCTGACCGCATGGGGAGGGGCGTGCGGGCAGCGTGTTCCTCGGGCGCCGCCCGCACCGCCGCCGCGCCCGGTCAGCTCGCCCGCCGCTGCCGCGGCACCAGGAGACGCCGGGCGAGTCCCCCGGCGCCGGGCCCGCCGCCCGGCAGGGCACCTGCGAGCAGGACCGCCCGGGCCGTCTCCCGCAGCGCCGTGACGGCACTCCCCTCGCCGTGTCCCGGCAGCCAGGCGAGCGCCGCCGTGGCCGGCGGAACACCGGCGACGTCGGCGTACGCAAGCCCGTCGCGCGGGTACAACTCGCGGGCCGCGGCCGGCAGAAGAGCGATGCCCTCTCCCTGTGCGACCGCGAGGAAGAGCGACTCCAGGTCCTGCACTGCCGGCCCGAACCGCACGCGCGTACCGTCCGGGCGGGGGTTGACCGCCCAGTGGTCCCACCACTCGCGCATCACGTCTCCGGCGACGTCGACGAAGACGCGGCCGGCGAGGTCGCACAAGCCGAGCGGCTGCCGCGCCAGCAGCGGATCACCGGCGGGCAGGCACAGGACCCGTGGTTCGACGGC
The DNA here is from genome assembly GCF_000424965.1 of Streptomyces sp. TAA204. NCBI lineage: Bacteria > Bacillati > Actinomycetota > Actinomycetes > Kitasatosporales > Streptomycetaceae > Streptomyces > Streptomyces sp. TAA204. The sequence continues at coordinate 503,791 of NZ_AUKW01000004.1, forward strand.
CAGTCGGAGCGTACGGATTCCCCTGTGTACGGGAGGACGCAGGAACGCCGCGTCCACCTCCCCGCTGACGAGGGCCTCGACCTGGCCGGCGAAGTCGAGGCTGCGCATCTCGACCACGCTGTCCGGATGTCTGGCGCGGAACTCCGCGAGGATCCGCCGTGTGTAGGGCATGGCCGCCTCGGCACCGATGAACCCCACCCTCAGCCGACCGCTCACACGTCTCGCCTGCGTCTGGACGGTCGCCCGCAGCCTGTCCGCCGCGTCGACGACGGCGCGGGCCACGGGCAGCAGCTCCCTTCCTGCCGGTGTCAGCGCGACACGGCGCGTGGAGCGCTCCAACAGGCCGAGGCCCATGCGCCGTTCGAGCGCGGTGATCTGCCTGCTGAGGGCCGGCTGGCTGATGAACATCCGTCTCGCCGCCTGCCCGAAATGCAGTTCCTCGGCCAGGGTCAGGAAGAGCCTCAGCTGATGGACGCTCGGGTCGCTCCCCCCTGGTGCGGTCCTGCGGTCCTCCGCTTCCGATAACTCATTCACCCCGTTCTCCCCCATACCTGACACGGTATCAATTTGCCCCGTAACCGCCTGAGTTTTCTCTTCATCTGCCCCCGTTCACCGGCCACGCTGGTTGACGTGTCCGAAGCGGCCGCCGGAAGTGCGCGGCTGCCGGAACAGCAATGGAGGGGGAACAAGTGAGCATGTCACCGCGCAGGGTTCTGGCGATGACCGCGGCAGCGGGGCTGGTCGGAGTCACGGTGCTGGCCGGCACCGCGTCGGCCGCGCCGGCGTCGTCGCAGCAGTCCGCCTACACGCAGCAGGCAGTGGCCTCGGGGCTGACAACCGCCGAGGCCGCCAAGCTGCAGAAGCGGGTCGACGCCGTGCTGGACGGGCAGCTCGGCGGCAAGCAGGTCTCCGCCACGAAGGTGGTGTACGACGGTCTCACCGTCACCGTCGACCCCCGCTACAAGCCGGGCGACGCGAAGAAGTCCGCGTCCGGGGCCGAGGCGGCCTGCGGATACGGGCATCTGTGCATCACCGTGCGGGGCACGAACTTCGACTTCTACAAGTGCCAGAAGTGGTACGTGAGCAACTGGTGGGGAGACGGCACGTTCGTCAACAACCAGACACCCGGCACCGTCGCCCGGTTCTACAACCAGGACGGCAGCCAGCGCTGGAGCTCGACCGCGTACGACTCGGGTACGGCGACGTGGGACCCGATCTACTCACTGAAGCCGTGCTGAGCGGGCCGGCTGCCGAGCTGAGCGCCGGCTGAGCTGAACCGGCGCACCGTGCGAGCGGGCCGCCTCCGTCCACCGACGGGGGCGGCCCGGCGTCCGTCGGGCAGCCCCCGTCAGCCGTCGCCGTCGGCCGTCGGCCGTCGGCTACAGCCCGTCCCAGCTCTCGGCGCTCCGGTGGAGGTGGTCCCGGACGGTGGCGAGCGCCCGCGTGCCGCTCGCACCGCGCCGGGTGGCGAGGAAGAGGGTGTTCAACGGCGGGAACGCGGGCCGGTGCAGCTCCTGCAGGGTGCTGTCGGCCAGTGCGGGCCCGGCCAGATAGCGTGGAAGCACGGAGATCCCGGCTCCGGCGGCGACAGCCGCCAGGACGGCCCGCAGGTCGGGCACGAGGAGCGCGACCGGATTGGGCGGACGCCGGCCGAACTCGCCGCGCCAGTACCGGCGGACGATCGGCAGGTCCTCGGCGTACGCGACCAGCGGCAGGTGCGCGAGGGCCCCGACCGGGTCCGCATCCAGCCGTCCCGCGTCGACGGTGTGGGCCAGTCCGGGCGGCCCCACCAGCAGGAACTCCTCGTCGGTGAGCGGCGTCGCGATGACGGCGCGCTGCGGGGGACGTACGGACGAGACGACCAGGTCGAGCCGGTCCGCGACCAGCGCGGAGAGCAGGTCGCCCGCCAGCCCGAGCGTCGCGCGGAGGTGCAGGCCGCGGCCGGTCAGCGCAGCCAGGGCGGGCAGCACCCGCAGGGTCATCACCTCGGCGGGACCGCCGATCCGCACGGTGCCGCGCACCTCGGGACGCTCGTCCTCGGCGCTCAGGGCGTCGTTCAGCTCGTCGATGTGCAGACCGACGCGGGCGGCGAGTGCCGCCGCCCGCGGAGTGGGGGTGACGCCCTTGCGGGAGCGGACGAAGAGCGGCTGGCCGATCTCGCCCTCCAGACGGGCGAGTTGACCGCTGACCGCGGGCTGGGTCACTCCCAGACGCCCGGCCGCCGCCGACAGCGATCCCGACCGGTGGATCTCCAGGAACGTCCGCAGCAGATCGAGGCTCGGCACGCAAACCCCTCCCATAAGTGTCCTTATGGATCAGAGTATGCCTTCCTGTGACGGGTGATGGATGCTGGTACGGCCGCAGCGGACGGGGCACCCGGCCGCGGGCCCCAGCGGACCGGCAGCACGCACTCCACGGAAAGAGTTCACCTCATGTCCAAGATCCTCATGGTCGTCTCCGGCGCGGACAGCATGCGGCTGGCCGACGGCACGACCCACCCCACCGGCTACTGGGCCGAGGAGGTCGCCGCGTCCCACGAGGTGCTGCGCGCGGCCGGGGCCGAGGTCGTCATCGCCACACCGGGCGGCGTACGGCCCACGGTCGACGCGCTCAGCCTGGACGAGCAGGGCGGCGTTCCCGCGGCGGACGCAGACCGCCACCGCGCCTACCTCGACTCCATCGCCGCACAGCTCGACGCACCGGCGTCCCTGGCCGACGTCCGGACCGGCGACTACGACGCCGTCTACATCCCCGGCGGCCACGCCCCGATGGCCGACCTCGCGGAGGACGGCGACCTCGGCCGTCTGCTGAACGACGCCGACGCACGCGGAACGGTGGTGGCCGCCCTCTGCCACGGCCCCGCGGCGCTGCTGAGCACCACGACGCACGGGGACTTCACCTTCGCGGGCCGCTCCCTGACCTCCTTCACCGACGAGGAGGAGAACCAGGGCGGTCTGGGCGAGAAGACGCCGTACTACCTGGAGAGCAGGCTCCGCGAGTCCGGAGCGGTGATCGACTCCGGCCCGGCGTGGGGCGTGAAGGTCGTCCAGGACGGCAACCTCATCACCGGCCAGAATCCGCAGTCCAGCAGGGAGACCGCCGGGACGGTCCTGAAGGCCCTCAAGGGCTGAGGCCACCGCACGGACAGACAGACAAACAGACGCCGGGGCGGTGGCCGTGTGATGCGGTCACCGCCCCGGCGTCCCGGCTCATGCCTGCCCTTCACCCGTGCCGAAGGCCCGGCGGCCCCTCACAGGTGGTCGATGTCCGCGAGGTCGATGTCGACGGGGAAGGGCACTGCCAGCTTGAGCCGGTCGTGGTGGATGCCCGTGACGGCGTAGACCATGGTCGTGGGGTCAAGTTCGTAGACGTACACCACGGGCCGGTCCTCCTCGCCGGACATCTCGACGCGCCAGAAGTGCGGGATGCCCGCCCGTGCGTACTTGTGCGGCTTGGTGTCGCGGTCCCGCTCCTGGGAGTCGGGAGAGACGACCTCGACGGCGAGCACGACGTCCGCCGCCTCGTACCGGGTCTGACGGTGACTCGCGTCGGCCTCGGCGTGTACCACGCAGAGATCGGGTTCGGGCGCCGTGCTGGGGCTGAGCACCACCGGCATCTCCCGCCTCACCCGCATGTTCTCGGGCACGGTGCGGCGCACACCGCTCTCCAGCAGATACATGGTCAGCGAATGGAACTTCCGCTGCGGGCTCACGAAAACCAGACTTGCGTCGATCAACTCGGTGTGCGGCGGGAGGTCCGGCAGATCGAACAGGTCGTCCACGGTGTAGCCCTGCCGCGGCGGCACAGGCCACGACGGTGAGGCGGAGGGCACGGGTTCGGCGGTCATGATTCCTCCCATGGACGGGATTCTTGAACCTGAGCCCACATTAGCGGGTGGAATCAGCCCTGCCGCCGCTCGGACGAATGAGCGACGGCAGACGCGTTGACGTGGGAGAAAGCCCGCAAAGCCACGGTCCGGCCCGGCTCACTCCCACTCGATGGTGCCCGGCGGCTTGCTCGTCACATCGAGGGTGACGCGGTTGATCTCGGAGACCTCGTTGGTGATCCGGGTCGAGATGCGCCCCAGCACGTCGTAGGGCAGCCGCGACCAGTCCGCCGTCATGGCGTCCTCGGAGGAGACGGGGCGCAGCACGACGGGATGGCCGTAGGTGCGCCCGTCACCCTGCACGCCCACCGAGCGGACGTCGGCCAGCAGCACCACGGGGCACTGCCAGATCTCGCGGTCCAGGCCCGCGGCCGTCAGCTCCTCACGGGCGATGGCGTCGGCCTCGCGGAGCAGGCCGAGGCGCTCGCGGGTGACCTCGCCGATGATCCGGATGCCCAGCCCGGGCCCGGGGAACGGCTGGCGCTGGACGATCTCGTCCGGCAGCCCCAGTTCCTGGCCGACCATGCGGACCTCGTCCTTGAAGAGCTGCCGCAGCGGCTCCACCAGCTCGAACTCCAGGTCCTCGGGAAGGCCGCCGACGTTGTGGTGGGACTTGATGTTGGCCGCCCCGGTGCCTCCGCCGGACTCGACGACGTCGGGGTAGAGGGTGCCCTGCACGAGGAAGGCGACGTCCTCACCGGCGGCACCCGCCTCCGCGACGAGTTCCGCCTGCGCCTGTTCGAAGACGCGGATGAACTCCCGCCCGATGATCTTGCGCTTCTGCTCGGGGTCGGATGTCCCGGCCAGCGCGGACAGAAAGCGGTCGGCGGCGTCGACGACCTTGAGCTGTACGCCTGTCGCCGCCACGAAGTCCTTCTCGACCTGCTCCGTCTCGCCCTTGCGCATCAGCCCGTGGTCGACATAGACGCAGGTGAGCTGCGTGCCGACCGCCTTGTGGACGAGGGCCGCGGCGACCGCCGAGTCCACGCCGCCCGACAGTCCGCAGATGGCACGCTTCCCGCCGACCTGTTCGCGGATCGCCGCCACCTGCTCGTCGACGATGCTCTCGGTCGTCCAGGTCGGGGAGAGCCCCGCCCCGCGGTAGAGGAAGTGCTCCAGCACCTGCTGCCCGTGCGTGGAGTGCATCACCTCGGGGTGGTACTGGACGCCGTAGAGCCGGCGCTGGTCGTTCTCGAACGCGGCGACCGGCACCATGTCGGTGGAGGCGGTCACGGTGAAGCCGTCGGGGGCGGCGGAGCAGGCGTCTCCGTGCGACATCCACACCTGCTGGCGCTCCGGTGTGCCCTCGAAGAGAGTGGAGGCGGACTTGGCGACGTGCAGATCGGTGCGTCCGTACTCGCGGCTGCCGGTGTTGTCGACGGTGCCGCCGAGGCTCTGCGCCATGAGCTGGAAGCCGTAGCACAGGCCCAGGACCGGGACGCCGGCCTCGAAAAGGGCGCCGTCGAGGGAGGGGGCGTCGTCGGCGTACACGGACGAGGGACCGCCGGAGAGGATGACCGCCTTGGGGTTCCTCGCGAGGATCTCCGCCACCGGCATGGTGGAGGGGACGACCTCGCTGTAGATGCGGGCCTCGCGCACGCGGCGCGCGATGAGCTGCGCGTACTGGGCGCCGAAGTCGACCACGAGGACGGTCTCGGGGGCGTGAGGAGAACCGGCGGTCTCCGGGGTGGCGGAGGGCGTGGATGCCACGGAGCTGCTGCCTTTCGGCCTTACGGCGGTGGAGCGGGGTGCGGTGCGGGTGCGGAGGTACCGCGCAGTCACTCAGGAGCCACGGGCCCGCCCGCTCTCGCCGCACTCACGTCGTGCCACCGATTCTATGCCGCGGGAGTTCCGGCTTGGCCTCCGGTCGGCTGCCGGGGCATACTGACCGCCATGTTCGAGCAGACCACACGCAGCCAGATCCGCTTCTGGTTTACCTATGGCACCGGCCGGTCCGGCTGCCATGGTCGAGCTGCTTGAGCCACTGACGAGCGACTTGCCGGGCGCCCCGGGCCGATCAAGGCCCGGGGCGCCGGTCGTCTCCGCTTCCACGGGCCGTGAGCGTCCGGGCCGCGCACCGCGTACGAGCCCCGAGGACGGAGACATCATGAGCACAGGAGCGACCGCGAGCACGGAAACCACCGCGGCGACCGGTACCGGCGGCCGCGAAGGCACCGCCGCGACCACCGCCGCGGGCCCCGCACCGCACGAGGAGATCACCGTGGCCCGCGCCCGTATCGACAGCCTGGACGAACGGATCATCGCTCTCGTACAGGAACGCAGAGCCGTCTCGGCCCGCATCCAGCAGGCAAGGATCGACACGGGCGGACGGCGGGTCCATCTGACCCGCGAGATGGAGATCCTCGGCCGCTACAGGGCCGAGCTGGGCCGCCCGGGCACCCAGCTCGCGATGACGCTGCTGGGGCTGTGCCGGGGAAGGCTGTGACGCCGACCCGTCGACCCGTCGCCAGTCGCCGGCGGCCGGCCGCCCGGGCGCAGCGCCGGACGGGCCCGCCGTGGACGGCCTGGGGAGACGCGGCACAGCAAGCCGGCACGGCAAGCCGGCACCGCGCCGGTCACCCGTACGGTGCGTGACCGGCCGACGGAGGCTTCGTTGGATCAGGTGTCCCCGATGTCAGCCGGGCGCCCGGCTGCATGGGGCGGCGCCATCGCAGCGATGAGACGCCCGTTCCTCCCCCCGTGAGGCGGAGGCGGAAGCGTCGTGGGACCTCGCTCCGGCGCGAGTGACCGGTCAGCAGGGGACAGCAGCCCGGTCACGACCCTCTCCCCGCACCGGCGGGGAGACAGCGGCCGGTCCCGGGGACGCCCTGGACCGGCCGCTCCGCGGAACACTGTCCGCCCCTCTCCGGGGGCCTGCGGCGAGGGGGCGGTCCCGAGACTCGCGTAGGGAGGTTCCGAAGTTCTTGAACCCTCGGTAAAAATTCCGGCCGACCGGTACGGATCGAGTGACGGAGTCGGCTCGACCGCTTGCGTCATACGCTGCGCATCCACGACGATGCACGAACGAACTCCCTTTCACCACAGAGCCGTTGAGACCCGGGAAGAAGCATGCCCGGGTCCGGACGGTCCAGCGGCGCCACCCCCCGGTGCCGCTCCCTCAGCGCGGACGCTGCCCTGACGTCCGCGCTGGCTCAAGGGCCCCGCGGTCGCCGCCCACCCACCCGGCGGGCACCGCGGGGCCCTTCGCCGTCCGCTCTCTCCCGCCGGCTACTCCGCCCGCTCCGGCGCGCCCGTCACCGGCTGCTCCTTCCCGTCCCCTCCGGCACCTCCGCCCGCGCCCGCGTGCGCTCCCTCATCCGCATGCGCCCCCTCGTCCGCGTCGCCGTCCTTCCGCCTGCCCGGCACCTTCGGCACCGGCAGCACCGTCAGCCTCAGCGCCCCGAACGCGTCCTGCGGCACGGCCGGCTGACGCGGCGGCACGGGCTCCAGACGTACGTACGCGGCGCCCTGCTCCGGACGCACGTCCTCCTCGCCCTTGTTGGGCCACAGCGACATGGCCCGCTCCGCCTGGGCGGTGATGGTGAGCGCGGGGTTCACCCCCAGGTTGGCCGAGACGGCGGATCCGTCCACGACGCTGATGCCCGGATGCCCGTGGAGCCGGTGATAGGGGTCGATGACGCCGCTGTCCGCGTCGGCGCCGATCGGGCAGCCGCCCAGGAAGTGCGCGGTAAGCGGAGTGCCCATCAACTCACCGATGTTGGTGCCCGGGAAGCCGTTGATCTCGTCAGCGAGGTGGCGTGCGGCCTCGGCACCTTCGGGGATGTAGGCCGGGTTGGGCGCGCCGTGGCCCTGCCGGGCAGTGAGCAGGCCCTTCCCGAGGCCCTTCTCCTTGCGGTACGTGGTCAGGGAGTTGTCGTGCGTCTGCATCACCAGGCCGATGATGATCCTCTCGGACCACTTGCGTCCCGACAGCGACCGCAGGAAGAGGCTCGGGTGCCGCAGACAGGTGAGCAGGTGCCCGAGGATCTTGGGCAGCCGCGTCCCGTGGTTGACCTGGAGGGTGGTCAGCGCGCTCATCGCGTTCGAGCCGCGCCCGTAGCGGACCGGCTCGATGTGGGTGTGCTCGTCGGGGTGGATGGAGGAGGTGATGGCAACGCCCCGGGTGAAGTCGAGCTTCCGCCCGTCCTTCCACTTCTTGCTGTAGCGCCGCTCGACCGTCTGCGCGCCCACCAGGGCCTCGGAGTTGGTGCGGGTCAGCTCCCCGAGCCGTGCCGAGAGGTGGGGCAGTGAGCCGGTGTCGCGCATCCGGTGCAGCAGGGTCTGCGTCCCGTACGTACCGGCAGCGACCACGACCTTGCGGGCCCGCAGCACCCGGGCGGGGCCCTTCTTCTTGTCCGTGGCCACGCATGTGACGTCGAAGCCCGAGCCGTCCGCCGCCTCCCGCACCTCGCGCACCGTGGTCATCGGGTGGACGACGGCGCCCGCCTTCTCCGCGAGGTAGAGGTAGTTCTCGTTGAGGGTGTTCTTCGCGCCGCGGCGGCAGCCCGTCATGCACTCGCCGCATTCGGCGCACGCCTTGCGCGACGGGCCCGCCCCGCCGAAGTAGGGGTCGGGCACCTCGCCGCCGGCTTCCGTGACCGCCGTGCCGTCGGCGTCCTCGCCGTCGCCGAAGAAGACACCGACGGGTGCCATGTGGAAGGTGTCGCCGACACCCATCCGTTCGGCTGCCGCCCTCAGATGCTCGTCCGAGGGCGTGACGGTCGGGTTGAGACGTACGCCGAGCATCCGCTGCGCCTGGTCGTAGAAGGGCTTCAACTCCTCCTGCCAGTCGGTGATGTGGCCCCACTGCCGGTCCTGGAAGAAGGCGGGCGGCGGTACGTACAGGGTGTTGGCGTAGTTGAGCGAGCCGCCGCCGACGCCGGCTCCGGCCAGGATCATGACGTTGCTGAGCACGTGGATGCGCTGGATGCCGTAGAAGCCGAGGGCGGGCGCCCAGAGGTAGTTCTTCGTGTCCCAGGAGTTCTTGGGCAGCGTCTCGCGGGTGAAGCGGCGGCCCGCCTCCAGTACGCCGACCCGGTGGCCCTTCTCCGTCAGGCGTAGCGCGGAGACGGAGCCGCCGAAGCCGGACCCGATGACGATCACGTCGTAGTCGTAGGAATCGCCCTTGTTCCGGGCGGAGTTCTCCTCAGGCACGGTGGGCCTCCGGTGCGAATGGTGCGGCTCGGGTCGTGGTCGTGGTCGTGGTCGCTCGTTCGGCCGAGTCGGCGCGGGCGGCAGCGGGAGAGGCGGAATGCCGGCCCCGGGCCACGCCCGCGCCGTCAGCGGTCAGCGGTCAGCGGTCAGCGGTCAGCGGTCAGCGGTCAGCGGAAGCGGAACGCCTTGAGCGCCTTGAGGGAGGCGCTCATGAACGCGGCGTACTTCTCGTCGTCCATGCCGAACGACGGCGCCATGGGCAGCACACGCTGGTGCGCGACCGTCTGCGGCTCGGTGTACTTGAGGATGCCCTCGCTGCCGTGCCTTCTGCCGAGCCCGGAATCGCCCATACCGCCCATCGGCGCCTGCACGCTGCCGTAGGCGGCGGCGTAGCCCTCGTTGACGTTGACGGTTCCGGCACGCAGCCGCGCCGCGACCTCACGGGCGCCTCTCCCGTCACCGCCCCAGACGCTGGCGTTGAGGCCGTAGGGCGTGGAGTTGGCGAGCGCGACGGCCTCGTCCACGTCCGAGTAGCGGTAGACGGAGACGACCGGGCCGAAGGTCTCCTCCGCACACACGGCCATCGGCGAGCCGACGCCCTCCAGGATCGTCGGTTCGTGGAAGAGCGGTCCGATGTCGGGCCGTGCCCTGCCGCCCGCGAGAACTTTCGCGCCCTTGGCGACGGCGTCCTCGATGTGCCGTGCGACGGTCTCGAGTTGCTTCCGGGATACGAGGGAGCCCATGTCCGCGCCGTAGGCCAGCGCGGAACCGAGGCGCATCTCCTTCGTGAGGGCCACGAAGCGCTCGACGAACGCCTCGGCCACCGACTCGTGCACGTACAGCCGCTCGATGGAGATGCACAGCTGCCCGGCGGAGGAGAAGGCGCCGCGCACCGCACCGGCCGCGGCCTTCTCCACGTCGGCGTCGGGCAGTACGAGCATGGCGTTCTTGCCGCCCAACTCCAGTGAGCAGCCGACCAGTCGGGCCGCCGCGCGCTGGGCGACGCCGCGTCCGGTCGCGGTGGAGCCGGTGAAGGAGACGTAGTCGCCGCGGTCGACGACCTCGGGCCCGACCACGGGGCCGTCCCCGATGACGATCTGCCACACGTCCTGCGGCAGCCCGGCCTCGATGAGCAGACGGCGGGCCCACAGCGCGGGCAGTGCCGTCTCGGTGTCGGGCTTCATCACCACGGCGTTGCCGGCGACGAAGGCGGGGAGCGCGTCGCCGACGGACAGTTCGAGGGGGTAGTTCCAGGGGGCGATCTGCCCGATGACGCCCCGGGGGTGACGCAGCTCCGTCACCCTGGTCAGTACGGGGATCGCGCCGGTGTGCCGCTTCGGCCGCAGATAGGCGGCGGCCCGGCGGCCGTAGTGGCGGGCGGCGACGGAGACCGCCTGCACCTCCTCGTGCGCGTGCAGCCGGGTCTTGCCGGTCTGGAGCTGGATGAGGTCCAGCACTTCGCTCTGCCGCCTGAGCACCAGGTCGTGAAATCGGAGCAGGACGGCCGCACGCTCCCGTACGGGCGTGGCGGCCCATGCCCGCTGCGCCTCACGCGCGCGGTCGAAGGCCGCGGCGACATCCTCGGGGGTGGCCTCGGGCAGTTCCGCGAGCTGCTCCCCCGTGAAGGGTGTGTGACTGGGGGTACGGCCGCTGCCGGCCACTCCCTCGGTGAGGCGGCTGACGAGGCCGGCCGTGACGACGTCGGCCGCGGTGCGCGCCCCGGCGGGAGCGGGGGCGACGGGGTTGCTCCCGGAGGCCCCCTCCCCGGTGGCGCCGGGGGTGCCGGAGGCGGTGCCCTGTGTCTCTCGCGTGTCCTGCGTGTCCGTCATGCGGCAGAGACTACGACCGCTGAAACGTGCTGCATACCCGGCGGTAACCACTTTCACCGAATCTGCCAGTGAACGCTGGCGCGACCACGCGGACCGCCTCGGATCGCCGCTCGCGCGCGCTACCGGGCCGTCGCGCGGTAGGTGTCGGCGACGGCTTCGAAGTGCCGGTCTATCTCCTTCTTGTTCTCCTTCGAACCCATCACCATCAGCACGTGGTACCGGCCGTCCAGGATCATCGCGCGGTTGCGCGCGTACACGTCACGCCCGCCGTCGCGCCAGCCGAAAGTGCCCTCGGCCATGGCCGTCTCGCCGACGTCTATGCGCCGCAGCCCGGAGGTCGAGGCCCAGTCCGACGCGCGGTACGCGGCCAGCTCCGGCTGGTCGTCGCTCTGGTAGGCCGCCGGGTCGTCGCCGTACTTCTCGGTGCTGTCGCGGCCGTTGACGACGACCATCTCGACCTCGCCGCCGTTGTAGCGGACCTGGCCGCGCCCGGTCGTCGAACGGCGGTCCCACTCCTGCGGTACGGCGACCTGGAAACCGGCCGGGTCGCGGCTCAGCTTGTAGCCCTCCGGGACCTTGCCCCCCGGTGCCGGGTCCTGCGGCTGCTCGTCGCCGCCCTTGCCCGCACCGGCGTCCCCCGCGTCGCCCTTGCCGCCGGAGTCCGGGGCAGAGCTCTCCTCGCCCACCGAGCCGCGCTGCTGGTTCGATGCTCCGTCCGTGCCGTCCTTGGGCATGAACCACATCGCGTACAGCACGGCTGCCGTGAGTGCCAGCAGCACCGCCCCGAGCAGGGTGCGGCCGAGCTTGCGCGGGCTCGATCGCCGCTGTTTCGTCTCCCGTGCACGCTTGGGTGGCCGCTCCCGCCGGGATTCGGCCTTCTCGGGACGCTCCTGCCGCTCGGCCCTCCGCGGCCGTTCGGCGCGCTCTGCCCGCTCGGCCCGCTCGGCCCGTTCTCCCCGTTCGGCGGCGGCCTGCTCGACCCGGACCTTCTTCTGCCTCTGCCGCTCGGCGGAGGCCGCGCGTCTGCGGGCCCGCCGTCTTCGCACGAGTTCTCCACGGCGGCGGACTATCGGCAGCCGCCGCGGGTCGGACGGCCCGCCTGCCTCCAGGGAGGGGGCGAAGACCGTGTGCCATCCGGCGTCGGGCTCCGGCGCGGAACGCACCAACGAGCGCAGCCAGCCGCGCAGTTCCTCGAAGTCGGGGCGCTCCGTGGGGTCCTGGCGCATCAGTGACTCCACCACCGGGCGCAGCGGACCGCAGTCCTCCGCGAAGGCGGGCGGCTCGGCGCACACCATCTGCACCAGTTCGGCCACGTCGTCCTCGGGATAGGGCCCGTGGCCCTGCACCGCGCGGAAGAGCAGCACACCCAGCGCCCACAGGTCGGCGGCGGGACCGACGGGCGGCGCGAGCCGCCAGTTCTCGTGCACCGGTCCGGCCTGCTCCGGTGCCCACCGCTCGCTCACCGCGCCCACGACCGTCATCCGCGCCTGCCGCGCCCGTTCCGCGGCCAGTGCCGTCGTGGGGCCCCGGAAGTGCTCCTCGCCCGGCTGGTCCCCGTACCCCTGGTCGCCCCAGGGGCGGTTCTCCACGTCCTCGTCCCCGACGGGGACGTCCTCACCGGCGTACGTGGCGAAGTCCGCCTCTTCGTCGTCCGCGCGGCGAGCGGACCGCAGAGCGGAGCCGGGCCCGGCCTCGGGGCGGTGCCCGGGCTCGGTCGTTCGCCAGGAAGCCTGCACAGGAAGGCTGTTGGGCGGCCGGGAACCGGGAAGGTCGGTCGGGCTGACCTCGTCGTCCCCCGAGGGCAGCCAGCGCACGGAGTCGTCCGGGGCGGGGTGCGGACCCGCAGGGGACGGACGGGTGGCGCCGCTCCACCAGTCCTCGCCCGTACGTGAGCCGTCCTCCCCCGTACGTGAGCCGGCGGCCCCGGACGGTGCCGCCGGTGACGCCCCGCTCTCCTGCCCGCTCCGGCTGTTGCCCGTACGGGCCGCCGCTCGCCGCGCACCCGCCTGATAGGCCGCGATGGCTCCGCTGCGAGGGCCGCGCGAGCCGCGCGGCCCGGTTTCGTAGCCGTGCCGCACGGGCGGCCCGGCCGGACCGCCCGTGTCAGCGGGCTCGTCGTCCGGAGTGAGTCCCTGGCCGAAGAGGCCACGCGGACCGTTCGTCCCACGCGGACCCGGACTGCCGCCGGGCCCCTGCGGGACGCCGGAGACGTACGGCGGGGAACCGCCGGGGGCGGAGGGGCCGTCGCCTTGCGGGCCGTCGCCGTGCGGGGCGTCGTCCTCGTGCCGTGCGTCGAAGCCCGCGGGAAGCGCGGTGCCCGCCCACGTCGCGGGGGTGTGCAACACCGTTCCGCCGTGGCCGGACGGTGGGCTCTGTCTGCCGCCGCCCGGACCGGCGGACTCGTCCGGGATGCCGCCGCTGGGCGTCAGGGGAAGACGCCCCGAGTCCGGGAAGGGGCTGTATCCGCACAGCGCCTCCTCAGCGGCGCCCACAGCGAGACCCGTCAGCAGGGCCCGCCCGTCGTCGCAGATCAGGACGGTCCGTTCGGTGACGTTCCGGTGGGTCCAGCCGTGCGCGTGCACCGCCCGCAGAGCCGTCAGCAGGTCCGCGGCGATCTCCGCGGCCCGGTGCGCGCTCAGTGTCTGGTCGCCGAGGAGCGTCGCCAGCGGTGTCGCCGGCAGCAACTCGCTGACGATCCACAGTCCGTCACCCTCGACGAAGACGTCGAAGACCTGGTCGAGCCGGGGATGGTCGGGGATACGGGCCGCGGCGACGGCGGCCTCCACGGCCCTGCGCACTGCCGGGTCCGCGGGCCTGCGCGTGGCCCGGCCCACGGAGCCGCGGAACCTTCCGCCCCCCGCGGAGTCGTCACCGCCGGGACCGCCCTCGCCGACGAACTCCGCCTCGACGACCTCCGGCAACGGCACCTGCCGTACGAGCACTTCCTGCCCGCTCGCCGTGTCGTAGGCAACCGACTCCGTCAAGTAGTAAGACTCGGCGGGGGGTTGCGGCAGGCGGTAACGGTCGGCAAGGAGCCGCCCCGCCTGTCCCGCGTAGTCGTCCACGACGCCTCCCCACAGCGCGCGAGACCGTCGATTTCACACCGCGTCCGCATCTTTGCGGACGGATTCCGGTCTGCGGTCAATCACGATACGTGCCTGAGCTGTCCCCTGCGGCCGGACGCGGAACCTCCCGGTGAGCCGGGCGGCACGCCTCCCCTGCCGCCCCCGGAGGGCTTCGTGGGTTCGCCTGCCCGAAGCCGCCTCCCTGTCAACGTCCCCAGGAAGGCGTGTGCGGAACCGCCGTCAGTCGAGCGGCTTGAAGGTCTCGAAGGCGGTCTCGCGCAGTGTCTCGCACTCCTTCTCGTCCCACTTGCCGGCCTCGCAGGTGATCAGGATGGCGTGACCGCGCGAACCGTCCACCTTGAAGCCACGGTTGACCACCCGCACCTTCTTGCCGTCCTCCTCGCGCTCGAACTCCCAGTCGGCCACGGTCGGATAGCCGCGCCAGTTCACCTTCTCGATGCCGATCAGGCGGTAGCCGCTGCTGCTGCCGCGTACGACAGGCTCCAGCTTCCGCCATCCGGCCGCCGCATTGGTCAGCGGACTGGGGCTGTAGTCGACCTGGATCTTGGGCAGGCCGCCGCCGGAGTACTTGGCACCCGAGTTCTGCCCGGCGACTCCCGTACGTTCGAAGTCCTCGGGCATCGCCATGCTGAAGTGGAAGCGGTCGTCGGTGACCCGGGTGTAGCCGTCGGGCAGTCCGGCGCCGTCGCCCTCCTCGCCCTCATCCGCACCCTCGGATTCGTCCGCCTTCGGCGACGGCGAGTCCTTCTTCCCGTCCTCGGCGCCCTTGTCGTCCTTCTCGGGGGCGGGGGCGTCCTTCTCCTCGCCGCCTTCTCCGCCTGCGCCGGAAGTCGCCGCGTCCTTCGCCCGGTTGCCTTCCCCGTCACCGACCGTGTTGACCAGGAGGACCGCGATCAGCGCCAGCACGGCGACGACGGCCGCACCGGCGGCGGCCAGCGTGCGGCGCGAATACCGCGCGGCGAGCGCCGAGAGTCCCGCCGCTCCGCCCGCCCGGCCGCCGGACCCGCCGGACTGCGGGGTGCGCCCGCCCGTCGTGCCGGTTCCCTCCGCGGGTGTGGCGGCAGCCGCCGGCTCCGGAGGTTCCTCGCGCTCCTCGTCCGCTGCGACAGCCGTGCCGGCAGCTGCGGCCGCGGCCGCCGAAGAGGTGCCGCCGGAAGGGGACTTGGCGGGCTTGCCCTTCCCCTTCATCCTGCCCTTCACGAAGCCCGGACGGGCGCCGGAAGCGGATGCCGTCCCCGAGCCGGCCCCCGGACCCGGTTCCGCCGCCGCCTCCGGCCCGTCCCCGCCGTCGTCCTCTCCGGTACCGGCGGGCAGCACCGCCGTCGAACCCGGGTCCTGCGCGGGGGCGGACGCCGCGACGGCGTCCGCCCCCGCCGTACCGGCGGCCACGGGCTGCAACTGCTCCCGCGCGCCGTCCACATCGAGCCGCTTCTCCGGGTCCTTGTTGAGCAGCCCGAAGATCACCTCGCTCAGCTCACCGGCCTTCTCCGGCGACGGCACCGGCTCCGTCATGACGGCCGTGAGCGTCGATATGGCCGAGCCCTTGTCGTACGGGGGATGCCCCTCGACCGCCGCGAACAGCAGCGCGCCGAGCGACCACAGGTCGGCGGGCGGCCCCGGCGGCTTGCCGCGCGCCCGCTCCGGCGAGATGTAGGACGGGGCGCCGACGAGCATCCCCGTGGACGTCACGGACGGGTCGCCCTCGACCTTGGCGATGCCGAAGTCGGTGAGGACGACACGCTCCGTGCCCTCCTCCAGCAGCACGTTGGACGGCTTCACGTCGCGGTGCAGCACGCCCTCGCCGTGCGCCGCGCGCAGCACGTCGAGCACGGCGAGCCCGACCTCCGCGGCGCGCTGCGGCGTCAGCGGTCCGTCCTCGCGGATCCGGTCGGCGAGGGAGATGCCCTCCACCAACTCCATGACGATCCACGGCCGGTCGTCCTCGTCGACCACGTCGAAGACGGTCACCACGCTGCCGCTGCGGATACGCGCGATGGCCTTCGCCTCACGCAGGGTCCGGGTGATGAGCCGCTGCTTCTCGTCCTCCTCGACACTGGAGGGGAATCGGAGTTCCTTCACGGCCACCGCGCGTCCGAGGATCTCGTCCTCGCCGCGCCAAACGGTGCCCATACCACCACGCCCGAGAACACCCCCGAGCCGATAGCGCCCACCTACCAGCCGATTCGCGTCCTCGCTCATGAATCCCCTTGTGTCCTTCCGCGATGGGCCCGCCCCAGCCCAACTCCCATTGTGAACCATCTCTCTGACACGCCGGGTACGGGGGCGGGAGAGCCGTGGCACACCATCTCACGCGGAAGGGGCTCACACGGGCGCGATGTCCGGCGCCCCCAACCGTGCCGCGTCGGCTGTCAGATCGTCGGGCTGGCGCTGCGACTCACGTTCGGCCTCGACCCGCTTCTCGTAGTGCTCCACCTCCCGGTCGATCTGGTCGGCGTCCCAGCCGAGCACCTTCCCCATCAGCTCGGCGCACTCGCGTGCGCTCCTCGTGCCGCGGTCGAAGGTCTCGATGGAGATGCGGGTGCGCCGCGTGAGGACGTCGTCGATGTGCCGCGCGCCCTCGTGCGTACAGGCGTAGACGATCTCGGCCTTGAGATAGTCGTCGGCCGCCGGCAGCGGCTCACCCAGCTTGGGGTCCTCCGCGACGAGTTCGAGCACCTCCTCGGTCAACGAGCCGTAGCGGTTGAGCAGATGCTCCACGCGCGCCACGTGCAGACCGGTGCGCGCGGCGAGACGCGCCCGCCCGTTCCACAGCGCGTGGTAGCCCTCCGCGCCGACCAGCGGCACCCGCTCGGTGACGCATTCGGCGACCCGGTGGTCCAGGCCGTGCACGGCCTCGTCCACGGCGTCCTTCGCCATCACCCGGTAGGTCGTGTACTTGCCGCCCGCGACCACCACCAGGCCCGGCACCGGGTGGGCGACGGTGTGCTCCCGCGAGAGCTTGCTCGTCGCCTCCGACTCCCCCGCCAGCAGCGGGCGCAGCCCGGCGTACACGCCCTCCACGTCGTTGCGCGTGAGCGGCACCGCCAGGACCGAGTTGACGTGGTCCAGCAGGTAGTCGATGTCCGCGCTGGAGGCCGCCGGATGTCTCTTGTCCAGTTCCCAGCCGGTGTCGGTGGTGCCGATGATCCAGTGCCGCCCCCACGGGATGACGAACAGCACGCTCTTCTCGGTACGCAGGATCAGTCCGCTCGTGGAGTTGATCCGGTCCTTGGGGACGACCAGATGGATGCCCTTGGAAGCCCTTACGTGGAACTGCCCCCGCTCGGCGATCAGCCCCTGGGTGTCGTCCGTCCACACCCCGCTCGCGTTGACGACCTGCCGGGCCCGCACCTCGTACTCGCCGCCCTGCTCCAGGTCCCGCACGAGGGCGCCGACCACGCGCTCACCCTCGCGCAGGAAGCCGATGACCCGCGCGCGGTTCGCGGTGTGCGCCCCGTATGCGGCGGCGGTGCGTACGACGGCGGCCACGTAGCGGGCGTCGTCCACCTGCGCGTCGTAGTACTGCAAGGCACCCACGAGCGCGTTCTTCTTCAACGCGGGTGCGACGCGCAGCGCGTGGCCCCGCGAGAGATGCCGGTGTCTCGGCAGCCCCCGCCCGTGCCCGGAGGAGAGCGACATCGCGTCGTACATCGCCACGCCCGAGCCGGCGTAGAGCCGTTCCCATCCCTTGTGCTGCAGGGGGTAGAGGAAGGGCACCGGCTTCACCAGATGAGGGGCGATCTGCTGAAGCAGCAGGCCCCGCTCCTTGAGTGCCTCGCGTACGAGCGCGAAGTCCAGCATCTCCAGATAGCGCAGCCCGCCGTGGATCAGTTTGCTGGAGCGGCTCGACGTTCCCGAGGCCCAGTCGTTCGCCTCGACGATGCCCGTGGACAGTCCGCGGGTGACGGCGTCCAGCGCGGTGCCCGCGCCCACGATCCCTCCGCCGACGATCAGCACGTCGAGTTCGTGCTCGGACATCTGCGCCAGCGCTCTGGCACGCTGCTCCGGTCCCAGTGTCGCCGTCCTCACCGATGCCTCCCGATCATGCGTTCGTGGTGATGCCGAACTTCAAGTGTTCCCCCGCCGATGGTCCTCCAATTCCCTGACTTCGGCTGTGCCGCGGGCGCCGCTCAGCGGGTAATCCCAGATATCCGTCATATTGCCGATTAACTTGCTATACAGCCGCGCAGAGCTGATCTGTGCCGCAGCCAGCGATCTCCCGGGGCCGCACTCCGGACGTCACACACGGGGCCTCCCCGACGAAGCGAGGGGAGCAAGGGGAAGGATGTCTGTCGCAATGCCCGCAGATCTCGCCGTCCTCGGACTGGGCCATTCGGGTCTTCCTGTGGCACAGGCAGCCGTGGCCGCCGGTATCGCCACCGTCGGCTACGACCCGGACGAGCAGACGGTCGCCGACCTCACCGCGGGCCGTCCCCCCGCCGACGGCACTCTCAGCGCCCCCGAGATCCGCCGCATGATCTCCCGCGGCTTCCGGGCCACGACCGATCCGGCCCACCTCAGCCGCGCCCGTACGGCGCTGATCTGCGCGCCCACCTCGCTCGGCCCCGACAGGGCGCTCAACCTGACGGAGGTACGCACCGCTGCTCACACGCTCGCCTCCCGGCTGCGCCCCCGTGCGACTGTCGTACTCGAGTCCGCGGTGTACCCGGGAAGCACCGAGGAAATCCTCCGCCCCCTGCTGGAGGAGGGCTCCGGGCTGCGTGCGGGGCGTGACTTTCATCTCGCCTACTCCCCCGCACGTGTGGACCCGGGCAGCCGCACCTACGGATACGCCAACACGCCCAAGGTCATCGGCGGCCTCACCTCGGCCTGCACGGAGGCGGCGGCCGCCTTCTACGGACGCCTCGCCGACAAGGTCGTACGCGCACGCGGCCCCCGCGAGGCCGAGGCGGCACAACTGCTGGAGACCAACTTCCGCCAGGTCAACATCGCGCTGGTGAACGAGATGGCGGTCTTCTGCCACGACGTCGGCGTCGACCTGTGGGACGTCATCCGCTGTGCGGAGACCAAGCCGTTCGGCTTCCACGCCTTCCGCCCGGGCCCGGGCGTCGGCGGCCACGGCGTCTCGATCGACCCCAACTACCTCGCCTACCGCAGCCGTTCGCTGGGCTATCCGCTGCGCATGGTCGAACTCGCCCAGGAGGTCAACGGACGCATGCCGCGCTACGTCACCCAGCGCGCGGCGGCGCTGCTCAACGAGCACGGCAAGTCGGCACGCGGCGCGCGCGTACTGCTGCTGGGCGTCACCTACAAGCCCGACCTGCCCGACCAGGAGGGTGCTCCGGCGCGGGAAGTGGCGCTGCGTCTGAAGCAGTTGGGCGCGCAGCTCTCCTTCCACGACCCGTATGTCACCCAGTGGCAGGTCGCCGACCAGCCGGTGCCGCGCGCCGACTCGCTCTACGAGACGGCCGCCGCCGCCGACCTGACCGTGCTGCTGCAGCACCACAGCACCTACGACCTGCAAGGTCTGGCCGCGAAGGCGCAGTTGCTCTTCGACACCCGGGGTGCCAGCCCCGCCGGGGCCGCCCACCGACTCTGACGGACAGCGGCCGGCCGCCGGTCACCGGCCGGAGGACCGTCAGCCGGAGCGCGAGACCGTGACCTCGACGCGCTGGAACTCCTTCAGCTCCGAGTAGCCCGTCGTCGCCATCGCACGGCGCAGCGCGCCGAAGAAGTTCATCGAGCCGTCCGGCGTGTGCGACGGGCCGAGCAGGATCTCCTCGGTCGTACCGACCGCGCCCAGGTCCATCCGCTTGCCGCGCGGCACGTCCTCGTGCACGGCCTCCATGCCCCAGTGGTGTCCGCGGCCCGGCGCGTCCGTGGCCCGCGCCAGGGGGGAACCCATCATCACCGCGTCCGCGCCGCAGGCGACGGCCTTCGGCAGGTCACCGGACCAGCCGACGCCGCCGTCGGCGATGACGTGGACGTAGCGGCCGCCGGACTCGTCCAGGTAGTCGCGGCGGGCGGCGGCCACGTCCGCGACGGCCGTCGCCATCGGCACCTGGATGCCCAGTACGTTCCGCGTGGTGTGCGCGGCACCGCCGCCGAAGCCGACCAGCACACCGGCGGCGCCGGTCCGCATCAGGTGCAGCGCGGCGGTGTAGGTGGCGCAGCCGCCCACGATGACGGGCACGTCCAGCTCGTAGATGAACTGCTTCAGATTGAGCGGCTCGGCGGCGCCGGAGACGTGCTCCGCGGAGACCGTCGTGCCGCGGATGACGAAGAGGTCGACGCCCGCGTCGACGACGGCCTTCGAGAACTGCACCGTGCGCTGCGGCGAGAGCGCCGCGGCCGTCACCACGCCCGCGTCGCGCACCTCCCTGATCCGCTCGCCGATCAGTTCCTCCTTGACCGGCTCGGCGTAGATCTCCTGCATCCGGCGGTTGGCCGTACGCTCGTCCAGCTCGGCGATCTCCGCGAGCAGCGGCTCCGGGTCCTCGTAGCGCGTCCAGAGCCCTTCGAGGTTCAGTACGCCGATGCCGCCCAGCTCACCGATGCGGATCGCCGTGGCCGGAGAGACGACCGAGTCCATCGGGGCGGCCATGAAGGGCAGTTCGAAGCGGTAGGCGTCGATCTGCCAGGAGATCGAGACCTCCTTCGGGTCACGCGTGCGGCGGCTGGGCACCACGGCGATGTCGTCGAACGCGTACGCCCGGCGTCCGCGCTTGTTGCGTCCGATCTCGATCTCAGTCACCTGTGAAGCCCTTCTCGCCCTGCGCTGTGTTCTGCCGTTCCAGTATCGCCGCCCCGGGGGAACGGCCCTGGCCGCGCCCCCGGAAGGGACGGCCGCACGGACTCATCGACGCGAATAGTTCGGCGCCTCGGTCGTCATCTGCACATCGTGCGGGTGGCTCTCCTTCAGGCCCGCCGAGGTGATGCGCACGAACCGGCCGCGCTCCTTCAGCTCCGGCACGGTGCGCCCGCCGACATAGAACATCGACTGCTTCAGCCCGCCGACCAGTTGGTGCACGACCGCGCCCACCGGACCACGGTAGGGGACCTGCCCCTCGACCCCTTCGGGGATGAGCTTGTCGTCACCGCTGACCTCCTCCTGGAAGTAGCGGTCCTTGGAGTACGACTTGGACTCGCCCCGCGACTGCATCGCGCCCAGCGACCCCATGCCCCGGTACGACTTGAACTGCTTGCCGTTGATGAAGAGCAGCTCGCCCGGCGACTCCTCGCAGCCGGCCAGCAGGCTGCCGAGCATGACGGTGTCGGCGCCGGCGACGAGGGCCTTGGCGATGTCTCCGCTGTACTGCAGGCCGCCGTCGCCGATGACGGGGACTCCGGCCTTCTTGGCGGCGAGCGAGGCTTCGTAGATCGCCGTCACCTGCGGCACTCCGATGCCGGCGACGACGCGCGTCGTACAGATGGAGCCCGGGCCGACGCCGACCTTGATGCCGTCCACCCCCGCGTCGATCATCGTCTGCGCACCCTCACGGGTGGCGACGTTGCCGCCGACGACATCGACGGCGGAGTTCGACTTGATCTTGGCGACCATGTCGCCGACGAGGCGCGAGTGGCCGTGCGCCGTGTCGACGACGACGAAGTCCACGCCGGCCTCGATCAGCGCCTGAGCCCGCTCGTAGGCGTCACCCGCGACACCGACCGCGGCGCCGACGACCAGCCTGCCCTCGGCGTCCTTGGCGGCCAGCGGATACTGCTCGGCCTTCACGAAGTCCTTGACGGTGATGAGCCCCTTGAGCACACCCGCGTCGTCCACCAGCGGCAGCTTCTCGATCTTGTGCCGGCGCAGCAGCTCCATCGCGTCGTTGCGCGAGATGCCCACCTTGCCGGTGACCAGCGGCATCGGCGTCATGACCTCGCGAACCTGCCGCTCACGGTCGGCCTCGAAGGCCATGTCACGGTTGGTGACGATCCCCAGCAGCTTCCCCGCGGCGTCGGCGACCGGGACACCGCTGATACGGAAGCGCCCGCACAGTACGTCGGCGTCTCCCAGCGTCGCGTCCGGACGGATCGTGATCGGGTCGGTGACCATGCCGGACTCGGAGCGCTTGACCCGGTCGACCTGTGCGGCCTGGTCCTCGATCGACAGGTTGCGGTGCAGCACGCCGACGCCGCCCTGACGGGCCATGGCGATGGCCATGCGCGCCTCGGTCACCTTGTCCATGGCCGCGGACAGCAGCGGAACGTTGACCCGGACGTTCCGGGAGACGTGCGAGCCGGCGTCGATCTCACCGGGAGCCATGTCCGACTCGCCGGGCAGAAGCAGCACGTCGTCGTATGTGAGCCCGAGCGTGGCGAACTTGGCGGGCACTCCGTCGACGTTGTCTGTCATGACACCTTTCCAATGCTTGCCCGGCGTGAACGCCCATGCTAAACGGCACGGACCTACTGCTGAGCCAGAGCCCTCAGCCTGCTCAGCGCCCTGTGCTGGGCGACGCGGACCGCGCCCGGGGACATCCCGAGCACCTCCCCGGTCTCCTCCGCGGTGAGCCCGACGGCGACGCGCAGCAGCACCAGCTCGCGCTGGTGCTCGGGCAGATTGGCCAGCAGCTTCTTGGCCCAGGCGGCGTCGCTGCTCAGCAGCGCGCGCTCCTCGGGGCCGAGTGAGTCGTCCGGCTGCTCGGGCATCTCGTCGGAGGGGACCGCCGTACTGCCGGGCCCGCGCATCGCGGCCCGTTGCAGGTCGGCGACCTTGTGCTGCGCGATGGCCACGACGAAGGCCTCGAAGGGCTTGCCGGTGTCGCGGTAGCGCGGCAGCGCGCAGAGGACGGCGATGCAGACTTCCTGTGCGAGGTCGTCCACGAAGTGCCGTGCGTCACCGGGGAGTCTGGTCAGCCGTCTGCGGCAGTACCGCAGCGCGAGGGGATGCACATGGGCGAGTAGGTCGTGCGTGGCCTGCTCGTCGCCCTCGACCGCACGCCGGACGAGTGCACTCACGACTGCGGTGTCGTCGTGCCCTTCGTCGGCCATCGGTCCATAGTGCACTTGCGTCGCACCATCCGGCGCACCGCCTCCTTGGTTGTGCACCGAAGCGTTATGAGCAGGGGCACTGGCCCTCATCTCGCGCCCTCCCCTCACGCCTGACCGATCGGTTCCCGGGGAACTCCATACACCAAGCATGCGGCACGCGCGAGATTCCTGGGCCGCAAACGCCGCCCCGCCCTCCCCTGAGACCACGCTCACGTCGCGGTGGTGCGGAACTTCCCAGGCGGGGACGGGCGGGCAGTGGCGATCGTGAACTACCGGACGAGGCCCCAGCGGAAGCCGAGTGCGACCGCGTGCGCACGGTCGGAGGCACCGAGCTTCTTGAACAGCCGGCGCGCGTGCGTCTTGACCGTGTCCTCGGAGAGGAACAGCTCACGGCCGATCTCCGCGTTGGAACGGCCGTGGCTCATGCCCTCCAGGACCTGGATCTCACGGGCGGTGAGCGTGGGCGCCGCGCCCATCTCGGCCGAGCGGAGCCGGCGCGGCGCGAGCCGCCAGGTCGGGTCCGCCAGCGCCTGTGTGACCGTGGCCCGCAGTTCGGCGCGCGAGGCGTCCTTGTGCAGATAGCCGCGGGCACCCGCGGCCACGGCCAGCGCCACTCCGTCGAGGTCCTCGGCCACCGTGAGCATGATGATGCGGGCGCCGGGGTCGGCGGACAGCAGCCGCCGTACGGTCTCCACGCCGCCCAGGCCGGGCATGCGCACATCCATCAGGATGAGATCGGACCGGTCGGCGCCCCAGCGGCGGAGGACTTCCTCGCCGTTGGCCGCCGTCGTCACGCGCTCGACACCGGGCACGGTCGCGACCGCGCGGCGGAGCGCCTCTCGGGCAAGCGGGGAATCGTCACAGACGAGGACGGATGTCATGACCGCCCTCCGCAGCTGATGCGCGTCACCTTGAGCCTCCAGGGCTGTTACGAATCGTCACCTGTGCGATTGACAGCCTCGGACATCAGTGCCCGAGCCGATTCCGCCAACCGCCTCTCCGCACACTCAACGACGGTCACCCAAAAGAGTTACGGGTTTCGGCCACCGCCATCAGCACTCTACGTGATCAAACGCACACAGATCACCCGCATCGCGCGGAGGGGTTTCCCCGTGTGGCGTCTTTTGCCTTTTGCCCTATTTAGCATGACTTCGCCCTGCTTCTTGCTTTCTTTCGGCTAGGTTCGCAATGAGTCATATTTGTCTATGAATGGATGGAGCGAGCCTCAAGTACGCCGTCGAGAGGACACGCAATGGCAGACTTCTCCCGCCTCCCGGGCCCCAACGCCGACCTGTGGGACTGGCAGCTGCTGGCAGCCTGCCGCGGAGTGGACAGCTCCCTCTTCTTCCACCCCGAGGGCGAGCGCGGCGCGGCCCGCAGCGCGCGTGAGGCGTCCGCGAAGGAGGTCTGCATGCGCTGCCCCGTGCGCTCCGAGTGCGCGGCCCACGCCCTCGCGGTGCGCGAACCGTACGGCGTCTGGGGCGGCCTGACGGAGGACGAGCGCGAGGAGCTGATGGGCCGGGCCCGCAGCAGACTCGTCGCCGTACCCGAGAACCACGGCTGACCCCGGTCCTCGCCCCGGAGCCCGCGTCCCTCCGTCCCCTCGCCGTCCGTCCCGTCCCTTCCGCCGTCCCCTCCGCGTCCCCGCCGGCGTCGCCTCCCCGTCCCCCGCGTCCCCGTCCCGGCACGCGATCCCCGGTCCCGGCCCCCGGCCGTAAGCCTCACTCCCCCTGCGTCCCCGGTCACGGCATGAACGGGCGCTCCCGCTGTGCGTCCGTCCGAAAACTTCTCGCCCGGGCCGAGTTCACCCGTTTAGCCTCACGGGATGAAGCTTCTGTCGGTCAACCTCGCCGCCCCGCACAGCGCCCCGTACACCGACGCACCGGGTCGGCTCACCGGGATCGACAAGCGCCCGGCCGACGGCCCCGTGGCGGTGGCGGCACCAGGGCCGAAGGGCTCCGCAGGCAGCGGCCTGGCCGGTGACACCATCGGCGACCTGCGCCACCACGGCGGGGACGACCAGGCCGTGTACGCCTACGCCCGCGAGGACCTGGACGGCTGGGCCGGCGAACTGGGCCGGGAGATGCCCGGCGGCACGTTCGGCGAGAACCTCACGACGCTCGGGGTGGACGTCAACGGCGCCCTCGTCGGAGAGCGCTGGCGCGTGGGCCCCGACGTGGTGCTGGAGGTGAGCTCGGCCCGCATACCCTGCCGTACGTTCGCGGGCTGGCTCGGCGAACAGGGCTGGGTCAAACGGTTCACCCGCATGGCCGCGCCCGGGGCGTATCTGCGCGTGATCGAGCCCGGTGAGGTGCGCGCCGGGGACGCCGTCAGCATCGTGCACCGCCCGGACCACGACGTGACGGTGAACCTCCTCTTCCGCGCGCTGACCGGCGAGCCCGGACTGCTGCCCCGGGTCCTGGCCGCCGGTGACGCGCTTCCTCCGGAGGAGCGGCGTAAAGCCCTCCGGCGCACGGCCCGTTGACCCCGGGCGGATAGCGTGCCCGTATGACGACTGCGTTGATCACTGGAGCGACAGCCGGAATCGGGGCCGCTTTCGCCCGACGACTCGCGAAGGACGGCCACCACGTCGTACTGGTCGCCCGCGACAAGGAACGCCTCCGGCAGCACGCCACGGACCTGCACGACCGGCACGGCGTCGAAGCGTCCGTGCTCTGCGCCGACCTGGCCACCGACGAGGGGATCGCAGCCGTCGAGGCCAGGCTGGAGGACCCCGACCACCCCGTCGACCTGCTGATCAACAACGCGGGCTTCGGCAACAAGGGCAGATTCCTGGACGTCCCCACGGCCGACGAACTCACCATGCTCAAGGTCCACTGCGAGGCGGTGCTGCGCCTGACCACGGCAGCCACGAGGGGCATGCGCACCCGCGGCAGGGGCGGCGTCGTGAACGTCGCGTCAGTGGCGGCCTTCGTCCCCCGCGGCACCTACGGGGCGAGCAAGGCGTGGGTCGTCCAGTTCACACAGGGTGTGAGCAAGGACCTCGCGGGCAGCGGACTGCGTCTGATGGCGCTGTGCCCCGGGTTCGTGCGGACGGAGTTCCACGAGCGCGCGGGCATGGACGCGGCCGGCATTCCGGGCTGGATGTGGCTGAACGCCGACAACGTGGTCGACGCGGCGATGAAGGACCTGGCCCGCGGCAAGAGCGTCTCGATTCCGGACCCGCGCTACAAGGCGCTCATGGGCGCCGCCAACCTGCTGCCCCGCGGTCTTCTCGCCCGCGCCTCCTCCACCACGGGGCGGCGGTACGGTCCGCGCTGACGGACTGACCGGACAGACGGCTGTCCGTCGTCCGTCCCGGCGGCGGGTGACCGCGGTTTCCGCTCCCCGTGCGCCCGAGCCCGAAGACACGACCGGGTACGACCGAGGCCCGGCGCCCCCGAAGAAGGGGTGCCGGGCCTCGGTGCCGTTCGCGGCGCGGACGAGGCGATGCCTCAGTGCGCGTGGCCGTGGCCGTGGCCACCGCCCGCGGACTCGTCCTCCTCGGCCGGCTTCTCCACGACCAGGGTCTCGGTCGTCAGGAGCAGCGACGCGATCGACGCGGCGTTCTCCAGCGCGGAGCGGGTGACCTTGACGGGGTCGATGACGCCCGCCTTGATCAGGTCGCCGTACTCGCCGGTGGCCGCGTTGAAGCCCTGGTGCTTGTCCAGCTCGGAGACCTTCGAGGTGATGACGTAGCCCTCGAGGCCCGCGTTCTCGGCGATCCAGCGCAGCGGCTCGACCACGGCACGCCGTACGACGGCGACACCGGTGGCCTCGTCGTCCACCTTGCCCAGCGAGCCCTCCAGCACCTTCGCGGAGTGGACGAGCGCGGAGCCGCCACCGGAGACGATGCCCTCCTCGACCGCGGCGCGCGTCGCGGAGATGGCGTCCTCCAGGCGGTGCTTCTTCTCCTTGAGCTCGACCTCCGTGGCGGCACCGACGCGGATGACGCAGACGCCGCCGGCCAGCTTGGCCAGGCGCTCCTGCAGCTTCTCGCGGTCCCAGTCGGAGTCCGTGGCCTCGATCTCGGCCTTGATCTGGCCGACCCGGGCCTGGACGTCCTCGCTCTTGCCGGCGCCGTCGACGATCGTCGTGTCGTCCTTGGTGACGGTGACGCGGCGGGCCGTGCCCAGCACGTCCAGACCGGCCTGGTCGAGCTTGAGGCCGACCTCCTCCGCGATCACGGTGCCGCCGGTCAGCGTCGCCATGTCGCCGAGCATCGCCTTGCGGCGGTCACCGAAACCGGGCGCCTTGACGGCGACGGCGTTGAAGGTGCCGCGGATCTTGTTCACCACGAGGGTGGAGAGCGCCTCGCCCTCGACGTCCTCGGCGATGATCAGCAGCGGCTTGGAGCCGCCGGCCTGCATGATCTTCTCCAGCAGCGGCAGCAGGTCCTGGATGGAGCTGATCTTGCCCTGGTGGATGAGGATGTACGGGTCGTCGAGGACGGCCTCCATACGCTCCTGGTCGCTGACCATGTACGGCGAGAGGTAGCCCTTGTCGAAGGCCATGCCCTCGGTGAAGTCCAGCTCCAGGCCGAAGGTCTGGGACTCCTCGACGGTGATGACGCCGTCCTTGCCGACCTTGTCCATCGCCTCGGCGATCAACTCGCCGACCTGCTTGTCCTGGGCGGACAGACCGGCGACGGAGGCGATGTCCTCCTTGGAGTCGATCGGACGGGCGGAGGCGATCAGGTCGTCGGAGACGGCCTTGACCGCGGCGTCGATGCCCTTCTTCAGGGCGGCCGGGGAAGCGCCCGCGGCCACGTTGCGCAGGCCCTCGCGGACCAGCGCCTGGGCGAGCACGGTGGCGGTGGTGGTGCCGTCACCCGCGATGTCGTTGGTCTTGGTCGCCACCTCCTTCACGAGCTGCGCGCCGAGGTTCTCGTACGCGTCCTCGACCTCGACCTCACGGGCGATGGTGACGCCGTCGTTGGTGATGGTCGGGGCGCCGAACTTCTTGTCGATGACGACGTTGCGGCCCTTGGGGCCGATGGTCACCTTCACGGTGTCCGCGAGGCTGTTCACGCCCCGCTCGAGGGCGCGGCGGGCGTCCTCGTCGAACTTCAGGATCTTCGCCATGGGAGCTGTTGAGTCCTCTCGAAACGAACCGCGCCCCGGTCCCCGGTGCTCACGGATGTGAGGCGGTAGGGACCGGGGCGCGGATCAGAAGTTACTTCCGGCTTCGGTGACTTACTTCTCGACGATCGCGAGAACGTCGCGAGCCGAGAGGACGAGGTACTCCTCGCCGCTGTACTTCACCTCTGTGCCGCCGTACTTGCTGTAGAGCACGATGTCGCCGACGTTCACGTCGAGCGGCAGGCGGTCGCCATTCTCGAAACGGCCCGGCCCAACTGCCAGGACAGTGCCCTCCTGGGGCTTCTCCTTGGCGGTGTCCGGAATGACCAGGCCCGAGGCCGTGGTCTCTTCAGCGTCGAGCGGCTGGACCACAATGCGGTCCTCAAGCGGCTTGATGGCAACCTTGCTGGCGGTCGTCACGATCCGACCTCCCCCTTCGGAGATCTCATCACGGGGTCTTATGTCTGGGGTGGCGACCTGGTCGATCCGTCGTCGCGGGTGCCGGATCTTCCCGTCGCTCGTATCTGGCACTCGCCAGGGGAGAGTGCCAGGGCCGACATTATGCCGCGGTTAGCACTCCGTCAACTAGAGTGCCAGTTCGTACGGGACGCGTCGCGCACCGGGGGCGTGGGAGAGCGCGCGGCGGGAGGGAGAATCGCGGGGTGGACCGTGAGGCGTTCGTCCGGCTGCTGGGCGACGAAGGACAGGCGCTGCTGGCGTCGTTGAGGGATTTCGAGCCGGACCGTGAACTGGCCGTCGCGACACGGCTGCGCCGCAGCCACCCCCCGGAGCTGGTGTCGGCGGCGCTCGCCCAGGCGCGGTTGCGCCAGCGGGCCGTGGCGAAGTTCGGCCCCGAGGACGCGGCGCGGATGTACTTCACCCCGCACGGCCTGGAGCAGTCGACGCGGGCGAGCGTCGCCGCGTACCGGGCGCGGCGGTTCGCCGGAGGAAGCGGCCGGCTGCCGGACGACGGGCAGCGGCCCGGTCCCGGAGTGCGGCGGATCGCCGATCTGTGCTGCGGCATCGGCGGCGACGCGATCGCGCTGGCACGCGCCGGGGTGCATGTACTGGCCGTGGACCGCGACCCGCTCACGTGCGAGGTGGCGCGGGCCAACGCCGCCGCGCTGGGTCTGGGCGGGCTCATCGAGGTGCGCTGTCAGGACGCCGGCGACGCCGACATCTCCGGCCACGACGCCGTTTTCATCGACCCTGCCCGGCGTGACGGCAGGGGCCGCGTCTTCGACCCCGAGGCGTACTCCCCGCCGCTGTCCTGGGCCGTGGAGGTCGCCGGGCGCGTCTCGCACGCGGCGCTGAAGGTGGCGCCCGGCATTCCGCACGAGGCCGTCCCGCAGGGCGCCGAGGCGGAGTGGATCTCGGTCGGCGGCGATGTGAAGGAGGCGGTGCTCTGGTTCGGCACGCAGGAGCCCGGCCCGGCACCGAATTCCCTCGTACGGGCTACGCTGCTGCCCGGCCCGCACTCACTCCGCTCCCGCGGGCTGCCCGACCCTCCGGCCGGTGAGGTGGGCCGCTACCTCTACGAGCCAGACGGCGCGGTCGTACGCGCTCATCTGGTGGCCGAGGTGGCGGACCGGCTCGGCGGCCGTCTCATCGACCCGACGATCGCCTATGTGACGTGCGACGAGCCGCACTCGACGCCGTACGCGACGGGCTATGAGATCACGGACGTACTGCCGTTCGGTCTGAAGCGGCTGCGGGCGCTGCTGCGCGAGCGGGGCGTCGGCGTGGCCACCATCAAGAAGCGCGGCTCCGCCGTGGAACCCTCGGAGCTGCGCAAGAAGCTCAAGCTCGCCGGGCCGAACGCCTGCACGGTCTTCCTCACCCGGGTCGCGGGCGCCCCGACGGTGCTGCTGGGCCGGCCGCTCGCACCTGCGGAGGTCAGCTCCCCAGCGAACGTGAGAAGTCGCCACGGGTGACACGTTCCGTGAGTGTCTCCTCGCCCAGCGAGCCGTAACCCGTCGCGGCCCAGAGGCTGTTGCGCGGCTCGACCTCGAAGTACGGAACGTCCCTGCCCTCCCGCCGGTCGGTGAGGACCTCGGGCCGCCGGTGCGTACGGACGGCGGCGCCGCACTCCTCGCAGGCGGCGACCCGCAGCGACTCGCGGCGGCCGAGCGGGCGCCAGCGGATACGTCCGGCGGCCCGTCCGTGCAGGGGGTGGAAGAAGCACAGGGGCAGCGGGGGGCGTTGTCCCGCGGCGAGCTTCGCCGCCCTGCGCTTCGAGAGCGGCCGGGCGGACGGCCGGGGTGGCCGCGTGGCGCCCAGGGCGTCCCGGCCCTCCGCCACCAGAGCGAGCACGCCCGCGAGATCGGGCAGTCCGCAGGCGGCGTCGAGTACGGTTCCGGCCGCCGCGTACGCGTCGAGCGCCCGCTGGAGGGCGGCCGCGCACTCCTCGCCCGCGTTGTGCTCCCCCGCCTCCAGCGCGCTCAACTCCTCACCGAAGGCGACCACTTCGTCATGGGCACGGCGGCGGAGTCCGCGCTCGTCCGCAGCGCGAGCCGCGGCGAAGACCGCGTCCGGCGAGAAGAACGGCGTCGCACGGGCGCGTCCCCGCCGCCGCAGGACGAGGAAGACGCCCCCGCCGAGCACGGCAAGCACCGCAAGCACGGCCGGAACGAGGAGCACCGGCAGCGTGCCGGCTCCCCGGCCGGGTCCCTCCTCCCGCCCGGGGCCGCCTCCGCCGGAGGCCGTGGCGGAGCTCTCGCCGAGGTCGGCGGTGGCCCGCTCGTACTGCTCGCGTCCGTCTCCGGACTCCACGATCCTGATGGCGCGGGCGACACGGGCGCCCAGGCTCTTGCCCTTCATCTCCTCCAGGAATCCGACCGCGGACGCCGCCTCCCGCGCCTGGTGCCTCCCGCGGGGCCATTCGCGTCCGTCCAGCCAGGAGCCGCCCGAGTCGCCGGTGGTGATGAAGACCGCTTCCTCGCCGTCCCCGCCGCCCAGCCGGTCGTGCACCACCTCGGTGAGCTGGCTGGAGCTGCCACCCCACGGGTCCCCCTCGACGAGCGGCACCAGCACCACGTACAGGGGCAGCCCGGTCCGCTCGATCTGCCGCACGAGGCGGCGCTGCCGCTCGGGCGGCACCGCCTGCGCGTAGGCGGGGTCGACGTGGACCGGGGACTCGCGGAGGGCGTCAGCGATCTTCTGACCGGGGCTGGGCCCGGCATGCGCGGCCGGGGCCGTGAGCGCTCCGAGTACGAGAGCGGCGGCGACGGCGCCCAGCACGAGACCGGGCACGCGGCGGGCGAAGACGCGGACGCGGGCGCGGGCGGAGGCGGAGGCGGAGGCGGAGGCGGATTCAGTGGACACCGAGATGCTCCAGGACGCTGTCGACGAGGTGGTCGGTGGTGACGCCGCCGTGGGCCGGTTCACTCATCGGGCCCGGGAGCCGGTCGTAGGGGACGGGTCCTCGCCTGCCGTCGGCGCGCAGACGCAGCAGCCCGGTACGCAGGACGGTCTCCCTCGTCTCCGGCGCGGCCAGGGCGTCGCGGCAGCCGGCACAGACGGACTGCTGGCGGGCCCTGTCCATCCCCTCGCGACGGAACTTGCTGCTTCCCGTGGCGGGTCCGTGCAGAGGGTTGAGCGAACAGAGCCGTTCGGCGGCACCGGGGGCGCCTCTCCTCCAGCTCCCGCCGGTCAGCGCGGCGCGCCCCGCCCGCAGCAGCACGACGGCCGTGGCGAGGGTCGCCGCGTCCGCGCCGGCGTCGACGCGCTGGTCGCCCTCCTGGTCGAGCAGGAGCGTCGCCGCGTCGAGGCATCGCCACGCCCGTTTGCGTGAGTCGTCGGGACAGTCGGCGGCGAGACGGCCGAACTCGGTGTTCATCTCGTCCAGTTCGCGGCGGGCGGTCCTGCGCAGCCAGCCCGTGCCGGGACGGGCCGGCGCGTCGGGCACCCCCGGTACGCGCGCGGCGGACCGGCCGGACGGACCGGGCCCTCCGGACGCACCGGAACCCCGGCCCTTCCCGCTCGGGCTCGCCGGTGCGCGCCGCCCGCGCAGGTGCCGCAGGAGCGCGTGCACGGCCGCGGTCAGCCCCAGCATGAGCGCGGCAGCGAGAGCGCCCAGCATCGCGCCGCCCCACACCGCGCCGGAGTACAGGGACGGCAGGGCCTCTTCCTCGACCGGGTCGGCGGCGGGCGGGGCGTCGAGGTAGGGGCTGCCGGGCGGGCCCTGCGGCATGTCCTCGATGTGCGCGAGGAGGGCCGTCAACTGCCCGTACAGGTCGGGGTCCTCGCGCTCCTTCTCGCTGTCGGGGCCGTAGCGCATCTCCTCCGTGTAGTCGTAGAGCCTTTCGCCGAGCCGGGCGCCGTGGTTGACGACGGCGAACCGGCGGGCGTCGGGCGCGGCCACGACGTAGACGGCGTCCTTGCCCAGGGAACGGTGCAGCGTGGCGGCGAACAGGTCGCCGTCACCGGCCGATTCGTCCTCGCTCACCATCGGTACGACGGCGATCAGGACCGGCACGTCGAGTGCCCGGACGCGCTTGCTCAACTCGGCACGCTGCGCGGCGCTGAGATCCGGCGCCGACTCCGCGTCGGCGTACACCGGATCGCCGCGCAGCCCGTCGGTGACCCTTTCGGTGCGTGCGCGCATGTCCTCGGCGGTGGGCGGGGGATCGCTGCTGGAGCGCGTCTCGCCGAAGACCCGCGGGGCTCCCAGAGCGATGACGAGCACAGAGACGGCGGCCAGCGGAACGACGTACCGGGCGCGCGCCCAGCGCCCTCCCGGCCCGTGCCTCAGCATCCGTCCGAGCAGCAGGAGCAGCAGTGGCACGCCGGTGAGGAGGAGGCCGGTGAGGAGGCTCTGGTCCTCCCGCTCGGCCGGGGAGGTGTGCAGGCCGTCGGGGCTGTCACCGCCCGCGTATCTCTCGGAGGCCGCTTCGGCCCGCCGCGCTGCTTCCCGGTCGCCCGAGACGAGCACGTCCACGAAGCGGGTGAAGGCATGCAGCGCCCCCGCGTCATAGGGCATTTCGTGCAGGGTCGCGCGCACAGCACTCCGGGCGGGGGCGTCCACGCCGAAGGTGGCGGCGGAGAGCCCGATCCCGTTGTCGGGCAGGAGGACGTAGAGCCCGTCGCGTCCCAGCCGGTCGTGGACGGCGGCGAGCAGGCCCTCGGGCTGTGCCCCCAGCGTCTCGCCCGGCAGGACGAGGACGTAGGTGGGTACGCCGGTGCGCTCGGCCTGCTCCCTGTAGTCGGGGGCGGCGGAGCGGGGGACGGAGCGCGGGATCTGGTCGGAGACGTGGACGGGGCTCTCACGAAGCTGCGCCGCCAGGTACGCCGCACGGCCGGACGGGGAGGCGGCGGGGGCGCCGTCACCAGGGGCCGCGTGAGAGCCGGGCGCAGCCATGACGGTCGCGCACAGCGCCAGGAACAGCAGCAGCAGCGCGGTACGCGCGCGGGTACGGGACCGGGGCCGTACCCGCCCCCGTCTGCCCGTGGACTCCCCTGCGGTGCCGCTCACCCCGTGCCCCCCGATGTGCTGTTCTCCCCGCGTCTCCCGTGCCCGCTGGAACCGGACGGTATCCGGCAGGCGGCCGACCGGGACACGGCTGTTACCGCACCAGTACGCTCAGACCTGCTCGAAGCGCCAGCGGTGCACCGGCCGGGCGGTCAACTCTGCCGGGGGGTCGGGCAGTTCGGGCAGGGTCGCGGAGAACTCCGCGGGCCACCACGTGATCACCAGAACGCGGCCGCCGGGAGCCGAGTACGTCTCGCGGCGCTGCGGGGACCGCTCGAGCCGCTCGGCGCGGGCCCAGGCGA
The DNA here is from genome assembly GCF_000424965.1 of Streptomyces sp. TAA204. NCBI lineage: Bacteria > Bacillati > Actinomycetota > Actinomycetes > Kitasatosporales > Streptomycetaceae > Streptomyces > Streptomyces sp. TAA204. Next base: position 537,557 of record NZ_AUKW01000004.1, read on the forward strand.
GCAGATCGGCGCCGCGGTCCGGTGCGGCCTTGGCCTCCCACATCAGAGCGACCGTCATGAGTAGAGATTCTTCCGGCTGAGCTCGTGCACGTGGTCGTGGTCCTGCTCGTGGTCATGGTCCTGCTCGTGGTCGTGGCCGTGCGGACTGGCATGCCCGGGGGCGGACCCGTGCGGGTGCCCGGCGGCGCCGCCACCCGGCAGGTGCGGCTCCGTGACCGGGAGCGAGGAGTCCGCGGGCAGGTCCCAGTCGGACGGCGCACGGCGGCGGGCGACCATCTCGGCACCCAGGGCGGCGACCATCGCGCCGTTGTCCGTGCACAGCTTGGGCCGGGGCACCCGAAGGACGATGCCCGCGTCGGCGCAGCGCTCCTCGGCCATCGCGCGCAGCCGGGAGTTGGCGGCGACACCGCCCCCGATCATCAGATGACCGACGCCCTCGTCCTTGCAGGCGCGGACTGCCTTGCGGGTGAGCACGTCGGCGACCGCCTCCTGGAACGAGGCCGACACGTCGCGCACGGGAACCTCCTCCCCGGCGTTGCGCTTGGCCTCGATCCAGCGGGCGACTGCCGTCTTGAGGCCGGAGAAGGAGAAGTCGTACGGGGCGTCGCGCGGTCCCGTCAGCCCGCGGGGGAAGGCGATCGCCCCGGGGTCGCCCTCGCGTGCGTAACGGTCGATGACCGGACCGCCCGGGAACCCGAGGTCGAGCACACGGGCCACCTTGTCGAACGCTTCGCCGGCCGCGTCGTCGATGGTGGAGCCGAGCGGTCGGACGTCCGCCGTGATGTCGGGAGCCAGCAGCAGCGAGGAGTGCCCGCCGGAGACGAGCAGCGCCATGGTCGGCTCGGGCAGGGCACCGTGTTCGAGCTGGTCGACGCAGATGTGGGAGGCGAGGTGGTTGACGCCGTACAGGGGCTTGCCCAGGGCGTACGCGTACGCCTTGGCGGCGCTGACACCCACGAGGAGGGCGCCCGCCAGTCCCGGCCCGGCCGTCACCGCGACGCCGTCGAGGTCGGCGGCCGAGATCCGCGCCTCACGCAGGGCGCGTTCGATGGTGGGGACCATCGCCTCCAGATGCGCGCGGCTCGCGACCTCGGGGACGACGCCGCCGAAGCGCGCGTGCTCGTCCACGCTGGAGGCGATCGCGTCGGCGAGCAGGGTGTGGCCGCGGACGATGCCGACTCCGGTCTCGTCGCAGGAGGTCTCGATGCCGAGGACGAGGGGTTCGTCAGCCATGGGTCTTCGTTCCTTGGGAGAGGGGCGAGGCGGTGTTGTGAAGTTCCAGACGCATGACCAGCGCGTCCACGTCGCCGGGCTGGTAGTAGCCGCGGCGGAGGCCGATGGAGGTGAATCCGAAGCGCTCGTAGAGCCGTTGGGCGGGGGCGTTGTCCACGCGGACCTCCAGCAGCACCTCGTGGCAGCCGAACTCCTCGGCCGCGCGGAGCAGTTCGGTCAGCAGCCGGCCGCCCAGGCCGGTGCCGCGGTGAGCGGGCAGGACGCCGATGGTCTGGACGTCGCCGGTCCCTCCGGAGGCGGCCAGCCCGCCGTACGCGACGAGGGCCGGACCGGACGGGCCGTGCGTCTCGGCGACGAGGTAGCGCCGGGTGGCGTCCGGGCCGCGGGCGTGGGCGAGTTCGGACCAGAAGAGCCCCGCCGACCAGGCGTCCTGCGGGAAGAGCACACGCTCCAGGCCGAGCACGGGTTCGATGTCCCACCACCGCATCTCGCGCAGCACGATGTCCGGGACTCCACGGGCATCCGCTGCGGTCACTTGGGCGTGACCACCTTGTAGTTGGCGGGCACACGGGCGTCGGGGCGGCGCAGGTACAGGGGCCGGGGCGGTACGAACTCCTCGCCCTTGGCGAGCTTCTCCGCGGCAAGGCAGGCGAGCGCGGCGGCCGACTGGTCCAGGGGCAGGTCCTCGCGCAGCCCACTGAAGGTGTCCGCGTACAGCCGTGCCCCGGCACCGACCGCGGCCATGGAGACGACCTCTTCGGGGAGTTCACCCGGACGGTCGACGGCGGGATCGCCGACGCGCGTACGGGCGTCGGCGTACCGCGCCCAGTAGACCTCCTTGCGCCGGGCGTCCGTCGCCACGACGAAGGGCACGTCGAGCCCGGAGGCGTAGGCGATGCCGTCGAGCGTGCACAGGCCCAGCACGGGGATGGTCAGCGCGGCGCCGAACGCCTCGGCGGTGGAGAGCCCCACCCGCAGCCCGGTGTAGGGGCCGGGGCCCACACCGACGACGAGGCGGTCCACGTCCCGCAGCGAGCAGCTCGCGTCGCGCAGCACACGGTCGACCGACGGCAGCAGCAGTTCACCGTGGCGCCGGGCGTCGGTGTGGTCGGCGGCGGCCATCAGGCGGTCGCCGTCGGTGTCGTACAGCGCGACGGTGATCGCGGGCGTGGCGGTGTCAAGAGCGAGCAGCAGCACGGGAGCCAGCCTACGGCCGTCCGGGACCCGCTTGCGGCGGGGTCCCGTACAGGACGCTTTCGGGTGACTTGGGGCGGCGGCGGTCCGCAGGAGCCGGGCGGCCTCCAGAGGCGGCCGGGCGCTGCGTCGAGGCCCCGCCGGGCGACTGCTACGGTCGTGCGCATCGCAGGCGGACGCACAGGCGTACACGGAGAAGGGCGGCTCACGGTGGCACGTGGCAGCGGCGCGGGAGCGGTCGTGACCGGTCTGACGGCGACGGCCCTGGCCGTCATCGGGTTCTTCGCCTACCAGGCGAACGCCGCGCAGGAACGCCTCGAAGCGAGGTCCCCCGACTCCTCCCGAGCGCCGTCGGAGGATGCCGCGGAGCGCAAGGAGAAGGAGCGGAAGAAGGAGGTCACTCTTCCCGCCTTCTCCGGCACGGGCGAACGCGTGGTGTACGACCTGGACCGCGACCGGGTCTGGCTGATGGGGGCGGACGACGAGGTCGAGCGGACCTTCCGGGTCAACCCGAGCTCGGTCGACCCGAAGCCCGGCACATACAAGGTCGAGTCCCGCGCGCCGCACGTTACGGGCTCGGACGGAGTGCCCGTCGAGAACGTGGTGCGCTTCGCGACGAGCCAGGGCACGACCATAGGGTTCAGCGCCGCGCTCGACGGGTCGCTGCCCAAGGCGGAACCGGGCCGGAAGACCGGCGGCATCCGGGAGCGCCGGGAGGACGGCGAGGCGATGTGGCTGTTCGCCACGATCGGCACCAAGGTCGTGGTCGTCCGCTGACGCCGTGACCGGGAAGGCGACCGGGAAGGTCCGCCGGGTGACCCGCGGGCACCGGGCAGCGGCGCAGACCGGGCAGCGGCCTCAGGCCGCGTCCTGCTCGGGCTGCCGCGCGGGGGCTCCCGCCGCGTTCCCCTCCGCACCGCCGGCGCCTGCCTCCTCCGAACCACCGGCGTCGACGGCGGTCGCCGCGGACGTGGCGTGCGTGTCCGCGGGGCCGTGACCGTGGGACGGCGGCTTCGAGACCGCGTCAGCCGCTGCGCGGGACGCCAGCAGCGCGCTCATCGACACCCCTGGAGCCGACGGAGCGGGCGGTGTCCCGCCGTCCTGCTCTCGGTCTTCGGCCGACATGGTGCCTCCCGGGGTTCCTGGGGCGGCGGGTCAGCCAGGTGAGGCAGACCTGACCCCCGCTCTTGTGCCTCATCTGACCACGGCCGCCGTCCCGGGCGCAACATCTTGCCGACAGCCTGTCGGAACGCGGGGACGCGGCCGTCACGGCCCTGAGACACCGGTCCGCGGCGGGCGGCCCCGCCTCAGCCGAGGGCGGAGAGATCCACCCCGAGCCACCGGCCCCCGACCCCGGTGACCGTCACCGTCCGTACGTCGTCCGGCCCGCCGGTCTCCCCTCCCCCGGTCTCTCCTTCGCCGGCCTCTCCTCCGCCGGTCCCGGCCGCCGTGGCCCCGGGCAGTTCCCCGCCCGCGGCCCGCTCGATCACGACGTGGAGCCGGTCCTCGGACAGCTCCTCGACTCTCCCCTCACCCCACTCGACGACCACGACCGACTCGGGCAGCGACACGTCCAGGTCGAGGTCGTCCATCCCCTCCAGCCCTCCGCCGCCCAGCCGGTAGGCGTCGACGTGCACCAGCGCGGGCCCCTCTCCCAGCGGGGGGTGGACGCGCGCGATGACGAAGGTGGGCGAGGTGACCTGGCCGCGAACGCCGAGCCCTTCGCCGAGGCCGCGGGCCAGCGTGGTCTTGCCCGCGCCCAGCTCCCCGGTGAGCAGGACGAGATCGCCGGGGCGCAGCAGCGCGGCGATGCGCCGGCCCGTCTCCCGCATCAGTTCGGGGGTGGGAATCCCGGCGGTGTGCTGGACGGCGGGCCGCGCCGCGGCCGCCGGTGGCTGTGGTGCTTCCATGCGTCCGGATGGTACGCGCGCGTCGGGGGGCGCGCGCGAGCGCTCAGCGGCTCCGGGCCTCCCGGCCTGCGGCGGCCACGGCACGGGTGATCAGCTGCGCCAGTGCCTCGTTGACCGTGTGCGGGCGCTCCAGCATCAGCAGGTGCCCGGTCTCCTCCAGGATCCGCAGCCGTGCGGCGGGCAGCGCGTTCGCGATGGCCTCGTTGTGCGCGTACGGAGTGAGCAGGTCCCGCTCCCCCGCCAGTACGAGCGAGGGGCGCGAGGTGAACGCCGAGAGCGCCTCCGTCTTCTCGTGCGCCTCGAAGGCCGGGTAGAACTCGGCGACCACATCGATCGGCACCGATTCGATCAGCCGTTCCGCGAAGCGTGCGACCCCGGGGTCGACATCGTGCCCACTGCCGAAGGAGTAGCGCTTGATGAGCCCGGCGAAGAGGTCGGCCGCGGCGCGGCGTCCCCGCTCGACCAGCGCCGTCTGCGTGACCAGTGCCTTGAGCACACCGGGCACCGCCCGCCGTACCGCCTTCACGCCCAGGGACGGGAGCGGCAGCCCGTACGACAGTTCGCTGAGCCCGCCCGCGCTGGTGGCCATGAAGGCGACCCCGGCGACGCGCTCCGAGACGAAGTCCGGGTACTGGTCGGCGAGCGTCATCAGGGTCATGCCGCCCATCGAGTGCCCGACGAGCACGATGGGCCCCTCGGGCACTGCGGCGTCGAGCACGGCCTTGAGGTCCCGCCCGAGCTGGTCGATGGTGACCGGTTCGCCGACGGGCGCGCGGCCCGAGCGGCCGTGGCTGCGCTGGTCCCAGTAGACGGTGCGTACCGCGCCGCGGAGCGCGGCGCGCTGGAAGTGCCAGACGTCCTGGCTGAGGCAGTAGCCGTGGGTGAAGACGACGGTGGGCGGGAGCGTGTGCGCCGTCGGCCGCTTCCCCGCGGACCCGGAACGGGACCTCCGGCCGGACGGGCCCGCCGCCGCGCCCCCGGAAGCCGGGCGCCGTCTGAGCAGCCGCAGCAGCCGGTTGCGCTGGGGCGTCGACTCGTGGACGCCGCCGGTCTCGATGCGTACGGGCTCGACGGTCGGGCCTCCCACGCCGTCCCCGGCGGCAGCCGCAGCCGCGCTGCGGGCGCCGGAGCGGGAGGTGCCGGCAGAGGCGTCGTCGAGGTCCGCGACCTCCTCGGTCTCGAAGTACAGCTCCGTGCCGTCCTCGGCCCGGGCCGATCCGGGCCGGCCGCGCAGCGAGCCGTACGGGCCCGCCGCGTCGAGCGCGAGCCGTGCCTTGCGCCGTACCGTGCGGTTGACGGTCAGCCGCTCGACGGCGACGCCCGCCGCCACCAGCCCCAGGGTCGCTCCCGCCAGTCCCGCGCGGCGGCCCCAGGGCCCCGCGCCGCCGGTGACGGCCATGGCTGTGGCTGTGTTCACAGCGTTCACGGCGTTCACGGCGGCCGCGGAAGCGCTGCCCCCGGCCGAGCCGACGGCAGCGACTGTCCTGGTCGCGGCCCTCGCGATCGCCTCCGCCTCCGCCTCCGCGCTCATGTGCTCAACCCCCCGTACTCGACCGTGCGTTCGTATAGACACGTGATACCCGGGAGCTGATCCTCGTAACGATCTCGTACGAGATGGTGCCCGCCGCACGGGCCCAGTCCTCCGCCGTGGGCTCCCCCCGGTCACCCGGTCCGAACAGCACCACCTCGTCCCCCGCCGCCGCCCGGTCGCCGCCGAGGTCGATCACGAACTGGTCCATGGCTACCCGCCCGGCGACCGTCCGCCACTTCCCCGCCGCCAGCACCGGCCCCGTACCCGACGCGTGGCGCGGGACCCCGTCGGCGTAGCCGAGCGGGACGAGGCCGAGGGTGGTCGCGCCCGGAGTGCGGTAGGTGTGCCCGTAGCTGACGCCGTGCCCGGCGGGCGCCTCCTTGACCAGGGCGAGCGAGGCGGTCAGCGTCATCGCGGGGCGAAGGCCCAGCTCGGCGGCGACGCCGACCTCCGGGGACGGGGAGAGACCGTAGACGGAGACACCCGGCCGTACGAGATCGAAGTGCGACTCGGGAAGCGTCAGCGTCGCCGGCGAGTTGGCGTGGTGCCGTACCTCCGGGTCGAGGCCCGCGCGTTCGGCGACGGCGAGCACGTCGCGGAACGCTTCGAGCTGCGGGGCGATGGAGGGGTGACCCGGCTCGTCGGCGCACGCGAAGTGCGACCAGACGCCGGTGACCTTGACCGCGCCCTCCGCCTCGGCGGCGCGGGCGGCGGCGACCAGCTCCGGCCAGTCCGGCAGGCCGCAGCCGCCGCGCCCCAGGCCGGTGTCGGCCTTGAGCTGGACCCGGGCCGTGCGTCCGCTCCTGCGGGCCGCCTCGACGATCTCCTCCAGCGCCCACAGTCCGCTCGCCGAGACGTCGATGCCGGCTTCGACGGCCTCCTGCCACGGGCCGCCCGGTGTCCACAGCCAGCACATCAGCCGGCCGCGGTCGCCCGCCGCTCGCAGCGCGAGAGCCTCCTGGGGTGTGGCAGTGCCCAGCCAGGAGGCGCCCGCCTCCCGGGCCGCGCGGGCGCACTGCACGGCCCCGTGCCCGTAGCCGTCCGCCTTCACCACCGCCATCAGCTCCGCGCGGGGGGCGCGGGCGCGCAGCGTACGGACGTTGGCGCGCACCGCGTCGAGATCGACCTCGGCACGCGCACGGCGCACGCCCCCCTCCGGACCGGTGACGGAGGGGGAGCCGGAGCCGGAGGCGCAGGAGGAGGGGCCCGGACGGGACTGATCGTTCACGCCGCCAGTCTCTCAGGTGACCGCTGCCACACCCGTCGTGCACCTCGCGAAAACCGTTTGCGCAGGCCGGGAGAATGCCGGACATGGCCTGGGACATCTGCCCCACAAGGGTCGGCCGCTTCGGCCGGCCCCCCGGTCGGCCCGCTCGGCAGGCCCGCTCGGCAGGCCCACCCCGTCAGTCCCGCAGCAGGTCCCGCCAGGCGGTGCTCAGCGCCTCCGCCACGTCCGAGGCACCGGCCGGGCGCGGCGCGAACCGTCCCGCCAGACCGTGCAGATACGCCCCGGCCGACGCCGCGTCCCGCCCGTCGAGCCCCCCGGCCAGCAGCGAGCCGATCAGTCCGGACAGCACGTCGCCGGTCCCGGCGGTGGCCAGCCATCCGGTCCCCGTGGGATTGACCCGCACCGGGCCGCCGTCCGCACCGCCGTCCGCGACGAGTGTCGTGGACCCCTTCAGCAGCACCGTCGCTCCCGTACGCTCCGCCAGCTCCCGTACGGCCGCCAGCCGCCGGGCCTCGACCTCCGCCCGCTCCCAGCCGAGCAGCGCTGCCGCCTCACCGGCGTGCGGGGTCAGCACGGTGGGTGCCGTACGTGCGCGCAGGGCCGCCTCGTCCGTCAGCCGCAGACCGTCCGCGTCGATGAGGACGGGCACCCGCGCCGCCAGCACGTCACGGAGCCGCTCCCTGTCGTCCCCCAGGCCCGAGCCGACGGCCCACGCCTGCACACGGCCGGCCTTGCTCGGCGGTCCCGACGAGACGAGCGCCTCAGGATGGCGTGCGATCACGGCGTCCGCCGCCGGGCCCACGTACCGCACGGCGCCCGCGCCCCCGCGCAGTGCCCCGGAGACCGCGAGCACGGCCGCCCCCGGGTAGCGGGCGGAACCGGCGACGACCCCGACGACACCTCGCCGGTACTTGTCGCTCTCCACGCCGGGACGCGGCAGCATCGCCGCCACATCGGCGTGCTGGAGAGCCTCCACGGCGGGCGCGCCGTCCCCGAGGTGGGGTTCGAGCCCGATGTCGACCAGCCGCAGCGCCCCCGCGTGCTCACGCGCCGGATCGAGCAGCAGACCCGGCTTGTACGCGCCGAACGTCACCGTCGCGTCCGCGCGTACCGCAACCCCGGTCACTTCGCCTGTGCCCGCGTCCACCCCGCTGGGCAGGTCCACGCTGACGACCGGCGAACGCACGGCGTCCACCAACTCCACGGCCTGCGGGCGCAGCCCGCCCTTCCCGCCGATGCCGACGATGCCGTCCACCACGAGATCCGCGCGGGCGATGACCGGCTGCACCGGCACGGCGGCGCCCCCTGCCCCCGAGACGACCGCACCCGGTGCCACCAGGACCCTCCCGCCCGCCGAGCGCAGCGCGGCCAGTCCGCCCTCGTGCACCCGCTCCGGCGAGAGCAGGACCGCGCTCACACCCGCTCCGCGCCGCGCGAGCCGCGCCCCCGCGAACAGCGCGTCGCCGCCGTTGTCGCCGCTGCCGACGAGCAGGACGACGCGGGCGCCGTACGTCCGTCCGAGCACGCCGGCACACGCGGCGGCCAGCCCGGCGGCCGCGCGCTGCATCAACACTCCGTCGGGCAGCCGGCCCATCAGCTCCCGCTCGGCGGCCCGTACGGTCTCCACGCTGTACGCAGTCCTCATTCCCCCAGTCTGACGGTGTCCCATCGGGGCGGACCACACGAGCGGGCGGTACGGGACCGGGGGTGGGGACGGGAGACCGCGGGCGGGAGCTTCGCGAGCCCCTGAAGCGGTCACCGCTCCATCGGCCCGCCCCGTGGGACTCAGCCCTCCGCGATCACCACCGCGGAGGCGACCCCCGCGTCGTGCGACAGCGACAGGTGCCACCCCCGCACCCCCAGCGACTCGGCCCGTGCCGCCACCGTCCCGCGTACCAGCAGCGACGGCTGCCCGGAGTCCGCGGTGACGACCTCCGCGTCGGTCCAGCTCAGCCCGCCCGGTGCGCCCAGCGCCTTAGCCAGCGCCTCCTTCGCCGCGAACCGCGCCGCCAGGGAGGCCACGCCCCGGCGTTCGCCGCCGGGCAGATACAACTCGGCGTCCACGAAGAGCCGTTCGGCCAGCGTCGGCGTCCTGCGCAGCGCCTCGTCGAACCGGTCGATCTCGGCGACGTCGATTCCGACCCCCACGATCACCGGGCACCGCCGCCCGTGCCCTCGGCACCGGCGGGCGCCGGCGCGTCCGCCCGGGCTCCGCCGTCCGCGCTCACGTCCACGCCCTGGCCCGGGTCGTAGGTACGCAGGTCCCCCGGCACACCGTCGAGGTCGGTCACCCACACACCGCCGTCCCGGTGCAGCGTGACCACCTGGTCCGGACCCAGCGCCCCCGTCTCCCGGATGTGCGGTACGAGCGCGGCGGCGTCCGAGGCCAGCAGCCCCTCCCCGTCCCCCGTCCCGACGAGAAGCGGCAGCCCGCGGCACGCCCCCACGACCACGTCCGGTTCGTCGGCGTGCACGGCGACCAGCGCGAAGTCGCCGGTGAGCCGGCGGCACACCTGCCGCATCGCCTCGCTCAGGTCGCCGCAGGAGGAGAAGTGCTCGGCGAGCAGGTGGGCGGCGGCCTCGGTGTCCGTTTCTGACGCCAACTCGTGGCCCCGGCGGGCCAGTTCTGCGCGAAGTTCGGCGAAGTTGCCGATCTCGCCGTTCTGCACGACGGCGACCCGCCCCGAGTTGTCCAGCAGCGGATGCGCGTTCGCGTCGGTGGGCGGGCCGTGCGTGGCCCACCTCAGATGGCCGATTCCCGTCGTTCCCGCGGGGAGCGGACGCCTCGTCAGTTCCCGCTGCACGTCGGTGAACGTCCCCGCCTTCTTCGCCGCGGCCAGCCCGCCGTCCACGAGCACGGCGACCCCGGCGGAGTCATAGCCCAGGTGCTCCATGCGCCGCATCCCGGCAAGCACCTCATCGAGGGCGGAACGCCCTCCCGCGTACGCAACGATTCCGCACATGCGGATCAGCCTAAGCGGCGCCCGTACGCGGCCACCGGCAACGTCGGACCCCGAACCGTGCCGGAGCGGAGACGCTGCCCGGCAGGATGCTGCCGGGCAAGCCTCAGCGACCGCGTGCGATGCGCTCTATCGCGGTCTCCATCAGCTCCAGGTACTCCGCTTCCTCACAGCGCGGCTTGCTGCCCAGCACATACATGTCCAGGGTCTCCGTAAGGTCTTCGGACAGATCCTCGTCCGGCAGGTCGTCGAGGGCCAGATCGCCCGTTATGCGCGCCGCGAAGTCCCGTGACGAGGGGAGTTCGGGCCGGACGGGACGTCTTCGTATGCGGTACTTGAGGCTCATGCGGCCTATGCGGCGGGACATGCCGGGAACGTATCGGCAGCACCCACCCTCCGTACACCGCCCGCACATGCCATTTTCACGCCGACTTCCAGAAAGGTCCGCGAACCGTCACCGGCCCCGCCCACCCCCGCCTCGCCCCGTCCTGCCCCGGCCGCCGCCCTCGCACGCGCCCGGCGCAGAATGGGTCGCGTGCCGACCAAGCCCTACGTCGATCTCTCCCGCGCCGAATGGAGCGCGCTCCGCGAGCGTACGCCCCTGCCGCTGACCGCCGCCGAGGTCGAGGAGCTGCGCGGTCTCGGCGACGTCGTGGACCTGGAAGAGGTACGCGACATCTTCCTCCCGCTCTCCCGGCTGCTGAACCTCTACGTCGGCGCGACGCACGGCCTGCGCAACGCCGTCAACACCTTCCTCGGCGACGCGGGCGGGGACGGCAACGGCACCCAGCACGGCACTCCGTTCGTGATCGGGGTCGCGGGGAGCGTCGCCGTGGGCAAGTCCACCGTCTCCCGGCTGCTGCGGGCTCTGCTGGCGCGCTGGCCGGAGCACCCGCGCGTCGAACTGGTCACCACCGACGGCTTCCTGCTGCCCACGGCGGAACTCCAGGAGCGCGGCCTGATGGCGCGCAAGGGTTTCCCCGAGTCCTACGACCGCCGGGCCCTGACCCGCTTCGTCGCCGACGTCAAGGCGGGCAAGGCCGAGGTGAGCGCCCCCGTCTACTCGCACCTCATCTACGACCGGGTTCCGGGCGAGCGACTGACCGTGCAGCGGCCCGACATCCTCATCGTCGAGGGACTGAACGTCCTGCAGCCCGCGCTGCCCGGCCGGGACGGCCGCACCCGGCTCGCCCTGGCCGACTACTTCGACTTCTCCGTCTACGTCGACGCACGCACCGGCGACATCGAGGAGTGGTACCTGAACCGCTTCCGCGCACTGCGCGAGACGGCCTTCCAGAACCCGCGCTCGTACTTCCACCGCTACACACAGGTGTCCGAGGAGGAAGCGCTCGACTACGCCCGCCGCACCTGGCGCACGATCAACGAGCCCAACCTGCGGCAGAACGTCGCACCGACACGCGGCAGGGCGACACTTCAGCTGCACAAGGGGCCGGACCACAAGGTGCGCCGGCTGTCGCTGCGCAAGCTCTGAGGCGGCGGCGCAGCGGGCCCGGCCCGGCCCTCAGCGCGGGCCGGTACCCCGGCCGGAGCCCTGGCCGGTCCTGACCGGGCGGGCCCGCGGCGGCCGCGGCGGGCCGCGGCGTCAGCCCAGCGCGCTCTTGACCACGTCGGCCAGGCGCCCGGCCACGGACTCGGCCTGCTCGCTGTCAGCGGCCTCCACCATCACCCGTACGAGCGGCTCGGTACCCGAGGAACGCAGCAGCACCCTTCCGGTGGCGCCGAGTTCACGCTCCGCCTCCGTCACGGCGGCGGCCAGTTCGGCCGAGGTCTCCACCCGGCTCTTGTCCACGTCCCGCACATTGACCAGCACCTGCGGCAGCCGCTCCATCACGCTCGCCAGGTCCGCGAGCGACTTGCCCGTCCCGGCGACGCGGGCGGCGAGCATCAGTCCGGTGAGCGTGCCGTCGCCCGTCGTGGCGTGGTCGAGCTCGATCACATGCCCGGACTGCTCACCGCCGAGCGCGTAGCCCCCGCGCTTCATCTCCTCCAGCACGTAACGGTCACCGACGGCGGTCTGCAGCAGCTGGACGCCCTCGCGCTCCATCGCCAGCTTGAACCCGAGGTTCGACATGACGGTGGCCACCACGGTGTCCTTGCGCAGACGGCCCGCGTCCTTCAGCGCCAGCGCCAGTACAGCCAGGATCTGGTCGCCGTCGACGGTCCGGCCCTGTGCGTCCACGGCCAGGCAGCGGTCCGCGTCACCGTCGTGGGCGACGCCGAAGTCCGCCCCGTGCTCCACGACGGCGGCCCGCAGCCCGTCCAGATGCGTGGAGCCGCAGTCGTGGTTGATGTTCAGTCCGTCGGGGTCCGCCCCGATGGTGACGACCTCGGCGCCCGCGCGGGCGAAGGCCTCAGGGGAGACACGCGAGGCGGCGCCGTGCGCGCCGTCGATGACGACCTTCAGGCCGTCCAGCCGGTTGGGCAGCACGCCCACGAGGTGGGCCACGTAGTTGTCGAAGCCCTCGTCGTAGTCGCGTACGCGGCCGACGCCCGCGCCCGTGGGCCGGTCCCACTCCTGACCGGCCCCGTGCTCCCGGTACAGCGACTCGATGCGGTCCTCCAGCTCGTCGGCGAGCTTGTGGCCGCCCTGCGCGAAGAACTTGATGCCGTTGTCGGGCATCGGATTGTGGCTCGCGGAGAGCATCACGCCCAGGTCCGCGCCGAGAGACCCGGTCAGATAGGCGACCGCGGGGGTCGGCAGCACACCCACCCGCAGCACGTCCACCCCGGCGCTGGCGAGGCCCGCCACCACGGCGGCCTCCAGGAACTCCCCGGACGCACGGGGATCCCGCCCGACCACGGCCACCGGCCGATGCCCCTCGAACGAGCCCACCTCAGCGAGCACATGAGCCGCCGAGACCGACAGGCCGAGCGCCAGCTCAGCCGTCAGGCTCTCGTTGGCGACACCGCGCACACCGTCCGTACCGAAGAGTCGTGCCACTTGTGGTTCCTCCGAGTCCGATCGAGTACGAGCACCGGGCCGAGGCGGGATTCCCGGCCACCGGTCCGGATACGAGCTGTATACGAGCCGCATATGGGTCGTGTACGGGCGGAACACCGGCCGGGACCCGGACTGTCGCCCGATCCATCCCTGCAAGGTATCCGCCGTACGCCTGTCTCCGGTGCTCCCGGACACCCGGCGCGCTCCCGCGCCGCACGCGGCACGCCGCCCACCCGCGTGCCCGCCCTTGTCCGCGGAACACCGGGCGGCACCCGCCGCGCAAACCGCGGGCGGCGGCGCGGGAGACCGCCACGCCCTGCCGTCATAGACGAACGCCCCGGGGGCACGGTTTCGTGCTCCCGGGGCGGTGTTCGCATCGCTGCTGTGAGCGAGTGGCGCCGACCGGCCGCAGCCGGCCCGCGCCGTGCCTCAGCGCTTGCTGTACTGCGTGCCCTTGCGGGCCTTCTTCAGACCGGCCTTCTTGCGCTCGACGGCGCGAGCGTCACGGGTCAGGAAGCCGGCCTTCTTCAGCGCGCCGCGGTTGTTGTCCGCGTCCGCCTCGTTCAGCGCACGGGCCACGCCCAGGCGCAGCGCGCCGGCCTGACCCGAGATGCCGCCGCCGTTGATGCGGGCGACGATGTCGTAGCGGTCGTCCAGCTCGAGCACCTTGAAGGGCTCGTTGACTTCCTGCTGGTGCACCTTGTTGGGGAAGTAGCCCTCAAGGGTGCGACCGTTGATCTTCCACTTGCCGCTGCCCGGCACGATGCGGACGCGGGCGACGGCGTTCTTGCGGCGCCCGGTGCCGGCGGCCGGCTGCGGGTCGCCGAAGCGCGAGGCGAGGGACTCGGAGGTGAACTCCTCCGGGGCCTCGGGGGTCTCTGTCGTGTACTCCTCGACACCCTCGACGGGGGTCTCAGCAGTGGTCTCGGCCACGATGCTCCTCAACTTCTCTCTGTATCGGCGGGGTGGCCGGACTTACTGCGCGACCTGGCTGATCTCGAACGGCACGGGCTGCTGGGCAGCGTGCGGGTGCTGGTCACCCGCGTAGACCTTCAGCTTCGAGAGCATCTGACGGCCCAGCGAGTTCTTCGGGAGCATGCCCTTGACGGCCTTCTCGACGGCCTTCTCGGGGTTCTTCTCCAGCAGCTCGTCATAGCGGACCGACCGCAGGCCACCCGGGTAGCCGGAGTGGCGGTAGGCCATCTTCTGGATCCGCTTGTTGCCGGACAGGTGCACCTTGTCGGCGTTGATGATGACGACGAAGTCACCGGTGTCGACGTGAGGCGCGTACACCGGCTTGTGCTTGCCCCGGAGAAGGGTGGCGGCCTGGGTGGCCAGACGGCCCAGGACAACGTCCTGCGCGTCGATGACGTGCCACTGGCGCTGGACGTCGCCGGGCTTGGGGCTGTACGTACGCACGGTCGTAGCCTTCGCTTCTGTGAGTGGGTCTCCGGGCCCGGGAAGGGCTCAGGAGAAAGGTCCTGACAAGGCCACCTGGCAGATCACGACAGCCTTGACCGCACCACGGTGACGCGGGCCGCACGTGCTGATCGCTGGTCATCGACCGGTGGACCGGTGTAAGGCCCTCCCACGTGAGAATGAGCAAGCCAATACACACAACGAACCGGCAGCTTACCGGTGCGCACCCGTACGGGTCAAAGCGGGTCGAGCACACCCCGTGACCATGCGGAAACCCGGTCTCACCTGGAACGCCTCGCCCCTCCGCCTCATCAGCACGAGGGGCCGCTCACCGCCGGAGTCCGGCGGTGAGCCGGCTGAGCGCCCTCCTGCGGCCGGAAGCACCCCGGACAGGCCGCCCCGCGGTGTCCCGTGAGTGCCGATTCCTCAGTGGCACGGCGCCGGAACCAACCGAATAAGATGCGCCCATGAGCTTTGGGCAGGGTGGACCCGAACGGGGTCCAGGAGGATCTTCGACTCCCGACTGGGCAGCACTCGCCGAGCAGACGGAGCGCAAGCGCGCGCGACGGCGCCGCTGGACAATCGTCGGTGTCAGTGCGCTCGCCACCGTGACCGTCGCCGGCATCGTCGCGATCGCGGTCGTCACCGAGGGAGTCGGGGGAGGCAGTGCCTCCGACAAGCCGTCCGAGAACCTCCCCACACCCGAGGACCTGCCCTCGAGCACCGCGGGCCAGCCCGAGCCGACCTTCAAGGACGAGCCTCCGCCACCGCCGCCGCCCCGGGACTTCGTCTCGGACGCCGAGCGCGACAAGGCACCGCTCAGCATCGGCACGCTCTACCCGAACAAGAACGTCACCATCAACGGCCGCCCGTACAAGCGCGCCGCCACCGACACCAGCAAGGGCTGCACCGACGCGGCGCACGCCGGACTCGGCCCCGTCCTCAGCAAGAACGACTGCACCCAGCTCTTCCGAGCGACCTACACGCGCAGCGGTCTGGCCGTCACCATCGGCATCGCCGTGTTCGACGACGCCGGGACGGCGGCCACGGTGAAGAAGCAGTACAAGCCGAACCTCGTCGCACTGCCCGGCAGCGGCGTCCCCGACTTCTGCCGCACCGTCACCTGCCGTACGACGGTCAACTCCTTCGGCCGCTACGCCTACTTCACCATCTCCGGGCGTACCAACGGCGAGCCGTCCACGGCCTCCGACAGCAAGGCGGAGCAGGCCGGCCGCGACGGCTCGAACTACGCCTACGCCCGCATCCTCAAGCGCGGCAAGGACGCGGCGGCCGAGGCAGTGGGCGCCTCCCCGGGATAGGACGCGGACCGGCGGCACGGCCGCACGGACAGCCGGGGCGAGGGCTCAGCAGCAGCCCGCACCGGTGCCGCCGACGGGCAGCGAACGACGGTTCCGCGCGGCCAGGTTGCGCGCCGCCAGCTCCCCGTCGGCCGGGTAACCGACCTCCTCCAGGGTCAGCCCGTGCGGCCGTACGACGTGCACCGCCGAGTCCCGCACCCTCCCGGCCAGCACCTGACCGGGCCACGCGGCGGGGCGGTGCCCGTCACCGACGAACAGCATCGCCCCCACCAGCGCGCGCACCATGTTGTGGCAGAAGGCGTCCGCCTCCACCGTCGCCTCCAGGACGCCGTCCGCACGCCGCTCCCAGCGAAGCTGCCGCAGCGTACGGACCGTCGTCGCGCCCTCGCGCTTCTTGCAGTACGCGGCGAAGTCGTGCTCCCCCAGCAGCGATCCGGCGGCCTCGTTCATGGCGTCGACGTCCAGCGGCCAGTTGTGCCACAGGACGTGCCCGCGCAACAGCGGGTCCACACCGCCGGGATGGTCGCTCACGCGGTACGCGTAGCGCCGCCAGACCGCGGAGAAGCGGGCGTTGAAGTGCTCGGGCGCGGCGCCGAGCCGCCACACACGTACGTCCATCGGCAACCGCCCGGCGAGCCGGCGCAGGAGCTGGTCCCCGTGCTCCTCCCAGACCGGCTCCGGCAGATCCACGTGGGCGACCTGGCCCCGCGCGTGCACACCGGCGTCCGTGCGGCCGGCGACGGTCAGCTCGACCGGCGCGGCCCCCTCCCCGCCGAGCCGCAGCACCACACGCAGAGCGTCCTCCAGCTCCCCCTGCACGGTGCGCCTCGCGCGCTGCCGCGCCCAGCCGGAGAAGTCCCTGCCGTCATAGCTCAGGTCGAGCCGCACCCGTACCTTGCCGGGCCCCACCGCGTCCGTCACGCAGCCGATCCTCTCCATGGATACGAACAGGCCCGCCCCCCGGAGGGAACGGGCCCGCTCATGTGCTCTGTGAGCGCGTCAGGCGTCCTTGGACTCCTCGGCCGCGGGCTTGTCGCCCTCGGCGTCGGCCTTCGCCTCACCGGCCTCCGCGTCCTTCTTCAGGTCCGCGACGGCCTCGTCACCGGCGGCGTCCTTGGCGGTGCGCTTGGTGGCGGCCTCGGCCTCACCGACAGCCTGCTGCTGCACGGTCAGGGCCTCCACCAGCTCGATGACGGCCATGGGCGCATTGTCGCCACGACGGTTACCGATCTTGGTGATGCGGGTGTAGCCGCCCGGCCGGTTCTCGTAGCGCGGGCCGATCTCGGTGAAGAGCGTGTGCACCACGCTCTTGTCCTTGACCGTACGCATGACCTGACGGCGGTTGTGAAGGTCGCCGTTCTTCGCCTTGGTGATCAGCCGCTCCGCCACGGGACGCAGGCGGCGGGCCCGCGTCTCGGTGGTGGTGATGCGCCCGTACTCGAAGAGGTCCGTGGCGAGGTTCGCCAGCATGGCCTTCTGGTGCGAGGCGCTGCCGCCCATACGGGCGCCCTTGGTGGGCTTCGGCATCGTGCTTCTCCTTCGTTGTCCCTGCACCGGCCGTGTCAGGTACCGGTGGCAGCTCCGGCCGTATCAGGTACCGGAAGGGTGTCCCGGCCGGGCGGATCGCCGGACGGGGACCGGGGCGTGGGGCCGGCCGCGGCCGGTCGCACGCCCCGTCGGATCAGTACTGCTCGGTCTCCACGAACCCGGCGTCGGTGTCGTCGTCCGCGCCGAAGGCGTCGGCGGCGGCCGTCGGGTCGAATCCGGGCGGGCTGTCCTTCAGGGCCAGGCCCATGCCGGCCAGCTTCGCCTTGACCTCGTCGATCGATTTGGCGCCGAAGTTGCGGATGTCGAGCAGGTCCGCCTCGGAACGCGCGACGAGTTCACCCACGGAGTGGATGCCCTCGCGCTTGAGGCAGTTGTACGAGCGGACGGTGAGCTCGAGCTCCTCGATCGGCAGCGCCAGATCGGCGGCGAGCGCGGCGTCCGTCGGGGACGGGCCCATGTCGATGCCCTCGGCGTCGACGTTCAGCTCGCGGGCGAGACCGAAGAGCTCGACCAGGGTCTTGCCCGCCGAGGCCATCGCGTCGCG